>CAISBR010000019.1 GCA_903883645.1 uncultured Myxococcales bacterium | reverse complement strand
GCCTGGCCGATCGCGGTGAAGGCGTTGCAAGCGCGACTGCGGCGGGCAGGCAGCTAGTTGACGTTTCTGCTGGGGTTTTCTAGGGTGCAGCTGGCACCTGGGGGCTTACTTGCCTCCCTGGACGACGAGATCACGGGGAACCACGGGCCCGCGACAAGGAGACCGCGATGTTTGCAGGAAAGAATTGGTATATAAACAGCCAGTTGCGCGTATGGGCCGCAGGGCTCGGGTTGCTCGCGATCGCCAGTTGCTCGTCGACCGGAGATGAGACGAAAACTTTGGATAGCTCTGGAAATACTACGAAAAATGATGTGGTGGGTGACGGGGCGGCAGCCATCAAGGATGGCCAGGGGACCAAGACGGACGCGGTTGCGGCGGATGTTTCGCAGGAGCCGACCAAGCCGGATGAGGACTTTTGGGTGTTGTATTCGCATATTCCGCGGATTCCGGGCAGCACGGACCCCGATGATCAAATCCTGAGCGGGAACTTCAACGCGGCGGCGTCGGCGGCACCGGGCAAGTTCAAGGCCGGCGTGAGCCCTATGGATGCCAGCCTGCCTGCGCTCGAGCTGACCAAGGTGGCGTTTGCCAATGCCGGCGGTTACAGCTGCTCGTATGGCTGCTTTATTTCAGATGATCTGCAGTACATGATGGTGGCGACCGGTCCGTCGGACGACAAGGGGCTGTATACGTACGCCCTGGGGACGGTGGCGCCGGACCTGAGCGTGAAGATCGGCAAGTTTGGAACACTGAAGGATGTGAAGCACTTGGCGTTCGCCGGCAAGTACTTGTTCTACTCGCAGAAGGCGAAGTGCCTGGGCACGGGCAAGTGCCAGTACGACATTCACCGCCAAGGCCCGTTTGGCGCTGAGGATTTTGCCGATGTCGTGCTCACGAGAATGGCGCCAGACGCCGACGAGGATGTGGTGAACGGCGACACAACCTACGAAGGATACTTCCGCGTGAGCGCCGATGCTTCGACCGTAATGTTCTTGACGCCGACGATCCGGTCGCAGACGCTGTATGTGTGGCATGCAGGTAACCTGGCGAAAGTGGACTATATTTGTCCGAACTTCGATGGGGTCAAGTGTGTGGGCAGCAGCTCGGAGTACCACGATAGCGATCCGGCGGCGGTGTCGATGGACGGCAAGACCATCGTGGCGTTTGCGGTTTGGGATCGCTGGCAGCGGGTGCGGAAATACGACGTTGGGTCGGAAGCACCTGGAGTCTTTGCAAATTTGGTTGAGATCAGCGCAGGCGCAGGGGCGTACCTGCAGGGCTACTGCCCATTCTTGCAGCCCGGTCAGCAGGGCGAGATCAAGTACGAGCCGTGGTTCAGCGCCGATGGTAGTACTGTGTATTTTGTAGGGTATTCGAAGTGCGGCGGCACGGGCAACAAGGCGTGGACGGATGTGATGAGCTTGCCGGTGGCCAAGATCGGTCCGGAGATGAAGCCCAGCGACTGGGCGAACCTGACCAACAATCCTCGGGACAATTCGGCAAAGAACCATGTGATCGAGTGGATGGCGATGTCGCCGCAGCGCAAGTACTTTGTGCTGTCGGCGTCGGCGTCGCTAACCGAACAGGGTCAGCCGATTCCGGACGGCACGGCGCGGACCATGAGCGATTCTGAGGTGTATACGATGCCGGTCGGCAGCAGTGTGATGACGCCCCTGACCAACGAGAACGCCTGGCACGGACGGTTGCCCCAGGCTGTGCCGCCGCTGCCTAAGGCGCCGTAGGCGGAAAGCTATGGCGATCGCGGCCAGGACGCTTTGGCAAGACGGGCGCCCAGTGCGTTGATTCTAAACACGATATTATAGCTAGCGGTGGTACGGCAGGCCCTTTTGCCGGGTCAGCCCGCGGTAGATCTGCTCGAGCAGGACGACTTCGGCCAGGTCGTGCGGCAAGGTCATCGGCGAGAGCGAAAGACGCAACTGGGCACGGGAGCGGACTCGATCGTCGACACCGTCGGGACCGCCTAACACACAGCACAGCTCGCGAACCCCTTGGTCGGCGCGCGCGGTCAGCCACTGCAGCAGTTGATCGCTGCTTTGGGTCTGGCCGCCGATATCGAGCAGAACCACATGACTTTGTGGTGGAATTAGCTCTAAAAGGCCGTCGCATTCCTTCGCGCGGGCGCTGACATCGACCCCGGCGCGCGTGCGGCGAATGGCCTTGCCGGCGCGGCGCTCAAAGGGCACGAGGCGCGCGATGCGCTCTTGGAAATCGGCGCACCAGGCGATCGCGGCAGGATGGGTTGGGCGGCCGGGAGCGACCACGACGATGCGCATGATCGGCTAGGGGGCGCCGTCGCTGTCGTCGTCGGATTCTTCGTCGGAAGCGTCGGTTTCGTCGTCGGTTTCGTCGTCGGATTCCTCATCGTCGAGGCTGTCGACCGCGCCTTCGGGCAGGGCGGCGGTGCTCCACAGCTCGCCCGCGTAGTCGAACGACTCTTCGATCAACTGGTCGGGGCTAACCTCGGCGATCCACTTCGGTTCGTCGAGGTGCAGACGCGGCGCATCGGCGTACAGGCGCTCGAGCTGATAGTACTCGCGCACGGGACGCTGGAAGATGTGCACGACCAAGTTGCCGTAGTCGAGCAGCACCCAACGGCCCCAGGTGCGACCTTCGACGCTGATCGGCTTTTCGCCCATGGTCTTTTGCAGATGCTCTTCGACGTTGTCCGCAATGGCTGTCGCGTGCCGGTCCGAGGTGCCAGAGGCAACTACCATGTAATCGGTGTATTGCGCGATCTCGAGCACACGCATGGCGACGACGTTGAAGCCCTTGAGGTCCCAGATCGCCTCGGCGGCGGCCCGGGCCATGGCGGCCGAGTGATCGATAGTAGGAATGAAACTCGTTGAATTTTTAATCTGCGTCACGTGCGCACCTGGCCCTGGCCGTATACGACAAAGCGTTCGGCCGTCAACGCTTCGAGGCCCATAGGACCATAAGCGTGCAATTTAGTTGTTGAAATACCAATCTCGGCGCCCAAACCCAGGCTGCCGCCGTCGTTGAAGCGGGTCGAGGCGTTGACGACGACGCACGACGCGTCGATGCCGGCCACAAACCGGCGCGCCATCTCGAGATCGCGGGTGACGATCGCCTCGGTGTGGCGACTGCCGTAGCGGGCGATGTGATCGAGCGCACCGCTGAGGCCGGCGACGACCCGCACCGCACAGATCATGTCTAGGAATTCGAAGCCGAAGTCGTCCTCCGTGGCGGCGATCGCAAGTCCGTTGGCCCGGGCCACCGTTTCGGCACAGCCCCGTACTTCGACACCGGCCGCGTGCAGGGCAGCCACCAGCTGCGGCACGGCGGTAGCGGCAATCGCGGCGTCGATCAGCAAGCACTCTAGCGCATTACAGACCCCTGGCCGCTGCGTTTTGCCGTTCAGTGCAAGGCTTTCGGCCATCGCTAGGTCGGCGCTCGCCTCGACGAATTGGTGGCAAATGCCCTGATAGTGCTGAATCACCGGCACGCGCGCGCTGCGATTCACCGCGTCGATGAGGGCCGTACCGCCACGCGGAATCACCACATCGAGACCGGGCGTCGTCGACACGAGCAGGTCAATCACATGGTGGTCGAGGTGCGCGGGCGCCTGCACCGCATCGGGCGGTAGGTCGGCAGCAGCAAGGGCCTGGCGCAACAGATCGACCAGGGCCGCGTTGGTGTGCTTGGCCTCTGAACCGCCGCGAAGTACTACGCAATTTCCGGCCTTCAGCGCCAAGATCGCGGCATCGACCGTCACGTTGGGTCGCGCCTCGTAGATGATGCCAATGAGGCCGAGCGGAATGCGCTGACGGCGGACTTCGATGCCGTTTGGGCGAAGCTCGCCGCGCGTGATCGCGCCGACCGGATCTGCGAGGGCGATTACGTCGAGAACGGCTTGGGCCAGGGCCTGCAAACGCGGCATATCGAGGCGCAGTCGGTCGATCATGGCCTGCGGCCGACCAGCCCGCTCGGCCTCGATCAGATCGCGACGATTGACTTCAGCCAGCGAATCGCGCCAAGCCACCAGATATTCTGCGGTTTTTTGCAGAAAGAGATGCTTTTGCGCGGTGCCGGCCTGGGCCATGAGCGGAGCGGCGGAGCGGCCGCGCTGCAGCAAGTCGCGCACATGGACCGCAAGAACAGCGTTGTTTTCGCTGGTTACAGCCTGGCTGGCGACCGCAGGGATAGACGTCAAGAAAGGACTCCGCAGGGGCGGGGCATGGCCGCCAAGCCTGCGACGATAGTTATGCCGGGGCAGCACGTCAAATCGTCCTGCGATCGCCCGGCGAAGCCGCAGCACACGCAGCGAGCAAGATTGGCGTTTTACCACATGGTTTTGCCTCTGGCTCTTGCCACATGCGCCGCAGCGGCAGTAGCGTATGCGGGTTGCGCTACCAATGCGGTCTCGCGGCAAGCACACGACGACGAGGCAGCTGGTGGTTAATCGCAAATCGGAACCGCAGATACAAAAGATGCGCCTAGCGGGCGCGGTAGTGGGCGACACGCTCAAGATGCTGCGCGGGCTGGCCCAAGAAGGTGTCACGCTACGCGAGCTCGACAAGGCGGCTGAGGCGTTTATTCGCGCCCGCGGCGGCAAGCCGACTTTTAAGGGATATCATGGCTTTCCGGCGTCTCTGTGCCTGTCGCTGAATCACGAGGTGGTGCACGGGATTCCCAACGGCCGCAAGCTGAAGAAGGGCGATATCTTGTCGATTGATTGCGGGGTTACGCTCGACGACTGGGTGGGCGATGCGGCGATTACGGTGATGATCGAGCCGGTCGCGCAAGACGTGCGCCAACTGGTGGAAACGACCTACGCGAGCCTAGACGCGGGCATCGAGGCGGCGAAGGTGGGCGCGCGGCTCGGCGACATCGGCGCGGCGATCGAAAAGGTCATCAATCGGCGCGGCTACGGCATCGTGCGCGAGTACTGTGGCCATGGCGTGGGCAAGGCGCTGCACGAAGATCCGCAGGTGCCTAACTATGGTACGGCGGGGGCGGGTCCGCGCATTCAGCCCGGTTGGTGCCTAGCGATCGAGCCGATGGTCAACCTGGGCGGCGATGCGGTGCACACCTTGAGTGACGGTTGGACAGTGATCACCAACGACGCCAAGCCGTCGGCCCATGTCGAGCATTCGATCGCGATCACGGAGGCGGGCGTGCAGATTCTGACGCTATGCTCGGACGGTACTCGACCCTAAAGCTCCGTAAATTCTCGATATCCTGCGCATACGCCGTATATTCTGCCGTACCCCGCACTGGAGGCACGGCGCCTTCTTGCGCGGACTCGTCGCTTTTTTGCGAAGGCGGCGCGGCAAAACTCGGCGCCAGATCGATCACCCTTTAGGGCGGACTCTCTGCCCCTGGGGGCAGGATGGGCTGGCACGAAGCGGTAGATTTGGCATTTGACGCTATCTTTCCATGCAGTTGCTGGGCGTGCGGCAGGCGCGCACCGGTCGGCGATCGCGCGGTCTGGTGCGAGGGCTGCGGCGTTGCGGTCGAATGGGCACCTGCTGCCAGCCCGCTCGAGGGGTGTGGCGCCACGGCCGGCTTGTTCGTGTACGCCGGCGCCGTGGCAGACGCGATCGCCGCCGCCAAAGGCCAAGGACAGGCCCTGGCGCTTGGCCCCATCAGCAAGGAGTGGCGACGGTGCGTGGCAGAGCTGGCCCGTTCGTGCTGTGCACGGGTGGTCTGCGCGGTGCCGCCGGAGCAAAGCCGGCTGGCGCAACGCGGCTGGCACCTGCCCGACCTGTTGGCGCGGCGCAGCGGAATGCCCGTGGCGGTCGCCCTAGACAGGCTCGATCACGCCGCGCCTCGGCGTATCGAGCGAAGTCATGCACCGCAGTTTCGCGCACGGCCGGGACGTGGGCGGGTACTGCTTATCGATGATGTTGTAACAACAGGGGAAACACTTTGCCAAGCAGCGCTAGCCCTGCAAAAGTGCGGCTGGGCAGTGGCGGGGGCTGCGGTATTGGCCGATGCCCGGCCCGCGTCGGTGGCGGCGGTACTCACGCTAGCGCCCGAAACTCTGGATACCAGACGGGATCTACGTCGCGGCGCGGTGAGTCGGCCGTAAGGACGCGAACTTGCGCCCCACGAAAAGGACAGCGCCGCCCACAGAAAACCCAATGCGATCAAATCGTTCGTTCTGGGTGGCGCTGTCAGCGGCGGCGTAGGTTCTTGGAGGTGATCAAGCGGCGGCGCGCCGCCTTCAGCCCCAAAGGCCGGCGACGGACCAGCCGCCCAAGGCGCCACTGCACAGACTAGCCGCGGCGAGCCATTGCACCAGAGCCGCAGCCGCGTTGGCCCGTGGAGCCACGTCGGCCGCAGCGAGCCGAGCCGATCCCGCAAGCACCAGGGCGGTTAGAGCCCAAACTGCGGGGTCGCGAGGCAGAGACAACGCCGCCACATCGCCGGCAGTGAGCCCCAGGGCGACCACCGCCAAACCGGCAAGCCCGGGTATCGCCATGTCAACCTTATGAATTGCCAATGGTGTTGAAGCATTCGGCCCCACCGCAACGAGTGCAACCGCCGCGAGCCAACGCCACGCGGCCAGGGCAAACAGGCCAAAATCAGATTGCCAAGGGGCATCTTGCACAGCAGTCATGCCAGAAGGCAGCGCAGGCGCCTGGTCAGACTGCCAGGCCAGCGCCACGGCGGCGATGCCCAAAACCGCAATGGCGACCGCACTGCGCAACCGAGCCGCCGAGCCGGCTGTCACCGCATTCGCCGCCAGCCATAGACCGGCGCCTGCGAGCAGCAGTTGGGGCCAATGCGCCCACAAATCGCCGGGGTGCGGCGTCCAGGCGAGGCCGGGTACAGTGGCCGCAGCGGTGCTACCGGGCAACGCCCACAACACGGGGGCGCGCCACAGGGTCACGGGGAGGTCGTCTGGCCCCCAGGGCAACAGCAACAACAGCACCGCAAGCGCAATGCGCCCTAGCGGCAAGCCCGCAGCGGAGCCGATCGACCGCCACGCCAACCCAAGGAGCAACAACGCGACCACCGCAAGCGGCGTGCCGGAGTCGGCGTGCGTCACCGGAGCAGGGGTCGCCGCAGTCAAAGCCAGGGCCGCCGCGCCACCTGCCCAGCCGAGCCACGCTCCGGACTGCCGACTCCATGGCGCATCGACCACCGCAGCAAGGGCAGAACCAACCAGAATGCCAGCAAGAACCAGCCCTGCGCCCGGTGCGGCGGCAAAGCCAAGACCTGCGGCCACGGCCACCACCAGCGCCGCCTGCGCCAGTCGCTTCTGTCCGGTGCGCACCACCAGCAGCAACAGCGCGGCGGCGATCAGCGCCAAGGCCCGCCAGAACCAAACCTCGACCATCATGGCTGCCTCACTGGGCGGTTCAGGGCCCCGGCCAAAGCCGCAAACGCCGCCAGCGCAAGCGACAGCCACCACAAATGAACCTGCCACCCCACCGGAGCTATTGCGATCCGCGCACGGTCACCGACTCGCGCGGTAGCGCCGACAGCTGCCGTACCCGATTGCATCGGCGAATTCCACCACGTCAGCGGCCCATTTTCAGCAACGGCCAGAACCGCCGGGCCCGCCACGGCAGTGGCCTGGGGAATCCAGCGCGCGTGCAGGGCTGGGGCATCGGCGGCACGGCCTGCTTGCAGCGAAACCTGCACCGGCGCTCCACCGGGCGTCGCCGCGCCCACGAATTCGAAATGGCTCGCCTGCGGGTTGGGCGAACGTGCAATCCAAGAATACTGCCAACCCTGGCGCACCTCGCTGTGGCCCGTCGACAAGTGCACCTTGACCGCGCCCTGCGGCACATCGAGATTGCAGTCGAGCTCGCGGCCGCTTGCGTCGGGCTGGCAGGTGCCCGCAAACCGCCCGGGCGCCGGCGCTGGTCGCCCCAGGTCGTGAATCCAAGCCTGCGCGCTCGGTTGCGGGGCCTGCAGGTCCACATCGAGCCAAGTGACCGGCGGCTGGCCCACATTCCAAATCACCCAAATCGCCCAGAGACTCGCCGCAGCGAGCCAGGCCACCCCGGCCAGCTTCTTGGTGCCATCGCCAAGCCCCGCGCCGCCAAACAGGGGAGCGCGCACGGCAAGCACGGCCACGGCCGCGATCCACCAGAGCATCATCGGCAGGCCGGTAACGAGGTGGCTGAGCCCCAGCGCGGCGCTCGCCGCATGATCGGAGCGCGACAGGCCATCGGCCAGCCAACGCGGCGCGTCGTGTTGCGGCAACTGGGTGCCAATCCAAGCCAGCACGCCACCCGTGGTCAAGACCGCCGCAGGGGCCGCAGGGGTACGGAGAAGTTGCACCACGGACCACCACAGCGGCGGCGCCGGGGCCTGAGTCGCGGTCGAAGCAGAAGATTCGGGCACGAGAGCTCCCTCGAGGCGGTCAGCCTAGCGCCCTATTCCGCCAAGCAGCAGCCGCTACTGTAACCGGGGCGCGGCCAAGTCCGTCGACGCACGCAGGCAAGCCTTCGATAATCAAACGATTCTTGCCAACCACAGGCATGGCGCAGCGAGACCTTTGCGGCGGCGACAAGCGACAAGGCAAGCCAAGTCGGCGAAACTACGCGCCGATGAGTTATGCGCTGATGAACTACGCGTCTACGAACTGCACGTTGATGCGCTCGCCACGGATCAGCGCAGCCGCGTGCACCAAGTTGCGCAACGCCCTTGCGGTACGCCCTTGTTTGCCGATGACCTTGCCCACGTCTTCGCGACGCACGCTGAGGCGCAGGATCGTGCCCTCGGGTGTTGTCTCGCTCTGTACGCGCACGTCGTCGGGGAAATCGACGAGCAACACCGCCAGATACTGGAGCAGCTCTTGCGTCATTGCGCCCTCGCCACGATGGAGTGACACGCCGCGGTCGAAAATTCGTCGATGCCGCGGCGTGCCCTTAGGATTTAGAAGACCACCAAATCTTGGCGGAAAACTACACGCTGGTGCGCTTGGCCCGACGCACGAGCGCCGCCACGGTATCGCTGGGCTGAGCACCCACCGACAGCCAGTAGTCGTAGCGAGCCTGCTCAACCTTGAACGTGGCCGGCTTCTGGAGCGGGTCGTAGCTGCCCAGCAATTCCAAGAAGCGACCGTCGCGGCGCGACTCGCTGTTGGCCGCGATCACGCGGTAGTAGGGGGACTTCTTGCTGCCGTAACGAGCTAGACGAATGCGAACCGCCATGGGACTCCAGATGATTTCCGCCGCGAAGGCGGTTTGCGGGCCGAGCCGCTGCGCAGCGACAAGGGTCCAAGATTTGCGAGATTTCTTCAGGCCTGAGGCCAATGCACGACCCAATGTCGAGCACCCGAGGGCCAGGGATTGTAAGGGCCAAGGCAGCTAGCGTCAAGGCAAAACCGCGCGCAGCGGGCAGCGTCGCTCGCTAGTTAGCAGGCATAAGCGAGGCCACCGCCGCCTGGGTCATCAGCCGCAACTGCTCGCGATCACTGTACTCTAGGCCCGCAGTTCGAATTGGCGGATGGATGTGAACCTCGAGCGGACCGGAGCGGATCTTATTGCCGTGGGCCGGCATCAGCGCGTGGCTGCCGCGAATCGTCACGGGCAAGATGTCGGCGCCAGCTGCGATGGCCAACACAAAGGCCCCCTTCTTGAACGGCTGCAGCCGCCCGTCGCGCGAGCGGGTACCCTCAGCAAATACCAGCACATTTTGCCCTTCGCGGACCCGTTTCGCCGCCAGTTGCATCGCCTGGTGCGAGCGGTCGTGGTCGGTACGCGGCACAAAGACCGCACCGGTGCGGCCGATGATCGCGCCAAACACGGGCACCGCCAGCAGCTCGATCTTTGCCACGTAGGTCATCCCTATGGGCAGCGCAGCGAACAGCGCCGGCGGATCGAGCAGCGAGGCGTGATTCGACACCACTACGTAAGGGCGCTTCGCATCGATGTTTTCAGCACCAAACACCGTAAGCCGCGCGCCCGCCGCCCGCAAAATCCCTTCGCCCCACTTGCGTTGCTGGCGCTCGACGCCGCGCATATCGCCGCGCATACCGGCCGGAACCGCAAATAGTCCGCGACCGAGCGTTTGCCCTACAGCCATCGTCCACGCCAAGGTTGAACGCCACACCATCCTGCCTCCGTGCTGCCTTTCGGGCGAGCAGCTGTGCCCGCTACCGGCCTGCGACAAGCGCCAAAGCGCCGGCACGCAAAATGGCGATCGCTGAGCGTTTTTTTGCCATGCCGCGCCATTTGACCGCAGCCGCCCTGGTCGGGTACGTTGTTCGAATTGGGCCGCTTGTCGCCCCGCATCCCCCGAGGCGCGTCTTGACCGCGATGACCACCAGTAACTGGCTGAATAAAATAAGCTTCCTGAGCGCAAGCAGTCTGAGTCACCTCAGCCTCGCTGCCACCCTTTGCATCAGCTTGGCGTGCAGTTCGCCAACCGACAAGAGCGTCGACGGCTCCGGCAGTCACGCCGATGTCAGCGGCGACGGCGCGGTCCTGGGCGACGGACAGGTTTGCTCGCCCGGCACGATCGCCGGCTGCCAGACCTCGTCGCACGTCAAAAAGTGTGCAAGCGACGGCTCAGGCTGGGTGGTCGAGCTCTGTGTCGACGACTTTGGCAACGCCACCCAGTGCAAGGACCCGGGCGTGTGCGCGGTCTGCGAGCAAGGCACCCAGCGCTGCAACCCCGACGACGCGCTACACGTGCAAGTCTGCAACGACAAGGGCGCTTGGGACGACAGCAAGACCTGCGACGCCGCTGCAGGCCAGATCTGCGTGGGCGGCGGCATATGCCAAAAAGCCTGCGACTTCAACGCTAAAGCCAAAAGCTACGCCGGTTGCTCGTTTTGGGCCGCCGATCTCGACAATGCGTTTGTACCCGGTGGTGGACAGTCGTACTTCGACGCGGCCAATGCGCAGTACGCGATCGTGGTCGCCAACACGTCGGACAAGCTGCTGTCGACCATCGAGGTGCAGAACAATCTGGGCAAGCAACTGCTCGATTCGCAGAACGTGGAGCTCGATTATTCGCCTTTGAATCCAGGTGATTTGCGGGTGTTCAACCTGCCGCCGCAAAATGTGAACGGCACGGTGCAGTCGCCGCTGCCGTGGCGAGTCATCTCGACGGCGCCGGTGGCGGCCTACCAGTTCAATCCACTTGAAAACGTGAATGTTTACAGCAATGACGCCTCCCTCCTACTTCCCGACGAAGTGCTGGGCAAGTACTACATCGTGATGTCGCGCGAGCAGTCGTTCTCGGTGCTGCGCGGTTTTGTGACGGTGATCGCCACGCGCTCGGGCACAACCAAGGTAACAATTACGTTTTCGGACTCGACCATCGCCACCCTGCCGGGCAAGATCACCAAGCTCGATACGTCGGTTGATCCGCCCAAGGTCGTAGAACTCGACATCAAAAGCTACAAGTCGGGCGAAGCGGCGACCTTTGAGCTGCAGCAATGGGATCTGCTGAACATCGAGACGGACGTGGTCGGCTCGGACATCACGGGCACTGTCGTGCAAGCTACGCAAGCTGTTGCCGTTTTTGCAGGCAGCGAGGCGGCCAATGCGCCGAATACCAACCACTGCAACGTCGACGCCTGCACCGATCAGCAAATTGCCAAGGGCGATACCTGCGGCGTGTGCGCGTGGGACGGCAAGACCCCGTGCAACAACAACGACGGCTGCAGCCAGTTCATCACCTGCTGCGCGGATCACTTAGAAATGGAGATGTTCCCGGTCAAGAACTGGGGCTCGCACTACGTGGCCGTCAAGCTGAAGAACCGCGGCCAAGAGAGCGACAACTGGCGCATCATCGCCGGCACCGACGGCACCAAACTGGCCTTGGTACCTGCACAAAAAGATCCGTGGACGGGCAAAAGCATCAATATTCCGGTGCTCAATGCCGGCGAGTGGTACGACTTTGAGGCGGGCAAAGGCGGCGATGGCGGCAGCTTTGAGATCGTGGCGCAGCACCAAGACGGCACGCCGGCTCCGGTAATGGTCGGCCACTTTATGCAGAGCCAAGATGCACCGGGGCCGGGCGCGCAGCAGGGCGACGCGGGCACAGGCGACCCGGCATTTTTGCTAGCCATTCCGATCGAACAGTGGCGTTCGGACTACGTGTTCTTGACGCCGAATAAGTACGCCGAGAACTACATCTCGATCGCTGCGGCGGTGCATCGCTCGTGCGCGCAAAACGCGCCGAAAAAAGGTACGGATTGCGCCACCGACGAAGAGTGCGTCGATGCGGGTCTGCCGGTGATCGCAGGTGCGTGTGGCGACGATGTGGTGGTCACTTTTGACGGCGAGCCGATCGCGCCCGACCTGTGGCAGCCGATCAACAAGAATTTCAAGCTGACGCGGCTATTTGTGCAGCCCGGTGTGCATAAGGTGCTGGCGCTGCCGGTCAAAGATCAGGGCGGTGTGCCGCGGGCGCGCACGGTGGCGGTCGACGTGTATGGCTACGATCAGTACGTGTCGTATGGCTACCCGGCGGGCCTGGATCTCAAAGATTTGACGTTGTTCAAGGAGCCCGGCGAGTAGCCGGCAACCAGCGAGGACGCCATGGCGGCTCAAGTTCGTGTGATCAAAAACGTGTGCCGTGGCCTAGTCTCGGTGCTGCTAGCGGCTTGGCTTTTCGCCGGCTGCTCGGACGAGGCCAGCAGCGCCAAGTCGACGAGCGGCGCGGACAGTGCCCAAACCGGCGACACAGCGGGTGCGGATGGCAGCGATGCCAAGGCCTTGGGCGACGACGCCACGGGTACCGGCAACACCGCGCACAAACTGACGATTCTGGCGCTGGATCCGGCGCAGGGGCGCACCAGCGGCGGCGAGACGATTACGCTGTCGGGCAGCGGTTTTGGCAGCAACATCAGTGTCTTGCTAGGCGGCACGCCGCTGCAACCCGACGCAATCTTTGTGGTCGATTCGCAGTCCGTGCAGATTACTACCCCGCCGCACGAAGCCGGGCTGGTGTCGCTGCAGGTGACGCTGCCGGCAGCCAGCGCGGGCGATCCGCCGCTAACGGCCAAACTCGACAATGCTTTCTTGTACTTCAATGACCTGCTGCTGACCAAGGTAGAGCCGGGCGAGGGTCCGATTGGGGGTGGCACGCCGATCGCGATCTCGGGAACGGGCCTGTCGGGCAAGACACAGGTGCTGATTGGCGGCAAGCCGGCCATTGGCGTGCAGGTGGTGGGCGACGACCAGGTGCTCTGCACCACGCCGCCTGGAGTTTTTGGCGCGCAGTCGGTGCATGTGATCAACGAACGGGGCGCCGGCCTGCTGAAAAACGGCTTTTTCTACACCGCCGCGCCGACCCTGACCTCGCTGAGCCCCGCCGCCGGGCCGACCCAGGGCGGCAGCCCGGTCACGGTGTACGGCACGGGCCTCGACAAGAACACGCAACTCCGCTTTGGCGAAGCGCTTTGTACCATCACCGAGGTGGGCAAGGGCTACGTAAAAGTGGTGACGCCACCCGGCCAGGGCGCCGTGGATGTGAGCGCCAAGTCGAAGTACGGCCAAACAGTTTTACCCGGCGGTTACGTATACTTAGACGACACGGGTACGGCTGCCACCAAGATCTTGTCGGTCGCACCGGCCTCGGGGCCGCTCGGCGGTGGCGGCGCAGTGGTAATTGTGGCCACGGGCCTAGTGGCTGCGTCGGACACGACGGTGTTGATCGGTAATAAATCTGCGACGATTCAGAGCGTGTCGGCGGCGGACCATGCGGCGATCGTGCTGGCGCCCAAGTCGGCCACGGCAGGCCCAGTCGATGTCACGGTGATGACAGGCAAGGGCAGCGACACCAAGCCACAGGGCTATACGTATACGGATTCGTTGGCCTTAGCCAGCATCGCGCCGGCTTCGGGCCCGCAAGCTGGCAATACCAAGGTGGTCATAAAGGGCAGCGGTTTCGCCAAGGGCAAGGCCGCCGTCAAGATCGGCGCGCTGCCGGCGACTGCGGTGGTGGTCATCAGCGACAGCGAAATCCAGGCGATCACCCCCGCCGGGTCGCCAGGCTACGCCGATGTTGCGCTGTCGGTCGGCAGTGAAAAGGCTGTACTTAAGGGTGCTTACACCTACACCACCGCCACCTTGCAGCTGTATGTGCCCTACCCGGCCAGCGGCGCCCAGGCGGGCGGCACACTGGTGCAACTGTACGGCAGCGGTTTTGTGCCCGGCATGGAGGTGCGCTTTGGCGGTAACCTCGCTACTCACTTCAGTTTTATCGACTCGGGCCACGTTGCGGTGAAGACACCGGCGGGCAAGGTCGGCGCGGTGGATGTCGAAGTCAGCACCGGCGGCCTAAAGTCGACATTAGCCAAAGGTTACACATACTTTAACCCCATGAGCGCCTACGGTGGCACCTGGGGTTCGGGCATCGACGGCTCGCTCAACCTCACCGTGATCGACGCGAGCTCGGGCGCGCCCGTCGCAGACGCCTTCGCCATGCTCTGGACCAGCCCCGCCACGCCGTACCAGGGCTACACCAACGCCGATGGCCAGATCACTTTCTCGGGCGACGATATCGTGGGCAAACAAATGGTTTCGGCCAGCAAGACCGGCTACGAGTCGGCCTCGGTGGTGCTGTTCGACGCCAGCAATGTCACGCTGCTGATGACGCCGATTCCGCCGCCCAGCTCGGGATCGCCACCGCCCGGCTCGCCGCCCCCTACCGTGTCGGGCAAGGTGGTCGGTCTGGATAAATACGTCTTCGTTCCAGTGGGTTCGTGCAGCAATGCCCAGGCGCTCGGCCAGGCCACCGGCGGCGTGTGCAATAGCTGCGTAACCGACGCCAGTTGCGGTGGCGGCCAGAGCTGCATCGACATCGGCGGCGGCAACGGCAAGCGCTGCGTCAAAAGCTGCTCCGCCGGCTGCCAAACCGGCTTTAAGTGCTATGCATTCGGCGGAGTAGGGGCTTGCGCGCCCAGTGCCGGCGACCTGACCGCCGTGTGTTACCACAGCAAAAGCAGCACCTTAGCACAGGACAATTACCCGCTCGAGGGCGCCGGCTTTGAGGCCACACCCGCCAAGAACTACAAGTACAAGATCACCACCAGCATGGGCGAGCAGGCCATCGTGTGCTTTGGCGGCTACAAGCAGCCTGGCGCAGTGCTGACCGCCGGCGACGCCAACTCGATGACCGCGTTTACCGCCACGGTGATGGGCGTCAAGCGCCACTTGATGGTGGTGCCGGGCGAAAAGTTCGAGAATATCGACGTTTTCTTAAACATTCCGCTGACAGCCAAGGCCAATGTGCGCCTGGATCGCCCGCCGACATGGGACATGGACCAGAGCTCCTTCGGCCTGACCGCAGCGTGGGCCTACCTGGTATTCGGTGGCGATGGCGCGATCAAAATGCCCAATCAAGACCAGAAGTTTATTGCCCCCTTCCAGGATCAAGATCCCGACAAGCTCGAGATTGCCCAGCTGCCAGCGGCCTTGGCGGGCGATATCCACGACGCCAGCCTGTCGATGCTGGGGCTCGATGTCGAGATTCGCGCCGATGGCACACAAGTGCCTGTGAGCATTACGATTAAGAACGGAATCAAACAACTGGGCAACGACGACATGGTGCGACGAATTGCCGGCAGCGACTTTGAGAGCGTGGCCACGGGCGTGCCCAAGAACATCTACGGCCTGTGGGGCGCCGCCAAAGACGACGTGTACGCCGTGGGCGCGGCCGGCACGCTAGTGCACTGGAACGGCGGCAGCTGGACGGTGCAGGCCTCGCCCGTGACTGGAACTCCAGATCTACATAGCGTTTTCGGCATCGACGCCAAGCACATCTGGCTCGTGGGCTGGAGTGGTGCGATGGCCAAGTTTGACGGCATTGGCTGGCAGACTGTGCCAATGCTCTCGGGAA
Source organism: uncultured Myxococcales bacterium (assembly GCA_903883645.1). Classification (GTDB taxonomy): domain Bacteria; phylum Myxococcota_A; class UBA9042; order UBA9042; family UBA9042; genus SXRM01. The sequence continues at coordinate 34,946 of CAISBR010000019.1, read as the reverse complement.
ATGTGAACTTAAACGGCGTGTTCGCCGCCAACAAGGCCGGCGGCGGCCAAGATGTATGGGCCGCCTCGGCCTCGGGCCTGTTCAAGGTGGTCAACAGCGGCGGCGGATCGGGCCTACAGAAGTACAACCCCTCGCCGTACGGCAACTTCATGGCCATTCACGGAAGCGACAGCGACCACATCTGGGCCGTGGGCATGTACGGCAGCGCCGCGATGTGGGACGGCAGCGTGTGGAAGTCGCAGTCGTCGGGCACCAGCATTGCCCTGCGCGGCGTATGGGCGGCCGGCCCGAGCGACGTGTTCGCCGTGGGCGAGAGCGGTCAGATCCTGCGCAGCGACGGCCAGAACTGGAAGTCGATGGCCAGCCCGACCGCGCAAACCCTTTACAGTGTATGGGGTTCGAGCAGCAGCGACGTGTGGGCCGCGGGCGCGGGTGGCGTGCTCTTGCACTTTGACGGCAAGAAATGGACCAAGCAGGACCTGGGCAAGGTCGACAAGATTCTGCTGGCGGTGTGGGCGACGGCGGCCGGCGACGTGGTGGCGATGGGCGAGCAAGAGCTGCTGCTGGGGCCAATGCTGTACCCTCCGCTCGCGGTAAGTCCTAAAGAAAACGCCAATTTGACGGGCACTAGCCTGGAGTGGCAGGTCGATCCGGCGTGGCCCGAGCCGCACTTTAACTACGTGACCATCGGTATTCCGGGTATGGGCGGCGACACACCGGTGTGGAACATCATGACCAAGGGGTCGGTGACCAAGGTCGATCTGCCCGATTTCCCAACAATTCAGGGCACGCCGGGCATTCCCAAGAATACGCCGCTGCACCTGACGATTATTCGCGGCTACAAAGAGGGCTTTGATATCGACCACTACGACATGACGGACCTGGATACGCTGAGTTGGCGCTCGTGGGCGCTGCACAGCTTCATGTTCGTGCGCCAGTAGCCCGCCCAGACAAGGAATTCGAATGCGTGGAACCCCTTACCGCATCGCACTCATCGCCGCCGGCTGGTGCTTGGCCAGCGCGTGCAGCAGCGAATCGAGCAGCAAAAGCGACGCAACCTCGCTCGCCGACAGCAAACTTGGCGACAGCAGCAGCGAAGTCAGCCAGGGCGACGCCGGCAGCGACAGCAAGGTCGACAGCGGCGACGGCAGCACGACCAAGGCGGTGCTCACGCCGCGACCGCTGCGCTTTGAAGAAAACCTAAACGGCGTCTGGGGTTCAAGCCCGTCCGACATGTGGATCGTGGGCAACACGGGCCGCTTGCTTCACTGGAACGGCAAGGTCTTACTACCGCGCAACCCCGGCACAAATGCGGACTTGTATGGCGCAGGAGGCACGGGTCCGAGCGACGTGTGGTTCGTGGGCAGCGGCGGCAAGGCTTTGCACTGGAACGGCGCGACCCTGAGCGATCAGTCACCGGCAGTGGGCGACCTGAGCTTGCGGGCAGTAGGCGCGGCGGCGGGCAGCGCAACCGTACTGGTAGCCGGCGATGCAGGCACCGTCTACCGCTGGCAAGAAGGCGGCTGGAAGCCCGAAAACACCAAAAGTTCGTTCAACTTGCGCAGCATCGCCGTGGGCAGTTCGGGCACAGCCTGGGCGGTGGGCGATCAGGGCGTGGGCATCAAGTTGTCGGGCGGCAGTTGGACCAGCCAGGCATTACCCAAAGCGAACGTGACCTTGCGCGCTGTGGCCGTAAGCCCGGGCGGGCGCTGGTACGCGTGCGGCGACACCGGCTACTTGGCCGCCACCACCGCTGGCACCTGGGAAGCGACGCTGGCCAACGACACACAAGCCCGCGATACTAATGGATTATGGGCCGTATCAGACACCGAGGCCTGGTCGATTGGCCAAAATGGCGTACTGCTGCACCTGATGGGCAAGAAGTGGCAGCTCGACGATATCGCCGGAACCTACATGAAAGACGCGACCTTGCGAGCCATGTGGGGCCACGCTGGCGACGGACAGCCCGCGGCCGGCTTTGCGGTGGGCGATGGCGGCAGCGGCGTACAATTTGACCCTATTACCCAGACTTGGCAGGATTTTCGCGCCGAGACCACCGCCGACTTGCGCCAGGTTACGGCCATGGCCGACGGCTCGGTCTACACCTGCGGCAGCGGCGGCGCCGTGCTGCGGGCCGACGATCGCAACGCGCCGTTCTACGACTTGGCCGCGCCCGTCACAGCCGCCGATCTGTGGGATTGCACGGCCAGCGGCAGCGATCTGTGGGTCGGCGGCGACGCGGGTCTAGCGGCACACTGGAGTCAAGCCGGCGGTTGGAAAGTGGAAAGCGCCGGCGTACTGGGGGCCGTGACCGGTGTCGCTGTGCTGAGCGACGGTGTGCTGGTGGTGTCCGACGATGGCAGCGCGGCGCGGCGCAAAGCGGATGGCACCTGGGTGCCTGAAAAGACTGTGAATCAGCTGCCTTTGCGCTCGCTAGCGGTGGCCGGCGGTCAAGCCTGGGCGGTGGGCGACGTGGGCACCGTGCTGCACCGCGATGCCAGCGGCACCTGGACCCCCGAGGCCGTGAGCGAAACCGGCGACTTGCACCGCGTGATCGCTTGGGGCGATGGCGAGGCGATGGCGGTCGGCGATTTTGGCGCCATCTGGGTCCGCAGCAAGGGCACCTGGACCAAGGCCTTTGAGGCCCCGGAGCTGCCCCTGTACGGCGCGACGCGCAAAGACGACGGCACGCTGATTGCGGTGGGCTGGCAGGCCGCGCTAGTGGTGCAAAAGCCAGGCGGCGCCTTTGCTTTGGTGCCCTCGCAGACCGCGGGTGTGCTGCGCGGCGTGGTGGCGACCAAGGCGGGGACGCTGGCGGTCGGCATGAAGGGCGCTGTGTTCGGCGTGGCCGAGGTGCTGCCATGACCCTACAACAACGTGCACTTCTTGCGGTTTTTGGCGCGGTCGTCTTCGGCTGCGGCAGCGGTTCAACTACGGCTAGCAGCCCGGCGAGCCACGACACCGTCGCAGCAAATGACACTCAAGTATCGGATATACAAACGGATACGCCTGTCGAGCCCGACACCGTCACCCCTACGTCCCTGCCCGGCATCTGGACGCAGATCAAGGTGCCCGGCGACCCTGCGGTCAGCCTGCACAGCGTCTGGACGGATGGGCCGAGTCGCGCGGTGGCCGTCGGCAGCGCCGGCACCATCATCCAAAACAACGGCTTGGGCTGGAAGGTCGCCAGCACAGGCGCCTTTCCAACCTTGCACTCCGTCAGCGGCGCAGCGGGCGGCAGCCGAGTTTTCGCGGTCGGCCTAGGCGGCACGATCGTGCACAACCAGGGCAGCGCCGGCCAGCTCGGCAGCGTGTGGGGTCCGCCCGGCGGCTGTACCAAGGCCGGCGACTGCGACGACAGCAACCCTTGCACCGCCGACAGTTGCGAGTCGGGTCTATGCAGCCACTTGCCCTCGGGCGCAGCCGGCTGCTGCGGCGGCGCGGCCTTTGCCGATGCGTTCGACAAGGGCCTAAGCCAATGGCAAGTCACGGATAACACAAGCGGCGGCATCGTATGGACCGCGGCCAGCCTAAAAGGTAGCGACGGCAGCGTGCGCTACACCAGCCCGCCCAATGCCGCATATTTTGGCCGAACCGACGCCCCCTGCACCGATGGACCCGGCTTTTGCCCCACCTTCGATAACGGCAAGGCCGTGGCCGCGACCATGGCCTCGCCCGCGGTACAACTGCCGGCGGCACAGAAGATCACCTTGTCGTTCCAAGTGTTTCTTGATGTCGGCGCGGGCGTTTACGATCAGCTGCAAGTTCTGGTCGCACCGGCCAGCGGCGCCAAAGAGGTGGTGTGGGACAAGCAGAAGAAGCTGCCCTCCGGCTCGACCAGCGGCCAATTCGTGGGGCAGACCATCGACTTGAGTAAATTCGCCGGCCAAAACGTGCACGTCGAGATCAGCTTTAACTCGCTCGACAAGAACAACAACAGCGGCGAGGGCGTCTACATCGACGACTTGGCCATCACTTCGGAATGCGCGCCACCCAGCAGCGGCAGCGGCAACTTGACCCAGAACACCCTTTTCAGCGTTTTTGCCGCAAGCGACGACGACGCCTGGGCCGTAGGCGAAGGCGGCTTTACCGCGCACTGGGACGGCAGCCACTGGGCGAGCGGCTCGAGCGGCGCGTCGACCGACTACAACGCCTTGGGCGGGGCCGCGCACTTCGCCTTGCTGGGCGGCACGGGCGGCTACCTAGCGCAGGTCTCGGCAGCGGGAGCCCAAGGCCAGACGAGCGGCACCGGACTCGATATCGCGGCCACGGCGGTGGTCGAAAATGCAGAAGGCACAGCGATCGCAGAGGCCATGGCGGTCGGGGCGAGCGGCCTAGTGCTGCACTTCGCCAACGGTGTGTGGCAAAAAGACGCCGCCGCAGAGCTTGCCGGCCAAGACCTGCGCGGTGTGGCGCATTTTGGCGACGGCTCGTGGGTGGCTGTCTCGGCGACTGGCATCGTCTGGCAGCGCAACCCCCTAGGAACGTGGAGCAAAGCCACCACGACGGGCATGCCGCTCCACGCGGTCGTCGCCACCGGCAAAGACACGGGCTTCGCGCTGGGCAGCTCGGGCGCATTGGCCATCCGCAGCGGCGACGCGTGGCAGGTCAGCCAGCTCAGCGGGGGCGGCTCGGCCCTGGCCGCATGGGTCGACGGCAACGGCAACGGCTGGGCGGTGGGCGAAGGCGGCGCTGCCTGGAAACTCGAAGCGGGAAGCTGGGTTAGCAGCCAAACCAATGTTTTTGTCAACTTGCAGGCCGTGTGGGGCGCGACGGCAACCGATGTGTTTGCTGCGGGCCAAGGGGCTACAATTATTCACTTTGACGGCAGCGAATGGACCGCCATGGCCGGCCCCGAAGGCGGCAACTGGCGCGGCGTATGGGGCAGCTCAACCACGGACGTCTATGCCGTGGGGGCAGGCGGCGCGGTCGCACACTGGAATGGCGAGGAGTGGGAGCTACTTGCAGAGCCCATCACCGCCACGCTGCGCGCCGTATGGGGCCTATCGGGCAGCGATGTGTGGGCAGTGGGCGAAGGCGGCGCCATTCACCACTTTGGCGGCCTAGGCTGGAAGCAGACGCCGATCGAGCCGTTTCAGCCCGATCCCGACCAAAAGGCCTATAAAGTCAAGTCGACGCTGCTCGCCGTGTGGGGTGCCAGCGCGACCGACGTGTGGGCGAGCGGCGAACCCGACAGCAACGGCAAGGGCGTACTTGTGCACTGGGACGGCGTCAAATGGACCTACTCACAGGTCCTATCGGACTGGGCCCATCCGGTGCGCGCGATCTGGGGCTGGAGTCCGAGCGACATCTTGCTGGCCGGCACCGGTGGCGGGGTACTGCACTTTGACAGCACGGCAAACGAGTGGAAACCGCTACAGACAGGCACCATTGCGACTCTTTTCGGCATCGCGGCTTTTGCGAAAGACGCGCTGCTGGTCGGCGACATTGGCGTGGTATTGCGCTATACCCCGCCAGCCAAGGCCAGTGACGGAGGCGAACCATGAAAACCAAATTCACTTCGAGCGGGCGCAGTTGGGCCGCAGCGCTGCTGGCCAACTTGGCGCTGATCATCACGGCGGCGTGCAGCACCACTACCGTGCAAGGTAGCGTTTATCAAGCAGATGCTGGTGGCGGCGCCGACGGGGTTCTGTTTGGCGACAGCACCTACGACAGCAAGTCCTCGCCCGACACTGGCGGCGGCGAAGTGGCCCCCAGCGACGGCGCGGTCAGCGATGGGGTCGCGGCCAACACCCTCCAATACGCTGTAGGCAAAGACGATTTTGGCGGAACGTGCGACACACTTTGCGCGCTGCTGGTCAACCAAAATGCCACGCGCAAGGTCAAGGTACGCTACTTGGTGGGCGGGCAGCCGGCGCCGGTGGGCACGCCGATCACGTTTGAGATGGTCGATCCGCAAAGCTCGCTGGGCCTGGTGCTGACGCCGGGCGTGATGACCGACGAGCTGGGCGAGGCCGAGGCCGAGATCAAAGCCAATGGTACGGTTGGCAAATTTGCGGTGGTGGCTAAGGCCCCCGACGATGCGACCGTCGCGCCGCTGACCTTTGATTTTACGGTGCAAAGCAAGGCCAAGGGGCCGCTGACCATCACCGCGCACTACAAGGGTGTGTCGATGCCGGCCGAGATGGGCAACGTGCAAGTGCGCTTGACCAAACAGATTGCCGGCGTGCCGGCCTGCAAAAGTCTGGACCTGGGCGACACGCTGCCCGTGGCGGCCTGGACGAGCCCGAACCTGAAGTGGGATACGCCGTGGGGCCTCAGCTTTCCGAGCCTAGCCGGCTGGGTGCAAAAAGAGGCCGGTACAGACGGGGTTGTTACCTTTACGGCGATCGGCGTGGCGTTTCCGGCCAAGGGCGGCACCAAGCCGGTGGCGGGCGGCTGCGTCGATACCGGCGTCACGATGCATGTCAACGCGCAAGGTGTGGTCGAAGGCGATGATGTAACTGTCAATTTCTACGACTTGCCGCCGCGCCTAAAGGGTACCTACGACCTGATCAGCCACTTTGATCTGCTGAGCGTGCTGCCCGATCCGGTGGAGCTGGTGCTGAAGACGGTGCTGAACATTGTGACGGACCCGGTGGCGGGCATCTTGGGCCTGACCTGCAAGCTGGGCGGTAACACCCTAGAATCCATGTGCAAGTACGTGTTCATGGATCCGGCGAACCCACAGATCAAGGACCTGACGGCGGTGGGCAACATTATCGTGAAGTTCTTGGATGCGCTGCTGATGTCGTACCTGCCGCAAAATATCAAGACGGGCTTGAGCACGGGCGCGGACCTGAACGAAATTCTTACGAATTTAGAGATTGGTGGCACGATCGAGATCAAGGCCGAGCCCGATAGCACCGGCTTCTTGCCCGCGGCGCAGACCAAAGAAGTGTGGTCGACGGTGACGTACAAGTGGACGCTGGGCCAGACCTGCGATCCCAAGGATCCGAATTGCGGCAAGAAGACCTTTAATGTCGAAGCCTTCCAGTCCGACGCGATCGTGGGCCAGTTTGATCTGTGGCGCGATGCGCTGAAGTCGCAGGTCAAGATTGGTCAGCACGCGCTCAAGGTGAAGTGGGGCGCACTGCTCAATTACATTGTTCAGAAACAGCTACTTCCGGCGATGACGGGTACGGCGGGCGGCTCGGGGCCGGTGGTCGATAGCTATGCCAAGCTGCTGAAATCGTTGCTAGCGCCCACGGGCAAGCAGTGCCTGGTGCAAGACAGCTGCTGCGATGACTTTGCCGCCAAGCTGGCCACGCAGCAGAGCGTGATCTCGGCGGGCTTCTTGAGCTCGACCTGCGAGGCGCTAATCAACTTGGGGACTGGCTACTTAGAAGCCACCTTGAACGGCCTGGACGGCACGAGCGGCGACCCGACCAAGGGCTCGGGGCTGCTACTGTCGGCCAATGCCTGCAATATCTTTGAAACCAATCAGGATCAGCTGATCGACCTGTGGGGCGGACCGATGCTGGCCGACCAGTGCGTGTGGGATATGACCATCACCGTGGGCGGCAGTCCGCAGACCCTGAAGGGCACCTTCTACGCCAAGCGCCAGCAGTAGCGCCCCGAGCCCAACATGACGATTGAACCCAAGGATCTGCGGACGCTTTTGATCCGGCTGGCGCTGGTGACGATTGCCCTGCGCGCGGCGCCGATGTTTACCGCCGACCTGGGGCCGAGCGAGGCGGCGGCGGCGCTGGGGCTCGCGGGCGACGGCGTGTCGAGCGAGCCGTGGCTGGTGCTGGCGCGAATTTGGAATACCGCGACGGCGGGCCAGGCCGGGCTGCTGCGGCTGACGTCGCTGGCGGCAGAGCTGAGTTTGCCACTACTTGCCGTAGGTTATGCCCGTGTCGCCGGTTGGGGCACGCTGCCGGGGCTGATTGCGGGTCTGGCGCTGGCGCTGGCGCCGTGGACCATGCAGGCGGGGCACCGCTTTGGCGCGGGTGGGCTGGTGGCGGCGGGCGCGCTGCTGGCGTTGCTGCTGCTGCATGGTGGGCTAAAAGAGCGACACTTACCTAGAATTGCTGCCTCTGGCGCGGTGGTTCTTTTGCTTGGCCTGCTGGCGAGTCCGGCGCTGGTGATCGTGCCAGCGGGGCTGTATGGGGTGGTGAGGTCGCTGGTTGAGCCGCGCATCAAAGTGCAGGCGACGGCGGCATGGCTGCTGGCCGCGGTTCTGGGGTTGGCCGGCAGGCTGGCGACGGTCGGCTACGTGCTGCCGCAAGGCGACGCCGCGACAAGCTGGTGGGGCGCGGCACAAGCGGGCGAAAATGCTGGATGGGCGAGCACTTCGCCCCTATTGGCGGCGGGGCAACTGCTGGAGTGTGCCAGCCCACTGGGGCCGCAAGGGGCGCTAGCGCGACTGCTCGATGGGGTGGAGACGCCGCTCATCTGGCTGGTGGCGGGCGCGGCAGTGGTGCTGTTGGCTGCGGTGGGCACGTGGCGCGGCTTGGTTCAGGCGGATCCGCCGGTGGTCCGCCAGGTTCTGCGCTCGCCCCTGGCCCGCGACGACGACGAGCAAGGCGGCGCTGCGGCTCGCGACGGCTGGCAAACGCTGGGTGTAGCGCTGCCCAACCTGCCGCGGGCCCTGGGGGATCGCGACTGGGCTCCACCGCTCATCGCCGCCTTGGGCGCTGCGGCTGTGGCGGGTTGGCTGGCGCAGCGCGGCACGGGCAACGGCGTGGTCGAGGCCCTGGCGGTGGCGCGGATTGGCGTGGCGCTGCCCTTGGGTGCGGGGCTGGCGGCATTGGCACTTCCGGCAAAAAGTCTCAGCGAATCATCAGAGTTACTAGTGAAGCGCCGCGCCTATTGGACGCTGGGCGCGGTAGCGCTGGCCCTCTTTGCCGTGGGCGCATGGCACTTGCTGGCGCAGACGGAGCGTGTCGACCGCATCGCCGCCCGCAAAGTGGCACGATTTGCTCGCGACTCCGCAGCCGAAATGGCCAATGGCTCCTCAGCATTTCTAGCCGTAGGGCCGCGCGGTCTGGCGGTAGCGTCGCAACTCGACCCCTTGGCGGCTTGGCCGCGGCTGCGACGGGCCCAGGCTGAGGCGGGCGACGCGGCGGCCCACCTGACGATGCTGTTGCAGCAAAAACCTGGGGCCGTGCTGCTGCTGGGTGATCGCGCCGCCCTGGGGGCCGATGCCGAGGCCAGCCCCGACCAACTGGCAGTGTTGCGCACGCTCGACAAGACCTTAAAACTATCTGGTTTTGTTGAGGTAGACGACTCGCACCGCCAAATTGGCGCCACCGCCGTGATCGCCTACCAGCCAGCCGGAGTCAGCTCTGGCGATCCACGCACCGTTCGGCCACAGCTCGCGCCGGGCGTCGCACCGTGAGTTCGCTGGCCGCTCTCGCCCATCTTGAAAACGTGCTGCCGGGTTACGAACTGCGCCCCGGTCAGGCGACCATGGCGCAAGCGGTCGAGAAGGCGATTGCCGACCGCCGCGATCTGCTGGTCGAAGCGGGTACCGGCACGGGCAAGACCATCGCCTACCTGGTGCCGGCGCTGCTGTCGGGCAAGCGGGTGCTGGTGTCGACGGCGACGCGTACGCTGCAAAGCCAGATTCTGCAAAATGATCTGCCGGCGGCCCAGCTCGCGTGCGGACTGCAGCGCAGCGTGGCGGTGCTCAAGGGGCGTGCCAACTACCTGTGTCCGCAACGGATCGATGCCGCGCTAATCCGCAGGCGCTTGCTGGGCATGGCCAATGCCCCCGAGCTCGCCGCCATCGAAGCGACCAGCCGTGGCAGCGATGTGGGCGACCGTGCCGAAGTGCTGGGCATCGACGACGGCCACTCGATCTGGGCCGAGGTCACCTCGACCGTCGACAACTGCCTAGGCAGCCAATGCCCGCGTATCGACGGCTGTTTTGTGGCCCGCGCCCGCCGCCGCGCCGCTGCGTCGGACGTGGTGATCGTAAACCACCACCTGCTGCTGGCGGATTTTGCGGTGCGCGAGCGCTTTACCAGCGGGGGTCTGCTGCCCGATAGCGGTGTGCTCATCGTCGACGAAGCGCACGCGCTGGCCGACACCGTGACCAACTTCTTTGGCGCGACGGTGAGCGAGCGGCGCATTAGCAATCTTGTCAAGGACTTGCGACCATCACAGCGCGCTTTGGGAGATCCTTTGCTGGCGGCCGGTCTGGCTGAGGCCATCGACCAGCTTGAGCAGACGAGCGGGCACCTGTGGCAAGCGCTGCGGCCCTCGCGCCACGGCGAGGCGGTGCAAGGCGAGCGTCTGCAGCAACTGCAACCCCTGACCGCCGAGCTCGATGCGGCGCTGACCTGGTTGCACGACCTGTGCGGCGCCGAAGAGGCGAGCCGCGATCCGGTGCTGACCAAGGCGAGCGAGTCGCTGTGGGCCCTGCGCAGTGACCTCGACACCTGCGTGCCGGCGCGGGCGCCCAAGGCCGAATTTGTGCGCTGGGTCGAACAGCGGCCGCGCGACGTGGCGCTGGTGGCCCGGCCGATCGAAGTGGCGGCGATTCTGCGGCGTACCCTGCTGGCGGTGCCGGCCACGCGGGTGTTTACCTCGGCGACGCTGGCCGTAGACGGGCGGTTCGAGTTGGTGCGCGAGCAGCTTGGGCTTGCCGCCGATACGCCGGCGTTGAGCGTGCCCAGTCCGTTCGATTTTCCGCGGCAAGCCCTGCTCTATATGCCAGAGAATATGCCTGATCCGCGCGATGTTGGCCGCGATGTGGCAGTGGCCAAGACCGTGGCGAATCTCGCACTAGCGGCGGGTGGCGCGACGATGGCCCTGTTTGCAAGCCACCAAGCGCTGCAGCGCGCCGCCGTGCTGGTGCCGCCGCAGCTGCCGTTTGCCGTGCTGTGCCAGGGGCAAGAGCCGCGCGAACGTCTGCTCGAGCGTTTTGTGGCCGAGCAACCCGCGCTACTGCTGGCGACGATGGGGTTTTGGCAAGGCGTCGATCTGCCGGCCGCGGCGTTGCGGGTGGTGATCCTCGACAAGATTCCGTTTCCGCCGCCCGACGAGCCGCTGATGGTGGCCCGCAGCGAGCGGTTGCAAGCCGTGGGGCGCTCGCCCTTTGCCGAACTGTGGCTGCCGGCCGCTAGCCAAGCGTTGCGCCAAGGCTTTGGCCGGTTGGTGCGCAGTCGCCGCCATACGGGCGTGGTGGCGGTGCTCGATCCGCGGCTGTGGACCATGCGCTACGGCGCCCAGCTGCGCGCGAGCCTGCCGCCGGCGACGACGACACGCGATTGGCGCAAAGTACTCGAGTTCTTGACCGAGACCAACGCGCGCAACCTAGGCTGATCGGCCTTTATGGGGCGGCAGGCGCCGCAGCGGGCGCGCCACAGCCGGCCCACTTGGCGATCACCGCCCGCGGCACCAGCGACGCCACCTTTTGCTCGCCAAGCTGCAGAATCGGCAGGGTCGTTTGGCCCAGTACCGCGCAATCCCCTGGCCGCGCCGCACAATCGACGAGCAGCTGCCGCCCGCCACTACCCAGCTCGGCCAGCTGCCGCTGGGTCTGCGGCTGATTCGGGTCGCCAAAGAGCCGCACGTGCTTGGACTGCAGACACGCACCGTAGGCACCGTCGTCGCCAGCCAGCGCGGCCGGTGCAGCAGGGGCCTGTGGCGCTTGGCGGCGCGCTACCGTAGGAAAGATCAGCTGCAGGTCGCGGGTGATGTAGGTCTCAATTGGCTGCGCGCCCGCTTGCACGGGCTGGGCCACAACACGAAACACCCCAGAAATCAGCTGGATCGACGTGATACTGAGCGGACCCTGGCGCGCCGCTAGCAGCTGCTGTACGGCCTGCCCGGCGGCAAGACGCTCGGCGTCGCTGACCTCGGCCGGCGCGGCGGGCGCCACAGGACTCGCTGGAGTCGCAACAGGCGTGGGCACTGCAACCGGAGTCGCCGTGGGCACTACCGCCGCGGCAGGGCCCGGACGCGCGGGCGCAGGGCGAGGCGTCACGGTATTGCACGCCGCCAGCACCACCGACAGGGACAGGGACAGGGACAGGGTCAATCTATGCACGAATCCCTCATGTTTGTGGCAAAGCGCCCGCTGACTCAGCAGCCGGTCGCCGCGTGACAAGTCGAGACTACGCGGGCGGTTGCCGAGCGTCAATGACTGCAGGGCACCCCGCGCGGCCGTTGCGCCAGCAGTTTAGCTTGCGCACGCGAGCAGCGCCGGTGACACTTGGCCTGTCGCCCGTCGCGATCGCGAGTCCCGTCATGCCTTTGCTCCGCCCCACGCTCCCTGGTGTGCCCTATTGGATCGCACTCGTCGCGGCCATCGGCTGCGGCAGCAGCACCAGCGCGACTTCTACGGCCCAAAGCGACAGCAGCGCAGTCAGCGGCGACACAACCGCCGGCAGCGACACGGGCAGCGACACGGGCAGCGACCCCTGGGCCGGCGCGCCCCCCGCCGTATGCAAACCGGGCAGCAGCTGGAGCGGCAAGGGCAAAATCTTTAGCGATGTCACCAAGAAAGTAGGCATTACCGACAGTGGCGCGGTGGGCGTACGCCTCTCGACCGCCGACCTGGATGGCGACCTTTTGCCCGAGCTGTTTGTGCGCAGCATGGCCAATTCGGGCAAGCGCGAGAACTTGGGCGCCGGGCCGCGCAAGCTGTTCTTGCTCAAAGCGCATCGCACCGGCCCTGGCGAGTTCAATTTTACAGACATTACGAAGAGTTCTGGCATTTTACTGCCCCGCGATGCCACCGACGGCTTTGGCCGCCAAGCGCACATCGTGGTGTACGGCGACGTGAACAACGACGGCAACTTAGATGCATTTTGCGGCAATTCGGTGCCGATCGACAGCAAAGCCGACCTTTTCTCCCAAGACGCCTCGGAGCTGATGCTGGGCGATGGCAAGGGGCACTTTAACCTTGCGCCAAGTAACACTTTTGCCGACACGGAGCTGCGCAAGAACCTGACCTCGGCCAGTTTTGTCGACTACGATCGCGACGGTATGCTCGATCTTTGGCTGGGTTATGCGACATGGGGCGCACCGGGCAAAGACACGCCCAGCCCCGACCACTTGGTGCGCGGCGCCGGCACCGGCCTGTTCAGCATCGTCACCACCGACGAAGGCTTGATGACCAAGCCCGCAACGAGCCAAGTCGCCATCGAAAACGGCAGCGCCCACCGCCACACCTGGGGCACCGCGGCCTGCGACATCAACGGCGACGGCTGGCCCGACCTTTTGGGCGTATCGTACGGCCGTTACTTCAATTCCCTTTGGCTCAGCGGCAGTTTGGGGCCCTCTGGCAAGCGGTTCGACGACCTAAAAACCCAGACCCACTTCGACCGCGACGACAACGACGACTGGACCAGCAACTGGAACGCGCAGTGCTACTGCTTTGACAATCCCAAGGCCGCCGACTGCGACAAAGCGCCGCCGCCAGAGGTCAGTTGCCCGCAGCTCAAGGCCGCTTTTGGTGGCACTTACCGCTGGAACCACGCCACCGACAGGAAGCCCTATCGCCTGGGCGGCAACACGGGCACGGTGGCCTGCGCCGACCTAGACCGCGATGGCGACTTGGATTTTGTGTTCGGCTCCATCGTGCACCCCGACGTGGGCCCGTCGAGCGACCCGCTGCGGGTGGCGCTGAACGATGGCGCGAAGATCCCCACGCTGAACCATCTTCATGAAGACCAGAGCGGACTTGGCCACCACTTTGCCCCCGGTCAGGGCGACGATGTGGGCGACATGACCCTGGCCGTGTTCGATTTTGACAACGATGGCCGCCTCGACATTTTGGTCGCCGGCTCGGACTACCCGGGCACGAAGGCCAAGCTGTTTCAGCAAGGAGCCGATGGCCAATTCACCGATGTTACAGACGCTTCGGGCCTCAAGCACCTGCACGCCCACGGCATCGCCATCGCCGACTGGGACCGCGACGGCGACCTGGACATCGCCCTGGGCCACAGCTTGGCCCGCTGCGGCTTGAGCCCGAGCGAGTGCTACAAGACCGAAGAAGTGCATGTATTTTCAAATGATAGTGCCAATTTGGGCAACTGGTTGCAGGTACAACTGGTCGGCGGCGCCGGCAGCAACCGCTCGGCCATCGGCGCAGTGGTGCGGGTAACCACCGGTGCGGTCACACAAACCGTAGAAATCGGCGGTGGTTACGGGCACTTTGGCATGCAACACGACCTGGTCGCCCACTTTGGCCTGGGCAGCGCGTGCAGCATCGACCAGCTCGAAGTGCGCTGGCCCGACGCCGCCGGCACCACCCAAGTATGGAAAAATATTCGCCCTGGCTACTTGGTGCGCCTGACGCAAGGGGATGCTAAGCCCGCCTACCCGCTCTATAAATGACCTAACCACGCCAAGCTCAAGCTGCCTTGCCGCCGCGGCGGAGCGCCCGTAAACTGTTGCGAAACGTGTGCGCCCCGGGGGAACTAGAATGATCGACCGCAAGACCTGGCAGCAAAGACTACCGTTCATCGCGCTGGCCCTAGGGTTTTTTGCCTGTTTTGCCAGCAGTTGCGACAGTGGCACCGCGGCCTCGACCAGCAACACTGCGGCGCCCGACGTTGGGTTTGTGCTCGACGTGGCCGGCCTGCCTGACAGCGAGCTCGACCAAAGCGTCGCCGACAGCGAGCAAACCCCCGATCTGATCCCGCTCGATACCCTGGTCGACACCCAGCCGCCACCCGACACGACCAAGCCCCCCGAAGACGCCAACACCTGCACCGAAGGCGGCTGCGCCTGCACCGAAAACGCCCAGTGCGCCTCAGGTTACTGCCTCGACGATGCCGGCTCGGGCACCTGCGCCGTGTCGTGCAGCGCGGGCTGCCCCAGTGGCACCTCGTGCAAGACGGTCAAGGCCGGTGCCGACGACGTCGCCGTATGTATGCCCAAGTTTCCGCGCATTTGCGACCCCTGCAACAGCGACGCGGACTGCCAAGGCGGCGCGGCCGGCAGCACCGCGGTCTGCATCGACTACGGCAACGGCAAGTCGAGCCCCGGCAAGTTCTGCGGCGGCCTGTGCGACGACCAAAACCCTTGTCCGGTCGGCTATTCGTGCCTGAACGTCACCTCGGGCTCGGGCGCCAGCATCAAGCAGTGCAAGCGCGACGACCTGACCTGCTCGTGCAGCAGCCGGGCCGAAAAGCTAGGCCTAGGCACCACTTGCAGCACAGGCAACGACTACGGCAGCTGCAGTGGCAAGCGGTTTTGCGACACCAAGGGCCTGAGCACCTGCAACGCCGCAAACGCGGCGCCCGAGACCTGCGACGGCCAAGACAACAACTGCAACGGCCAAACCGACGAAGCCGCCTGCGACGACAAAAACGCTTGCACCAGCGACGCTTGCGACCCCATCGCCAAAAAGTGCACCAACGCCAACAGTGCCCAGCCGTGCGACGATGGCAGCGTGTGCACCAGCAAAGACTTGTGCGTCGAGGGCCAGTGCACCGGCACCAACAAGAATTGCGACGACGGCAACCCCTGCACCGACGAGACATGCGACCCCAAAGCCGGCTGCAAGTACGCGTTCGCCACCGGCCCGTGCCAGGGCGATAACCCGTGCGAGATCGGCGCCACCTGCCAAGACGGCCAGTGCCAGGGCGGCAAGATCAAGGTCTGCAACGACAGCAACCCCTGCACCGCCGACAGCTGCGTCGATGGCAAGTGCGTCTTTAAGCAGACCGCGGCCCCCTGCGACGACAGCAATGC
This sequence comes from uncultured Myxococcales bacterium, assembly GCA_903883645.1. Classification (GTDB taxonomy): domain Bacteria; phylum Myxococcota_A; class UBA9042; order UBA9042; family UBA9042; genus SXRM01. Next base: position 19,286 of record CAISBR010000019.1, on the reverse strand, counting down.
CTGCACGAACAACGACCTGTGCGACACAGGCGTCTGCTCGGGCACCACCAAGAAGTGCGATGACGGCAACCCCTGCACCGACGACGCGTGCGAGCTGGCCAGCGGCTGCAAGTCGACCCCAACCACCGCCACCTGCGACGACGGCAACGCCTGCACGGTCAAAGATGCTTGCGCGGGCGGCACTTGCGTCGGCACCCCCAACAAGTGCGACGACGGCAAGCCGTGCACCCTCGACTCGTGCTCGGCCACCAAGGGCTGCGTCAATGCCCCGGTAAGTGGCGCTTGCGACGACGGCAACCCCTGCACTAGCGGCGACTTGTGCGACGCCAGCGGCGGCTGCCAATCGGGCACGGCCACCAAGTGCGACGACGGCAACGCGTGCACCGACGACGCCTGCAATCCCAGCCAAGGCTGCGTCTATACGCCCAATACCGCGGCGTGCGACGACGGCGAAAAATGCACCGTGGGCGACAGCTGCAAGGCGGGCAAGTGCAGCGCCGGCGCCAACCAGTGCGGCTGCCAGCAAGACAGCGACTGCTCCGGCCAGGCCACCAGCCTGTGCGCCGGCAAGTCGTACTGCGACAAGGGCAGCTTGCCGTACAAGTGCGCGACGGATCCCAAGACCGCAATTGTGTGCAATACCAGCGGCGACAATGCGTGCAAGCAGACCGCCTGCGACCCCGGCACGGGCCAGTGTGCCACCAAGGGCATCAACGAGTCGGGCCTGTGCAGCGACGGCGATGCCTGCACCACCGGCGACGCCTGCACCAGTGGCGTGTGCAAGCCCAGCGCCATCGCCGACTGCGAAGACAACAACGCCTGCACCGACGATGTGTGCAGCAAAATCGCCGGCTGCAGCCACACCAACAACACCGCCGCCTGCAACGACGGCGACCCGTGCACCAAGAACGACAGCTGCGCGAACGGCGCCTGCAAAGGCGTGGGCGGCGCGGGCTGCTGCGTGCAAAATACCGACTGCGACGACAAGAACCCTTGCACCGTAGACACTTGCCTGGGCACCGGCGCGTGCAAGAACGACGCCACCGCGGCCAACGGCCAGTCGTGCGACAGCGACGGCGACGGCTGCACGGTGGGCGATGTGTGCACCTCGGGCCAGTGCGTAGTGGGCAAGGCCGCCGACTGCAGCGCTGCCGCCGACGTCTGCAACTCTGCCGCGTGCAAATCGACCGGCGCGGGGTCGTACCAGTGCCTCAAGACTGCGAAAGTCGACGGCTCTACCTGCGACGACGGCCTGTACTGCAGCATCGGCGAGGCCTGCAAGGCCGGCAAGTGCACGGGCGGCACGGGCATGGACTGCACCACCAGCGGCTGCACCACCGGCAGCTGCGACGAGGCCACCAAAGCCTGCAAAGGCACACCCAAAGCCGACGGCGTGGCGTGCGATGCCGACGGCAGCGGTTGCACCAAAAGCGACGCGTGCCTAGCCGGCCAGTGCGTCAAGGGCAGCGCCGTCGACTGCAGCAACCCGACCGACGTGTGCAACGACTGGGGCTGCAAATCGACCGGCGCCACCACCTACCAGTGCCAACCCACGGCCAAGACCAAGGGCGCACCCTGCGAAGACGGCAAGTTCTGCACGGACGGCGACAGTTGCGACGGCGCGGGCAAGTGCTTGGCCGGCGGCGCGAAAGCTTGTAGCGAGGTCGCGGACTCGTGCAACGACGCCACCTGCGATGAGACCAACAAGAAGTGCGTGCCCAAGGCCAAGGTCGATGGCACCACCTGCAACGACGGCGACGTCTGCACCCCCACCGATGCCTGCAAGACCGGACTGTGCGTGGGCCAGAACAACCAGTGCGGCGACCTGAAGATCTCGACCTTTAAGACCGCCGGCGCCAGCTTGGTCACCGCCAAGGCCGCGGCCATCCTCGACTTGGGCGGCGGTCACTACCGCGTGGCCTGGGGCAACAGCGACACCACGGTCTCGACCCGCAGCAGTCGCGACGAGGGCTCGCGCGAAAACACCGAGCAGACCTATTCGTACCAAAACGTGGTCCGCAACGTCGGCTTGACCACCGCGCCCACGGGTGGCAGCGACGTGATCGCCATGGCGGAGTACAACGACTCCGGCTCATGCGTTCCCGGCACGTACTATTGCTCGTGCACCACCAGCAACGGCTGCCCCATCAACGCGTGCAGCACGGCGACGTATTCGCGCTACACCAGCAAGTCGTACTTCCAATACCAGCGCAGCGACAACTGGCTGGCCAACTCGGGCGCACTCGTCAATATCGTCGCGCCCACTACGGCGAGCTGCGGCGCTTCGTCGGTAACCCTGATCCTCGACAAGTTCGTGGTCGCCCCCTACGCCGATGGCCGCCGCCTGATGGTCTGGGGCGAAAGTGGCACGGTGTACAAGGCCATTATCAATGCCGACAACTCGATGGCCAAAAACCTGGGCACCGACGCGACCATGAAGCAGTTCGCCGCCGCGGTCGCCAGCGACAACAGCTCGATCATCGTGTGGAGCGACGGCGCTGAAATCTGGGCGCAAATGTACTACGCCGACGGCTCGACCAACGGCACCAAGTTCCAGGTCAACACCAACGCCGTCGGCGCGCAAACCGCCCCCTTCGTGGCCTACCAGCCCAGCGGTCGCTACATCGTCGCCTGGCAGACCGACACCACCAGCGGCGACGTGGCCATGCAGGTGTTCAAGCCCGACCCGGGCGTGCCGATCAACTCCGAAGTCGTAGTCAACACGACCACCACGGGCTACCAGGGCGCGCCGACGCTCGCCGTGTTCCAAGACGGCTCGTTTATGGTCGCCTTTGAAGACGGCAGCGGCAAAGACAGCGCGGGCTACGGCATCTTGGGCCAGTGGTACAGCTCGACCGGCGCCAAGGTGGGCGGCGAGAAGATCTTGAACGCGGGCGTAGTGGGCGATCAGCGCTACCCGGTGGGCAAAGGCCTGTCGAGCGACGTGGGCGTCATCGCCTGGACCAGCTTGGCCGACAGCCATATCTACGCGCGGCGCTTCGACAAGTTGGGCAATGTGTACAACGGCGCCAAAGAACTGCTGGTCAACAGCACCAAGACGGGCGAGCAGGGCAACCCAGCCATCGCGGTCGCCGGCAGCGGCGCGTTTGTGGTCGCGTTTGACTCAGAGGGCATCGACGGCGACGCCACCGGCATCGGCCTGCAGCGCTACGCCGCCGACGGCAGCTTGGTTGGCCTAGAAACCGTGGTCAACACCTACAAAACCGGCTCGCAGACCACCCCGGCGGTGGGCATGGACACGGCCGGCAACTACGTGGTGGTGTGGGACTCGGTCGGCCAAGACGGCGATATCGATGGCGTCTACGGCCAACGCTTCAAAAGCGACGGCAGCAAAAGCGGCAGCGAGTTCCAAGTCAGCCAAACCACGGCCAACGACCAGTGGCGACCCAGCGTGGCCATGCAGAGCGACAGCTCGTTCGCCGCGGTATGGGAGTCGTACGGGCAGACCGGCGGCAGCAACTACGACGTGGTGCTGCGCTGCTACGATGCCAGCGGTGTCGCGTACGGCAACGAGCAGATCGTCAACTCGGTCACCGCCGATAAGCAGCAATTTCCTACGATTGTGGCCTTTGCGGACGGGCGCTACCTGGTGACCTGGCAGTCCTTCGGCCAAGACGGCGCGGGCTGGGGCGTGTACGGCCAAATGCTGTACAAGGACTGCAAAGCGATCGGCGGCCCCTTCGCCATCAATACCACCACCACCGGCGACCAGACCTCGCCCAAAGCGGCCGTCGACGGCAGTGGCAACTTTACCGCGGTGTGGGCTTCGCTCGGTCAAGACGGCGACAACTTTGGCATCTACGCGCAGCGCTTCGACAAGAGCAACGGCAAGGTGGGCTTAGAATTCAAGATCAACCCGATTACCGCAGGCGAGCAGAGCAAGCCGGCCATCGCGTTCTTGTCGACCGGCAACACCCTGACGGTGTGGCAAACGGCGGGCGAAGATGAGTCGGGCTACGGGCTCAAGGCTGCGCAATACAAAGACGCGACCCAACAAGGCCTTGATTTAATGCCAAATACCACCTTTACGGGCAACCAGTCGCTGCCGGCGGTGGTCGGCCGGTCCGACGGTTCGTACGTGCTGGTCTGGCGCAGCGATGCCCAAGACGGCAGCAAGGGTGCGGTCATTGCACGCATTCTTAAGTAGGCGTAGTTATTGAGTAACCACCCAAAACGCGGTAAGTGGCGGCGGTAGTTGCGATTCACCACCCAAGGTCGTAGGCTGAGTGTCTGTGAATGCCCGGGCTCTGATTGCCCGGCGCAATCCGTACCAGCGATGCGTGCAGCAGTAGATCGTGCGAGGCAAGGATGTCGGATTCGACCATGATTATGAAGAAACGGCTCGCGTTGGGGTTGATCGTGGCGCTGCTCAGCGCTTGCGGTAGCGACGCCACCACGCCGGCCGCCAAGGGAAAGGCCGATAGCTCGGCCGACTCGGGCGCCGAAACGGGCGACAACGACAGCCTTGCCGATGCGCTCGACGACGACAGCCTGGATGCCGCGGCCGAAGTGGGGGGGCAAGATGCCAAGGACGCCGCTGACAGCAAAGATGCGGCCGACGCCAAGGATACCAAGGACACCAAAGATGCCAAGGATTCTGAGGATATCGAACCCGACGGCGACGATGTAGGCGACGCTGCGACCGACGATGTCGACAACGAGATCCAAGACGCCACCGACCAAGATGCGGACCTGGATACCACCGACGACAGCAGCGACGCCGTGGTCGATGTGCCGCCCGACTTGGGGCCCAAGCAAGACATCAGCTACGACATCCCCGACGGGGTGTGCGCCAAGTTGCCCAGTGGCTTGCCAGCCGGTTCGCTTATTATCTCAGAGGTTATGCTGCATCCCGGCAAGGTCGACGAGTCGGTGGGCGAGTGGTTCGAGATCTACAACACCACCGAGGATCCCATCCCGCTCTTTGGCCTGACGCTGACCGACGACAAGGCCGACGAGACGCAAGTGATGTCGTGCTCGACGATCGTGCCGCCCAAGGGCGTGGTGGTGCTGGGCGCGTGGGGCGCGGCGGCGGCGAATGGCGGCGTAACCGTCGACTATGTATACGACAATTTCTCGCTGGCTGACAATGCCGACAAGATCAAGCTCGTCGACACGGCCGGCAACGTCATCGACGAAGTGGCGTGGAACTCGACCTCGTGGCCGCTTGCGAACATTGTGGGCAAGTCGCTGTCGCTCGACAAAAGCCACTTGAGCGGCACGGACAACAAGAATCCCGATTTCTGGTGTCAATCTGGGGCGATGTGGCCGGGCAGTGCGGGCGATTTTGGCTCGCCGGGCTACGTCAACCTCGACTGCCCCAAGCCGCCCGACACCGACAAAGACGGCGTGGCCGACGCCAAAGACAACTGTCTGCTGGTGCCCAACCCCGATCAAAAAGACACCGACAGCGACAAGCTGGGCGACGCCTGCGACAACTGCCCCGGCTCGGCCAACGCCGACCAAAAAGACAGCGACAACGACGGCAAGGGCGATGCCTGCGACCCCCAGTTCTGCGGCGACGCGGAGCTCGACCTGAACGAAGAGTGCGACGACGGCAACAAGATCGACAACGACGGCTGCACACCCGACTGCAAAATCGCTGCGATCGTGCCGGCCAAGGTGGTGATCACCGAAATCTTCGCCCATAGCAACAACATCGACGACGCCTACGCGCAGTGGGTCGAGCTGTACAACGGCGACACGGCACCGGTGGTGCTGGCGGGCTGGCGGCTGTCGTTCGGCGCCAAGGGCGAGACGCAACTGCCTGTTGACGCTCCGATTACCCTACAGCCCGGCCAGTACTTGGTGATCGGCGCGAGCAAAGACAAGTTCTTTAACGGCGGCATCAACGTCGATGTCGAGTGGAAGAAGGGCCTGACGCTCGACCCCGCGACCGGCACCGTGCAGGTCTACAACAACAACACGCTGATCGACAAGGTAGATTACCCGATCAATACGCCCAAAGTGGTGCCGGGCCAGGCGCTGCAGCTCGACCCGGGCCAGTACTCGGTGTCGCAAAACGATCTGCCGATCTACTGGTGCTACGCCGAAACGATTCTTCCGCTGACGGGGGACACGGGCACGCCCGGCAAGGCCAATCCGACCTGCATCCCCAGCGGCAAAGACAAAGACGGCGACGGCGTGGCCAACCAGTCTGATAACTGCCCGTTCTTGCTCAATGCCGACCAAGCCGACCAAGACAAAGACGGTCTGGGCGACCTGTGCGACAACTGCAAGGCGGTCAGCAACAAAGACCAGCAAGACGGCGACGGCGACGGCGTGGGCGATGTGTGCGACAACTGCCCCAAGTACCCGAATACTGAGCAGAAGGATACCGACGGCGACGGCTTTGGCGACTTCTGCGACTCGGTCAACTGTGGCGACGGCAAGCTGAATGCCTACGAAGAGTGCGACGACGGCAACTCGGTGCCCGGCGACGGCTGCAGCCACACCTGCCTAAAAGAATTCGTCGACGTCGGCGCGGTGGTCATCACTGAATTCTTGGTTAAACCCAAGGCCGTGGTCGAAACCGACGGCGAGTGGGTCGAGCTGTACAACACCACCACCCAGACCATCGACCTGAACGGCTGGGTGCTGCGCGACAACGGCACCAACAATCACAAGATCAATGCGGTCAAGGGCTTGTACATCCCTGCCAAGGGCTACATCTTGCTCGCCTCGAACAGCGACGCCACCAAGAACGGTGGCACCAAGCCCGCTTACGTGTACCCGATCGGCGAATTCTCGCTGTCGAACTACTCCGACAACATCATCTTGGACTGGAATGCGACCACGATCGACAAGTTGCAGTACATCAGCAAGCAGGTCGACCCGCAGACCGGCTGGCCCATTAGCGACGGCTACTCGCTGAGTCTCGACCCCTTCTCGACCAGCTCGACCGGCAACGACAGCTCGGCCAACTGGTGCTTGGCCAAGAAGCAGTGGAGCGGCAGCGCCGGCGACTTCGGTACGCCCGGCGGCGCCAACCCCAGCTGCGCCAACCCGTGCCTACAGGCCGACAAAGTCACGCCCAAGCCCGACAAAACGATCTGCGGCGACGGCCAATGGTGCAAGGCGGGCGACTGCGTCAACGTGCCGATCTGCGGCAACGGCATCCTTGAGGTCGAGAACAGCGAGAGCTGCGACGACGGCAACTTGGTACCCGGCGATGGCTGCGACGCCAAGTGCAAGATCGAGCCGCCGCCCGCACCCGAGGGCACGCTCGTCATCACCGAAGTGATGGTGCAACCGCTCGCTCAGTACGACGCGTTTGGCGAGTGGTTCGAGGTGTACAACCCCACCAAGAAGGCGATCGACCTGACCAACTGGGTGCTGAGCGACCTGAATCCGACGAGCGGCGCCGGCACCGACACGCACACCATCAAGCCCTTCTGCGGCAATGGTTTTATCGAAGGCACGGAGCAGTGCGACGACGGCAACACCGCCGCGGGCGACGGCTGCACCAAGACCTGCGACGTAGAAGGCCAGTGCACCGCGCTGCTCTTTGACGGCAAAGCCAGCTATGTGGGCGTCGACAACAACCCCGCTGCGACCAACCAACTTTTCTATACGCCCGCGCTGACCATCCACGGCTGGTTCTTGCTCGACACGCTGACGGCGGGCGACCTGTGCACCGTGGGCGGCGTACTCGCCACCTGCAGCGACCTGTTCAGCTACGGCGAGGCCGGCAAGTACCCGCTCGCCGTGCGCTCGTCGGGCAGCCACCTGTGGGCCATCGCCGGCGGCAAAGAGCTCGACATGGGCCTAGCGCTCCAGGGCAAGTGGACCCACATCGCGCTCACCATCGAGGGCGGCAGCAGCTTGCACGCCTGGGTCAACGGCAAAGAAGTGGCCTCGACCACACTGAGCGACTACCCGGTCGCCACCAGCATCGCCAGTTTTGTGACGGTGGGCGCACAGCGCGACTCGGCGACGGGCAAGATCAGCCACTACTTGAAGGGCCGTGCGGCGGCGTTCCGCGTCTTCTCGGGCAAGCAGATCAATAGCGCCGGCAGCGCGGGCTACCCCAGCTACAACGAGAAGGTCAATTTCCCTTCATTCTTCCGCAACTTTGGCCCCCAGGTTCGCTGGGCGAGCGGCGCCATTGCCGGCGGCGACACCCTAGCGCTCGCCATGGACGAAGGCGCCGGCTCTGGTCTAACCGATGCCACCGCCAGCAAGCACAGCGCGGGCGCGGTCAGCTGCACCTGGGCGACCCAGTCGAGCGGCAACGCCGGCGGTCCGTATTGCGCGCCCAGCGGCAGCGTACTACCCGAGACATCGGTCTTGCAGCCCGGCAGCGACACTTACGTCGTTAAACCAGGCACCTATGCGGTCTTGGCGCGCAACTCGAACCCCGTATACAACGATGGCGTCAAGGCCATGTACGGTTGGTACGACAACGGCGTCATGTCGGGCAACGGCACCTTCGTGTTGTCGAATGGCAGCGACGGCATCAAGCTCACCAACGCCGAGGGCAAGCTAGTCGACGCGATCTACTACGACAGCACTTGGCCGTGGATCAAAGGCGCGTCGATGATGCTCAAAGACAACTGCATCGACCCCGTGCTGAACGACACCAAGGACTGCTGGCAGATCGCCACGGGCACCTGCTTCTTTGGCCCGCTCTACGACAAGCAGAGCTCGACCTTTACCGCGTGCGCCAACACCCCTTGCGCCAAAGAGGGCGAGTTCTGCGGCACACCCGACGACTGCGGCGGCGGCCTTACCTCGTGCAAGCAGTGCCTGACCAAAGACCGCGGCACGCCGGTGGCGTCCAACGTCTGCCAGTAGAGCCAATCCCGGACTTTCTTAAGGAAATCATGGATCTTCGCGCGCCTGTCACTCACTCGGACTACATCGTGGTGGCCGACGCCGGTGCCGCTTGGGGCCCGACGCTCACCGAAACGCTGAAACGCCTTGGATTCTCCGTCGATTGCCTGCCTTCGGTGCAGGTGGCTCAGACCGGCTTTGAGCAGGGTGCGGCGGCGTTGGTGCTGGCGCCGCAGCCCGGCGACGATCCCGACCAGCTCTGGCTGTCGATCGTAGAGCGCGCCGGCCGGCAACTGCCCACTCTGATGGTGATTTTGCCGCAGGGGGCGCCCACCGACTGCGCCCGCTGGCTGCAGAGCGGCTTTGACGACTTTGGCACGGCGAGCGACGATCCGGCGCACTTGGCGGCCCGGCTGGTGGCGCGCGTGCGGGCGAGCCGGCTGCACCAAGCGATGGTGACCAGCGACCCGCTGACCGGATTGCCCAGTCCACACGTGTTCTTTTCGCGGCTTGACCCGATGATGCGCCTGAGCTCGCGGGCGGCCATGCCCATGGCGGTAGCGGTGCTCGATATGGACGGCTTTGTGGCGCTTGAAGCCCAGCACGGGCGGCCGCTGGTGCGCGCCTTGCTGATCGACATCGCGCGCCATCTGCAGGCCGCGCTGCGGCGGTCCGATACGGTAGCGCGCCTGGGCGACGACCGGTTTGGTCTTATCTTGCACCACATCAATGGCTACGAGGCCCGCAAGCTGCTGCGCAAGCTCTGGCGATCGCTGGTGCTCGAGCCCACGACCGTCGAGCTGATGGGCAGCGGCAACTTTGTGCCGACATTTACGGCCGGTATTTCCGTATTCCCCGACGATGCGACCAATGGCAACGAGCTGTATACCCGCGCCGAGATTGCCCTCGATGTGGCCCGCGCCAACGGACACCGCGGCATTCAACTCTACTCCGAAACGTCGGGCGACTCGGGGCAGTCGCTGGGCGGCTCGGATCTGCGCCTGCACCGCAGCGATCGCGGCAACCGGTCGGAGCCCGAGTAGGACACCGCCGCCAGCCTCTGAAACTGTCACGGCGATTGTCACGGCTGCGTGATCTAGACTTATCATCGATTTTCGTTCAGACTATTCCGCGTCGAGAAGGCGAGTCGCCACGCCTATCGAAGTTTTCTTGAAGTTTCGCCGGGTTCAATGCTCGGCCCGAGCAAGTCGTCGCGTGCGCGCATCTCCCAATTGGCCACCACGTGCCCTTGACGGTCGCCGATCGTCACCACGGCGTCACGCAGTCGCGCGGCGTTTCCCGTCCTTGCTGAGCCCGCAGATCGCCCTGCGCGGCACTGGAGCCTGTCCATGACCTCGGTCCGACACCGCTCGATCAACCCCATGACCGGCTGGTGGCGCGTGGCGCTGCTGGTGGCCACCTTGGGGCTGTCGCTGCTGACCGGTTGCGACAATTCGGATTTGAATCCCCTTGGTTACAACAAGGGCTACACGCCGGTTCAGCCGATCTCGTACTCGCACAAGATCCACGCCGGCGACCTAAAAATGGACTGCAAGTACTGCCACTTCGGCTCCGAGAAGAGCAAGAAGGCCGGCATTCCGCCCGTGTCGGTGTGCATGAACTGCCACAAGACCGTGCGGACCGAGTCACCGCAGATCCAGCTGCTCGCTGACTTCTACAAGAAAGGCGAGCCAGTGCCATGGGTTCGGGTGCACAACCTGCCCGACTTCGTATCGTTTGACCATAGCCGCCACGTGAACAAGGGCGTCGCCTGCCAGACCTGCCACGGCCCCATCCAAGAGATGGCCGAGGTCAAACAATTTGCATCATTATCAATGGGTTGGTGTGTCAATTGCCACCGCGACTACACGCGCAACCCGCCGCCCGATCTCAAGGCCAAGCACATCTTCGCCACGACCGACTGCACCGGCTGCCACCAGTAGCCCGCGCACAGTAGCTGACTGTTCCGCCAAGAGGAGTCCCTATGGACCGCCAGAACGATAGCGCCCCCGCCAGCCAAGACTTGACCGCGGCGCCCGAAATTCGCCACTTCCAGAGCGTCGAAGAGCTGCTGGGCGATCCGAGCATCGACGAAGCGCGCATCTACGAGTCGGGCAAGCCGCCGCTCGTGGGCGATGGCAGTGCCGTTGAGCGTCGCGACTTTATAAAGGTTTTGGCCGGAACGTTTGCCGCTGTCTCGGCCACGGCCGCTTGCGGTCGCCTGCCGGTGCACAAAGCGCTGCCCTACGTCGACAAGCCCGAAGAGCTAACTGTGGGTAAGGGCTCGTACTATGCCACCGTGTGCCAGGGCTGCCCCGCCGGCTGCGGCGTGCTGGTCAAGTCGCGCGACGGCCGGCCGATTAAGGTCGAGGGCAACCCCGATCATCCCCTGTCGCTGGGCGGCGTTTGCGCCATTGGCCAGGGCACCGTGGTGGGTCTGTACGACGGCGATCGCGTGCGCAACCCGATGATCGCAGGCAAAGATGCGACCTGGAAAGACTTTGATGCCAAGGTCGCCGAGGCGTTGGCAGCGTTCGGCAGCGACGGCAAGGGCCTCGTACTGGTCAGCAAGGCGGTGCACGGGCCGGCTAGCCAAGATATCGTTCGTAAATTCTTGTCCAAGTTCCCCGGTGCCCGCCACCTAGCCTACGAGGGACCCTTTGGTGCCGGCGCGATTGCCGACGCCCATGGCCAAACCCACGGCAAGCACGGCGTGCCCAGCTACGACTTTGCCAAGGCCGAGGTCATCCTCAGCTTCGGCGCGGACTTCTTGGGCACCTGGATTAGCCCCGTGGCCTTCGCCAAGGCCTATGCGCCCGGCCGCAAGGTAGCGATCGACAAGAAGTTCATGTCGAAGCACATCCAAGTCGAGAGCCGCCTGACCCTGACGGGCAGCAATGCCGACGAGCGCGTGCGCATTCTGCCGAGCGAGCAGCGCCAGCTGCTGTTTGCTTTGGCAGCCAAGCTGCAGGCGGGCGTGGCGGTACCCGAGTTCAAGGTAAGCCCCGAGCAGCAGAAATTGGTCGACAAGTGGGCCAAGTTGCTGCGCGATCACCAGGGCACCTCGCTCGTGGTGGCCGATTCGGCCGATGTGGCGACCCAGGTGGCCGTCAACGTCATCAACGAAGCGGTCAGCAACTACAACGCCACGCTGCGCATCGATAAGACGCTCGCTACCCACCAGGGCAGTGCCCAAGCCGAAGCCGCGCTGGTCGATAGCCTGAATAAGGGCGAGGTGACGGGTGTGATCCTGCTGGGCGTCAACCCGGCTTACGACAGCCGCTTGGCTAGCAAGTGGGCCGACGGGATAAAGAAAGCCAAGCTCTCGCTGGCGATTACCACGCGCCACGACGAGACGGCGGCCCTGTGCCAGCTGGTCGCCGCCAGCCACCACGGCCTTGAAGCCTGGGGCGATGCCGAGACGCAGTCGGGTTTAGTCAGCGTGCAGCAGCCGCTCGTCAATCCTCTGTTCGATACCCGCGGTCCGCTCGACCTGCTGCTGCAGTGGGCCGGCGAAAAAGACCCGGCGTACGCCGCAATTGCTGCCTATTGGAAGGCTGCAGTGGCCCCGCGCGCAGAAGGTGTGACCGACGCGCAGCTGTTCTGGGACAAGGCCGTAAGCGACGGCATGGCCGAAGTGAGGGCCATTGGCGCGCCGATCGTGTTGCCCAGCAAGGCCGTGAAAGTGGGTGGCCCGGCCGAAGACGCCGCGCCGCAGCCCGCCGAGGCCGCTAAACCAGCTGATATTGCCGCTGAAGCCTCGCCAGTCGCCCTAGCTGCCGCCGCGAGCGCCGCCGCCCTGCCCGAGGCTGCGAGCGCCGTGGGTCTGCCTGCGGCCGCAACGCCAGTGGTTGCAGTGGCTTTGCCGCCGGTTGTCGCTGGCAGGTTTGACGCTGCGGCGGCCAGCAAGGCCCTGCAAGGCCCCGCGCTAACTCTGGGTTCGGGCAAGTTTGAAGTGGTGCTGTACGCCAAGGTTGGCCTGGGCAGCGGCGAGCACGCCAACAACCCGATGCTGCAAGAGCTGCCCGATCCGATCAGCAAGGCGACCTGGGCCAACTACCTGTGCATCTCGCCCAAGACCGCCCAAGAAATGGGCAATCTGCTGTCGTCGGATGTGGTCGTCGTGAGTTCAGGCAACGTGTCGCTCGAGCTGCCCGTGGTGCTGAGCCCCGGCATGCACGACGGCGCGGTGGCGATGGCGGTCGGCTACGGTCGGCCCGCAAGCATGGGCCGTATTGCCGAAGGGATTGGCCAAAACGTCTACCCGTTCGCGGTGTTAGCGGATATCGCCAAGGTTGACATCAAGCCGACGGGCAAGAAGGACCCGATCGCCTTCTCGCAGACGCATCACAGCTACGAACACCGTGATATCGTAAAAGAAACTACTATCGAGGCCTGGGCAAAGAACCCCAAATCGGGCAACGCCACCCTAGAAGAAATGTTGCACGACAAGGGCACCACCGACCCGCGCACCACGCGCACGCTGTGGAATCGGCACTTGTATCCGGGCTACAAGTGGGCGCTCGCCATCGACTTGAACGCGTGCACCGGCTGTGGCGCGTGCGTGGTGGCCTGCAACATTGAGAACAACGTGCCGGTGGTCGGCAAGAAAGAAGTGCTGGTGCGCCGCGAGATGCACTGGCTGCGAATCGACCGCTATTACAGCGAAAAGAAGACGTACAAAGAAGATGAGTACGACTGGGATGCGACCAAAGACGATCTGATCGACTTGGCCGAGAATCCCGAAGTCGTGCACATGCCGATGCTGTGCCAGCACTGCGACAACGCCCCCTGCGAGACGGTCTGCCCGGTGCTCGCCACGGTGCACACCAGCGAAGGCCTGAACGCCCAGGCGTACAACCGCTGCATCGGCACCCGCTACTGCGCCAACAACTGCCCGTACAAAGTGCGTCGTTTCAACTGGTTCAACTACCCCACCCGCGAAATGGAAGACAAGTTCGACATGGACTTGGTCGCGCTGGCGCTGAACCCCGACATCGTCAAGCGCTCGCGCGGTGTGATGGAGAAGTGCTCGTTCTGCGTGCAGCGGATCCAAGAAGCCAAAAGCGAGGCACTGCGGCCGCTGGCCGAGGGCGGCTACAACCAGCCGACCAACCTGGCCGAGGTCGAAAAAGCCGAAGCCGGTGGCAAGAAGCTGCAGCCCAAGTACATCCGCGATGGCGGCGTCAAGCCGGCCTGCATGCAGACCTGCCCCAGCGAGGCGCTGGTGTTCGGCGACATCAATGATCCCGGCAGCAAGGTGCACAAAGCCTACATGGACCCGCGCAACTACTCGGCTTTGGTCGAGGTCGGTACGCAGCCCGCCGTGAGCTACATGACCAAGGTGCGCAACTCGTCGCGCGCGTAAGCCCGCACGAATTCTAGGTTTCGCCGAGCCAACCCGCTCAGCCTGATTCGCTCTGAACTCGCCCCGATTCGTACGGAAGGAGCCGCTCCCATGTCCGCACCCGTTTCACAACTTCGCCAGCCGCTGGTCCTTGGCAATCCGCCGCTCGCGCAGATTACCAACGACGTGTTGGTGCCGATGGAGACCAAGCCCAGCACCATGTGGTGGGGCACCTTTGCGGTGACCATGACCATGCTTGTCGTGGGCTTTTCGGCCATCGGTTGGCAGATTTACGAGGGCATCGGCACCTGGGGCCTAAACAAGACCATCGGCTGGGGCTTCGACATCACCAACTTCGTGTTCTGGGTGGGCATCGGCCACGCCGGCACGCTGATCTCGGCGATCTTGTTCCTGTTCCGCCAAAAGTGGCGCACCTCGATCAACCGCTCGGCCGAGGCGATGACGCTGTTCGCCGTGATGTGCGCGGCGCTTTTCCCGCTGATCCACATGGGTCGGCCATGGTTCGGCGCGCTCTGGTTCGTGCCGTCGCCCAACTTCCGCGGCCCGCTGTGGACCAACTTCCGCAGCCCGCTCATCTGGGACTTCTTTGCAATTTCAACGTACTTCACCATCTCGGCGGTGTTCTGGTTCATCGGCCTCATCCCCGACCTAGCCACCGTGCGCGATCGCTGCACCACGCCGGTGCGCCGCGCCATTTACAGCACGTTATCGCTGGGTTGGAGCGGTAGCAACAAGACCTGGGTGCACTACGAGACCGTATACATGCTGCTCGCCGGCCTGTCGACGCCGCTCGTGCTCTCGGTGCACACCATCGTGTCGATGGACTTCGCCACCTCGGTCATCCCCGGCTGGCACACCACCATCTTTCCGCCCTACTTCGTCGCCGGCGCCATCTTCTCGGGCTTTGCGATGGTGCTCACGTTGCTCATCGTCACCCGCAAAGTGCTGAACATTGAGCACCTGATCACGGTAAAGCACTTAGAAAACATGGCGCTCATCATCACCACCACCGGCATGATGGTCGGCCTCGCCTACGGCACCGAGTTCTTGATCTCGTGGTACGGCGGCAACAACTACGAGGGCTTTACCTTCTACAATCGCGCCTTTGGACCCATGGCCTGGTCGTACTGGATCATGGTGAGCTGCAACGTCATCTCGCCGCAGGTGTTCTGGTTCAAGAAGATGCGCACCAGCATCCCGGTGATGTTCGTGATGTCGCTGGTGGTCAACGTGGGCATGTGGTTCGAACGCTTTGTGATCATTGTCACTTCGCTGCACCGCGACTACCTGCCGTCGAGCTGGGCCATGTACCAGCCCACCTGGGTCGAAGGCCTGACACTGCTGGGCACTTTTGGCCTGTTCTTCTCGCTTTTCTTGCTGTTTACCCGCGTGCTGCCGGTGATCGCCATCGCCGAGGTCAAGTCGATCAAGCGCTTTGCCCAGCCGCACAGTGCCAAGACGGAGCACAGTGCCAAGACGGAGCACGCTGCCCATGCCGCCGGCGTGCCCAGCCTGGCCCACGCGCCCGCCGCGCCTGAGAAGGGGGTGTAACATGAGTGTCCAAGCCACCAACAATGCCAATGATAATCAGTACTTGGTAGGCATCTTCGACGACGAAGACCTCATCTTGGGCGCCACCAAAGCCACCCGCGGCGCCGGCCTGCCCATCTACGACTGCTACACGCCGTACCCGGTGCACGGCCTCGACACCGCCCAAGGCCTGCCGCGCTCGTGGATCACCTACGCCACGTTCGGCTTTGCGGCCCTGGGCTTCTGCACCTCGATGTTCATGCAGACCTACACGCAGGCCATCGAGACGCCGTTCTGGTCGGGCTGGCCGCTCATCATCGGTGGCAAGCCGTTCTGGCCGCTCACCGCGTTTGTGCCCATCCTGTTCGAGCTCACGGTGCTGTTTGCCGGCATCGGCACGGCGCTGACGCTGCTGGCTTCGAACAAGCTCTATCCCGGCAACAAACCGAAGTTTAGCCTGCCCGGCATCACCGACGACCGTTTTGCGCTAGTCCTCGATCCAGGCCAAAAGGGCTTTGACGAGGGCCGCGCGCGCGACCTGCTCAGTCGGCACGGCGCCAGCGAAATCACCTGGGTGCAAGGCCAGTAGCCTGCCCACGGCCCGTGCCCGGCCAACCGCCGGCGCAATGGAATGGAGAACCCGATGCAGATGGCGATGAAAGGACTGCGTTTGCACCTGCTGGCGCTCGGCGCCCTGCTGGCGACTACCGCGGGCTGCGCGGTCGAGCGCGAGCCAAACATGGAATTCGCTCCGTGGATCAACCACATGATGTTCTCGTCGGCGGCGGAGTCGTATGCGCCCTCGCCGGTGAGTGCCAAGACGGGCAAGCCGGTGTTCGCCAACGGCCGCGTCAATCAGCTGCCGCCACTGGGCACTATCCCGCGCGATTTTGCGCCGTTGCACTTTAGCAATGATGAGGCTGGTCGCGTCGCGGCAGCTGCCACCTTCCCCAAGGCCCCCGTTGAAGCTACTCCCGAGAATTTGGCCCGCGGCGCCTGGGGTTTTGCCACCTTCTGCGTGCCATGCCACGCCGCCGACGGCTCGGGCGCGGGCCTGGTCGCCAAGAAGGCCGGCTGGAACTTCCCCATCGGCTATACCGACAGCAATGCCGGCAAGTGGGCCGACGGCTACCTGTTCCACATCGTGTCGTACGGCCGCAACAACATGCCCAGCTATGCCAGCCAGATCAATCAGCTCGACCGCTGGAAGATCATCTTGCATCTGCGGGCCTTGCAGCAGCAGAACGGCGCCGCGCCAGTGGCTGTAGAGCCGGCAGCGGCGGCCACCCCCAGTGCTCCGGCAGCCGCTGCGGTGCCCGCGACCAAGTAGCGAGCCCTGCGAGCACCTTAGCCCAGGTACCAACAGAGAACTGAGAGCGCCAAGAGGTCTACCGTGAGCAACACCCACGAACATGCCGCCGAACTCGAACACCACGACGGCCATGGCCACGATCACGAGCACGCCGAAGTCAGCGGCCCGGTGACGTTTGCCGTGCCGGGCGGGCTGAAGAAGGGCGCGTTCGGCCTCATCGCGGTCGGCGCGATTTTGCTGGGCATCGGCATTGCCACGGCGGGTGAGCACTCGGCCTGGCGCTTGTGGTCGAACCTGCTGATTTCGTCGCTGTTCTATGCCTTTGTGGCAGTGGGCGCCGGCTTTATCGTCGCCATCATGCACGTGACCAAGGCGGGCTGGGGCGCGGTCACCCGCCGCGTGCCCGAGGCGATGACCACCTACCTGCCAGTCGCGCTGCTGACCATGCTGGTGGTGGGCGGTCTGGGCCTGCACGACCTGTACGAATGGTCGCACCCCGACATCGTGGCCGAGGATCACCTGCTGCGCCACAAGGCGGCGATCTTGAACCCCACGTTCTACATGAGCATCGTGGTGATCTTCATCGGCGGCTGGTGGCTGCTCACCACACTGCTGCGCAAGAACTCGGTCGCCCAAGACAGCGACGGCGACGTGAAGCACACGGGCAAGAACGTCGTGACGTCGGTGCTTTTCCTCATCTTCTTTGGCCTGTCGATCACCATCGGCTCGCTGGTGTGGCTGATGTCGGTCGAGCCGCACTGGTTCTCGACCATGTTTGGCGTGTACCAGTTTGCGGGCGCGCACAAGGCGGCGGCGGCGGCGGGCACGCTCATCCTGGTTTACCTGAGCAATAATGGCCATAACAAGTACCTAAAGCCCGATCACTTGCACGACTGGGGCAAGATGATGTTCGCCTTTTCGACCTTTTGGGCCTACATCTGGGTCAGCCAGTTCTTGCTCATCTGGTACGCGAATATCCCCGAAGAAACGGGCTACTTCTTGCTGCGCCAAGAGCCGAGCTGGATGGCCCTGTTCGCGCTCAACGTCATCTTGAACTGGGTCATCCCGTTCTTTACGCTGCTGCCGCGGCCCAACAAGCGCAACCCCGCCATCTTGGTGCCGGTGGCGATCGTGGTGCTGCTGGGCTTCTGGCTCGATCTGTACCTGCAGGTGATGCCGGCGACGTCGCACTTTGCGGCAGAGCACCTAAAACTCGAGCACTTGCACGGGCCGTTTATGGGAGCGCTCGAGATCGGGCCCATGGCGCTGCTGGGCGGCGTGTTCTTGCTGATTGTGCCGGCGATGATGGCCAAGGTGTCGCTGGTGCCGGTGAAAGACCCGTATCTGCAAGAGTCGTTGCATCACCAGCAGTAAGCAGGACGCGCACCGCGGCCACTGCAGCCGCACCGGAGTGGCCATGGCGAAGACCTTTTTCTCCGTTGGCGCCAGTCTGGTCGCGCTGGTGGTGTTCGAACTGGCGGGCTGCGGCAGCGATACAAACACAGATAGCCCAACCAAAACAGACAGCTCAAGCGACAGCGCTGGCACTTCGCAGTGGACCTTGAGCTACGACGGCGTCGCACAGCCCGGCCCGCCGCTCGAATTTGGCGCCAGCACCGCCGACCTAGACGGCAAACCCGCCGTGTGGCTGCACGTGAGCCGCACCCTTGAAGCGAGTGGCGGCAGGGTCGACGCCGGCGGCAAGGCGTACCTCGACCTGTACATCGACGCCACGGCCGTGGTGCCCAGCAGCGACGCCACCACGCTGACGGCCGACGAAAGCGCGACCTTTACGCCCATGGGTGGCAAGCGCTATGCGGACAGCTATACCACGCAATTTCAAGCTGGTCCGAGCCAATCGCCGGCGCTGCTGGGGGTGGTCCTGAGCGAAGGCTCGTTCAGCTCGCTGTACGGCACGCAAACGCAAAAGACCAGTGGTCAGATTACGTTGCAGCGCATGGCCGGCGGGCAGGTGCGGGTGGCGTTCGACCTGACCGTGGTGGGCGCGGTGCCGCTGCACGCCCATGGTTTTGGCCAAAGCGTGACGGCGAAGGCCGCGGGTAATTTTGTGGTGGCTTGGCCGTAGCGGCGGCGGCGGTTAGAGCCGCAACACCGTCACCGTGCGACCGGCAGGGGTGGTCGACTCGCTGAATTCACCACGGTTTTCCCAGTCGTCGCCGGTCGGCGCGGTCGAACGCGCATCAAACAGCAGCAGCGTGCCCGTGGCCAAGCCCAGGCGCTCCAAGTAACCGTCGAGCTGCTCTAAGCCACTGACCAGCG
>CAISBR010000018.1 GCA_903883645.1 uncultured Myxococcales bacterium | reverse complement strand
GCGTGGAACATCACGCAGGGGGCGCAACTGCGGGCGATGGCGCTGGATCCGCAGATTGCGGCGGTCAAGGCGGTGCCGACCACGGTGAATCTGCCGCAGGCGGCGCTGTGGAACGGGAGTTCGACGGTTTGTCAGGCGTTTCCGACGATTGCCACCGACCCAAAGTTGAAGACTCAGCTGTGGTTATCTTGGCTGGAAAGCGATCCGTCGCAGCCGACTGCGGCCAAGCAGTGCTTGTCGAACGGCGGACAAGGCGGGGTTTGGCGTGTGGCGCGGCTGGATGGAAGCACGGCGAGTGGAAAGGTTGCGGCGGCGGGTGAGGTGTGCGCGACGCCAGCCAGTTTCGGGCCTCTCTTCTTGACTGCCGGGCTGGCACCATTGGATGGCAACCTCAGTGATGTTGCCGATATTTCCAAACGGACATTCCTTTCGTTACGGACGCTTGGCGGCAACCTGGGTGCGTGGACGGACAAGATAGCCCTCCACGCTGCCCCAGGTACGTTCCCGCTGCCGGCGGCTGCATTTGGCCCGGGTGGTGCGATGGCGCTGGTGCATCCAGTCCTCGCGGACTTCGGAACTGACGTGGATTCTCAGAAGCGATATTTGGCCATTGCCGCGACGGATAACGGCTCAGTGCGCGGGCTCTGGGCCAACTACGCAAAGGCCGATGGCAGCCAAGGTGCGGCAGAACTATGGGCTACGACTGATCCCGTGGTCACGTCGGTCTTCACCGGCGCCACCGCCGTCTGCAGCCTGGACGCGACCGTCGATGATGCAGGGACGCTGGGGTTGGTGGTGGTTACGCGCAAGGACACGGAAGGCCGGGTTGAGTTCATCGGCCGGACAAAGGGTGGCGCCCCTGTAACGACAGCGGTGACAATTGAGAAGGCGAACGTTTCAACAGACTGCCGATTTGGTCTCACATCTGCTCGAGTCTCGGCCAGCACTTCCGGCTGGGACGTCATCACATTGAACTACTCCCCGTTGGCCGGCTCAAAGAGCAAGGTAAATGCATGGAAGCTCGCCGGGGGCGCACTCGTGCCCACCCCAGCTTTGCTGGATGACCACGGGAGCACGACCGACACCGACAATGGTGACCCGGCACCCCAGAACGCACTTGCGTGGCGTGGGCTTACGAGGGCGGCTCCCGGAGCAAACGGCGAAATAACCGCTGCAATCGAGCACCGGCAGGACTCGTCGTCGCCGCGGTCGGTGCAGATCCGGACCTGGAAGCCGTAGCAAGAGGCGCCCATTTTACGGCCGTAAAATAGACCCTGCGCTCGCTCCACGACCCCGCTTGTCAGTCCAGCGGCACTGGCGCAATAATCCGTCCCCGTTGGCCGGAACGCAGCCGGCGGAGACGTCCACTATGTCCGATACTTCGACTGTCACCCTCGACCTAGCCCGCACCAACGATGACGACCCCGGCATCGTGCTCCCCGCCGCCGACCGGCCGCTGTCGAGTGCCGAGCAAGACCAAGTCGCGCAAGCCGTCCGCACGGTAAACGCCATTCTGCTGCGCAAGAACCTTGAAATCGCCATCGAGCTGCACCGCTACGTCTTGGCCGAGTTTTTCGCCGGGGATTGGGCAGCCTGGGCCGAAAATCGCCCTGGAGTGTCGCTGGCGTACGATGCGTTTGTCGGCAACGCTGCTCTACGCGTGGGCAAAGAGATGCTGCGCGAGCTGATTCGCGTCGGCGAGCAAGTCCGCCAGCTGCCAGGCGCAGTTGGGACTGAGCTGACGGTGGCGCAACACAGAGCGTTGCTGCCGGTCAGCGATGCCAGCGAGCGTGCCCAACTAGCCGAAAGGGCCCTGCGCGACGGTCTTGCAGCCGACAAGCTGGCGGAGTTGGTGCGCGAACTGCATCCGCCCAAGCAGCGCGGCAAGGGGCGGCCAGCCCAGCTGCGCGGCTTCAAGCGGCTGGCCGAAGTGCACAAAGCGGGCAAGGGCCTAGACGCTCATGTTGTGGCCACGGAGTTTGGCAAATACACGCCGCACCAGCGCGAGCAGGTTATTGCGCGAGCTCAAGCGATGAAGGCCTTGGCCGAAGCTGTACTTGCGGTTGTTGCGGGGGTTGGATGAGTGCCCCGTCTGTGGGTTCGGCCGTGCCGCGCGAAGGCATGATGGCAGTCGTGCGCAATCGGCGAGCGCTGATCACCGCAGTGCAGCCGTTCGACGCTGACGACGCCGGCCGCTTGCACGTGGTCGAGGTCGAGTACAGCGACGGCGTGGGTGCCGAGTCCGACCAGTTGCTGTGGGAGGTCGAGCCCGCGGCTGAGGTACTAGAACCTGCGGCGCTGCCGGATGTTGCACACACAGCACCCATGGAGTCGCGAGAGTTTGCTGCGATGGTGCGGGCGTCGCGCTGGTCGGCCCTGACGCCGTCGCTGCCGTTTTCGGGCCTGACCGAGGACCGTCCACCGCTGGCTGCGCCACTGTTCGGCGCTGTACATCCCGAGGCGTATCAGCTTGTTCCTGTGCTGCGCGCGCTCGAAATGCCGCGCGTGGCTCTGATGTTGGCGGACGCAGTCGGTCTGGGCAAGACGATCCAAGCCGGTATGATCTTGCGAGAACTGATGCTGCGTCGGCGCATTCGCCGAGTGCT
>CAISBR010000017.1 GCA_903883645.1 uncultured Myxococcales bacterium | reverse complement strand
CGGGCGCCGCAGCAGGGGCCGGCATGGCACGGTCTTCAGCAATTTCTTTCGACTTGTCACCGTCGCCGCCCTTGGCACCCCCGGGCTGTTCTTCAAAGCGCCCCGTGGTGGCCTTGCGCATCTGCAGCGTCGGCTCGGGTCGCGGCCACGTGCCGATATCCGGCGCAATTTCAAAGGCCTTGCGGGCCTGCAGCACCGCCGCACCCTCGGCCGACACCG
The DNA here is from genome assembly GCA_903883645.1 of uncultured Myxococcales bacterium. Classification (GTDB taxonomy): domain Bacteria; phylum Myxococcota_A; class UBA9042; order UBA9042; family UBA9042; genus SXRM01. The sequence continues at coordinate 6,867 of CAISBR010000017.1, read as the reverse complement.
TCAAGATATCGCTGAGCGCCGCCCGGTCGATGCCGTAGCGCTGGTAGTCGTACTCGGTCTCTAAAATCAGCAGCGCCGTAGTGGGGCACAGCACGCGGTGTTTGAGCGAAAGTGCGGTCGCCTGCTGGCGAAATGCCGCCGCGGTATCGGGATCGCCATCGGCCGCGCGGTGCAAAAGGCCGCGAATGCGCGCACTGACCCAGGCCCGCTCGAGCAGCGGCGCCTGCGCCGGCTTGGCCACCAGCTCGACCGTGCTCGACACCGCGCCCGCCAGTTCGATATGTAGCGGCTGATCCTCTTGCAGTTCTGCGTAGATCAGCGCTGTCTGCCCCGGCTTCGTGGCGCGCAGCTCGCTGGGCCAGGTCCACGTCGACCCCGGCACTTTGACTTGGATCGCCCCCAGCACCGGCCCGGCCAGGTTCGGCAAATCGGCGGCATTGCGCTGGCCGTCGACCACCACGCCGTCGGTCGGCAGACCCGCCGTCGTCAACGACCGCAGCAGATCCAGGTCGCGCGCCGGCGCCGTAGCCACGGCATCCAGGCGAGTTACGCCCACTTGCGCAAGCTCGGCCACCTGCTTGCCCAGCAGCGACGGCTCGGCCCCGCCTTGGGTGGCCATGCCGTCGCCCACGTAGATCACCCGCAGTTCCTTATGCTTACCCGCCTCGCCCAGCGTCACCGCCGCCTCGCGCGCCGCCGCCAGCGCCCCATGCAGGTCCGACGCACCCAGCGGCCCCCGCTCGCGCAGCCGCGCCAGCTGAGCCTGGCCAAAGGCCGTCGCCGCGCCGCGGTACAGGGTCTCGCAGCTCATATCACACGCCAGCACGGCCACTTGCGGCACGCCCATCTTGCCCAGCAGCGCCAGGGTCTCTTGCACGCGCGCCAGGTGCTGCGGCCACGCCAGCGCCAGCGACGCCGACGTATCGACCACCACTACCGCGCCATCGGGCTGACTCGGCTGGGTTTTCAGGTTCTGCGGCACCACTACCCGCGCCACCACCATCTTTTGCGAGCGCAGCGCCGCCACGCTTTTGCCCTCGACCTCGCTCGCCACTTCTAGGTCGGCATCGGGCTGCCAGTCGGTCTTGTCGGCCTGCACCACCCGGATCGATCCCACCGTAGCGCCCAGCGATCCCGCCGCCTGCAGCGCCTGCGGCTCGTGGATGAACACCCGCGCCGAGAAATGCGCGAGCTTGGGCAGCCCCCGCAGCGGCAGTCGCCACGCCAGCCGGGGGTCGCTGCGCTCGTCGCTCCAGGCCATCAGCAGGGTCTTGTCGCCCTTGGCCGGAATCGGAAAAATCCGCGCCGAAAACCGATTGCCCGCCTCTTGCTGCAGCAGCGCCGGGTCTTGGCGGCGGTGCAAGAAGTCTTCGTAAATGCGCTGGGCACGGGCCTTTTCGACCACTTCGCCCTCTTGCCAGTGCTCGCCCTGCAACATGGCAAAGCGCGACAGGGCCGCACCATCGGGCAGCGTCAGCGAAAACCGCCCTTCGCGCACGCGGTCTTCGGGGTTGTGGAATACGGCCTTCAGCTCGGTCAGCGCCAGCGGCCCATCTAGAACCGTACGCACTTCAAGGCTTTGTAGCTCGAGGCCCGCACCGTCGCTGGTAGTCAAGGCCAGGGGCGCCACCGCGCCAGGCTCTTGCTTGGGCTGGGTGGGCAGCGGCGGCAGGTCGAGTGGCGTGGGCACTTGCGGCAGCGCGGCCTTTGGCTCGAGCGCGGTACCGGCTTGCGTGCCGTTGGTCGAGGGGCGATTGCAGGCCGCGAGGGCCAAGAGTGCGAGTAGCGAGACGAAAAGCCAGGGTTGCGTGCGCATGATGCTCCTTGCGGCGGGCCGAACGCCCATGGGCTTCGACGCGCGGCGGGGCAAAGGGGTCTTGCTGGGGTAGGGATGTGGGGGCTGGGTGAGAACGCAGCTGAGCGAATCCACCAACTGGGTGCCGGCACAAGCGCCTTTCGCCTTTTGGTTATTGTGGCGAAAGCTGCGAGCCGGGGAAAGTCGTGGATTCTTCCGGGGGTTGGCGCTCGGCCCCCTCATCCCCCGTCTCCCGCGCTGGGGAGAAGGGGCGTTAACTATCTGATTTTAAGCCGTTGAGCTGAATTCGGTTTGGCGACGATGCCGGAATGCGGCCTCGGGCACCGGGTAGCGCTCGACGCGCTGCAGACCTTCAAAAGCTACGTTGGCGGGCAGGTACTTGCTGAGCAGCAGGTCCGTGGCGCGGTCGACCTGCAGCAGCAGCGGCCCGCGGATTTCGTCGTAGTACTGCAGCTCGCCGCTGGTGCGAAACCGGCCGATTTTGATGGCTTGCGGTCCAAGTCTGACGAACGGTACACTGAGCACTGGGGCTGATGTCGCTCCATGCCAGAGGCGGAAAGAGCCGGTTATCTCGATGTTCCAGGGCCTATTGGTTCTGATGCACTTCTTTAACGACGAGCGCCACCATCTGCCGCACATCCACGTGCGGTACCAAGGGCAAGAGGCCAGCTTCTCGCTCCCAGACGGCGAACTTGTCGCCGGCGACTTGCCCAAGGCCAAGATCCGCTTGGTTCAAGCCTGGATTGAGTTGCGCCGCGAAGAGCTCTTGGCAGACTGGGAGCTGGCGGTAACAGGCGAGGCATTGTTTCGCATCGATCCTCTACGGTAACAAGGAGCTGCACCGTGACCCCGCGCATCATTGCCGTTGAACCCAGGCCAGACTTCAAGCTGAGGCTAACGCTGAGCAGCGGCGAGCAGCGCGACTTTGACTGCACGCCATACTTGGAGCGCGGGATCTTCAAAGCGCTCAAGGATGTGCAAGCGTTTCAGCGCGCCTATGTGGCGTTCGGCACGGTCTGCTGGCCCGGGGAGTTGGACTTAGCGCCCGAGACGCTGCTGGCGCGGTCGGTGGTGGTGCCTGCTGGTGGCGAAGTGACGGCGATGCCCAGGTAGTGAGAGGGCTGGGGCCAGGGAATTCCAAGAACCGTCATTGCGGCGAAAGCTGCGACTTGGGCGAAATCAGCTGAATTTGCTGTGGTCTGGCGCTTACCCACCTTGAAGTTTGTGGCGCGCGCGAGTTCTAGCCAGCCGCCACATCCCGCCGAGTCCGGTACGCCTGATCCGGATGGCTGCGCCCCTGGTCGTACTTCCGCTCCAAGACGCCAGCGGCCACCATCGGCGCGATATGGTGCCGCTGAATCGTGGCGGCCTGCCGGTTCAGCGCCCCGGCAATTTCGGCCACTGTGCGGTAATCGTCGGCGCAAAACTGGGCAATCGCCGTGCGCACCTCGGTCTTGGTAGCCCACTCGGCTGCCGCAACCTGCGCAATCGGCGATGCAGCTGGCGAATTCGTGGCACCTTGACCGGGCCCGTCGGAACTTTGTCGTGAACTTTGTCGCGAACTTTGTGGGGAGCTGCCCTCGCCACCCGCCGGCCGCTCGCCCTGCCCCGTGCGTGGCCGCGACGGTTGACGCCGCAACGCCACCTCCGTATCGTGAAGACCGGCGGAGAGATTGTTCCCGCGGTGACAGTCCAATGCACGACCAGCGAACAGCGCAGCTACCGCCAGTTACCGCGGCCGGCCTGCCGATCGCCGAGCGCAAGAGTCTGGCGCTCCACGCGGCTGTGGGGGCAAAGCTGCCAGAGGACAGCGACCTGCTGCAACGGGCCAAGGACCGAGTGGCGACTTGGCAGCGCGACGAACAGGTTCACCCCTGGTACGCCGCGGCTTGGGCCGAGGTGCTGGGGCGGTCGCCAAGTGAAATCCGCGATTTCTTGACCGACCCAAGTGAGTTTGCGTGCAGCCTGCGACAGGTTTCGCCGTTTGCTGGCGCACTTACCGTGGCAGAGCGGCTGGCCGTCTTGCGCCGTTTCGCCCCCGGACAGGCCGATGAACCGCAGCCAACTTGAGCACTTGATTCGCGCGGCCAGCGCCGTTTGCGGCGAGTCGCACCTCGTCGTTGTGGGCAGCCAATCCATTCTGGGCCAGTATCCCGACGCGCCGCGAACCCTGCGAGTCTCCGTCGAGGCCGACATTTACCCGCGCGACCGCCCGGAGTTGGCCGACCTGATCGATGGCGCAATTGGCGAACTTTCGATGTTTCACCAGCACTTTGGCTACTACGCGCAGGGCGTGGGGCCTACAACTGCGATTTTGCCTGCAGGCTGGAAGGACCGGCTTGTCGCGATTACCGGCCCCACAACCTCGGGCGCGACGGGTTGGTGCCTAGACGTGCACGATCTGGTTCTGGCAAAGTACGTGCCGTTTCGCGAGAAGGATGAGGCCTTTATCCGCGAGGTCATTGCTCTGCGGTGGGTGCGCCGCGAGCGGTTGCAGCGCATGCTCGCGACCATGCCCATCGACGAAGCCATGCGGTCGCGCATTGCCGAGCAGATTCAGCGGCACTTTGCCGAGCCGCGACTGCGCTAGTGGGGCGGCCGACACAGAGGCACGGCCGCTCCACCATGGTGCGAGCACTGCGTAGTTGTCGTGTGGCGTCGTGGGCTTGGCGGCGCTGGCCGAGCAACCTTTCGCGTTGGGTGCCGGCACCTGCGCCGTCCCCCTCTCCGTCATTGCGGCGAAAGCCGCAACCCAGGCGAAAGCTGCTGATTGTGCAAGGCCTTGGCGCTGAGGGGCCTACCACCCCACCACACGCCGCGGCACCCGCCGACCGCTCGCCAGCAGCTCCATCCGGTACACCGCGCGGCTGTCTTCGGGCCCGATGCTCACGTGCAGTGGCCGGTCGTCGGAGAACGGACCCGGCAGGCCGGGTTGGGTTGGGGGGCCGGATTGGCTTGGAGGCCGGATTGGCTTGGAGGCCGGGTTGGGTTGGGGGGCCGGCGGCTGCAAGCCGCGCCTAGGATGCAAAGCCCCACCTCGCGGTCGGCCTGCGGCCCACCTGCTCGTGCGGCTTCCTTGCCGGCGGCAGGTCCAGGCGCTGTCGTTCGCCGCCAGCATGTCGTTCGCGGTCCACCCGAAACCTGCCGCGTGAGTGAGGATGCGCGTCCCTGCGCGTCAGGCTCCGCGCCGTGGCCATGCAGAAGGCCAGCCTGGCCGCGAGGCCGGGCGCGCGGCCCCAGGCTGGGGTCAGGCAATTCCAAGAACCGTCATTGCGGCGAAAGCTGCGCGCCGGGCAAGGCCGTAGGTGAGCTCAAGTGGCCAGAACTGGTCGCAAAGCGGGTCGAGGATCGCCTAACTCTTGAGGTTCGCACCGCTGACGAACCGCTCGGGCTCGGGATGAAACAGCAGCACAGCCGCGCGCTTGAGCCGCCCGCCGTCGATCAGGTGCAGCTTGTCGACCAGGCCGGCGTCGTCTTCTTGCAGCAGCTCGGCCGAGACGCGCTGACTGCGGCTGGCGCGCTGGCGAAAGCGCTGCAACTGCGGGCGGGTGGTGGGGTGAAGCAACCTAATTCGTGAGCGGGTGCGAAGTTTTGGCGCAGATGCTCACTGACTAGGCGATGCAGCACCGGAATTTGGGGTCACTACGTTCCAATAATGGTGTTGACCCACCGGCACACGGTGAGGCCGTCGACCGCAGCGCGCTCTGCTACCACGCGCACTACAAGCCGGCCGGGCAGCGGATAGCGTGGCCCTACGCCGAAATCTGAAAGTGCCTCGCACGCCGCCAAGACCGCCATCGGCATGTTCAAGACGACTGGCACGTTTTGGGCCAGAAGCCCGACGTCGTGTGTACGCGGCGCCGGCAAGTCGAGCGCCGTGAGCACGGCCTTGATGGCCTTTTCGGCCGCTTGCTGGCTGTGAAAGCAGGCTAGGCCCAGCATTTCTGAGGTGGCGTCTTGACGTTCAAGAACCAACCGGGTCACCGCCAAGTCGGCTTCGGCCATCGCCAGCCACGGCTCTGCCGCGGTCCGGTCAAGCCGCAGCACGCAGCACCTGCCCAGTTTCGCTCGCTTCGCGCACCACCGAGTTGCGCATCGTGCGCATCGTGGCCCACTGTGCGGGCGTGAGGACCAACAGGTCCAAGCCCACGCCGATGCCGCGGAGGGCCGCTCGTATGGGTACGCTAGCGCTTTGGTCTGGGCGAACGTCGGGAGTAATAATCAACAGATCGTAGTCGCTATCGGGCCGGTAGGTGCCTGTGGCTCGCGAGCCAAACAAGATGATCTGGGCGTTTGGATGCAGGGCGGCAATGCGACGCACGATTTCATCAAGGACCGGGTCTGTCGCCGTATCTTTTCCCATGATTGGCTCAACTGGCGCCACTCGCGCTCCCTAATAGTAGCCGCCGCCGCAGGCGTTGCAAGCCGCTCGGCGTCCGCGATGCGGGCAGGCGCCGTGACGCGGGCGACCCAGGCTTCGCCCTGCGGGGCGCGGCTACCGAATCGGGTGCCGGCACCTCCGCCGTTCCCCACCCCGTCATTGCGGCGAAAGCCGCAACCCAGGCTACAGCTACGGTCCGCGCCAGGACCTTTGCGCTGAGGGACCTACACCCCATCGACCCGCCGCGGCACCCGCCAGCAGCTGCAGCCGAAACACCGCGCGGCTGTGCTCGGGCCCAGCGCTGACGTGCAGCGGCCGGTCCTCGGAGAACGGACCCGGCAGGCCGGGTTGGGTTGGGGGGCCGGATTGGCTTGGAGGCCGGATTGGCTTGGAGGCCGGATTGGCTTGGAGGCCGGATTGGGTTGGAGGCCGGATTGGGTTGGGGGGCCGGATTGGCTTGGAGGCCGGATTGGCTTGGAGGCCGGATTGGCTTGGGGGGCCGGGTTGGGTTGGGGGGCCGGGTTGGGTTGGGGGGCCGGGTTGGGTTGGGGGGCCGGGTTGGGTTGGGGGGCCGGCGGCTGCAAGCCGCGCCTAGGATGCAAAGCCCCACCTCGCGGTCGGCCTGCGGCCCACCTGCTCGTGCGGCTTCCTTGCCGGCGGCAGGTCCAGG
>CAISBR010000016.1 GCA_903883645.1 uncultured Myxococcales bacterium | reverse complement strand
GCGGTTCGATCACCATGCGGTCGATGTCGACGCCGATTACGGACTTGATGGTGTTGATCAGCGACACGCCGTCGGCGCCACCGCGCTTGGCCGCCAGCCCGTGGGGGTTGATGTCGCCCACATTCGGCGTCAGCTTGACGAGCACCGGCACGGTCGAATAGTGCTTGACCCAGCTGGTGATTTTCTCGTTGACCTTGGGCTCTTGGCCCACCGCCGAGCCCATGCCGCGCTCGCACATGCCGTGCGGACAGCCAAAGTTGAGCTCGAGACCGTCGGCGCCCGCCTCGATCGAGCGCTTGATGATGTCTTTCCACTCGTCTTCGGTCTCGACCATCAGCGACACGATGACCGCGTGCTTGGGGTATTTCCGTTTGGTTTCGTAGATTTCGCGGAAGTTGATCTCGAGCGACCGGTCGGTGATGAGCTCGATATTGTTGAAGCCCGCGCCGCGCACGCCGCCGATGGTATGCCCAGCAAAACGCGAGGATACGTTCTGAATGGGCTGCCCCAGCGTCTTCCACACCGCGCCACCCCAACCCGCGTCGAAGGCGCGCTGCACCTGCGCCCCCGAGTTCGCCGGCGGCGCCGAGGCGAGCCAGAATGGATTAGGCGACTGAATTCCCGCACAGTTGGTCCACAAACTGGGCATCATAACCTCACGTTGTATGTTCAAAATCTCTGGATTCGTTGTCGTTTGTGCCTGAAGACTACATGGTCTTTAGGTAGTGGTCGATGCCCTGAGCGGCGGCCTTGCCCTCGGCAGCGGCGTTGACGACTTCTTTGCCGCCATTCTTGCAGTCGCCACCAGCAAACCAGCCCTTGCGACCCGTCGCGCCATCGGCACCGGCCTGCACCACACCCTTGGCCACGGCGATGCCGCCCAGGCTACTGACCAGCTCGCCCAGCTTGGACTGACCGATCGCCATGAGTACCAAGTCCGCGTCAAGACTAACCGTTTCACCCGTCGGCTGCTTCTTGGCGTCGAGCTTGGCACACACCGCCTTCTGCACCCGCCCTGTGCCTTCAAAGGCCATCGGCACCGCTTGCCACTCGGCGCGCGCACCCGCCAGCACCGCCGACTTCCACTCGTGCTGGTAACCCGGCATGCCGTCAACGGTTCCGCGGTAGACAAGGCGCACATCGGGTATGCCCAAGGTCAGCGCCTCGCGCACGCAATCGAGCGCCGTGTTGCCACCGCCGATAATCAGCACGGAGCGAATAGCCGACAAATTCAGCTTCTTCAGCTTAACCTCTTCGATCCACGCCACGGCGCCGACCACCCCGGGCAGATCGGCGCCAGGCACCGCCATCGGCGTATCCGGGCCCAGGCCCATGCCCAAGAACACCGCGTCGAAGTCGCGCTCGAGCTGCTGCAGCGCAAGACCGTTGCCAATCTCGACGCCGGTTCGCACCTCGATGCCACCGATGCCCAAGATCCACTCGACTTCTTGCAGGCTTGTCTCTGCCTTCATCTTGTGGGGCGCGACGCCAAAGGTGTTAAGACCACCCAATTCTTGGCGTTTTTCGAAAATAACGGGACTGTGACCCAGGCGCCGCAGCTCGTGCGCGCAGGCCAAGCTAGCTGGACCAGCACCGATCAGCGCAACCTTCTTGCCAGTGCTCGCGCCCGCCTCGAAGAACTGTGTGCCCGCCTCAACCGCGAGGTCCGTCACATAGCGCTGCAAACGCCCGATCTGGATGGCCGGATGCCCCAGCTGGTTGTACACGCAGGCGCCGGCGCACAGCGTCTCGACCGGGCAAACGCGGGCGCAGCTGGTGCCCAAGATATTTGAGTCGAAGATGGTGCGCGCCGAGCCGTCGAGGTTCCCTGTGGCGATTTTGCGAATAAATTGAGCGACATCAATATGGGTAGGACAGGCGGTCATGCAGGGCGCGTCGCTACAATACAGACAGCGGAGTGCTTCGATCGTCGCCTGATGGGGCGTAAATGCCGGTTTATAATCAACAAATACTGATTCTGAACGGTCGGTCGGCAGCGTGCCGGCAGCGGTTGCGGTCTTCGAGAACTGCGCCATCGTATCTCCCCAATAAGCCGGTAGTCGCCGACTTGGACTTCGAGCGACTGTACGCTGCGCGGAATTGGTGTCAAGAGTTGCGCACGACTACCCATTTTGCGGCCGAACTGCTATGTTTTCGCGGCGCTGCGGCACGCAACTCTGGCGAGGTAACCATGCGATTCATAAATAAATTCACAACGGCCTCCTCCGCTTGGGCGATCGCCGCCGTTGCCGTGGCCCTCGCGGCAAGCTTGGTCGCTTGTTCGGACACCAACGCGGGCAGCGGCACATCGACCGCGGGGGCGGGCCAAGACACGGGCTCATTCAAGTTTGACGCGAGTGACGGCGCCGGCGCTACGGACGACACCGCTGCAGCGCCCGACACCACGCAAGCCCCTGATAGTGAAGGTGACGGTAGCTCTGCTGACACGGCAAAGCCAGATGTGAGCACGGTGGGCGACTTTGGCAAGGCCTGCAAAAGCGACAGCGAGTGCGAGTCGGGCTGGTGCATCGAGGGCTACAACGGCTACTTCTGCAGCGAAACCTGTGGCGGAAGTTGCCCCAAAGGCTATGTATGCCAAAAGGTGTTTGCGAATAGCACCCAGCCGGTATTCTTGTGCATGGCCCCGGTGAACAAGCTGTGCAAGCCCTGCACCACCGACCTCGACTGCTCGGGCGGCGCGTGCGTCGACAAGGGCGGCGAGCACTTCTGCGCTACGCCGTGCGGTGGCAACTTGCCCGGGTGCCCTGCCTCGCACAGCTGCGAAGCCATGAAGAATCCTGATGGTTCAGACGGTTCTACGGTCTGCATGCCCACCTCGGGCACGTGCGCGTGCAGCTCCAAGTCGAACGGCTTGGTCCGCGCCTGCCAACAGTCGAGTGGCCCGCAAACCTGCTACGGCATCGAGACTTGCGGCAGCGGCCAGTGGAGCTCGTGCCAACTGCCCGGCGAGGTGTGCAACGGCCAAGACGACGACTGCAACGGCGTGATCGACGACGGCTTTGTCGATAACAGCGGCAAATACGCGACTTTGCAAGCCTGTGGCCAGTGCGGCATCAACTGCTCGGTGCTCAGCGGTGCCAACGCCAAAGCCGCCTGCAAAGTCAGCGATAGCGGCGCTGCGCAGTGTGTACTCAACTGTGATTCTGGTTACTTCGATGTCGACGACAATCCCAAGACCGGCTGCGAGTGCTTCAAGACTTCGGCCACGGACGTACCCGACGGCCCCGACCAAAACTGCGACGGCATCGACGGCGAAGTCGACAACGGCATCTTCGTTGCCTTGACTGGAAATGACAATAATAACGGAAGCTTGGCTGCCCCATTGGCCACCATCGGCGCAGCCATTGCCAAGGCCAGCGGCAGCAGCAAACGCGATGTCTACGTGGCCACCGGCGTATACGAGGGCTCGCTCGCCCTAGCGGCTGGCGTCAACGTGTATGGCGGCTACAGCGCCGACTTCAGGTTTCATGACCCCAAAGCCTATGAAACAGTTGTACTTGGCACCCTGCCCTCGAGCGACATGCCCGGCGCGGTCAACGCCATTGGCTTGGCCGGCAACAAGGCGACGTTCGACGGTTTTGCCGTGTACGGCGTGTCGGTCAAGGGCAAGGGCGCGTCGACCTACGGCATCTACGTCCGCGATTGCGATAACGGCCTGAGCTTACATGGCAATCGCGTGGTCGCTGGCGACGCGGGCGCGGGCACGCCAGGCACCGCCGGCAGCAATGGCGAAGGTGGTACAGCGGGCACGGCCGGCAGCAATGCCAAAGATATCGGCGGCTACACGTGCACGGTCGCCAACAACACCAGCGGCGGCAAGCCGGGCACCCATACCTGCGGCGGCTCGGACGTCAGCGGCGGCAGCGGCGGCACTGCGGTCTGCCCCGACTACGACGAAGACGGCACCCAGCCCAAGTCGAGCCCGTACAAGCAGACCCTCTCGACCACCGAGCAAGGTGGCAGCGGCAAGGGCAGCGGCGGCGGCAAGGGCGGAATGCCAGGTTACGACGCCATTATTTGGGACGGCAGCTCGTCGTGCGGCGTCTGCAACCCACCCCGGCTCAAAGACAGCGACCCCTACTTGTATTCGGTGGGCAAGAACGGCATCGACGGCACCGACGGCGCGCAAGGGACCGCGGGCGTGGGCTGCAACCAGACCGACGGCGCGATCAGCGGTGGGCTTTGGAGCGCAGGCACGGCCATCGCCGGCAGTGCGGGCGCCTACGGCAGCGGCGGCGGCGGTGGTGGAGCGGGCGGCGGCGTAGAGGTCACATCCACCTGCACCAGCAACGTTTTGTTCAAGTACCCCGACGTCGGCGGATCGGGCGGCGGCGCGGGCTCGGGCGGCTGCGGCGCCACGGGCGGCAAGGCGGGCGGATCGGGCGGCGGCAGCTTCGCGGTCTTTATGGTCTACACGGGCAACGCGGGCAGCTTGCCCAGCTTTGCCGACAACCAACTGGTGACCGGCAACGGCGGCGACGGCGCCCCCGGCGGCTTTGGCGGCGTGGGCGGCTTGGGTGGCGACGGCCAGTTCGGCGGCGCCGACGACCCCACCGGCCTCGCCTGGTGCGCTTCGGGCGGCGGCCGTGGCGGCCAGGGTGGCAACGGCGGCAGCGGCGGCGGCGGCGGCGGCGGCGGCGGCGGCGTCAGCTACGGCCTATTCGTCAGCGGCGCCAGCGGGCTCGACAAAGCGGTCCTATTGGCTGCCAACAACGTGCAGATCCTCGGAGTTCCGGGTGGCGGCGGCGCCGGCGGCAAGAGCCTGGGCAAAAGCGGTGGCGACGGCTCGATCGGCGCAGGTGGAGCAGCGAACTTCTGATGAAGTCTTCGAATTCAGTGATTCCGGCTCGGCATGAGCCTGTCTTGGAACCCTGGCCCAACCTCGACGTCCTCGAGCAGTACATCGCCCCTGCGCGCGTGGACCGCGTCGATGGCGTGCTGCGCTCGCGCCTTGGCTCGGTGACGGCGGTCTTCGAAGACATCTTTGACCCGCACAATGTGGCAGCCTGCGTGCGCACTTGCGAGGCATACGGTCTGCAAGATTTGCACTGGATCTTCAACAAGCACTCTATGCGCACGTCGTCGTCGGTAGCGAAGTCGGCGGATCAGTGGGTCGATATGCATCGCTATTCGAGCACGACGGACGCGGTGCGCGAGCTAAAGTCACAGGGTTTCGCCATTCTTGTCAGCGACTTGCAAGCCACAGATACATTGGAGACCCTGCCCTTGCCAGCCAAGACGGCGATCGTGGTGGGCAACGCGCACGACGGCATCAGCGACGAGATGCGGCAACTGGCCGACGCCCGCTACATCTTGCCGATGTGGGGCTTTGTGCAGTCGTACAATCTGTCGGTTGCACTGGCACTTACGCTGCAAGGCGTGGTGCCCCGGCGACGCAACGAGCTCGCCCAACGCGGCTTGAGTGGCGACCTGCCCATGGACCGAATGTGGCAAATCCGGCGTAAGTGGCTGGAATTTGGCATGACCCACCCTGAGCTAATCCGCCGCCAGCACGGCGACATGGAGCCGACGCTGTGACCGCCATCGCCCTGCCCGCCCACCCATTGCTCGATGCCGTGGCCGTGCTTGCTACTTGGCCTGCGCCGATTGCCGAGCTGTCACTGCCCGCAGCAACGGTCGCCACCCTGCCCGCTGCCGACGACGAAGTGCGCAAGGCGATTCGCGATCTGCTGCGACAAGGGGGCTTCAAGCCAACTGGGCGTTCCAAGCCGGCCTCCGAGTTCTTGCTGGGCGCTGAGGCCCAGGGCGCATTTCCGTCTATCAACCCCGCAATCGACATCTGCAATCGGGTGTCGCTGCACAGCGGTCTGCCAATCAGTGCCATCGACGCCGACATGACTCGTGGCGAGTTAAGCATCCGCTTGGGCGGCGCAGATGAGACGTATGTATTTAATTCTGCAGGACATGCTATCGATCTCGAAGGCCTGCTCTGTCTATGCGACGCTGACGGCCCCTGCGCCAATGCCGTCAAAGACGCGCAACGGACCAAGACAACAAGCGAAACACGTCGGTTGCTGATCCTGGTGTGGGGCAGCCGCAGCCTGGCGAGTCGCAGCGCGCAGACCGCAGCGTGGCTGAGCGCGTGGCTAACCGCGGCGGGCGCTAGCGTAACTTCGCTTGTGAGCCACGAGGTTGCCTAGACTCCCCCTGCAATTTTTGCCCCAACACGGCCCTTTGGGCCCCAATAGGTGATGCCATCTCTGGATCCTTGGCTCCTTTCGATAATCCATTAGCTCTGGCTCCGGCCGAAACTCCGCGCGAAGAAGTGGTTGCGCTAGCTCGGCTTGCGGGCCCCCTGATGGTGGCGCAGCTTGCGCAGATGGCGATGGGCGTAGTGGGCACCATCGCCGCCGGTCGGCTGGGTGTGCAGGCTTTGGCGGCGCAGGCATTGGGCGCTACTACACTAGTCCTTGTCATTGTTACAGGTTATGGCCTGATGGCCGGCCTCGACCCGCACGTGGCCCGTGCAGTCGGCGAAGACGATCCGTTGCGAACTGGGGCGCTGTACCGGCAGGCCATGTGGATCGCGATCGCGGCCGGAGCGCTGCTAACGGCGACCATGTTTGCGGCGCCGATGCTGCTGCGCGAAATGGGACAAGAGCCCAAGCTGGTCGAAGATACGTCTGAATTTCTTACGATTGCCTCGCTCGGACTGATTCCTGCGCTTACCTACATAACGTCGCGCTCGTTTTGCTCGGCGGTGGGCAAGGCGCGGCCGGTGATGGTGGTGGCGATCCTGGGCAACATCGTCAACGCGTGGCTCGCTTTTGCAGCTGTGGAGCGGGGTTATGGCCTAGCTGGCATTGCGTGGGCATCGGTTGTGTGCCGCGTGGCCATGGGTCTGGCGCTGGTGGTATGGGTCGACGTGGCGCCCAGCCTGCAGCGGTACCGCACGCCTTGGCTGCGGCCGGGGGCGCTGTCGCTGCCGATCCTCAAGTCCGGAGCGCCGCTCGCCCTGCAATACCTAATGGAAGTAACGGGTTTTGTCTTGACGACGCTGTGGATGGGGCTGATCAGTGCCTCGACGCTGGCCGCCCACGAAGTCGCCCTGTCGATCGCCGCGATCGCCTTCCAAGTGCCGTTTGCGATTGGTACGGCCGCATCCATGCGCGTTGGGCACGCGATTGGCCGCCGCGACCCACGGGCGGTGCAGCGCTCGGGCTGGACGGCGTTTGGCGTCGGCATGATCTACGCAGTTGGCTCGGGCGCCGTAATGATCGCCTTGCGCACCTGGATGGCCCGCCAGTACCTGCCCAGCGCCACCGACGAAGTTATCGCGCTAACGTGTCATTTCTTGACGATTGCCGCGGGCTTCCAGATTGCCGACGGCATCCAAGCCATCGGTTTTGGCGTGCTGCGCGGCATGGACGACACCCGCGTACCGGTGCTGTTCAACGTGCTCGGCTTCTGGCTGCTCGGCATTCCGATGGGTTATATCGCGGTGTTCCGCCTGCACCAGCACGCCGATCGCTTGTGGTGGGGGCTTTTCTTGTCGCTTGCAGTGGTGGCTACATCGCTAATTCTGCGCTTTCGCCACCGCAGCCGCGCGCTGCTCACCGCTTGACCGAGCCGGGCTTCGACTCTACTTGCCCAAGTCGTCGATCGCGTCGCGCGTCCGGTCCGCCTCGGCCTCTTCGAGCCCAAAGCGAAAGCCACCAACTAGCGATAGCTGCAGCACATTAACACCGTAATCCGACAGCGACCGACCTGCTGCGCCAATCGCGCCGGCCCAGTGATCGACCTCGAAGGCGAGGCCCAGCGTGGTGGTCTCGTCGTGCCAGTCGACCATTAGGCCACCGCCGCCGGTCATGCCATTTTCGCCCATGGCCCAGCGCGTATCGGGGATAACCTCGGGTAGCGAAGTAGGCGACATTGCAGGCTGACTGACCCAACGGTAGCCAAAGTGCCCGGCCAGGGTCAGCGAAAATGGCAGCCCATCCCAGGTGGCGATCAGCGGAACTACGGCGCGCCCCCCGTGAATTTGGTCGAGCAAGCTCTGCCCCACCTGCACGCCGGTAGCGAGGTGCAGCTTGCCCGCGGTGCCAAAATCGCTCTGCATAAAGCGCCAGGTGCCCTCGGCCCCCACCAGCGCACTGCCGATGCCCAAGCGCACGCCCACATCTACATTGGGCACCAGGCCCCGCCGCGCGGTAATCTCGAGCGGATTTCCGTAATTAGCAGCTGTTGCATCCTTCTTGGTCAGGTCTTGCGTGCCGTTGTACCAGTTGACCGCGCCGAGCATGGCCCGCGCCCCGCTGATGTGGCCACCTACCTCGTATTCGCCGGGTTGCAGCGTCCGCGCCGAGCGCACATGTACCGGACTCAGGCAGCCAGCCGTGGCCACCAGCGCGAAGCATATGGCTAAGCCGCGCCAGCAGCGCAGTGAGAAACAGGTCGAATTCATCAAAAATCCTCCGTAAATACGTACTCTACCGCGATACGCCAAGTTGTTTGCAACGGTCGCGAATGCGCCGCACATCGTCCGACCGGCGGGTTGGTGCTTTTAAGAAGCGCTGATAAGTGGCCAGCGCTCGGCTCTTGTCGCCTTTGGCGTCGAGCAACTCGCCCAGCGCCAGCAGCGCAGCAGCGTCTTCTGGAAACAATTCAACAGCTTTATCAAGGTGTTCAATGGCTTCGTCCGTCTTGCGCACCAGGACCAACACGCGCGCAAGCGCCACATAGTTATCCGGGCCCAGCTCGGGCAGCGTCAGCATCCCGTCGCGCCCCGCCTTCTCGGCTTCGGCAAGGCGGCCTAACCCCTGTAAACACGCAACTTTGAGCGCCCATGCTTTGGCAAAGCGCGGGCGCATGTCGAGCGCCTGGTCCAGCACCTGCAGTGCCTCGGCGTACTCTTGACGCTCGACCCAGGCCAGCGCCAAATTATATAGAATCGACCCGTGCCCTGGCGCCAATTCCGAAGCCTTTTTCAGCGCTTCGATGGCCTCGCTCCACATACCCCGCCGCAGCCGCACCGCCCCCAGGTTCGACCACACGCGGGCATCGTCGGGGGCCAGCAAGGCCGCCTGCTCTAAGACTTTTTGCGCCGCAACCTCTTCGTCGTCGGCCAAGTACAGCACGCCCAAATTCGACAATGCGCCGTGGAGTTGCGGATTGGCCGCAATCGCCTCTTCAAAATGCTGGCGGGCTTCGGCGCGCTTGTCTTCGGCCATGGCCACCAGCCCCAGGTGGTACATCGCCAAGGCCGATCGCGGATATTTGCGCAAATGCTCGTCAAACGCCTGGCGCGCAGCCTCGTTGTCGCCATCGCGCAGCGCTGTCATGCCGTCGAGCAGCCGCCCCGACAGCGGTTCGTGGTCCACACCCAGGCGAATCGGCGACTCGCTCAGACCTCGGTCGCGGTCGGGCGCCACGTAGCGCGAACCACAGCCGAACAACGACTCCGCAAGGAACAGACCAGCAAGCCACAACGCTGCGGTGCGCCGCAGGCGAGTCAGGTCCAGCAGCGTTGGCATCGGGTAACGCAGGCGGGCTAGTTTAGCTGGGACATTTTGCCGCACAAGGGCCGCGCGACGATTCCGCCCACTTGCAAATCAGCCAGCGACCTCAGCGAGTTCTTGCTCGACCTCGGCCAGCCGCTGCTGGACCGCCGCCAACCGCGGACCACCACCGCGCTGCGACAGATACGCTACATACGAGCGCAGCCCCGTGGCCATGCGCACCAGATCGCCCATGTCGTGCAGCATTTGCAGCGATTCGTCAAAGGCTTCGGTACATTTGCGATCGATGATGGTCGCCCGCGTACCGGCATCGGACAGCGCCCGCGTACCCAGCACGCACGCACGCACCACCAGCGCCCGCGCCACGGCCAGCTTCGCCCCCGAACCGCGCGCCACATCGACCGCACGCTCGCTGTCGAGGTCCGCCGTCTCAAGCGACACCCTTTCTAGCGAGATCGAGGCCTGAACCCGATAAACACCGCTCAACAACTCGGGATCGTCGACATCGCGGGCCAGCTCAGCCATGTCGATCATCATCGCCGCGCCCTCTTGCCACTCGCCCAGCGAGATCGCCGCCTCGGCCCGAGCCAGCGCCACTTCGAGCCGCCGCCGCCGATCGCCCACCTCTTGCGACAGCGTCGAGGCCTGTTCCCACGCCTGAAACGCCAGCTTGTACTTACCCTGTGCGGCGTGCACTTCGCCCAGCACCGCCCGCGCCTCCGCCGCACCCCAGCGTTCTTGAATCTGGTCGCAGATCTGCACGGCCTCGGCCACCGCGTCGTGCGCGTCCGAAAAGTGCCCGCGACCCAGATGCACCCGCGCAATATTGCACAGCGACCGCGCCACCACCCGCCGATCTTGCGAACGCCGCCGCAGCGCCAGCGCCTTCAAGAAGTGCTGCAAAGCGGTCTTGTAGGCGTCATTCTCGCCGCGAATCAAGTGGATAAGACCCAACTCGTCGCTGACGTCGGCGATCCAGCGGTGCGCGCCGGCCACCTTCAAGTGCTTCATCGCGGCATCTAGGTAGGCCAGCGCCGCATCGTAATGGCCCGACACACGCGCCACTTGAGCCACGCGCAACTGCACGGTACCACAGCGCAAATCGTCGTCTAGGCAGCGAGCCATATGCAGCGCATCGAGCAGCGCCCGCTCGGCCTCGACGTGGCGCGACAGTCGCAACAGGCCGCCACCGTAGGCAATTCGCAGGTCGCAGGCCACATCGGCATCGTCGGCGCCACTATTGCGGGTACCGGCCTCGTACAGGGCCAGCGCCCGCTGCAGCTGCCCCACACTCCGCGCCGCATTGCCCGCTTCAAGGTAGAAGGTCGCCGCTTGACGCCGCCTGCCACCTGCCTCAAAAAGCTCGGCAATATGGGCATTTTCGGCAATTGGATCGAGGCGAGGCCGGCTCGACAGCCACTGCGCCGCCAGCCGACTAAACAGGTCGCGTTTCTCGCCGTCCATCTCGCTGACGACTGCAGCTGGGTCGGTGGTGTGCACAAAGCTGAACTCGAGCTCTGAGCCCAGGTGCGACTGCTCGACAAAAACCACCACATCGACCGCTTGCAATTGCAGCATCGCGGCCCGCAGTTGCGACCTATCCCGCTCCGAAATGCTGTCGGCCGGGTTGTTATGAGCGCCGCGCAGCACAGACAGCACGCCGCCAAACCAACACGTGGGGCCAAACACCGCGGCCGCGTCGACCACAAGGCGCAGATCTTCGGGTAGGCGCGCAATGCGGTCGGGCAACATCGAGGTCGATTGCCCCGACGCGGCCAGCGAATTCTGCCACGACACCGACACGCCCCGTTCCGTACGATTGACCCAGCGCCACGCACCCTCGCGTTGCAAGATCTCGCCGGCGGCCACCATCCCGCGCAGCATGTCGACCAGCCGCTCGGGCGAACCCGCAGCTTGCGCCGCCAATGATTCCGCAACATTCTGGGGCGCACCGCGGACGTTGTGCAGCAGCTTGGTCGCCAGCGCACGCAACGTGGCCACATCCATCGGCCCAAGGCTGACGGGCACCAGCTCAAAATCTTCGGGCGGCGCCACCCGCGCTTCGACGATCGCCACCACCGCCGCCTGCGTCGCGTTGTTCAGCAGCCCCGACAGCATCGCCGGCAAGTCGTCGGCCGCACTGCTCGCCGCGTCGAACTGAAGAACAAGCGGCGTAGTTTTCGCCCGATGCCGCAAAAGCGCTGCCACGAGCTGCGCCGCGACATGCACAGGCGGCTCGACCACCGCGCGATCTTCCGAAACACCGTCGGGCTTTAGACCCAGCAGCGGCGCGACGACATCGATGACACCCGGACTGCGCTCTTGCCCCAACCACGACTGCAATTCAGCCTGAATTCGCTGCCATGCCTGGGGTTGCCGCAATGCAGCCGTACCGCCAAGCGTCTCGGCGAGCACGCGCCCGGGCAGCGTAGACGGGCCCGAAGGCTCGCGCTGGGTCACCTTTAGCCACTTTACGCTGCGGCTCGAGGTCACAATCAGGCGATTTAACTCGGCAATCAGCCGGCTTTTGCCTACGCCATGGGGGCCATAAACCCAGATCACCCTGACGTGGCGGTGGTTGATCGCCTCGCGCACCGTGTTGTAGGCCAGCTCGATCTCGGCGCGACGGCCCACAAATGGCACGTTGAAGCCGAACACCGACGTAACTTCGCTGATCTGCTTGACCTCGGCCGCGCGATCCGTGGGCGCCGGCAAGTCTTCGTGCGCGCGCAGCACCACACTACCGCTGGGTCGGTGCCCCGGTGGAAGCCCGCTCAGCACCGTCGGGTGCAGCACAGGCTTAGGAAGTTCGGGCGGTTGGTCGGGCATGGGGTGGTCTCGCCGCGCGGTGTTCCGCGCCCGACTCATCGCTATGGTACTCAAACGCCTGGGCCACTGCAGCAGCACAAGCGTCGTGAACCTGCACACCCGCGGCCAACCCGTGGCAACGCGGCGCACTGCCATGATAGAAACGCACAGGCCGGCGGGCAAGACCACGTTGCGAATTGGTCGCAACCTTGCCCCACTACCCGGCAGGAGCACCCCCGGATGAGCGAAGGTCTGCGCAGCTACCGAGTCTTAGAAGCATTGGCTTATCATGCAGTTACTGACCGTGGACAGGCGGCAGCGCTAGGTCTGCAGCCGGCGCACGATGTGGCCGAAGCACAGGTGCGCCTTAGCGAAGTGGCCGAGGCGGAGTTGATTTTGCGCGGCACGTCGCTGCCCCGGCTGCCGCCTCGGCTTGATGTGGGTGAGCCACTGAATCGGGCGGGGCGCGGTGCTGCGCTCGATGGCAGCGAACTGGCAGCACTGGGCAGCCTGGCTCGGGCCGGGCGGCAGAATGTGCGGCTAGCGCAGCTGTGGCCACCCGAGATTCGGTTACTGCGCGGGCACTTGGCCCGCATGCCCGATCTTGAGCTGGTTGGCACCATCCTGGCCGACTCGCTCGACGAGGCTGGGACCCTGCTCGACACGGCGAGTTCTGAGCTGGCGCGGCTGCGGCAAGAGGTGTTTGCGCTAGGGGCACGGTTGCGGCGCCGCATCGAGTCGCTGGTCAAAGAGACCGACGCGGCGGGTCTGCTGCAAGACGACTACTACACCCTGCGCGACGATCGCTATGTGTTGCCGGTGGTGGCGAGCCAAAAACGCACACTTTCTGGGATCATCCACGGCGTCTCGCAGACCGGTGCGACGGTGTATGTCGAGCCGCAGGAGCTGGTCGAGGCCAACAATCAGCTGGCGCTTGCGCACGAGGCCGTCCGGCGCGAGGAGCGGCGCATCCTGGCCGAGCTGTCGCAGATGTGCGCGGAACATAGCGAGGAACTGCAGATCACGTCTGGGGTTTTGACCACGTTGGACCTGCGCCTGGCGGCCGGGCGACTTGCCGTGCAGCTGGGTGCGCACCGCCCGCAGTTTGCCGGCAACAGTGCGCTGGATGCTCCGGCCCTGCGCCATCCGATTCTAGTGCTCGATGGGGTACATGTGGTTGCCAACGCGGTGCGCTGGTCGGCGCCGGCGCGCTGGCTGGTGGTGTCGGGGCCCAATGGCGGCGGAAAGACGGTGGTCTTGAGCGCCGTGGGCCTACTAGTCGAGATGGCGCGCCTGGGTCTGTTTGTGTGCGCGTCGGCCGATACGGTGCTGCCCTGGTTCGACCGCGTCGAGGTGGTGCTGGGCGATGCCCAAGACATCGAGCGCGGCCTGTCGACCTTTGAGGGGCATCTGCGGCGCATCGCGCAAGTGGTGACTGCGGCAGAGCAACCGGGGCAAACGCTGATTCTGCTCGACGAACTGGCCACAGGCACGGAACCGCTGGCCGGGGCCGCGCTGGCGACGGCGATCCTAGAGCACGCCATGGAGCAACTTCCTGGGGCCTGGGGCGTAGTTACCACCCACTTCGAGGCGCTGAAGCTACTGGCGCTGCGCAATCCGGTGTGCGTCAACGCCGCGCTCGAGCTCGATGCCCGCAGCCTTACGCCCACTTTTCGCTTGACGCTCGGGCACATGGGTACGTCGAACCCGCTGGCGCTGGCGGCACGGCTGGGGATGCCGCCGAGTATCGTCCACCGCGCCGAGCAGCTGATGGGTACAGGCGGTAGCGAGGTGATGCAGCTGCTCGACCGTCTGCAGGCCGAACGGCAGGCCCTGGTCGAGGCCCAGCAAGGGGTGGTGCGCGAGCAGAAACAGCTTGAAAACAGCCGGCAATTGCTCGACGACCAGCGGCAGAATGAGCAGCGCGCCATCGACCGGCGCATCGAGCGCGCCACGGCCGACATGGGCAAGCAACTGCAGACTATTGCTCAAGAATTGACCCAGGCTCGCCACGCGGCGCAATCGGCCGACAAGAAGCGCATCGACGAAGCGACCAAGGTGGTGGCGCACCGGCAGGTGGAGGTCGAGCATCAGCAAAGGGCGGCGCTGGCACGGCTGGGCGGCAAGGTCGAACGCGAGCCGCTGCAGGCCGCACAGCTGCAAGTGGGCAGCGTGGCTTGGCATTTGGGCCTCGATAGCCGCGTCGAGGTCATCGATGTGGCGCCCAAGGGCGATCGCTTCAAGGTGCGCGCCGGGGGCCTAGAGCTGTGGGCCACCATGGGCGAATTGGCCACAAGCAAGCCCACGGACCGTGCGCCACTGCCCAAGACCCAGGCCAAGTCTGGGGCGCAGAGCCGTCAACCGTCTGATTCTACTTCGCAACCCCGCAATCTCGACGAAGGTGCGGCGCTTTTGCGGCAGCCCGATGCGACGGTTGATGTGCGCGGCATGCGCGCCGAAGAGGCGGTGACCGAGGTCGATCGGCACTTAGACAAGATGATTTTGTCAGGCCGTCCAGGGGCTTGCATCGTCCACGGCCATGGCACCGGGGCGCTGCGCGACGCCATCCGCTCGCATCTGCGCCGGCA
Organism: uncultured Myxococcales bacterium; assembly: GCA_903883645.1. Classification (GTDB taxonomy): domain Bacteria; phylum Myxococcota_A; class UBA9042; order UBA9042; family UBA9042; genus SXRM01. The sequence continues at coordinate 38,748 of CAISBR010000016.1, read as the reverse complement.
TCCCCACGTGGCGCACAGTCGGCCGGGCGCCCAGGGCGAAGGCGGCGACGGTGCGACGCTAGTTTGGCTCACAACTTAGCTGAACTAGAAGCGATTACTTGGGCCGAGCGTATCCCACCAAGCATTGCCCAGTCGTCCAGACCTCGTTGTTGCTCGGCCACCGCACCAACCGCGTGTTGACGACCTCGCCCGCCGCATCGCGAATCATCTGCGCACGCGTCGGGTCCACAGCCATTCGGCGCACTTTGCCGGCCCGTTGCGCAATCAGCACCACGTGCGCGCCGTGCACTCGCTCGACCACGCCGACCAGCGTCACGCCGTCGTCGGGCCGGCCATTGCCATTCAAATCCGCAGTATCACGAAAGAAAATCAGATCGCCCGGCTTGGTATCGCCGTCTTGCACGCGGCCGCTCTGCGTGGTCAGCTTGCTCCACAGCGCTGCGGCATAGGGCCCGCGCGGCTCGACCTGCGTATCTTGCCCAGAGGCTTTGAGCACTTGCGCCACAAACACCCGCTCTTGCATCCCGGGCGTACCTAGCAGGGCCTGCGCGGCCTCAACCCGCTGAGTTGCTCGCAATTCCTCGTCATTTTGGGGTGCGCGCACATTCGACGGAGCTGCCGGTTGCTGCACCGGCGCCGGCGTTGGCTCTTGCCGAGGCGCTGCAACAGGCGTCTGTTCGACGGGCTGAGCCTCTTGCGCACTTTCTTGTTGCATTTCAGGAGTCTGCGTGTGCCGCTGCGGCCACGTTCCCCCAGGGCTGGGCGCTACCGCCACCGGCCGCCGTGTAGGACGCCCTGCTGCACTCCGATCTGGGCTACTTCGCACAGGATCCGCGCGCTCGGCGACATCGATCGGCCGACCTAGCAGCGGTTCTAGAGCATCGCCATCGGCATTGAGCGCACTATCTTCGAACGCGTAGTCGCGGGGATAGCGAGCCGCCGCGCCGCAACCAGAGATGGTAACAAAGCAATAACAAAGCCAATAACTAGCATTGGCATGCACATTTCGGCGGAGAATCGGCAGCAGTTCAGCCAATGGCAGCTCGCGTTGGGCGTGGCGCGCCCGGCCTCTAGGATCGACCGCTTGGCCACACCGTCAAGAAAAGCGCCCAAAGACCGTGCCAAGCCGTGCGCGGCGGCGTATCGTGCAGGGGCCCCTGAATCCGCGGCGCATCCGGTGCGTTGCCCTTCCGCAGGCCGCGCCAATTTGCCAGCGGCACATAACGAGGCAGTCGATGTTTGCACGCAACTCCTTATTCATCATGATACTTCTCGCTCTCGCCGGCAGTTTCTCGGGCTGCGTCGTGGCAAACTCCCCCGCGGCCACACCCATCGGCGGCGAGACAACGTCTGGCACGGCCAGCATTGTCGTGGCGTGGACCATCGCGGGCCAACCCGCCAGCAGCGGCTGCAGCGCCAAGGGCCTCACTAGCGTCGACGCGCTGGTTCTCGACGCCGCCAAAAGCAAAATCTTAGGAAAAGCCACAGCTAGCTGCGCCACAGGCCAAGTCACGGTCAGCAACTTGCCCGTTGTTGGCGGCGTGTGGCTCCAGATCGACGGCTATACCCCTAGCGACGTGGCCGGCTCGCCCAGTTGGGGCAACGACCCCACTAGCGGCCCTTTTAACCTTATTGCTAACAAACTCATACAGGTAGAGGCTCCTGTCGACTTGATCAAGCTCTCGGGCGGCACCACCTACAACGGCCAGGGCAACGTGTACGTCACCTGGACCGTGCAGGGCAAGAACCCCGCGACGGCGTGCGGCACCTTCGGCATCTCAACCGTCACCGTGCATGTCAAAGACGAAAAGAAGAACGAACTTGCCTATATCGAAGCCCCTTGCAGCGCCGGCAACGCCACCATCGCCAAAGTGCCCGCCGGTGCCAGTCGCTATGTGCAGGTCGATGCGTTCGGCCCCAAACTACCCGAAAGCTGGGGCAATATCAGCCTCGCCGGCCCGTTCTCGGTCGTCGACGCCCAGACCACGAATTCGCCCAGCGCGATTGACCTCGACCGCCGCTCCGTCATCAGCTTTGACTGGGCCTTCGCCAGCGGCAGCTGCGCCAGCAAAGGCGTAGGCACTGTGTACGTGCAAGTGCGCGATAGCAAGAACAACATCGCGGTGCCGATGACAGATCCGTGGGCGGCAAAGCCCTGCGAACTCTCGGCCAGCTCGGGCTACGACGCCCGGGTCATCGACTACGCCCACGTCACGCCCACTTGCGCAATCCCGCCCAACGCCAAGGGTTTGGTCATCTGCAACGCACCGGCCGGCGGCGTCGGCCTGTTCTTGACCGGCACCGCCAACGGCAGCACCTACCCGATCGTCGGCGGCAGCATGAATGTGCAGAATTTCCAGGCAAATACGGAAATCGACTCGCTGACGCCGATCGTGCTGGCGCCCTGCTCTGGCAGCAACCCTTGCCAGCAGCCCTAAGCGAAGAACCGCTTACGCATCGCCTAGATACGCGGCCTGCACCTTCGGGTCCGCGAGCAACTCGGCGCCCGTACCCTCGGCAATGACCGACCCCGTCTCGAGCACATAGGCCCGCGAGGCAATCTTGAGCGCCATCCGCGCGTTCTGCTCGACTAGCAAGATGGTGGTGCCCTGCCGGTTGAGCTCCAAGATCACATCAAAGATCCGCTTTACAATCAACGGCGCCAGACCGAGCGACGGCTCGTCGAGCAGCAGCAGGCGGGGCCGAATCATCATCGCCCGCCCCACGGCCAGCATCTGCTGCTCGCCGCCCGACAGGGTGCCCGCCAGCTGCGCGCGCCGCTCGAGCAGCACCGGAAACAGACTGTAGATCTTGTCGAGATCTTGGCGAATTCCAGCTTTGTCATTGCGGATGTACGCGCCCAGGGCCAGATTCTCGGCAACCGACTGCCGCGGAAACACGCGCCGGCCCTCGGGGCAATGGGCAATGCCGCAATGGACGATGTCGTGCGCCGGCAGGGGCAGCAAGTCTTTGCCTTCAAAGGCAATCTTGCCAGACTTGGGCTTGTGCAGGCCCGAGATACAGGTAAGCGTGGTCGTCTTGCCTGCGCCATTTGCGCCGATTAGCGTAACAATCTCGCCGGCTTGTACCTTGAGCGAAACACCGTGCAGCACCTCGATGGCGCCGTGGGCGGCGTGGATCGCATCGACGATCAACATGCGCTAATGCCCCCCATCGTCTGCGCCCAGATAGGCCTCGATCACCTTGGGATCACGACGAATTTCTTCTGGCGTGCCATGGGCAATGCGCTTGCCATGCACCAAGACCGTAATATGGTCGCTAATGCCCATCACCACCCGCATGTGGTGCTCGATGAGGAGCACGGTCACGCCGCGGTCGCGGATCGACCGCACGAGCGCCATTAAGTCTACGGTTTCAGAGGGATTCATGCCCGCGGCCGGCTCGTCGAGCAGCAACAGCTTGGGCCGCGTCGCCAGCGCCCTCGCTACCTCGAGCCGACGCTGTTCGCCATAGGCCAGGTTCTTGGCCAAGTCGTTCGCCCGCTTATCGAGCCCAACGAATTTGAGCAGTTCTAAGGCCTCTTGCCGCGCCACCGCTTCGATAACCTGGCTCGAGCCACTAAGCGCGCCGCGGCGGGCAATGCGAATCAGCCAGCCGACCGCGGTAAGTACAAATAAAATCAAGAAGGTCGATGGCAGCGTCTCGTCGTCGACACCGTCGCCGGTGGTCCAGCTTAAGCCGACCATCGCGGCCAGAGCGACTAGCGGCAAGCCAAGGTCGAGCCATGCTCGCTGAGCAAAACGCCCGCTAATCGCCAACTTGGCCGCATCGCCGCCGCCCACGCTGCCGTGGCGCAGATGCCGGTCCATGGCCACCAGCACATTTTCGAGTACGCCCATGTGGTGAAAAAGACGAATATTTTGGAAGGTACGCGCCACGCCTTGCAACGCCACTCCCTGCGGAGTGCGCCGGCTGCGCAACCACACAGAACGTGCGCCGAGCGTGCCAATCGCCAACCCGGCGAGCCAAAAGCCAAACATTAGAGCGATGTTACCGCCCGCAAAGTGAGAAAATAGATCACGGAATGCACCTGAAATGGTGAAATCCCAAGGGGCATGTGCCTTGACGACAGCCTTCCATGCCGCATCGACGCCGGCTGCGATAAAGAGAAATAGCAGGCTCGAGGCGAGGCCCGTGGCCAACCAGCCGGCGATGACCCTGCCCGTCAGCGCCTGCCTTACGTCGTGACCGTCGAGCCAGACTTCGCCGGAGGTGGGCTCGTAAATGCCTGTGATTGCGTTAAAAAGGCTGGTCTTGCCGGCGCCATTTGGGCCAATGACGGCGGCAATTTCGCCCGGATGCACGCTGAGGTCCACTTCGCTGACGGCGGTGAGGCCGCCGAAGCGCAGGGTCAGCTTGCGCACGCTGAGGAGCGGGGCGGTGTCGGCGGAAGTGCTCATGCTTCCTCCGGTTCTTCGTGTAGCTCGGCGGCAACGCGGCGGGCCGGAAACAGGCCTTCGGGTCGCAGGCGCATCATGAAGATCAGCGCGAAACCAAACAGGAACCAGCGCCACGACGAAAAGCGCGCCAGGGGGTGCGACGCATCGCCGACCGCGACCTGTATCGCCCGGTCGAGCAGAGGCGACAGCACGTTGTCAAAGCCGATCAGCATTGCGGCACCCAACAGCGCACCGCGTAGGGACCCCAAACCGCCGATGATTAAACAGCAAAGCACCATGACCGAGTTGTTGAAATCGTAGTTGGTGGGGTCGGCGGTGGTGGTCAAGTTGGTGGCATAGAGGCAGCCGGCCAGGCCTGACAGCGCCGCACCGCCCGCGAACGCCATGAGCTTGATGCGGCCGGGGTCGAGGCCCATGCACGCGGCCGCCAGTTCGTCTTCGCGCAGGGCGACAAACGCCCGGCCAACCCGTGTTGTTTCAATAACTTTGAGCACCACCACGGCTGCGACCAACACCAGCAGGGCCGTGTAATACATGACCAGTAGATTGGCCTCGCCGGCGTCGCCACCGCCCGCAAAGTCGCGCAGCCACGAGGGAATCCAGACGTCGGGCACCGGGTTCAGACCGCGCGGGCCGTCTGTAATGTTTTCAAGGTTGATGAGGACTGTGCGCAACACCTCGCCAAAGCCGATGGTGACGATGGCCAAGTAGTCGCCGCGCAAGCGCAAAGTGGGCGCGCCAATGACCGTGCCCGCCACAGCAGCGATGAAGGGAGCGCACAGCAGTGCCCCCCAGAATCCAAAATGAAACGGGTACTTATCGACTGTCATTACGCCGGTGGCCATGGCGCCGATGCCGAAGAAAGCGGCAATGCCAAGCTGCAGCAGCCCGGCGTAGCCCACCTGGACGTTGAGCGCTACCACCAAAATGCCGTAAATAAAGATAGTTACCAAGCGCTGATCGAGGTGCAGTTGCAGCCCGGCCGCCTCACCGGCCAGATCGAAAAGCGGAAATAGCGGATAAAGCAGAGCAAAAACAAGAAGAAGTGACTCAAGCGTCACGTATTGCTTCCAGTTTTTGGTCAGAACAGAGCCCATCTTCTACACTTTTTCCCTGGCCGTCGATCCCAGCAGCCCTGACGGCCGGAACACCAGCAGCACAATCAGGATCCCGAATAGCACCGCGGGCTGCCACTGCGCGCCGATAAACTGGTCCGAAAACGCCCGCACCAGGCCCAGCAGCAGGCCGCCCAGCACCGCGCCGGGGATGTTGCCGATACCGCCGACCACCGCCGCGGTAAACGCGTACAGACCATTCTGATAACCCATCTGGTAGTAAACCGTATTGATATAGAGGGCATAAACCACGGCCGCGAAACCAGCTAGCCCGCCGCCCACCAGGAACGTCGCCGCCACCACCCTGTCGACGTCGATGCCCATCAGCCGCGCCGCCTGCGGATCCTGCGCCGTCGCCCGCATCGCCATTCCCAGCTTGGTGCGTGTGACCAACAGATACAGCACCGTCATTACCGCGAGCGACGCACCGATCACCAACACATCCTTTAACTGCAGTGTTATCGCAGAGTTACCCAGCAGGTTGGTCGTCGGCAGCAGGGCTGGGAACGACTTTGGCGCCGCCGGCTGGCCACCGCCGCCAAAGACATCGAGGGGCATCGCGCCCCAAATCAGACCGATATTCTGCAGCACGAACGACACGCCAATGGCCGAGACCAGCGGCGCGAGCTTGGGCGCCTTGCGCAGGGGCTTGTAGACCAGCCGGTCGATGAGCAAATTGACCACCGCGCCAAAGGCCGAGGCCAGCACCAGCACCAAGCCTAGCTGAGCAAACAGACTGAAACCTTGGGCATCTTGCAGCCCGAGCACACTCACCAGGGTCAAGGCAAAGAAACCCGACAACATGAACACGTCGCCGTGGGCAAAGTTGATGAACTCCAAGATGCCGTACACCATGGTATAACCCAGCGCGATCAAGGCAAAAACCATGCCGTTGGTCAGGCCGAGCAGCAGCTGTTGCGCCAGGGTGTCGAGCACGCGGATTCTCCGGCTGATGCAGAAAGAGGAGTGATTAGAGGGAGCTAGCAGTTGCAGCGGCAGGGACACATTGCCAAGCGGGCACTTTGGCGGGATCTTGACCCTTGGCATCGAAGTAGAACTGGGCCGAGGGACCGAAGCCGACGCCCGCGGTGGCTGCAGGAGGCGCGGCTGCGGCTGATTCTGCTTTCGCTGGGCTGTCTTGCGCACCAAGCATTACCGAAAACACGAAGTTGCCACCTGCAACTATTGAACCTGACATAGTTGTTAGGCTGGTATCGCCGTTTTCGTCGAAGTTCCACGTGCCCAGGGCGCCGCCGTCTTGCTTGTACTGAAGCATTGCCTGCCGCAGACCCTCGCGGTCTTTTTTTCCTGTCTTAGCAACGACATCCAAGGCAGTTCGTGCCGCGACGTAGCCGTACACGGCATAGCCCTCCGGCTCAGCGTGGAACTTTTCGCGGTACTTCTTGACGAAATCCGCGCCCTTGCCGGTCAACTTGTCGGGCGGAACGCCACCAAATGTAACAAATGCCCGTCCTTCTAGGTTCTTTGCGCCGCCGGCCTCGATAAAAGCCTTCTCGAAGCAGCCATCGGGCACCATCAGCTTGGCAGGCAGAGCGACCGCCACCATGTCTTTGGCGATCTGGCCCGCATTCGTTTGGGTAGTGCCGCCAAAATACACAAAATCGGGGTTCAGCGCCTTGATCTTGGTCATCAGCGAGCGGTACTCCTGCGCCTTGGGGTCGATGCCCTCGCGGCCGAGGACCTGTAGCCCGGTCTTTTTGGCAGTAATCTCAAACACATCCGCGATGCCTTTGCCGTACAAGCCGCGGTCGTCCAAGATGTAGACGGTCTTGGCGCCCAGCTTGTGCATCCACTCGCAAGCCGCCTTGCCCTGAATGTCATCGGCCGGAACCACCCGGAAGTAGTTCACTTTACCGGTCGGACGGTAGACCGACGGCTCGTTTGCCTCACCCATGCCTGGCTTGGTCAGGCCGGTATAGGTGTTGGCGGGCGAGATCATCACCAGCGCGTTTTTGTTGAGCATGGGCATCGAAATCTTGGCCGCGCCCGAGTTGTAGGTGCCGAGGTAGAACATCACATCGGGGTCTTTGCTCGCCTTGTCGGCATTGGCGGCCTCGACCTCGGGGTCCCAATCGCCCTTCTTGGCGCTGGCATCGTCCCAGTCTTCGTAAACTACTTGGAAATCGCCGGCTTTATTGCCCGCTTCTTCGAGCGCCATCTTGATGCCGTTGACCGTCGTGCTGGTCTGGGCATTGGCCGAGCCCGTGCGCGGCAAGCTCGAGACGATCTTGACGACGCCGGCGCTGCCGCCACTGGGTTGGGCGTTGGTCACGCTGTTGCCTGCGCCGTTGCTGGTCGCGGCGTTGCCCGGTCGGCGGCGCGCGCACGATGCGTCGAATACGGTAAGCAAGGCCAGAAGGAGCAAGAAGATTCTGCGTATCACTAGGGAGCCTCGCCCAGACGGTTCAAGTGCCGGCGAGAGTACGCGAAAACCAACGACGAAACAACGCCCGACGCGCCCGCGGTTGCCAATAACCGGCGACGGTTGGCCGATGCGGACGAAAGTGGTAGCGTGGCGGCCCCTGGAGGTTGCCATGAGCAGCGATGTGTTCGAGAGTCAACTGCAAGAAAATTTCAAACAACTCAAAACGATGCAAGCCATCGAGCGTATTTGGCAGCGCGACGGCGCGCTGTTTTCGAGCGACCTTGAGGTGGCCCGCGCAGTGCGCAACCGCCTAGGCTGGCTGTTCTGCGCGTCGACGATGCGCAGTCATGTCGAGCGGTTGGCGGTGATGGCCAAGGTGGTCGAGCGGCTGCGCTACGACCGCGTGGTGGTGATCGGCATGGGCGGCTCGTCGCTCTGGCCCGAGGTGGTGGGGCGGCACCTGCATGGGCGTCGTGGCTTGCCGATTCGGGTGGCCGACAGCACGCATCCCCTTGCCGTAGCTGATCTTTTGGCCTGGTGCCAGCAAGGTAAGCCCCTGTTTGTGGTCGCGACCAAAAGCGGCGGCACGGTCGAAACCATCAGTCTGTATCGCTACTTCCGGCAGCTGTTTAACAACGGCGACCATTACGTTGCGGTCACCGACGCCGACTCGAGTCTTGAGGCGCTGGCCAAGGCCGAGAACTTCCGCGAGATCTTTATCAATCCGTCTGACGTCGGCGGGCGGTTTTCGGCGGCCACTCTGTTCGGTCTGGTCCCAGCCGCGCTGGCGGGGGTGGTCTTGCACGACGCCCTGCAGCGGATTGAAGACATGCTGCAAGAGTGCCGTGAGCCGGACCCCAGCTTGAATCCCGGCGCGCAGCTCGGCGCTTGGCTCGCGGCTGCGGAGCAGACTGGCCACTGGCAAGTCCGCATGGCGCTTGGTAAAGACCTGCGCGGTTTTGGCGCATGGGTCGAGCAATTGGTGGCCGAGTCGACCGGAAAGGTGGGGCACGGCGTGCTGCCGGTGCTGGGCGGCGTCGACAAAACGCACCTGCCCGCCGCGATGCAAGCTGGCGCGGTCGTGGGCCTGACCACCTTTGCCCACCCCGACGAGCCATTTCTGCAACAATGCCAAGAGGTTCGAGCGACTGAGCTGAGCTTTGTCATGCCCGAGCCCGCCGACCTGTGGGCTGAAGTCGTGCGCTGGGAGTTCGCAACAGCGGTCTGCGGTTTGCTGCTAGGGATCAACCCCTTCGACGAGCCCGATGTGTCGAGCGCCAAGGCCGCCACCAACGCCTTGTTAAGCGGCCAAGAGCAGCCCGCCGAGCCAACCCGGCGCGTGCAAGTGTCGGCCCTGACCCAGCTGACCGGTGAGCTGCAGACGGAGCTCGAGGGCCTGCAACCCGGCGACTACCTTGCTGTCTTGGCATTTGTCGCGCCGACTACCAGCAACTTGCAGCGGCTGGAGTCTCTGCGCCAAAGCCTGCAAGAGAAGACGCCAGCGGCGGTGACTGTGCAAGTCGGGCCGCGCTATCTGCACTCGACCGGCCAGTTGCACAAGGGCGGGCCGCGCCAGGGGTTATTCGTGATGCTCACCGACCTGGGCCAGCCCGGAGTACCTGAGACCGCGATTCCCGGGGCAGTTTTTGGCTTTCGGCAACTGGCGCAGGCACAATGCCAGGGTGACGTGTGGGTGCTGCGGCAGCGCGGCAAGCCGGTGGTGTTCGCTGAATGGGCGACATCACGGGCGGTCTGACCGGAGAAGATTATGGATTTCATCAACTTAGAAATGCTAACCCCGCGCACTTGGCTGATGCTCTTTATCTGCATCGGCGTGGGCTACTTTGCCATCAAGTGGACCGCCAACCTGCTGATGGGCCTGCTCATTGGCGTTGCGGCTATCGGTGCGGTCGGCTGGTATACGGGCCTGATCACCAAGGACCATGTGCGAACGGCGACCGCAGAACTCCGCGAAAAGGCGGGCGATGCCTTGAACGGAGCCAGCGATAAGGCGAAGGCTATCGGCGAAAAGGCGCACTCGACGTCGGCTGGTGGTGCGTCAGAAGTGAACGACGCCTACAAGAAGACGATCGACAAGCGCTAAATTACTCAAAGAAACTAGCTATTTTTGACATGTAGGGCACCAAAATGTTGCCCGCTGGCCTACTCGCGCGTGGACGATGTGCGAATCGTCAGCGAGGGAGCGCAACGCCGCACAGCGATTACACTTCTGCCCCTCGCGGTGGTACACATCGAGCTGCTGCTGAAAGTAGCCCGGGGCCGCGTCGCCACCCACAAAGTCGCGCAATGTCGAGCCACCGGCCGCAATCGCATCGCCCAGCACGGCCTGCGCTTGCTGCACCAGCCGCACAGCTTCGGCGGGGGTCACTTGGTCGGCTGGGCGCAGCGGCGAAATTTCGGCCCGGTAGCACGTCTCGCTGGCGTAGATATTGCCAATGCCCACAACAATGTCTGCAGACATCAGCAGTTGCTTGATCGGCACTTGTCGGCCCTGGCAGCGCGACCGCAGGTAGCCCGCCGAAAACTCGCCCGAAAGGGGCTCAGGCCCCAGTGCATCGAGCAGCGCGTGCCCTTGGCCGGGCGGCACTAGGTCGAGCGCGCCAAACCGCCGGGCATCCACATAGCGCAACCACAGCACTTCGCCATGAGGGTCCATTAGTTGCCAACGCCAGTGTTCGTGCTTCTGCCACTCGGGCTCGGGCCCGGGTTGGGCAAACAGGCGGCCCGACATCCCAAGATGGACGAGCACCTGGGCGCCATTTACCTGCAAAAGCAAGTATTTAGCGCGACGATGCACTTCACCGAGTGGTCGTCCCACCAGTTCTTGCAGAGCCGCAATCGGCATGGGGTAGCGCAAGTCGGTGCGCTTGAACGTCATTTCGCGAATGGTGCGACCGGGAAGTACGCTGGCGAGGTGGCGGCGCACGGTTTCAACTTCGGGCAACTCTGGCATGATTTTCCTACACAATTGGGTAGTTCAGCGGCCGCGCATCACCCGCGCCACATACCGACTGCAGTCGAGCGTCTTCTTCAACAGCTGCATGTCGCCTGCAAATTGCACGGCTGGCGGCGGATCGCCCCGCAACTCCGCGTCGCTGCTGTAGTGCGCCTTGGCCACCTGCCAGCGCTTGCCGTGTTGGCGGCGTGCCTGAACGTCATCGCGCACGCAACGCGAAAACTTAATGAACAACCGCAACTTGCCGGCTGCACTAGGCTCATCGAGCGAACCATCCAGGTCGACACCCTGTTCGGCCGCGAGCTCACTCCAGCGCTCGCCAAGTGCGTCGGCCTGCAGCAGCAGGGTATCGAGATCAGCTGCAGTTTCGGCATGAAAACGCAGCAGCGGCAGCGAATCGTACCTGTCGGGCTGATTGCCCCGCGCCGGCATGATGCGGTACAGAGTCTCAACCAACGTCCAGTAACTATGGACTAATTCTGCGTGGACCTGGTCGCGAACCGCAGCGTTTTGCATGGAATGACTCAACGCGCTGCGGTCGGGGCGCGGGCTGGTCTTGGTCGGGTGGCGTAGCAGCAACTCGTCGCTTTCAGCAGGCGCCGACGCGAGTTGCACAGGTCCGGGCGGCAGAGGGGTCGGTGGCGGATAGGCAACGTCGGCAAACCGGATGGTAGGCGACGGTGCGGGCTGCTTGTGCACCTGCGCACTGCCACACCCGGCACCCCCTAGAGCGAGCACACTCGCGCAAAGTGCGCGCCAAAAAGCCGATCGCCCGGCTGGGGTCCGCAGCGGCATCGCCACGGCTAGCCCCAGTCGGGCAACGGCAAGACAACGGGGAGTCTGAGTCAGAATCGCCTACTGCGGCAGCCGGCCATCGTTGCGGGTAGTGCCAAACGGCGCGACCCAGGCATCGTTGGTGGCCTTCTTGTCGGCCTTGAAGGCCCGCAGCGTGGCGCCGTCCCAAACGTACAGCGTACCCTCGGGGCTAAGCACCGGCGATGGCCGCACACCTGGCATGATCCAGGTGGTAGGCGTCGCCATAAAGCCTGTATTCAAGCTAACTTCACCCGCAGCGGCGTCGTAGAGCGCGATACCGAGGAGCTGGCCGTTGCGGTCGAGCGCCGTTACCGCGCCGTCCGTCGAGATGAACAGCGTGCCGTCTTGCGCCACAACGGGCCGGCCCGCCGGGTGGTGCAACGTCGAGAACGTGTCGATTGGCTGCACGCCGGCCGAGCCAGGCGCCAGGTACTTGCCGGGCGAGAAATCGGTCTTCTTGGTCGAGAAACCGTCGAAAACCCAGCGCTTCTGCCCTGTAGCTGCGTCAATCGCGTACAGCGGATCGATCGGCTCGACGCGCTTTTCCCATACCGGGAAGTAAACCACGTCGCGCGTGACCGTCGGCGCGGCCGCCACAGTGCAGTCGGTGCAATCGGGCTTGAAGGTCCAGTCGATCTGGCCCGCAACTGAGACGCGCTGCAGCACGTGGTCGCCGCCGGTCACCGCGTAAGTCTCGCCCTTCGGGCCGGGCGCAAAGTCGACGACGCCCTGCGGGAATGCGTACGTCCACAACACCTTGCCGCTGCTATCTTCGGCTACGAGCGAGCCAAACAGCGGCTGGCCGCCGAGCTGAGAGCCCCACATCGAGTCGATGCCGCGCGAGCCCGAGAGGTAGCGGATGCTGCCATCGGCGAGCACTGCAGCCGGTGAGGCGTCGCTGCGGGTGAAGCGGATGGCGCCGCTCTGGCGGTCGAGCGCGTACAGCGTGGCGTTGCTGCCCCAGTTGGTCGTGGCGGCGTAAACCGTGTCGGCCGACATCGATGGCGGGGTGCCTACCGGAGCGCCCGAAAGCTGTTGTGTCCAGCGGGCTTTCGCCATGTCCGAGCCGCTTAGCGCCTGGACCGACGCCTGCGCGTTGCCGCCCGCCATGAGGTACAAGTTGCCGTTCTCGTCGGCCGAGGGCACCGTCAAGGCGGCGTTCGAACTGCCAATCGGCGTCAGGCTGCCGTTCTTGCCGATGCGCAGCAACTCTTGCCCGCGGGCCACAACGAGTTCGCCATTCTGCACGGCGACCGGCGGCCACTCGATGGGATTGGCTGAAAGATTAACGTTATAGAGCTGAGTGCCGATCTCGCCGCAGACACGCACGCCTCCGGCGTCAGTGCAGACGCTGTCCTCTTGGCAGGCCGCGCTCGTCAGCGCCAGTGCAGACAACATAGCCACAGTGGCTGCGCGGGGCAGCACGCGGGTCAGGGAGCGGAAGGAGCGTCGCATGGTATCCTCCTGAAACATATTGGCACTTTGGATTCAGACTCGATCGTGAAGTGGGCCTGTGACCGGCTTCGATCTTGAACGAGCGAGGCCGCCAGTTTATTCCACGCAAGCTCATGGTCCTATGCCGCGCGGGCCGACCGTAAAACTGCGCACGATCACCGTGGTGCCCTCACGCTAGCCATTGCGGCAGACGTGTGCAAGTAAAAAGACTTCAGGCGAACACTTATTTTCGCAGACGACCGGCCACGCGGTCGCGCAGACGCAAAATAGGCCGTGGCATTCCAGGCATACGTGTCGCGGAGCCGACCACAACCAGCGCGACGAGCCAGCCCACCGCGGCCGGCAGCAGCGCCACGCCACGGTCGATGAATTTGGGTAAACTTACTGGTATTAAAGCATGAAGTGCAGAGCCGCCGCGCAAACCTAGCCACGCGGCCCCAGCGGCAGCGAGCGCTACCGGCAGCGTTCGTGCCACGCCCTGCCCGACCACTTGTACGCTTAGACCCAGTTGACGGCGCGCCAGACCGCCGAGCACCAGCGCTTGGGCCGAAATGCCGACGACACCTGCCAAACATAAACCTGTAATCTCATGGCCTTGCCAGGAAGCCAACATGGCATAGACCGGCAACATCACCACCGTAATGATCGTGGTCGCCACCATGGGCCGCCAAGTGTCGCCGGTGGCATAAAACGCTCGCGCCAGAACCTGTTGCACGCCCCAAGCCGGAATTGCGGCGCATAGCGGCAACAGCGCCAGAGTCGCCATCTCGGTATCGTGGGGGCTAAAGTGTCCGTATTCAAAGAGGATACTCACAACCTGGTGACTGCTGACCGCCAGGCCCGCGGCCAGAACGGCCGACAGACCGAGCACGGCGCCCAGCGATCCCGCAAGAAGTTCGGATAATTCTTGACGTTTACCCTCGGCGTGCAGACGCGCCAAGTAGGTGCCTGCAGCCTGCCCCGCCGCCGTTCCGAGCAGGCCGATCGGCACCAGCATCACCCGTCGCGCGGTCATCAGCCACGAGATGGAGCCGGGCTCGAGCGACGAGCCGAAGTGCTTGACCAGCCACTCGTCAACGGTGGTCAGGCTGACGCCGATCATCAAGGGCGCAGCAATCCAAAGGAATTTGCGAACTTCGCGATCCGTTGGCTGCCAGATGAAGGTGAAGTGCAGTTGCTTGCGCGCGGACCACAGTGGCACTGCGAGGCCGCCCAGAGCGGCGCCAACCAGAGCTCCCCAGGAAAATCCTTCAATTTGACCGACTTGCCCGCCCAAGAGGCCGCCAACAATAATGCCGCCATTGTAGAACAAGGGGGTAAGCGCCATGGCCGCAAAGCGTTGCCGCGCCAGCAGCACAGCCTGCACCAGGCCACCCAGCAAGAAGAACAGCTGGGCTGGCAGCACGATGCGGGTCAAATGCACGGTCTGAGCGACTTTGTCGGGCGAAAACCCATCGAAAAATCGGGTAATGATTGGATCCGCCGCGAACCACGCCAGCGCAATCAAAATGGTCGCAGCCACGGCCATCGTGGTCGCAATCAGCGAAAACACCCGGTCGGCAGCGGTGAGACCGCGCGAATCGGGCAGAGCCTTAGCCGGATCCGCGTCTTGTTCCGCGTACAAAGCAGCCATGCGCGGCAAAAGTGACACGGACAGCGCGCCGCCAGCCAACAGGTAGTTGATCAGGTCGGGCAGCGTGAACGACGCCTGGTACACATCGGTCTGACTTGTGGCGCCAAACTGAAAGCCGATGAGCCAGTCGCGCCCATAACCCAGGATGCGCGAAAGCAAACTACTGCCGGCAAGCAGAAGGGCCGCGGCTTGAATACCGCGCATGTGGTTCGACGGCGAGGGCGAGTTTGTGGGCGGAGTAGGATCAGCAGCCATGCCCGCAGGTTAGCGCCGATGCGGGCGGGCGCCAAGTTTCTGCAGCGGCAAAGGCACCGCTGGTTCTAGCTCTTCTTGCCAAAGGGCCACCACGAGGCGCCGCCGCCCTCTTTGGCTTCGGCCTTGGGGGCTACTTCGCGGCACTTGCAGCGCTTGTCTTGGGGGACATCGCCGAGCACCATCTCGATGTGGGCACCGCAGCCCGAATAGGTTGGTTTTCCGCAGCTGCGACAGGTGGTTCGAGTGCACATGATGAAGTTCTCCTTTACATTGCGTGGATGAATGCGGCCGCTGGCCTGCTCACCGTGTCCGAGCCGCGACCCGCGCAAAGGATTCACGCGATAGGCTTGGCTGCGGCTTCGGGTGGACGGGCAGCCGGGAAATCGGTAGCATGCGGCGAATTTCTGCCCGGCCGGAACCTGGCGCCGGGTCCCAATCAGGAGTTCGCCCCAATGTACAAACCGACTCGCGAGCTGGTCCACCGGCTGCCCAAAACTGACCTCCACGTCCACCTAGATGGCTCGCTGCGGCTGAGTACGATCTTGGAGTTGGCCGAAGAAAACCATGTTAAATTGCCTACAACCGACCCTGTTAAGCTGTTCGCGCTGATCGACGCAGACAACGCCAACAGCCTGACGGACTACCTGCGCGCCTTCGACATTACGCTGAGCGTGATGCAGACGGAAGAATCGCTCTACCGTACCGCCCTTGAGCTGTGCGAAGACGCCGCGGCCGAGAACATTTGGTACATGGAAGTCCGCTATTCGCCGATGCTTCATATGCAGCGCGGCCTGCCGCTGACTACGATTGTAGAGGCGGTGCTGGCGGGTCTGCGCGATGGCAAGAAGAAGTACGGGATCCGCTGTGGGCTAATTATTTCGGCTTTGCGGCACACAGACCCCAAGTGGTCGCTGCGGCTTGCCGAATTGGCCTGCGCCTACAAGAACCGCGGCGTGGTGGGCTACGACTTGGCCGGCGCCGAAGACGGCTTCCAAGCCCGCAAATTTGCAGGTGCATTTCACCTTATCCGCAGCAACAACGTCAACTGCACCGCGCACGCGGGTGAGGCGTTTGGCCCCGAGTCGATCCATCAGGCGCTGCACGACTGCGGTGCACACCGGATTGGCCACGGCACGCGCCTGCGCGAAGATGGCGATCTGCTCAACTTTGTTGCGGATCACCGGCTGCCGCTAGAGATTTGCCTGAAGTCGAACGTGCAGACCCACGCGGTCGATAGCCTAGAGGCGCATCCGATCAACTTCTATCACGATTACGGTGTGCGGGTTACGCTGAATACCGACAACCGTTTGATTACAAATACCACCATAACCGACGAATATATGCTGTGGATTAACAACTTCGATGTCGCAGTATCAGATGTGCGCGAAGTGGTGATCAACGGCTTTAAGTCGGCCTTTCAGTCGTACCGATGGCGGCAAGACATCTTGGCGCGGGCCATCGTTGAGATCGACACCGCGATCGCGGACGAAGCGCTGCGCCACAGTGAGGCAACGGGCGAGCAGTTGCCGTCGCAGTACAAGCGCGATCGGCGCGGCACGTCGCAGCGGTTCGAAGACAAGCAGCGCGAAGAAGATGAGCTCGTGCGCACGGTTCACGTCGCCGATACCAGCCCAAGCCCGGCTGACCGCTAGATGTGGACCGATCGCCTGCTGGCGCATGGACCGGCGCTTACCTTTGACGACGTACTGCTTGTGCCGCGGCGAAGCGATGTGCTGCCGGCAGACTGTAGTACGCGCACGGTGTTGGCCGCAGAACTGAGCCTGCCGATTCCGATTTTGTCGGCAGCGATGGACACGGTGACGAGTGTGCAGCTGGCGATCGCGCTCGCCCAGCTGGGCGGCCTGGGCGTGGTGCACAAGAACCAGCCTATGGCCGAGCAAGTTAAGGTAATTCGCCGTATTAAAGACACTCCGGTGTTGTCGGCGCAGGCGGCCATCGACCGCAACGGCGAGTTGCTTGCGGCAGCGGCGGTGGGCACGGGGCCCGATGGCTGGGCGCGCGCGACGCAATTGGTCAGCAGCGGCGTAGACTTGTTGGTGGTCGATACGGCCCACGGGCACAGCGCCAATGTGCTCAAGCTAGTGCGGCAACTGCGCGACAAGTGGCCGGATCTACTGGTGTGTGCCGGCAATATCGCCACGCCTCTGGCGGCCATTGAGCTCGCGGGCGCCGGTGCACAAATCGTAAAGGTGGGCGTAGGGCCGGGATCGATTTGCACGACGCGCATTGTTGCCGGTGTGGGTATGCCGCAGCTCACCGCGATTTTGGAGTGCGCAGAGGCGGCAAAGTCGCATGGTTTAAGCGTAATTGCCGATGGCGGCATGCGCTACTCGGGCGACATAGTCAAAGCGCTCGCAGCGGGTGCCGATGCAGTGATGCTGGGCAGCCTGCTGGCTGGCACAGACGAAGCCCCTGGAAATATTATAGAAAGTGGTGGGCAGCGGCGCAAGACCTACCGCGGCATGGGTTCGCTTGGCGCGATGCAAGACGGCAGCAAGGACCGCTACGGCCAGGCCGGCATCGACAACGGCAAGCTGGTGCCCGAGGGCGTTGAGGGCGAAGTCGCGGCGACGGGTTCGCTCGAAGGCGTAATTCACCAACTTGTGGGCGGTATTCGTGCGGGTATGGGCTATGTGGGGGCGCCGACCCTGAGCGGCTTGCGAGCGGCGCAGTTCGTGCAAATCACGACGGCCGGCATTCGCGAGAGCCATGTTCACGACTTGGCGGGCGTAAGGGCTTCGCCGAACTACCGAAGCTGAAAGCGAAATGGCCTGCTACTCGTCGCACGGCTGGCAGTCGTCCCAGTTCGACGGCGGCTGGGCAAACGTGCGCGGCTGGTCGACGAACGGCCGAGCGGTCTCGCGGCGGTACTGCTCGTCGTGCCACGGGTGCTGCGGCCGCGGTGGATCGACCTGAATTCCCATGCTAACTAGGCCTTGGCGGTCGTTGTAGCGCAGGGCAAGAATCGAGTCGGGGCGATTTGGCCGGGCGCGCTCGAACTGGACCTGCACGGCCGGAGCGTTGCGACGTTCGCCGAACTGGGTGCCCAGACCCGGCCGGTCTGCAGCGCGGCGATCGCCCGCAGCTTCACCGCGCGGCGCGGCCGCAGGCGCTCCAGCCCCAGCAGATGTGGAAGGTGCCGATTTCTTCGCCTCGTCGCGGGGAGCACCGCGCTCTTCGGACTGTTCGCGGTGGCGGTATTCTGCAGGCTGCGGGGGCACATAGCGCTCTTGAAACACGGCTACGCCGACTACGCCCACATCGCGGGCGCTGCCCATTTGTGCGGCATACGAGTCGGGCACGCTCGCGAAGCGGAAGGTCGCAACATCTTGCATCGACACGCGAAAGCCTTCGATGGTGACACTGCCCCACGGCTGTACTAGGTAGCCTGGCTTATCGGCGCGACCGGGTTTGCCATCGATGGCATCGCGACCGTCGACCGAGATCACCGCCTCGATGCGGCGACTACTATGATTTGTCACGCGAATTCGGTAACGCTCGCCCTCGCGGCCCATGACCCAAGTGCGACCGCGGAAATCGAACGTGCGCAGCGACTGGCCGTGCTCGCCGATCAACTCGACCTCGTAGCCACCATCGGCAGCGCGCTCGCCAGCCAGTGCAGGTTGGGGCGCCGCGCAGGCCGCCACGGTCAACAACATCACAAATGCTAAGGACTTCAACATACCAGCCTCCTACTTGCGGCACCACAGGGTGCCATCCCTCGCACCTAGGACGCGCGGTGGTGGGCCAAGATCTGCATCGAGGCGAAAATAGTGGCGATAAGGGGCGAACATGCGGTGATTCTTAGCGCTATGTCGGCTACGCTCACGGCGACCGGCCTGTTGCCGGCCCGCCATGCGACCAGGTCGATCACGATGCCGAGTGCCCAGTTGTCTGCGCTAGTCCAGGCGCGCCACGAGTTTCGCCACAGCCCCGCGATGGGCAAAAACGTGCACATGTGGACCTATGGCCACGCCGGCGTGCCGGTTATCGCCTTTCCGACGGCGGGCGGTTACGCGCACGAGTGGGACCATCACGGCGTGGTCGAGGCTCTGGCCGACTGGCTGGTGCAGGGCAAAGTGCGGCTGTATTGCCCCGAGTCAAACGCGGCGGCGGTGTGGATTCACCCAACGACGAGCGTGGCCGATCGGCTGCAACAGCTGCGTAGTTACGAACAATTCATCGTGGACGAGCTGGTGCCACGGGCCCGCTACGAGACGGGCTTTGCCCACGTGGTGGCGATGGGCTGCAGTGTGGGCGCGCTGTATACCGCCAATCTTGCTCTAAAATACCCCGAGGCGATCCGGCGCGCGGTGTGCCTTTCTGGGCGCTACCAAGCAGGCTATTTTGTCGACGGCCACTACGACGACGATGTGTACTACTCGGATCCCTCTAGCTTTGTGTGGAATCTGCACGGGCGGACGCTGCGGAACATCCAGCACAACACCCACGTGACGCTGGTGTGCGGGCAAGGCGCCCACGAGGGTCGCTGCCTGGCCGAGACGAAACACCTGGCGCAAGCGCTGGCCAAGGTGGGCGTGCCGCACTGGCTCGACCTGTGGGGCAGCGACGTGTCGCATGAGTGGGTGTGGTGGCGGCGGCAGATTCGCTTCCACCTGGGCGTGGCCATGAGCACGCTTGAGCGGCAGCGTCTGGCCGCGTAACTCCGCCTAATCACTTAGCTTTGCAAACTACTCGTCGTCGGGGTCGATACCGAGCAAGCCCGGATTGCCGCGCAGCGTGGCGCCACCCTCGGGGCCAAAGATCGCCTCAAGGTCGGCGCGGCTGAGCTGCTTGACGCCGTCGCCCTCGGCCTCGATCGCCGAACTGGCCAAGCGGCGCTTGCGCTCTTGCAGCACCAGGATGTGGTCCTCGACGGAATCTTCAACCGCCAAGCGGATCACCAGCACAGGCTTGGTCTGGCCGATGCGGTGCACCCGGTCCGAGGCTTGCTGCTCAACTGCGGGATTCCACCAGGGATCGTAGTGGATCACCACGTCGGCCGCGGTCAAGTTCAGACCTACGCCGCCAGCCTTGAGCGACACCAAGAACACCGGCGGACCGTCTTCGGACTGGGCACGGGCAACGACGGCCGCTCGGTCGCGGGTCGAACCGTCGAGGTATGCCGTCTCGATCCCCATCTCTGTCAGTGACTTGCGCAGGATCTTGAGCATCGACGTCCACTGCGAGAACACCAGCACGCGCCGGCCCTCGGCCAGAAGCTCGTCGACCGTCTGCAAGAACAGTTGGGTCTTGGCCGACTCGTGCACCGCGCGCGACTCGTCGAACGGGAGCAGGTCGGGATGGCAGCAGGCCTGACGCAACCGCAGCAACGCTTCGAGCACCGTGAGCGCGTTCCTTTCGATGCCGCTCTGCGCCACCAGCTGCAGCACTTGGGCGCGATAAGTATTGCGAACTTTTTCGTACAGCTGCCGCTGCGGCGGGCCCAAGGTACAGCGCAGCGTCACTTCGGTCACGGGGGGCAGCTCGGTCAGCACATCGGTCTTGAGGCGGCGCAGCAAGAACGGCCGCAGACGCTGACGCAACTGGTCGAGCAATTCGGGTTGCAGTTCACCGGCTTTCTCGACGCCGTAGCGCCGCAAGAAGCGCGAACGGGTGCCAAAGAAGCCGGGCATCAAGAACGTGTACTGACTCCACAACTCCATCAGGTTGTTTTCGAGCGGCGTACCCGTCAGCGTTAGGCGGTGGTGGGCGATGATCGCACGCGCGGCCTGGGCCGTTTGCGACCCCGCATTCTTGATCGCCTGCGCTTCGTCGAGGATGCAGTAGTAAAACTCAATCGGAGAGAGCAGTTCGGTGTCGAGCCGCAGCAGCGCGTACGAGGTAATGACGAGATCGACCTCGCCGATGCGGCGGATCTTCTCGACACGGTCTTCGCGCAGACCACCGCGCAGCACCGCCACCCGCAGCGACGGCGCGAACTTGGCCGCTTCGTCGGCCCAGTTCTGCACCACCGAAGTCGGCGCAACCACTAGTGTAGGGCCCGTCGCCCTGCCCGTTTCGATCTCGCCCAAGATCAGCGCGAGCGTTTGAATGGTCTTGCCCAGGCCCATGTCGTCGGCGAGGCAGCCATGCAAACCTAGCGTACGCAAAGCACAAAGCCACTCGTAGCCGCGCTGCTGATAGGCCCGCAGGGTGCCGACAAAGGCCTTGGGTAGCGGAACTTCGGCAATGCCTTCGAAGGTCTCGATCCGCGAGGCGAATTCGAACCAACCCTCGTCGCCCGCGCCGTGCTCGCGCGCCAGGTCAACTAGCGAGGGCGCCAAGAACTTCTCGACACGAAGCTCGCCGTCTTGGCCCACGGGCAGCGCCAACTCTTGCAGATCGGTCAGCACCGAGGCATGGCGACGCAGCCACGCGGCCGGCAAACGTGCCATTTCGCCATCGCTCAAGCGGACATAGCGGGCACCGGTGCGCCAGGCCTTGATGACCTCGCCCAAGTCGAGCTTGACATCACCGGCCTGCAGATCGACTCGCACGCCAAACCAATCGACTCCACTGCGGATCTTGGCCTGCGCGACAACCGTATGCCGACTGGGGCGAATCCGAGTTAGCGCTTCGTGACCGACGATCTCGGCGCCGTCGCGTTCGAGTGCTGGCAGGTGATCAACCAAGAAATCAAGGGCTTCGTCGAGTGGCAGGCTGGCCGGCAGCGCCGCACCCACCGCACGGGCCACGCGGGTTGCCCAGCGCTGCTCAAGGGCGTGATCGCGTTGCCAAAGCAGCGGATGGCCGCCGTGGTGACCGCGGGCGAACACCTTGGCGCCCACACCAGCCGAAAATTCGATGGTTTCGTGGGCAATATCGCCCGGACGACGGTGGATGAGGTCGGCATCGTCGCCGCGGTAGTGGAAAACCAGCGACACTACGAGCTGGTCTTCAACTTCGCCCACCCGAATCACCGGTACGGCCGTGGCAATGCGGGCCTGCGGCAACGCCGTCGTGCGCTCGGTCAGCGTGACTTCACTGCGCAGCATCGGCAGGACTTCGCGGGCAAAATCCGAGATCTCGGAGGGGGGCAACTGCACCGGCCCCGAGCGCAAAAGGCTGAGTACGGGCAGCGCGCGCGTATCGGGACGCACGAAGCACCGCTCGCCACGCAGGTACAGCCACGGCACGGGCCCGGGCAGCAGCACAAAATCGTCTCCCGAGCGGCCGTGCGCCGAAGACTGCACCTGGGCGCGCACTTCGATACCGCCACCTGAAGTGTCTTGAATTAGTACGGTAACGGGGCGATGAATGCCGTCTACGGTCGAGTCTTCGCCATCTACCCGCAGCGTCTGGGGCTCGGCATCGACAAAGAGTCGCAAGAACGTATCGACAAAACCGGCTTGAATCGTGCGCACCCGCAGGTCGTGGCGGTTGACGAGGCAGAGCACGGGGATGAGATCATCGCGATTTTCGGCCGGATCTTCTTTGGTGCGGTAGCCGAAGTGGCCCACAGCCGCCGGCGTCCAGCCACACGTGGCACCGACCGAGCGATTGCCGCGGTCTGTGACGGAGCGCTTGCGGCGCACCACGCCCACCGTGACGTCGCCCGCCGTGTTGGAATGCAGGGTGAGATCGTAGCAAATCCAGGATGTTCGAATGCCAGAGGGCGTTTCGGCAGCTACAGGGCCCCCCAAGACTTGCCGCCAGCCGCTGCGGGTGCCTGTACGCCCGTCGGCGCGACCGGTGGTCTCGAGATGATGCTGTAGGGCCAAGCCCCCGGCCATGGCATGGGCACAGGTCGTATCGCCGTCGGCGCAGGCGCAATCCCAGCTGTCGAGAATAGCGCCTTCGACGCCCAAGTCGACCACCAGCGTAACCGTCTGTACATGCTCGCGATCTTCGCCGACCAGTGCATGGTAGCGCTGCTCGTCGGCCGAGAGACGCATCACACGCTGCACCTTGCCGGCCCGCCACGCCTCTGCACCGGCTAGCCGCTCGCGGTTGCCAATGCTGCTTTCAAGTAGGCTTAGGTTCAAGCGCATGGTTGTTGCGCCTCAGCAAAGGCCGCCGCGCGGGCGGTCGTATCTTCGTCGTCGACTTCTAGATTCAGTGTCTCGGCCCCGAGTACCGGCCCAGCGAATTCGTTGACCACGACTGTGGCAAACGCCCCGGCCGGCAAGGTGAATTGCAGCATTAGCCCTTCGTCGATCATCGATGCGCTCAAGTCGATCGGCCGCACCAGCAATGCCCGGCGAGTGCCTTCGGCCAGCGCGCCCAGCCGCGTAAAGATTTCTGTATCTAGCCCGCAGGCTTGCAGCACATCGAGTTCGAGCTGCAGCGCATCCCCCGTCGGCCGCGGCATCTTGGGGCCCCACATGGGACCTGTCAGCTCGATTTGCCCTGCCCGCAGGCGCAGTTCCTCGCGAGCCACGTCGTCGGTAGCAAACTGGCCACCCGTGTCGGTCTTGCGACAGAGGTCGCCGAGCAGCACTTGGTCGTGCAGTGTCCGCGTCATGCGCTCGGCCAGCGTGCGGTTAAACACTTCGCTTTGCAGCGCCGAGGCCGCCAGCCGCTGCAGCGAACGGTCGCGCAAATGCAGCGCGTGTTCGGTGTCGTCGGGTAGGCGCACTTGCACTAGCCCATGCAGGCCCTGGCCCAGAGCCCAGCCAGCCGCAAGCGTCGCCCCGCCATGCCCCATGCGCTGCGTGCCATAAAAGTTTGGAATTCCGCAGGTTTGAATAAGTGTCAGCTTGTCGGCGGCGAGCTGCCCAGCGCCTTCGCACACACCGCGCAGCAAGATACGAAAACGATTGCCGGCCAAGTGCCCCGTGCGCAGCTTGTTGCGATGCGCTTTGACATCGAGCAACCGAATGCGCGGTCCATCGATCTTGGCTAGCAACGGCTCGGCCCGCCGCGGCACACTGATCCACTGCCGCGTGATGGCCCGCCGGTCCTTCATACCGGCCATACCAACCTCGCCCGGGCCCACGTCGAGGCAGCGTGCGATGGTGCGGCGCAGCGCATCGGCGGCCACATCGGTCTTTTCGATCCAAAGGTAAAGGTGGTCGCCCTCGCCGGCGGGCAAGTAGAGCGGCAGTTCCTCGACCTCGAAGTCTTCGACTTGCGTTCGAATTTGACCACCGGTGCCAGGCAGGCTTTCGGTCAAGCGCGGCAACGGTTGCAGGGGGCGGAGGGGGCAGTGGTGAATGGGGCCAGCTAACATGGGGCAGTACCTTGCACGTTCGCGACGGCTAGCGCAAGCCGGCCCAAGAATTTGCTGCAACCTTGGCAGGTACGGGTTGGCGAGCGGTGCGCGCGGCGCGACAATGGGGCGAGGCGGCTCCGCAGTCTCAAGCCATGGCTACCGAATAAGGTGTTGAAAATGCAAACGAATGACCAGCTACCCAGCGATCCCCCGCTCGCGCCGATGGGCGAGCAGACGCGCGCGATTTTCGATGTGGTGGGCGACATGATGGCGTTTTGGGGCTTTCAGCGCTCGCACGGCCGAATTTGGGCGCTGCTTTTCTTAGCCGAGCGTCCGCTACATGCCGGTGAAGTGGCTGAAATACTAGACCTTTCTGCAGGTCAGGTGTCGATGACGCTGCGCGACCTAGAGCACTGGGGCGTACTGCACGCGGAGCGCCATGCGGGGCAGCGGCGCACGGTATTTAGCGCAGAGACAAATATTTTCAAGATGGTTGCTCGCGTCTTTCGCGAACGCGAGTTGGATCAGGTGCGGCGGCTGGCGCGGGTGTTGCTCGCGGCGCGCGACGAGCTTGAGCGAACTCCCGATGCGCCGGGTACGGCGGTGCGGCTGCGGCGGGTGCGGGCGCTGATTGCGGCGGCAGAGCTCGGGCGCACGCTGATTGAGTGGTTGGTCGATGGCAAGCTGCTGCCGGGCTGGGTGCAGTCGGGGCTAGACCGGCAGCTAGATGAGCCCTAAACCACGCTAAATTGCAAAGTATTCGCGATACAGATGCAGGTGGCGCGCGGCGTCGCCCAGGGGTAGGCGCACCAGTGGACCGCGCGGATCGTCGACCCGAACGGTGCCGGTCAGCGCTTCGAGTGTGGCCTGCACGCCGGTGGTAAGCCCTACGGCGCTGTAACCGCCCTCAAGTACGGCAACAAGACGCTTCTTGCACAGCAATTCTGCAGCATTTACCATGTGGCCGGCGATGCGGGCAAAGCCGGCGTACGTCACGGACATACCGCCCAGCGGGTCGTGCTCCGAGATGTCGTAGCCCGCCGACAGCAGAATCAGGTCAGGCCGAAACTGATCAAGAATTCTAGCGATCAGCCCGCCGTAGATCGCGTCGTATTCGGCGTCGCCATGCTCGGGCCCAAGCGGAATGTTGATGGTGCGGCCCAGCCCCGGCCCGCTGCCCAACGAGTCGGCCGCGCCGGTACCCGGAAAGAGCGGCCACTGGTGGGTCGAGATATACAATACGTTGGGATCACGCTCAAAAATCGCCTGAGTGCCGTTGCCGTGGTGCACATCGAAGTCGACGATCGCCACGCGCGCCAGACCGTGCACAACGCGAGCGTGCTGGGCCGCAATCGCTACGTTATTCAGCAGACAGAACCCCATTGGGCGGTCCGCTTCGGCGTGATGACCCGGCGGCCGCACCAGTACCATGGCGTTGTCGACCGTGCCGGCCATGACCGCATCCACCGCTGCGACCGCTGCCCCCGCCGCGCGCATGGCGCAATCGAAGCTTCGCGGGCTGGCGATGGTGTCTTGGTCGAGCTGAATCGTATGCCCCACCGAGGTCTTGAGGCGCTCGAGCAATGCGGGGGTATGTACCCGCAATACTTCGGCTTCACTGGCATTGCGATGGTCGACGCGCAGCAGGGGCAAGGCGCGGACCGCTTTGCTTTGCACCAGCTCGATCAGCACGCTCAAACGCGCCGGCGACTCGGGATGCTGTGGCCCGGGGTCGTGCAGTAAGCATTCGGGATCAAGAAGTAGACCGGTCCGGAACGTCATCGGGGCACCATCGCGAGTCTCGTCGCACGATCAACCATCGGCTCGGCCACACCCAAGGTTTGCTGTCTGCCGCCCGGGTGCGCCGCTGCTGCTGGCCGTACACTACTGTCTAGCCGTCGCGACGAAGGTCAAGTATTTCTAGCGCCCACGGTACGACAGCAGCGAATCTACTGCATTTACAGGCTATTAACAGGCCCAGTGACGGGCATCCCCTAGCTGAGCGGTTGCGCCGCCCAAGCCATTGCGGCACCGTACGCGCACGGCCAACACGAACTGGCTATCGCCGAACCGCCACGATGTGCATTTGGAATTATCGTTTGGGTACTTGGATGCTGCTGATCGCCGCAGCGTTGCTGCCCTACGGCGTGGCGCAGGCTGCGTTGCCACCGCCCCAGCCGTGGATGCAGCGCTCGCTGGGCAACGGCCATGGCCTGCTGGTGGTCGATCACGGCGCCGGCAAGGTGGTCGACTGGTGGCTGCACCCGTATCAGGCGTTGGCGCCAGGCCAGGTGACCCGCGATGTGCTGTTCGACGCGTATTTTGGCCTACAGGTGGCCGGCGAGCCGAACGGCAAGTGGGCGCCCGCCCTGCCCTTGGCCCACCCCGATGGCACCCTATGGAACCCGGCGCAAGGTGCCGATGATCAGGTGTTTGGCTATGTAGACACCGCGGGGGTAACGCAAGAGCGCCGCCGCTGGACTGGGACCGCCCCGGTGCAGCTGCAGACCTACGCCTTTGCCCCGCAGACCTGTGGCGACCGCTGCATGGCGCTCTTGGCACGGGTAGAAAATACTGGGAATACGGCGATTTCTGTCAAGGTGGTGTTGCTGCCCAACCTGCACCTGGGCACAGGGGCACCGCAGCCGGGCACCGATGGCGAGGCCCTGCTGGTCAACGGTACGGCGCTGGTCGAGAAGGGGCCGGCGGGCTTGGTCGAGGTGGTGCCGATGGCGGGCGCGGCGCAGCTCTGCACCAACAACCCGTATGTGGGCCTGACAACTGGGAACCTGACTTGTACGAGCGCAGCGCTGCCGGCGGGTGACGACCGCGCGGGCTCGCTGCAGTGGCAGCTGACGGTGCCGGCGCAAGGCTCGCTCATGGTTGGCGCGGTGCTGGGTTACGGCGTTGGCAATCCGCCCGAGATGTCGGCATGGCTGGCGGGCCGCACCGCGCTGACCGTGCTGAACGACGAACTGCTGTGGTGGAACGTGTGGCACGCCGGCGATGCCCTGCCGCAGCAGCTGACCGATAGCCAAACCTTGCTTGCAAAACGCTCGCTTACCATGCTCAAAATGGCGCAGACGCAGCAGACGACCGGCTATGGCCAGATCGTGGCCAGCTTGCCGCCGGGCATGTGGAACATCACCTGGCCGCGCGACCAGAGTTACGCGGCGGTGGCCCTGGCGCGCAGTGGTCATCCCGGCGAGGCTCGCGACGCGGCCAACTTTGTGCTGAGCGCCGACCCGGGCAAGTTTGTGAGCGAAGTAGGTGTGCCGTATCAAGTTTCGGTGACGCGCTACTGGGGCGGTGGACTTGAAGAGAGCGATACCAACCAAGACGGGCCGAACATCGAGCTCGACGGGTTTGGGCTGGTGCTGTGGCAGATCGGTCATTATGTGACGGTATCGCAGAATTTTGGCTGGCTGGCGGCGGCGTGGCCCGAGATTCGCGACACGATCGCCGAGCCGCTGGTGCAGGCTGTCGATTTTACAGGGCTGGTCAAGCCCGACTCGTCGATCTGGGAAGTGCACTGGAACGGCAAGCAAAAACACTTTACTTACACGTCGCTACAAGCCGTGCGCGGGCTGTGTGCCGCGGCCAAGCTGGCGACGCTGCAGGGCGAAGGTGCGCTGGCGGCCAAGTACCGGCAAGCGGCGATGGGGATTCGCGACCACCTGAGTAAGCAGCTTGTGGACCCGAGCGGCGTGCTGGTGGGTAACGGCGAGGAGCCGAGCGGAAAGAACTTGGATCTCGCGGCGATCGAAGCCCTTACCGACGGCCAGCTACCGCCATGGGGCACGGTGGCGCAGAAGTCGTGGCAGGCGTGGCAAGCGCTGGCGGCGGGCGGTGGGCCGGGCTTTGTGCGCAACGACGACGGCGGCGAATACGATAGCCAAGAGTGGTTGTTTATCGACATGCGCGTGCTGCGGTGGCTCGATCGCGCCATTGACGCCGGGGCGCCGCTGCAAGATGCGCGCAAGCAACTGCAAGCGCGGGTCGAGGCGATTGGCAAGGCCGGTGGCGGGCAGATTCCCGAGCTGATCGCGACGAGCGGCGCGCAGGCCGGGCAGTTTGCCGGGGCGATTCCGATGATGGGCTTTGGGGCCGGCGCGACGCTGCTGACCTTGCTGGGCGAGGCGGCGAGCGACGACCTAACGAGCTGTTTGCAAGGTTCGTCGAGCGGTGGTGAGCCCTCGCAAGATGCTGGTAAGTCTGAGGATCTGACACAAGCGGACGACAATGATGCGGCCGCTGAGCCGCAGCCTGAGCCGCAGCCTGAGCCACAACCTGAGCCACAACCCGAGCCGGTGCCCGATGTTGTGACCGACTTGGCCCCCGATGCCGCCGGCGAGACCCTGGCGATTGCCGATGCCGCGGATGCGAAGGGGGCCGCGCCGGCGCCGGCTGCCAATTCGTCGTGCCACGGGGGTGCGACTGGGTCCACGACGGCCGCGTGGCTTGTCCTTGCCGTAGCTGCGGCGGTGCGATTGCGGAGGCGTCATGCGTAAGTTAGCTCTGGTGCTCATGATTCTTGCGACAGCCTGCGGCAAGCGTGCGACCTCCGAGGCAGCGAGCGACCCAGCCGACGCCATGCCTCTGCCCGAAGCTGCGACAGCCACATCGAATCCCCAGGCCGCCATCGCTGCGGCGGTGCAAGAGCAAAAGGCCGCCGCTGCCAAAGTTGCGGCTTCTTCTCAAATTACAATGGGTTTTGTGGCCGTGCCGATGGGTACCTTTACCATGGGGCGACCTGACGGGCTGGTGCAGGGATTCAATGAAGCGACGCAACACCAAGTTGTGCTGACGCGGCCGTTTGAGATGCAGGCGACAGAGGTTACGTTGGCGCAATACCGCGATCTTATGGCTACTTCGCCCGACCAGCGGCTGAGCTGCGACGAATGCCCAGTGGCCCATGTGTCGTGGTACCAAGCGGCGACGTATTGCAACGAGCTGTCGCGGCGCAAGCGTGTCCCGCAGTGTTACGTTGTAGCCGGCTTGACGGTCGCGTGGCCCGATCCGGCCTGTGGCGGCTATCGCCTACCTAGCGAAGCAGAGTGGGAATTCGCCGCTCGAGGTGGCGCAAATGCCGCACGGCCCGACCCGTTGGAGCAGAGCGGTTGGTACGACGAAAACGCCGGCTTGCGCGCCCATCCCGCCAAGCAAAAGCGGGCCAACGCCTATGGTCTGTACGACATGATTGGCAACGTGGCCGAGTGGGTGTGGGACTGGCACGCCGACTACCCCCATAATACTGTTGTGGATCCGCGCGGCCCAGCCACCGGTGACAACCGCGTCTTCCGTGGCGGCAGCTTCAAGTATGGCGCCGACGCCGCCGATGTCTGGAGCCGCAGCGCCTTTGGCCCGCCAAATCAAGTGCCTTTCATCGGCCTTCGCTGCGTACGCACCCTACCCGCACCGACCCACTGAATCGCACGCCGCGGTCGAATGGGGCTGGCCAGTTTTCGCGCTTGCCCGTACACTTACGCGGCCGCGAGGCTCCCCGGTTGCTACCGTTGCACAGTGCACGGCGCGCACGGGCGACACCGATCGCTTTGCCGCGGCTCAATTCGAAGATCACAACGTTTTCTTGCAATCTGGAGGAGAAATGGCCAACGTCACGCGCAAAATCGGCCTGTCGCTCGGAGCGGACATCTGCTGGCCCGGTGCCTACGAAGAGATCGTGAAGCGCTTGAACTTGTCGATTCCGATAGACGGCGACACGGTGCGTTTCGAAGTCGATCGCGTGTCTATCGAGCCCTTCAACCTGAAGCAACCCGTGCAATACGACGTCGTCATCGATCGCCTGACCCACTGGTACCAGACCACGCGCGAATGGATCAAGAAGGCCGTGATCATGGACGGCCTGTATGTGCTGAATAATCCTTGGTCTTTGCAGTCGATGGAAAAGCATACCTCGTATGCCGCGATGATGAAGCTGGGTCTGCCGATCCCCGAGACGTGGATGGTGCCGCCCAAGGATTACGCCAGTGATCTCAGCGATGTAAAGCCCACGCTGCAGCGTTACGCCAAGCTGTTCGACCTGAAGAAGGTGGGCCAAGAGCTGGGTTACCCGGTGTTCATGAAGCCCTACGACGGCGGTGCCTGGGTCGGTGTGACCAAGATCGACGACGACAAGCAGCTTCTGGCCGCCTACGAGAACAGCGGAACTCGGCTGATGCACGTGCAAAAGGCGGTGGCGCCGTTCGACTTGTTCGTGCGCGCAGTCGGCATTGGCCCGCAGGTGTGGTGCGTCAAGTACAACCCCGATGCGCCGCTGCACGCCCGCTACGAGGTCGCGTTCAACTACGTCGACTCGAAAGAGTGGCAGACGCTGACTGATATGTGCCTGACTATCAACAGCTTCTTTGGCTGGGACTTCAATTCATGCGAGTCGCTGCGCAACGACGGCACGTTTTACCCCATCGATTTTGCCAACGGTTGCCCAGATTTCCAGGTGACGTCGCTGCACTTCCATTGGCCCGTGCTGGTCAAGAACATGCTGAAGTGGACGATTTTCTGCGCCGCGACCAAGCGCGAATTCAAGATGAACCTCGACTGGACGCCGTATTACGAGGTGGTAAAGAAGGACCTGCCCTTCGAAGACCGTCTGAAGGAATACGCCAAGATTGCCCACCAGCGCTTTGAGACTGACCGCTTTGTCGAATTCTGCGACCGCCACCTGGGTCACATCGACGAAGTGGTTTGGGAGTTCATGGGTTCGGACCGGGCCAAAGAGCTGGTGCGGCAAAAGACCGCGGCGCTGTTCCCGGCGCACGAGGTAGACCAGTTCACCGACCACTTCTACGGGCTGGTGCAGTTCTGGCGGCGTACCGAAGTCGAGCGTATGAAAGAGGCGAAAGTGGGTCGCGAGGCCCGCAATGCCGCACGCGACGGCGTACTGATCGTGCCACAATCGGCCGCTTCTACTGGCAAAGCTGCCCCAGAAGCGAAGCCGGAGGCGGCGGGAGAACCAGCAGCCAAGAAGAAGCGCGCGACTAGCAAGAAGGCTTAGAACGCGGCGCGGGCTCGCTCAGGGCGTGGCCGGCATCGAGGGTGCAATGAAGACCGAAATTGCCTGGAAGTCGGAGTGTTTGGCCGACAATGTCCGTCTGCTGCGCTGGGGCGAGGTGGGCACGCCCGTGCTGCTTTTCCCCACCTCGGGCACCGATGGGGAGGACCAAGAGCGGTTTGGTCTGGTCGGCAGCCTGGCGCCGCAGCTCGAGGCCGGCAAGATCAAGGTCTACGCCTTCGATGCGCCAGAGTCGAAAGCACTGATCGATCCCGCCCTAAAGCCTGCCGACAAGGCCGCGATTCAGCGGCAGTTCTTGATGGCCGTGGCGGACGAAGTCGTGCCCAAAATTCGCCAAGACTGCGGCGGTGCGGAGTTGCCCATCATCAGCGCCGGAGCGTCGATCGGTGCCTACCACGCGCTGGTCGCGCTAGCCAGCTATCCGAACTTGTTCCACAGTGCCATCTGCATGAGCGGAACCTTTGATTTAACAAGGTTTTTTCCTAACTTCCATAACCACGATTTTCACCTTATCTCGCCCATGCACTTCTTGGCGTATATGGGTGATGGCCCGCACCTCGAGCTTTTGCGCAAGCGTTTCGTGGTGTTGGCCACCGGCGAGGGCAAGTGGGAGTCACCGTGGGAGTCGTGGCAACTGGCCACGCTGCTCGGCAAGAAAAGCGTGCCAAATCGCGTAGATATGTGGGGCAAAGAGTTCCATCACGACTGGGCAACTTGGCGGGCGATGCTGCCCAAGTATGTGGATGAGCTGTTGAGTCGCCCTGAGTAGCGGCTCGCAGTATAACGTAGCAAAATCAAGAGGTTATACCCTATGCACGTCGTCTTTTGCGCGCCGTTCTTTATGGACACTACGCTTCGCTTTGTGCGGGCGGTAGCCGCGCAGCCCGGCGTGGCCTGCTCGCTGCTAACCCAAGAGCCACCTCAGCGCGTACCAGAGGATATCCGCAGTAAACTTGCCGGGTTCTGTCAAATCGACGATGCGCTCGACACGCGCCATATCGTGCGCGGTGTGCAGGCGTTGGCGCTGAAGCACGGGCCCGTCGAGAAACTGTTCGGAGCGCTCGAACACATCCAAGTACAGCTTGCCGAGGCCCGTGAGCAGCTTAAAATTCCTGGGCTTTCGTCAGAGTCCGCCAAGAATTTCCGCGACAAAGCCCGGATGAAAGACCTGCTGCACAAGGCCAAGGTGCCCTGTGCGCGCCACCAAGAGGTGCAGTCATCGTCCGACGCTTGGGCATTTGCAGGTAAAGTTGGCTACCCCGTAGTGCTAAAGCCGCTAGCAGGTGCCGGCAGCACGGCCACTTTCCGCGCCGACAACGACAAGCAGCTGGCGGAGGCGCTTTTGAACGTGCGTCCGTCGCAGCATCACCCTGCCATCATTGAAGAATTTGTGGTCGGCGACGAGTACAGCTTTGAGACCGTGTGCATCGAGGGCAAGCCGGTGTGGTGGTCGCTGACCCGCTACCTGCCCAATCCGCTCGATGCCGTGCGCAATTCGTGGATACAGTGGTGCGTGCTATTGCCCCGCGAAATCAAGAAGGGTTTCGACGATGTGCGCGATGCCAACTTCGCCACGCTCAAGGCTTTGGGCCAGACTACCGGTCTTACGCACATGGAATGGTTCCGCAAGCCCGACGGCGGCGTGGCCGTAAGTGAAATCGCCGCGCGGCCGCCCGGGGCGCAGATCGTGGTGCTCAACAACTTGGCGCACGACTTCGACCTATTCCACGCCTGGGCGCGGCTGATGTGCTTTGGCGAGTTTCAGGCACCCGAGCGCAAGTACGCAGCCGGTGCGGCCTTTTTGCGCGGGCAAAACCTGACCGGCGGGCAAGTGCGCGGGCGGATTCGCGCTGTCTACGGGCTAGAGCAGGTGCAGCGCGAGCTAGGGCCAATCATTGCGCAAATTCAGGTGCCGCGAATTGGCGCTCTGCCTAGCTCGTCGTATGAAGGCGATGGCTTTGTGCTGGTGCGCCACCCCGAGACGCGGGTGGTCGAGAAGGCGCTCAAGCGAATCGTCGAGCTGGTGCGGGTCGAGGTCGGCTAGATTTCGCAGACTTAGAAGCGGTAGCCGATGCGGCCGAGGCCGTAGAGCCCGGACTGTAGGCCGGCACCTGCCTTCGGCTCGAACATGCCTCCGCCAGCCAAGCCGCTGATGGTAAAGCCACTAAAGTCCCACTGGACGACGGCGCCGGCGACGTGCTCTTGGCGACCCCATGCCTCGACCTTGGTGCCTAGGCCAAAGCGCGAGCGGCCCTCGGCGCCGACCAGTAAGCTTTTGGTCAGACGGTAGCCGGCGCCCAGCACGCCCTCGACGTCGCGGTCCTTACCGTCGGGATCGCCGCCGGCCACAGCATTCAAGTTCACTTCGCTGCGACCGAATTTGGCCGAGCCGATGAGGTGCAGCTCGACTTCGCCTTCGGGCTCGGTAAAGCCTTCGGGGCGAAACAGGCCCATTACGGCCAACTTGTAGTTGCCGCGGTTGAGCGCCTGCCACTTTAGGCCTACGCCCGGGCGGTAGTTGCCCGCACCGGTGCGGCTTGCGCTCAGCTCGGCCGACAGGTTGTAGCCAAGACCCAGGCGACCCGTAGCCACCCCGTCGGGAGACGAGCTAAGACCGCCCGGGGTCGCCGAATTGGTCGACAAGGTGACCTCGCCCTGCCATTGTCCGGGCACTCCAGCGCGCCGTGCGAGGTTGCCCTCGGTCCAGTTCAACCACTCGCCGCCGGTCGCCTCGCCGCCGCGCGAAATCCCTGGAGTTGCAGAAGCTTCAGCGGTCTCGCCGGCGATAGCGGGCAACGACCAGAGCGCTACCACGGCGGCCAGCGGAGTTAGGGCTGCGCGAACCCGGTTCGATGCGGACATGCGGACCTCGACAGTTGGGGGGCAAAGGTGACAACTCCGTCACGCACTGTCAGGTTACTGTCGTCTGCGGCGGTGCGCAAGCCTCTTAGCACCTGTCCTCAAACAAGTTGGGCAGGTCCTGTTGCTAGGTGGGTCGCAAGCCCGCGTCGGTACAGCCGACTCGCCGTTGCGCCGTCGGAGCACCCAGTTGAGTTATCTAAAGGACAGATCCTTAGCCGAGATCACGGCTTGCAGTAACCGAAATTCGCCGGCATGCCCTGCGCCAAGTCGAGGCCGAAGCCGGTGCACGTGCCCACATCGCACGGGTGGCTGTCGTCGCATTGCGGTGCGCATACGCCAGAAATGCATAGCGAATCCGCCTTGCACTCGCCGCTGCCCTGGCACGGGCCGCCAAACTTGGTGGTGCCGGCCGCGCTGCACGCTCCGGCCATGACGCGCTGTCCGGCTGCATTGGCCGCGGCGGCGGGACCGCAGAACTGGCCGTCGCCACAGGAGTTATTCCCCGCCAAGGGGGTGCAGGCGGTCTCGCACACGCCCGCTTTGGGGGCGCCGCTGGCAATGACGCAATTCTGACTTGCACCACAATTGCCAGCGCTGATGCAGAGTTTGGCGCATGTGCCCTGCCCGCCATTGCCTTTGATGCAAAGCAGCCCCTTGCCGCAGCTCAGGGGAAGTCCGCTCGCGTCGCAGGCCGCACCTTCGCTTGTGGTGGCGTTGTCGGCCAACGCGAGGCAGCCCGTGGTAACGATCTCGGCGCCGACATCGCCCTCGAGCATGGGCACGCAACCCTGCCCGGGTCCTACACAATCCTGAACAATCACGTCGCAGCACAGCTGGTCGCTGGCCGTTGAGCTGTAGCGCACCATGGTGGCGTCGCAGGTCAGGCTGCCGCCCTTAAAGGTGTAGCTGCCCGAGTTGCCGTCGTCGAAGTGGCCGTCGATGCTCTCGCTGCCCGCGGCGTTTTTGAGGTGGTAGTCGGCGCCGGTGAGGCTGCCCGTCCAGTCGCGAAAATCGGTTTCCCAAGTCGCGGTGCAGTCTTTGACCTTCATGCACGCATACGGAATCGAGCCGCCGCCGTTGCTGCAGGTGCCCGTGACGGCCCATGCGCCCGCGGCTTGCGCACAGCTAAATGCAGTCGTGTCGCTGGCTTTGCTGTCGCTGGTCTGGGCATCGCCGCCCTTGCTGTCGCCGCTGGTATCGCCCGTTGGGGTGCTGTCGCCGCTGGTATCGCCCGTTGGGGTGCTGTCGCCCGCGCTGTCGGCGGTGCTGGCGGCGTCGGCCTTGCTGGCGGTGCTGGTGCTGCTGCCGCAACCCAAGCTAGCGACCAGGCTGCAACTGGCGATCCATATCTGTGAATTCAAGCGGTTCATCGTGTCCTCGTCTAAGGCCGCGCCGGTTGGCAAGGGGCGGTACGGGCGATGATTGCCTTTGCCGCCGCGGATTTCTAGACCGGCGTGCGAGAAAACTTGCATGTACTGAACAAATGTTTAGTATGCGGATGTGGGCGACGAAGCGCCCCACCGGAGCCGAGATGCACACCACCGTTACTACTGCTACCACGCGCCAGGATTCGATCGGCATCACCAGCAATTCCGCCCGCAACTCCGACCTGCCCATGCCGGGCGGCGTCGACCTCGAGGCCCGCTATAGCCACGCCCAGGGGCAAATCCAAGCCGCGCGCCGCGAACGCCGCCAGCTCGACCTGGTCGAAGAACGCTCGCTGGGTGGCGCCATGCTCGGCGTCTGCGTCGGCTGGTTCGTGGGCGGCCCTATCGGCGGCCTCATCGGCCTGTGGGCCGGCGCGGTCGTCGCGAGCCGCGTCCGCATCGACTTTGAATAGCGCGCGGTCTAGCGCATCGCAAACCAGTCGACAATCAGCAGCACCAGCGGTGGAGTCACCAGCAGCGCCGCCACCGCGAGGGGCAGACCGCGCCGCACCATCGCCCCTAGAGGTACGCAACCGCTGGCATAGGCGATCGCATTGGGCGGGCTGGCCAGCGGAGTCAAGAAGCCCAGCGACGCCATCAATCCCGTCGCCACCACCGGCGCCACCGGCGAAATCCCCAGTTGCTGCGCGGCCATCACCCCTAGTGGGCACAGAATCGCCGCCGTCGCCGTGCTGCTACCCAGCTCGCTCATTACCAGCGCCGCGGCCGACAGCAGCAGGGTCAGCTCGGCCTCGCCGTGCACCCGCGTAACGTGGACCAGCAAGTCGCCTGTCCACGACGCCAGACCGGTCTTCCACACCTGATCGCCTAGCGCCAGGCCGCTGCCCAGCAAAAGCATAGTGCCCCAGTCTACTTGCGCGGCCTCAGTCCACTGCAGCACCGGCCGCCGATGCAGCCTACCCGCCACCAGCCGCGGCGTCGCCGGCACCGCAAACAGCAGCGCCGCCGCCAAAATCGCCACCACGCCCTCGGGCAGACTGCGCGCCCACTCGGCCAGCGCGGGCCGCGGCTCATCGACCGTCACCTCAATGAGGCCCGGCGCCATCCAACCCACAAACGCCAGCAAAATCACGAGCACCACGCCCCATTGCCCGCGACCGAGCCCAAGGGGGCCAGCGCCGGGCTGCACGTGCAGCGCATCGACCGCAAGGGGCGTAACCCCCGGCTCAGGCGCCGCAATCAGCCGCGACATCCGCCGTTCGCCGCCGATCACCCACGCCACCTGCACCAGCCACACGGCCATCAGCGCCACCGCTACGGGCGCGGCGAGCAAGGTCCAGTAAAAAAACGGCAGCGGCCGATGGCCAAACTGCCCCAAGCTACCCAGGGCGATCAGATTGGCCGGATTGGCGATCGGCGTCAGAATCCCGCCCAGCGACGCCGCAAACGCCGCATTGAGCAGCCCCACCGCTTGCGCCGGCGGCCCCAAACGCACTACCGCGGCACGAACCACCGGCACCATCATCGCCGTGCTCGAGGTGGCCGAAAACACACTCGACAGCAGCGAGGTAGCTAGCGCCGTGCGCCACAAGGTCTTTTCGGGCGACTGCCGCTCGTTCGCCAAAAGGTGCGCCGCCAGCGTGCGATCCAGGCGGGTACGCTCCGCCGCCGCGGCCATCCAGCGCGCACCCAAGAACACGAACAAAATCGGATGGCCAAAAGCCGTGAAGACCTCACTCGCCGGTGCCACACCTAGCGCCACCACCAGCGCCGGCCCCACCAGCGCCGTCACGGCCACCGGCACGGCCTGCGTCAGCCAAAGTGCCAGCGTCATCGCCACAATTGCCAGTAACGTCGCGGCCTGTGGGGCCATGTTGCCGGGATGCACGGCCAAGATACCGACCAGCAGCAGCGGCGCGACCAGCATACCCGCCAGCCGCCGCCGCTCGGCAAAGCGACGATCCCGGCCCGAAATCAGCAGTTCTTCTCCGGCCATCCCTGCCCCCCGACTAGGAGCGTAAGCGAAATGCCAGGTTCGGTCCATGCCCGTACCGGCGAGCTAGGGCTACCCGCGCACCCGCGCATCTGCTACAACCAGGGCCTTCGCCACCGCCGGGAGCCCCTTATGCTAATTCGCAACTTTCGCAAACGTATTCAAGGCCATATGGCCACTACCTCAGTGCTTTGCCTGCTGCTCGCTGTTTCAGCATGTGGAAATGACACTAAAACGTCTACTTCTACGGATACCAAAGCCGGTGATGCCAGCGTAAGCGACACGACCACGGGCGATACCACCGCGACCGACGCTAGTGCCGATACCACTGCAACTGTGCTTGCCGAAAAGCAAAAGGCGATCATGGCCGTAGCCAAGACCGACACCTTTGAGCTGCCCGGCCTGACGCAAGACGTGCAGGTGCTGCGAACCGACGGCGATATTCCACACATTTATGCCAAAAACCGTAAGGATAGCGCGCGGGTACTGGGCTTTGTCATGGCGCGCCACCGCTACTTTCAGATGGAGCTGACGCGGCGGCTGGGCCTGGGCGAGATCAGCGGCCTGCTCGGCGACGGCGCGCGGGCGCAAGACATTCAGTCGCGCATGTCGGGTAGCAACTTTGTGGCCGACGCGGTGCTCGAGCGCCTGACCGACGAGCAGAAGCTGGTTTTTGACGCTTTTGCTGAAGGTATCAATACTTATATCGATCAGGTCATCGCGGGCAAGCTGCCCGAGCCGTCGGAGATCAAGCTGGCCAAGGGGCTGCTGGGCGGCACGGCCAAAACGCTAATGAAACCATGGGATCGCCGCAGCGTGGCGGGGGCATCGGCGGCCATCATCTACAATCTGGGCTACGAG
The DNA here is from genome assembly GCA_903883645.1 of uncultured Myxococcales bacterium. Classification (GTDB taxonomy): domain Bacteria; phylum Myxococcota_A; class UBA9042; order UBA9042; family UBA9042; genus SXRM01. Next base: position 375 of record CAISBR010000016.1, on the reverse strand, counting down.
ACCGACGACGTGGGCCGCACCGACGCGCTGTCCAAAATCCCCGAGCATTACAAGGGCCAAGCCCTGGCGGACCTGCGCACGGCGGGCGCGCTGGCCGACCTAGAGAATCACGTGGCGCCGATCGAGCCGGTGTCGTCGGCGGCGGGGCTGGGCCTCGACTACAAGGGCAAGGCCGTGGCGACCACGACCCCGGGCAAGGTGCCAGCAGGTAAGGATAACAAAGACTTGGTGGCGCGCTGGCTCGATCGAATCCCGGCGCGGCTGCCTACCGAGCTGGCCGAGCGGGCCAAGTGGCGCGACCAGCTGTTGCAAAAGCGCAATGGCCACGACCGCACCAATGGCTTTGGCTCGAACGCTTGGGCCGTGGCGGGTACG
>CAISBR010000015.1 GCA_903883645.1 uncultured Myxococcales bacterium | reverse complement strand
CTCGCCAGCACACCCTTGGCGACACAGCCTGTCGGGTTGCGACAGCCAGGCCGCCCGCTACTCCTCGCCCAGCTCCGGCGCCGCAGACAGCTCGGCTTCGAGCTCGGCGACCTTGGCCTTGAGCGCCTGCAACGCCCCCGCCAGCTTGGCCTTTTGGCCGCCGCGGAGCTTGCTGGCGTCGATCGAGCGCCACGCCGCCTGCCACTCGCCCAGGTCCGTCGCAGCCTTGTGCAGCTGGGTCACCAACCGCCCCGGCTGGTGGTGGGGCGCGGTGGCGGCGGGCAGCGGCGGCGGCTGGGTGCCGGGGGTGCTCGGGTCGGTGTCGTAGTACTGGCCGGCGTGCTCGCGGTCGATGGCGTCTTTTAACTGCCCGACATTCCAGCGGTTCAGCGTGGTGTCCATCGCCAGCCGCGCCCGCGCCGTGGGGTCGCCAATGCGGCCCAGCTCGACCACATGGCTGAGCAGCAGCTGGTCGCGCACGCTCGGCGGCAGCAGCTGCCACGTTACATGGGCCACAATGCACTGGCGCGCCACGCTCGGCGACAGCCCGAGATCGGCTAGCTCTTGGCGGCAGGTCTGGGTGAACCTCGCAAAAGCCGCGTCCTTCTCTGGGTTGCGGTCGCGATAGGCCGAAATCTTGCCGTCGAAGAAGCGGTCGAGCAGGTGCTGGCCCACTGCCAAACGGAACGCCAGCAACATGCCTTTCGACAGCTGGCGCAGGTCGGAGAGGAGGTCGGAGAAATCGTCTGTGGCAGTGATGGGTTGGGCAAGGTCGTTCATGTGGGCGTGGCTCCGGGTGCAGGCTTTTTGACAGTTCAGACGTCTGAACTGGTCCAAAGCGTGCAGGGGGTGGTGGTCAACGAGGCGCTGCGGCCGCCGTTTGCGGCTGGCTTTGAGGGTAATGCGGTTGGTGGTGGCGGGCAAGTGGGGCCGATTGGCACACTTGGTGCTGGCGCTCGGCACCTTGTGCGCCCGGACCTGTGCCGATTGGCACACTTGGTACTGGAGCACGACACCTTGTGCGCGCGGACCTGTAGGGCGGGGTCTTGTGCCCCGCCGTGGCTTTTTGGCGTGAAGTGAGCACAGATTCAGCGGCGGGGCTGTGACGCCAGCGTGAGCGCAGCGACACCGTGAGCCCGATGGCGATGACGTGCGCGACGGCCAAGGGCGACCCCGGAATGAATTCCGGGGCTCGCGTTCCAGACGCCCGCCTCCGCGGGCTACAACTACCAATATTTCAAGGTGCTTGTTCCCGATCCCGGCTGACCGAACCTGCGAGTCGGGTGCCAGCACGACCGCCGTCCCCCTTTCCGTCATTGCGGCGAAAGCCGCAACCCAGGCTAAAGCTGCTGATTGTGCAAGGCCTTGGCGCTGAGGGACCCACGGCGCTACCCCACCTTGACAACCTGTCTGCGTGGCCGCAGCCTGGCGCCCTCCCGCACCCCACGAGGTTACGTATGCCCGCATGGCGCCGCACGAAACTGGTCCCCGGCCTGTACGACGAGCCGGTGAGCGAGCACCTGCACCACGAGGTCGTCGCGCTGGGCCCGGCCGCCCTGCTGCACGCCGCGCGCACCGACGAGAGCGGAATTCCGGGGCTTGAGGCCTGGTTGGGCGAGGCGGTGGGCCTAGCGCTGCAGTCGGTGGCCAAGCGCAAGGACCACGCCGCAGCGATGCCCGCGCTGGTGCACGACCTGATGGAGGTCTTACAACTCCACGCGCCCGGGGCGTTTTCGCGGCCGGCCGAGCTGACGTTGACCGACCAGTGGCTGCAGGCCGTGACCGAGGGCGCCGCCAAGCCGCCCGAGCGGCCCAAGGGTTCGCTGCACGCCCCGAGCCTCTTGGTGAATGCCGAGGGCGAGCACCTGCTCGACCACCTGCGCTCCGAGTTCGACAGCGCCGACCGGGTCGACCTGTTGTGCGCGTTCATCAAGCTGAGCGGGTTTGAGAAGTTTCGCCGCGAGTTTGAGCGCCTGTGTAGCGCGCGGGGCCGTCCGCTGCGCGTGCTGACCACAACGTACATGGGCGCGAGCGATGCGGCGGCGATTGAGCGGCTGGCGGCGCTACCGAACTGCGAGGTGAAAGTTAGCTACGACGCGGACTCGACGCGGCTGCACGCTAAGGCGTGGGTTTTCCATAGGGATAACGGCTACTCCACGGCCTATGTCGGCTCGTCGAACCTGTCGCATGCGGCGCAGACAGATGGGCTGGAGTGGAATGTGCGGGTCACCGAACAGGGCCAGCCGGCGCTGGTGCAGCAGATGGCCGAGACCTTTGCGCAGTACTGGGCGGATCCGTATCAGTTTGCGCCGTTTACCCATGGCGACGCGGGTCACCGCCAGAAGCTGGTGCGGGCGCTGTCGGCGGACCGGCGCACGTGGAGCCAGGCGGGCGCGCTGTTCGAGCTGGAGGCCAAGGACTTTCAGCAGCAGATCCTCGACGAATTGCAGGCGGCGCGGGCGCTGGGCCGGCACAAGAACCTGCTGGTGGCGGCGACGGGCACGGGCAAGACCGTGATGGCGGCGCTCGACTTCCGGCGGCTGCGCGAGGCCAAGCAGGCCGAGACGTTGCTGTTTGTGGCGCACCGCAAAGAAATCCTGGTGCAGGCCCGCGACACGTATCGGGCGGCTTTGCAGGAGAAGTATTTTGGCGAGCTGCTGGTCGACGGCGAGCAGCCGAGCATCGGCAAGCACGTGTTTGCCTCGATTGCGTCGCTGGGCGAAGGCGGCCAGGCGGCGCGAAGTGGCTTGGATCCCGCGGCGTTCGACGTGGTGGTCATCGACGAGGCCCACCATGCGCCGGCCGAGACGTGGGACAAGCTGCTGGCGCGCATCAAGCCCAAGGAGCTGCTGGGCCTGACCGGTACCCCCGAGCGCGCCGACGGCTTGGACCACGAGCAGCATTTTCCGCGACCGTGGGTGGGCAACCTGCGGGTCTGGAACGCGATTCCACACGCGCTGGTGCCCTTTCGCTACTACATGCTCGACGTGGCGGGCGTGGACCTGCGCGACGTGGCGTGGGTGGCCGGCAAGTACGCCGAGCGCGAGCTGTCGGGCCGGCTGGTGGGCGCGGCCGAGATCTTTGTGCAGCGGGCGGTGCGGGCCCTGCGCGAGTACGTGGCGCGGCCCGAAGCCCTGCGGGCGATTGCCTTTTGCGTCGACAAGGCCCACGCCCGCGAGGTCCAGCGGCGGTTTGACTTGCAAGGTCTGCGCGCCGAGGTGCTGACCAGCGATACCGACACCCTGGCCCGCGGTGAGGCTCGCGGTCGGCTCGACTCGGGCGACGTGCAGGTGCTGTGCGTGGTCGACATCTACAACGAGGGCGTCGACGTGCCCAACGTGAACACGCTGTTTTTCTTTCGGCCTACCGAGAGCGCGACGGTGTTCTTGCAGCAGCTGGGCCGCGGTCTGCGGCGGGCACCGGGCAAGCCCGAGCTGGTGGTCTTTGACCTGACCGGCCGGCAGCACCACAACTTCCGCTTTGACCGAAAACTGCGCGGCGCGCTGGGCCATACGCCCAAAGAGCTTGAGAAGTTTGTAGAACGCGGCTTTGGCCGGCTGCCGGCGGGCTGCTTCTTCCACTTTGACGAGCGGGCCCAGGCCGAGGTGCTGGCGCAGATCCGCCGGGCGATTCCGTCGCAGTGGAAGGACATTGCGAAGCTTTTGCGCGAGCCGCAGCTTGCTGGCAAGAGCCTAGACGAGTTCTTGCACGAGACCGACGTGGAGCTGGCCGATATCTACGCGAACAAGCGGGGTTGGACGCTGCTACGCCGCGGGGCCGGGCTGGCGGTGCCCGAGGTCGACGAGGAGGAGGGCAAGGTCCTGGAGAACCTGGGCAAGCTGACGCACGTGGGCGACCCGCTGCGGCTGGGCCTGTGGGAGCGGCTGCTGCGCGGCGAGACGGCTTGGGCGCCGAGGGATTTGCGTTTGGCGAACATGCTGTATGTGGTGCTGTATGGCGGCAAGCTGGCCGCGTCGGGCGAGGCGGCGCAGAGGTTTGGGCGGCAGGCGGTGGTGCGGGCGGAGCTGCGGGAGCTGATTCCGGTTTTGCGGCGGCTCAACGGGGTGTTGGCGCCCGAGCACCAGCTGGCGGCGGCGGTGCCGCTGGTCCTGCACGCGCGGTATCTGGCGGCGGAATTGGCGGCGGCGTTCGATGTGCGGACGAAGGAAGGGGAATTGCGCGAGGCCTACTACACCGGCGTCGAGGCGGTTCGTGACGGGGATCGCGAGTACGACCTGCTGCTGGTGACGCTAGAGAAGGCGGCGGGGACCAAGGAGCACTTGAAGTATCGGGACTTTCCGTTGTCGGAGCGGCGGTTTCATTGGCAGTCGAAGGCGGCGACGACCGTGGACAGCAAGGAAGGACGGAGGCACCGGCTGGCCGAGGAGCTGGGGGTCACGCCGCTGCTGTTGGCTCGTGAGCGCGAGAAGGATGCGGGGAGAACGGAGGCGTTTCGGTACCTTGGACCCGTGAAGGCGGCTAGTTGGTCGGGGGAGCGGCCTATGACGGTGGAGTGGGAGATGCGGTTTGCGATGCCGGCGGCGGTGGTTGCTGGTGGGCGGGTGGTGGGGTGAAAACGAGGGCGGCTCGGGGTGAAACTTATTAATAGTCAACGGAAATTGCGCTGTCAAGAACGATGCGGCTATCATTGACCGGGAATGAAGGATCGTGTAGCCTCGGTCAGCCAAGACTGGCACGGGTTCCGGTAGAGCCCGAGTCTTCAATAGAAAATCCGACTTCACGATCGATGGCCTCGCCCGTAGCGACTGCGTCGCGTGAGCCACCGCCAGGGCAAGGAGATACGACGTATGAACTACACGCTCGTGACCACACGAACAAGGCTACTCCTGACCATCGTCGTGCTGGCACTTTCCGTAGGTGCTGCGGCAAACGGCCATGGTGGCGAGCAGGGGTTCGCGCTGTCGGTGCGGGCTGGCATCGCCGTGCCAGGGGGTGATGTCGACGGTGAGCCCAACTCAAAGTTGTCGGATGGCATTGAGCAGGCTGTACCCCTGCAGTTGGAGGGCACATATGGATTGACATCTGTGCCACTCGAACTCGGCCTTTTCGCCGGATACGGCATAGGCACAAAAGGGACTCAGCTTCAGGATTCGACAGGGAGCATCGCCGCTCGGTCGTATGGCGCTCTCCTCAATTACGTCTACAGCTCGGACACTTCTAGCCGGAAGTGGCTCGGGGTATTTGTCGGCAAGGACGATCTATTATTTAGCAAGTCGACGAACGGGGTTGACGTTTCGTCCACGATTTCAGGGGTACAAGCCGGCCTGGGCGTTGGCGCAGAGTGGTCCCTCGGCTCCGTCCTGAGCGTTGGTCCATTTGCCAGCGTTGCCGTCGGTCAATACCAGAGCTTGACCAAGACTGCGTCAGGCACTGACACAAGCTCGGGCACGTATGTCAGCTACACCAAGTCTGAGGATGCCGTGAACAAGGCCACGCATGAGTGGCTTTCGTTCGGTCTCCGGGGTCGCTTCAAGTTTTGACCCGTCTGGGCAGAAGTGCATTTGCTCGCCCGACTTCTAGTGACCCACGGCACCGCCCGCCACCGCCACCTCAAAATACTTCGCCGTTTCGCGCGCCAGCTGCTCGCTACAATTCGACAACCGCTGAATATCCGTCGGCGTGTACATGCTCGCGCTATCCGTCTCGCGATCGACCCACTCGTCGGTCACCTGCCCCGCCACCGTAAACGTCACCCGCGCATCCAAGCTCGAGTCCTTGCCCGCCACGCCAGCGAACCAACCGCGCTCAAGCTGGGTAAAGTAAACGTGCACAACGACCTCGCCGGGCCGAACCTTGCCCTCCGCAAGCTCGCGGACCTTGGTCGAGCGGATGTCGTTCGCAAAGCGCTTGATGAAGCTCCCATCCATCGCCGCCAAAATCTTCGTAAAGTCGTCGCGCTCCGCCGGTGCAAGCCTGGCCTGGTACTGATCGGCGCGCTGGCCTTCGATGCGCAAGTCGCTGTGGTCGATGGCCACCACGAGGCCGGTCGCTGCCTTGAACGGCGACGGATAGCCCGACTTCTTGATGACGTGGAACGACGAGCCGCAGCCCAAAGCCAGCAGCGCCGTCAGCAGAATCACGAGTTTCTTCAGCATTCTTCGTCTCCAACTTGGCGAGAGGTGAACCCGCCGCAAACCCCAGTCCGGATGCCTGGCGTAGTCAAGGACACGCACTGTACGCCCGCGTGGCGTCAAAGCGCCAGAGTCGCCCAGACGCGGCCCGACTCATGATGGGTCAGTCGCGCTAGCCGGCCGCGTGACTTCGTCGGCCCGAACGACCTTGCGGACCTCGGCCATGACGGTATCGCCGTCGTGGACCTCGGTGTCCGGCACGTCAACAGCGTCCGACCGCAACCACCACCGCCCCTGATCGTCCCGCACCACCCGCTTACAATGAAACGTGCGATCCTCCGCATCCCCACGCGCCACAACAACAATCAGCCCCTCGACCGCCGCAAACCCGACCCCGCTAAGGGGCCTGATGATCAGCCAATCGCCATCCCGAATCTCACTCCGCCACCCGGCCATCGACGACCCGCTGGCGCGCACCGCCACGCACCCGTCTGCAATCGGCCCCGGCAGCTCGACTTCCTCGAATTCCTCCAAAACCTCCGGACTCTGCCCACCGGTCGCCCAGCCCGCCGCCACCCGCAGCGACGGCAGCGCCCGGATCTTCACCCGCGGCACCAGCGGCAGCACCCGCGCATCGCCCTGCCCCACGGCCACCGCGTGCCAGCCGCCCGCATCCTGCTCGAACCTCAACCGAAAACCCGTCCCCGCCAGCCCCGCCTGCTCGCCGAACAGCCGCACCAGCAGCTCGCCCAGCTGGTTCTTGGCGCCGGTCGACACCGCCGGATACGCCACGTTGCAGAACTCGGCCGCCAGCCGAAAGGTCCACAGCTCGCCGCCCGGCACGCGCGCCTGCAGCACGGTATTGGCCCAGGGCGACTTGGTTCCGGGCAGCTTCAAGATGGCGTGGCGGCGGTTGTGCAGCAGCTTGCACTCAAAAGCGCTGGCGTCGCCCGGCCCTGCCGACGGCCGCTCGAGGCGCCGCCGGTACTCGTCGAGCCGCCACTCCGCCAGCTCTTGCACCATCGCCCCCAGCACTGTCGGGTCGGCGGCGCGCAGCTTGTGGTTGAGCACCAGCCGCTCACCCTCGAGGCGAAAGTGCGGGTGCGGCGGCCGGTTTTTGCTCAGCTCGCCCAGCCACGCCGCCACAGGATTGCCCCGCCAGTAGCGCGGCCAGCGCACCGCCTCCATCGTCGCGGGGTCGCCCAGCTCTTTGACGCCCGCAATGTCGCCCAGTAGCTCGGGATGGCGGCGCAGCCACTGCAGACAGCGCCCGCTCAGCTCGGCCAGGGCCATGCCGCTCTGCAGGCCGTCGCCCTCGGCCAGCACGCTCAGCAGCACCATCTTGAAGCACTTTTCCATGCTGGTCTTGCCGATCTCGGCCAGGAACGCCGCCAGCTCGTCAGCGACCACGGCCTCGCCCGGGCCGAGCTTGCCCTGCTGCTGCAAGAAGGCGAACCAGCCGCCCGGAGCCGCCACCTTGGGCGCACCGCCGCGGTGGTAGAACTCGAGCGCCGTGGGCCGGTCACCAATGTCGTCGATGCACTGCTCGAGGATCTCTTGCGGCGCGCGCTTGACCTGCTTCTCCAAGATCTTCCGCAGCAGCTCGACCGCTTCGAGCTCGACCTGCACGCTGCAGCCCGGCGGCAGATCCCGCTCGGTCGCAGCACGCGCCGCCGCTTCGAGCCAGCCCGCCAGCCCGTCGCGACCGGGAGCCCAGTCGGCCATGTCGCGCAGCGCCTCGAGCCGGCGCAGGAACACCTTGTGATTGCCCACAAAATCGATGACCGTCAGCCGCTCCTTACCCTCTGACCGCCGCAGCCCGCGCCCCAGCTGCTGCAAGAACACCACCGGCGACTCGCTGGGCCGCAGCATCACCACCCGGTCAACGCTGGGCACGTCGATGCCTTCGCTCAGCAGGTCTACCGCGCAAACCGCGTCGATTTCGCCGGCACCCAGCTGCCGCAGGGCCTCGCTGACCTCGGCGCTGCCCTCGGCCGAGTGCACGGCGAGCGCCCGCACCCCCTTGTCGGCGAGCCACTTGCGCACGAACTCGGCGTGCTGAATCGTGCAGCAGAACACCAGCGTCTTTTGGCCGGGGTGCTCTTGCCAGCCCTGCCAGGCCCGCAGCATCCGCGCCTCGGTCTCGACGGCCTGGGCCAGCGCGGCGGGGTCGAACTTGCCGTTGCGCCAGGGGATGTTCTTGTAGTCCGCAGAGTCCTTGAGGCCGAAGTAGGCAAAGGGGGCCAGCAGCCCCGCCTCGATGCCCCGGTGCAGGCCAGCGTCGAAGGCCAAGTGGTCGTCGAGCAGGGCCTGGATGTCGGCCTGATCGGTGCGGTCGGGCGTCGCGGTCAGGCCCAGCACAAAGTCGGCGCGCAGCGCGGCCAGGATCGCGCGGTAACTTTTGGCGGCGGCGTGATGCACTTCGTCGACCACGGCGTAGTCAAAGTGCAGCTGGGCGAGGCGGGCGAGGTGCTCGGGGCGACTGAGCTTCGCCACCGAAGCCAACACCACGTCGGCGCCGAGGTCGCTCCGGCTGCCGGCAAAAAAGCCCAGCCGCGGCTTGGTCAGCGCTCGCTCCAGCATCCCCGCCGCCTGCTGCAGCAGCTCGTCGCGGTGGGCCAGCCACAGGAGGCGCGGCGTGCGGCCTAAGCGCTGCTCGGCGGCCTGCAGGTCGAAGCCGGCCAGCCAGGTCTTGCCCAGCCCCGTGGCCATCACCACTAGCGAGCGCTGCCGACCCGCCTCGCGGGCCTGCGCCAAGCTCGCCAACGCCTCGCGCTGGATTTCGTGCGGCATGGGCGGCGGTTCCAGGGCTTCACGCTCGTCGTCGGCCGCCGCGTGGCTATCAACCTGCACGCGCTCCGGCACCCGCAGCTTGTATTGGTCGATCCACGGGCTGGTCAGCTCCTGAGCCCCTTGCCACAGCGCCTCAAGCGCCTCGGCCACCCGCGCGAAACCGGCAGGATCCCGGTCGCGGTCGATGCGCAAGTTCCACTCGACGCCGTCGCCAAGCGCCGCACGCGACACGTTGCTCGAGCCCACAAACGCCACGCCAAAGTCGCGCCCCACCAGCAGCCACGACTTGGGGTGGAAGGACTTGGACGACGTGGGCAGCTGCGCCGTCTCGACCACGCGCACCTGCACCGGCGGGCCGGCGGCCGACTCACTTGCGGTCCAAGCCAGCAGCTGGGTCAAGGCCTCGGGCTGGGTGATGCCCAGGTAATCGCCAGTAATCACGCGCAGGCGCGCACCCCGAACCAGCGCCGGCTGTACGAGCGACCAAAGCTGCGCCACGCCGCTCAACTGCGCAAACGCCACCAGAATCGCGATGTCGTCGGCCCTTGGAAACAGCCGCTCCAGGTGGCGCAAGAAGGGGTCGCTGGCGCCACCCGTCACCAGTGCGTTGGCACGCACGGGCGCCTGTGGGCGCTTGGCGATGCCGGAGCCGGAACCCGAACCGGAACCCGAACCGGAACCCGAGCCCGAGCCCGAACCCGAACCCGAACCCGAATCAGAGTCCGAACCCGAACCCGCCGCCGCAAACCCCGCCACCAAGTAATTCCCCTTCCCCGGCACGACATGCCGCACCCCGCCTCTGGGATCCTCCACATCCCCCACAAACCGCGGAATCACGTGCACATGCAGGTGCATCACCGTCTGCCCCGCCGCCAGACCCGCGTTGAAGCCGACGTTGTAGCCATCGGGCCGCAGCTCGGCATCCAAGGCGGCCTTGACCACGTCGACCAGCTCGAGGATCGCGACCTGTTCTTCGCGGGTCGCCTCGAACCACGTCGCCACCAGCCGCCGCGGCACCACCAGCGTATGGCCGGGCGAAACGGGGAAGTTGTCGCGCAGGGCAAACGCGAGGTCGTTGCTGGCAACCCAGCGCTCGGGCGGGGCGGTGAGGAACGGCGAACCCATAACGCGAGCCTGCCGCGCGGGGTGGTGGGCGTCAAGGGGCTCGGGGCTGCGACTTGCCAGACCGAGACGTCGGCGGAGGCCGACGGCGTCATGATAGCCCGCTAATTCATTGGCCGGGCTT
>CAISBR010000014.1 GCA_903883645.1 uncultured Myxococcales bacterium | reverse complement strand
TATGTGCTGGGCGGTGTTCCTGCCCTTGCTGGCTGGCAACTGGGTCTGCTGTATCCGCCGCATCTGCTGCACCTGCTCGCACCGCTTGGTGCCACCGAGGCGATGATCTGGCTGCACCTGGCGTGGCTCGGAGTGGGTTTTGCTGTGCTGGTGCGGGCTTGGCGGCCCGAGCTGCCGGTCTGGGCGGTGCTGGGGCTCGCGGCGGCGCCGGTGCTGTCGGGTCCGACTTGGGGGCATATCTGGGCGGGCCACGTGAGCTTTATCGAGGCGTTGGCGTGGCTGCCGTGGTTGTGGTGGGCGGCGCTGCGCCTGCTCGATGCCCGGCTGCCCCGATTTGCCATTGTGGGCGCCGTGTTTCTGGCCCTGCAGCTGCTGACCGGCCATCCACAGGTGGTGTACCTGACACTAGTTGGGTTGGTGGCGGTGCTGGCGGCGCGTGCCGTGGCCGAGCCGCAGCCAATGGCTCCTAACGCCCCGCCGTGGCTACAAAAACCGCTTGCCTCGCTGGTGGCGCTGGGTGGTCTTGCGGCGATAGGCCTGGGGGCGGCCGTGCTCGCGGCCATGCAGCTCGCGCCGACCGTCGACCTGCTGCCTGAATTGAATCGCAGTCTGTCGAATCCGCTCGAGATCGCCACCTCGTACTCGGCGCCCGCGGCCAGCCTGTGGACCCTGCTGGCCCCCGACCTATTTGGCGGCGTGCAAGGCAAGCTGGGCGGGATTACCTACCACGAAACCGTGGCATTTCTGGGTGTTGGCGCCCTGGCTTTGGGTGTGCTGGGCGCGGCGCAGGGGCTGCCCGGGCTTCTGCTCGCCGGCGCGGCCCTAGTGGCATTGCTGCTGGCGCCGGGTGAGCACGGGCCGCTGCTGACCAAACTGGTTGGCGTGGTGCCCGGATTGGGCAGTTTTCGTGTTCCAGGCCGGTGGGTTACGCTAGTTGTAGTCCTGGCGCCCCTGCTCGCAGCCGACGGTCTGGCGGCTCTGCTGCGCCCGCCACAACCCAAGGCGCGCCCGCCAAAGACGACTTGGATCATGATGGGCTTAGCCCTATTGGCCCTGTTTGCCGCGGCGAGTAGCCTGCTTGGCGAGCACGGTAGCCTAGCCGAGCTGCTCGCGAAGGCGCCGGCGGACGCAGTGGCTGCTGCCCAGCACAGGGGTAAAGCCGCTGTTATTCTTGGCAGCTTGGCCGTGTTTGCGGTGCTGGCTGCGGCCCTGCGCCCGGCCTGGTCGCGCCCGCTGGTCATGGTGCTGCTGGTTGGCTCGGCGCTGCAGGGCTTGTCCTTTGCTCAAGCGCACTTGGGCCCTATCAGTCGCAAGCCCGCTCCGGCCGTGACCTGGAGCGACGCCGACCGCGCGCTGCTGAGCCAGACTGTGCCGAGTGGCCAGCGCCTGCTGACGGCTGCTTCGCTGCGCATGGCCAACTGGGGCGGCACTGCTAGCCTGGCCGTGGCCGGCGGCTACGAACCGGCGATCACCGCGAGCGCCAATCGCTATGGCAATGGCCTGGCCGGGCGGTCGCTCGATGGCTATGCCGTGAATTTCCAAGCGCGCGCTCCCAACGCCTTTGTCCAGCGCATGGCGGTGTCGCATCTGCTCGTAGATTCCGAAGATCGCTTAACTATTCAGCAATTTTCCACGTGGCCGGTCGCGGCGACTCTGGGCACGGGCTTGCAACTGCGCAAAAATCCGCAGCCACTGCCGCGCTTGGCGGTGGCCGATGCCTATGAAGTGGCCGCGACCCCGCAAGCCGCGTTGCAGCGCATCCAGGCCGACGCGAATGCCCCAGTGCAGATCACCGGCACTTTCGCCGCATTGCCACCCTCTGGCGCCGGTACGCTGACCGTGATCACGGAGCGGGCCGACCACATCGAGGCTTCTAGCCACTGCGCCGCGTCCTGTCTGGCCGTGCTGCGCGACAGCGCTGACCCCAGTTGGGGAGTGCGCATCGACGGTAAGCCCGCGCAACCTTTGATCGCAGACGGTGTGTTTCGCGCCGTGGTGCTGCCCGCCGGCGACCACCGCGTCGAGTGGCAGTACCGCTTGGCTGGCTGGCCTTGGGCCCTTGGACTCAGCCTGCTGGCCTGGCTCGCGGCCCTGGCGTGGCTGTGGCGCGATCGGCGGCGCGCAAGCTAGATCCCTTCCATAGATCCGCGGCGTTTGCTGTTTGACAGGGGCGATCGCTGCGCGTATATCCAGGCCATGCTGCGCCGCCCCACCGACCAACTTTTGCGCGATATTTCGGCCCAAGGCCAGCGCTATCTGCCGTGCCCGCGCCGCAAAGACCACGCCAGCCTCGCCGTCGAAGTCTGCAAGACCAACTGCCGCTACGCCCGCCGCTGCGCCGTGTTCCAGGCCTGGCTGCGCCCGCCGCTGCTGCTGCTCGATCAGGCGTGATTACCCCGGTTGTTCGCACAGTTTGAGCTCGTACGTCCGCGACCCCTGCCGCGCCACTAGCCCGCAGCGACCCAGCATCACTTGCACCATCCCCGCCTCGGTGGCCCACAACTGCGTGCCGCGATTGCGATACCGCGCCCGCACATCCGCATGGGGGAACGGCAGCGGCCCCCACGAGCGCGCCCCCGCCACCGCCAACTGCGGGTCCACCGCCTGCAAAAATCCTGGAGTGCTCGACGTATGGCTGCCGTGGTGGGGCACCTTGAGCAGCATGGCCCGCGGCACCGCTTGCGCATCGAGCAGCGCCCCCTCGGCCTTTGCCTCGATGTCGCCCGCCAGCAGGGCCGCAACCTCGCCCACCTGCACCACAAACACCAGCGAGTTGTCGTTAAGCCCCAGCTCCGGCCGATACGGTGCCGGGCGCGGCCACACCTGCCGCACCTCCGCCGAACCTTGCGGCTCCACGGGCCGCTCTAGCCCAATCCGCGGTGTATTCAGCAAAAGACGCATCAGTTCATCGTGTTCAGGCCCAAAGCCCGGCTGGCCCGTATGCCAAAACGCGCCAATCGGCAGGTGCCGCACCACCGCCAGCAGCCCGTTCTCGTGGTCGGGGTGGGCATGACTCAGCACCAGCCGGTCGATACGCGCCACCCCTAGTGCCCGCAAGGCCGGCAGCAGCGCCACATCGCCCACCCGCCCCTCATCGCCCTGCGCACCGCCGCCATCGACCAGCCAGCTTGCACCATCGTCAAACTGCAACAGCGCCGCGTCGCCGTGCCCCACGTCGAAGTAGCTGATCCGCAGCTGGCCCTCCGGCACGCGACGCTCGAAGTGCTGCATACCCAATGCAACAAGCAGGGTCAACGCGGCCAGCGCGGCCAGCCAACGCCAGTGGCCGCGGTGCCACAAAGCCAGCAAAGTTAGGGGCAACAGCGCCGACCACGCCAGCGCCACCGCCCCGTGCGGAAAGAGCAGCGGCCACGACCCCACACTCGCTTGCACCGCCGCGCGCAGCGGCCACAGCAGCGCGTGCAGCAGGCCCGTGCTCACAAACGCTGCCGTCGCCCCCGGCCACGCCGTCAGCAGCACGCCGGCGACGCACACGGGCAGTAGCGCCACTGCATAGGGCACCGCCAGCAGATTCACCGGCAGCCCCGCCACCGCCAGCTGCCCAAGCCGCAGCGCCGCAATCGGGCTGGTGCTCACAAACGCCGCCAAACAAGCATTCCAGGCCTGCCGCAGGCCACCGCCGGGCTGCCCCGACGCCCAGATCAGGCCCACCACCCCCGCCACCGACAGCTGCAGCCCCACGTCGCCCATCGCCGCCGGCTCGAGCAGCAGCATAACCACCACGGCAAGACCAAGTAATTCTAGGGGATCAAGCCGCCGCTGCCACGCCTCGCCCAGCAGGCCCACGCTCAGCATCCACGCCGCCCGCAGCGTGCTCTCGCCCGAGCCCGTCAGCACCGTGTACAGCCACGTGCCCGCCAGCAGCGGCGCCGCCGTCCAGGCCCCGCGATGGGCCCGCCGCAGCAACCGCGTACCCCAACGCCGCAGCCCGGTTCGCAGCAGCCAGCGCAGCGCCCCCACCACCAGCGCCAGGTGGCTGCCCGACACCGCGAGCACGTGCGAAGTTCCCGTTTCGCGCAAGAATTCATTCAGCTCGCGCCAGTCGCTCCGCCGATCCCCCAGCGCCATCGCGCCAATCACCGCGGCATCGTGGGCCGGATACCGCTCGGCCACCGCCAGGGCCGCCTGCCGCCGCCACTGCCCCACCGCATCCAGCGCGCGGTCCCACGGCCACGGACTCGCCGCCAGTACAGCAATCCGAGTCGCTTCAGGCACATGCACAGTGCCCCAGCGCTGCTGCTGGCGCCAGCTCGGCCCCAGGTCGATACTGCCCGGATTCGCAAACGCCAGCGGCGGCGACACAAACCCCGCCAGTCGCACGCGCTGCCCGCGGCCGATACGCACGTTGTTTCCGCGCACTTCGACCCGCAGCCGCCCCCAGCGGGCCTCGCACGGCCCCGTCTCAATCGCCGGCGGGCAGCGCCACAGCCAGTTGGCGTCGAAGCGGTGACCGGTCGGCGTCCACTCCGGCTCGCTCGCCACTTCGAGCTCGTGCAGGGGCGCCCAACTCCGCGGCTGCGGCAAATCTAGAGTTGGCGAAGGCACTTGCGACCCGCTCGCCCGCAGCAGCGCCACCGCCAGCAGCAGCAGCCACCCCGCCACCCGCCGCACCCGCCGCGGCCCCGGCAGCAGCAGCGCCACCACTGCCGCCGCCACCGCCAACCATGCAAAATGCTGAGCTAGAGCGGCCTCGAGCCCCAGCAGCGTGCCCGCCACCGCCACCAGCCCCGCCGGCGCCCACAGCCGCCCGCGCAGCCCCTCGCCCGCCCCCACGCGCAGTCCTTGCCCCGTCCGCTCCATCGCCACCCCAGTCGCCGCATTGCAGCGCGCATTAGGGTGATCGATCTGAGCGCACGTTTTGCCGCGGTGGTTGGGCCAAAAATCGACAAGGCGCGTGCGATTTTTTTGCAGCGCGCCCAGCCGAAGTTGCTTATCTGTGCAAAATTAGAAGCGGAACTGCAGATTAGCCGTCAGCTCGCGCAAGTGCGTCGGCGGGTCCTTGACCGTGCCCTGTAGCTGATCGTCGCGGTACAGCAAGCTGGCGATGCCCACGTTCTTCCACACGTAGGCGTGCAGCGCCACGCGAAACTGCTGCTCGTCGCGCTGGCGGTTCACATCTTTGCGCGCCGTACTGCCCATCGCGTAATCGGTGGCGACGAAACTGCCAAAATCTGCAGCCAGCATCAAGTACTTGGGCCACAGCAACACGCCTGCCTCTACGTTGTACATAAAGGCGTTGGCGTTGTAGTCCAGCACGCGCTTGAACGCACCTTCGCCCTTGATATACAAGCGCTTATGGCGGAACACGCTGCCCATGTGCATCACCGGGTACTGCTCCGTCGGCCGCTGCTCGAACTTGCCGCCAAACGTCACGCCCAAGGCGGTCGGCACCGGCACGTACAAGAACGGCGAGTCCCAGCGGCTCAGCGTTCCAACAATATTTCCGATAACTTGCGCGCCCAGGTTAAATGGGAAATTGTTCGTTACCCCAGTGCCCGTCGTCGACGACAGCGCGCCAACCACACCATAGGCACCGGCGCCGGCCGAGGTAAACACGCGATAACTCAGGCGATTCTGCGCCATCAGCGGGCCCCAGACTTCGGCCGAACCGCCGGTGGGCTGCTCAAACGCATTGGTCAGGTAGTACGCCGGCTCCAGCAGCAGCTGCTTGCTCGGCGACACGATCAGCGCCGTCGACAGCGACGCGCCGCCGCTATTGACCGAGAAGAAGTGGCCGGTATTGCCAATCGGCATCTGGAACATGGCAAACGTGACGCGCGGCGTGCCGTCCAAGTGGGCCGAAACCAAGAAGAACGAGTTCTGCACCAGCGGCGTGGGGCCAAATGCGCGCACGGACAGGGTCGAGAACCGCGTGTCGTACGTGTTCGTGCTCACCAGCGTCTTGTTTTCGCCGGTATCGGTCTTCGCCATGCCACCTTCGACCCGGCCGACCACGCCGAAGCGAATGCCCGGATTGCCCCGGCAAACGGTGACGTCGGGGTCAAAGCGGCAGCCGAAGTCGGCGCAATCCACCCGGCCGTCGTTGTCGTTGTCGATGCCGTCCGAGCACACTTCGTCGTTGCGCTCGCCGTCTTTGTCGCCGCCCTTGCCGATCAAGTCCTCGACCGTTTGGCCGGCGCCCAACTCGGGCATGTCGTCTACGGTGCTGGCTGCCGCGCTCGAGCTGCTATTCGCAGCGTCTTTCCACGAGCCCTTGCAGACCGTTACGCCCGATCCCTCGCAGTCGGGGTCGTCGCAGTCGATAAAGCCGTCGCCGTCGTTGTCGAACCAGTCGCTGCAGCGGGCGTTGCTGTTTTCGGGGCCGCTGCCCACTTTGCAGTCGGGGCTGGTGGCGCAGTCGTGGTCCGCGCAGTCGACCAAGCCGTCGCCGTCGTCGTCTTTGCGGTCGCTGCAATTGGTTTCTTTGCGGCCTTCGCCGGTGGGTGCGGGCGCGGTGGGTGCGGGCGCGGGCGCGGTGGGTGCCGGTTCTTCAGCCCACGCCAGCGCGCTTGCGCCAAGTCCAGAGCAGAGCAGGGCGGCCCGCAGTGCGATCGCCGACCAGCTGCGGCGGCCCATTGCCGAACAATCAATTTGCATCATTGCATTTTCCTTCATGATCTTATCCTCAGTTCGGGTTGGGGCTACTCGCCGCACACCTTGGGCTTGCCGTCGCATACATGCACAAGTGGATTCCAGCTGCAGTCCCAGTCTTCGCAGTCTTTGAATCCGTCCTTATCGTTATCTTGGCCATCGCTGCAGCGCTCGTCGGCCGACATGCCCAAGTCCCCTACGCTTTCTTGGCACGCCAGCTTGGTGGCCGTGTCCGTGGCTTGGCGGCACGAGTTGTCGGCGCAGTCGATGTAGCCGTCGCCGTCGTCGTCCTTGCCGTTGGTGCACTTCTCAAAGCTAGCTTCTTCAACGGTTTTGCAGTAGTCGGCCACGGTTAGCCCGTCGTGGCCGGTCCACGGCTCCACCGACTTGCTGCACGAGTAGTCGTTGCAATCCACGAACTTGTTCTTGTCGTTGTCGACCCCGTCGCTGCACTTGGCCAGGGTGGCCTCCGCGACGGTCTTGCAGTAGTCCGCCACGGTCAGGCCGTCGTGCCCGGTCCACGCCTCAGTCGATTTGCTGCACGAGTAGTCGCCGCAATCAATGAACTTGTTCTTGTCGTTGTCGACCCCGTCGCTGCAGGTCGCGTAGGTCTTTTCGCCGATCGTGGCGCAGTAGTCGGCCACGGTCTTACCATCGTGCCCGGTCCACGCCTCGGTCGACTTGCTGCAGGCAAAATCGTTGCAGTCCACGTACTTGTTGCTGTCGTTGTCAAAACCGTCGCTGCACGCTGTGTAGCTCGTCTCGGGCCCGACCACGCCCGTTGCCACGGCCACCTTGCAGGGCGTGGTGGCGGCGCAATTCGTGTCGTCGCAGTCCATAAAGCCGTCGCCGTCGTCGTCTTTGCCATTGCTGCACAGCGGGTCGGTCGCTTCGGTGCAAACTGTGACAAACAGGCCGTAGCGGCAGCCGCCGTCTTCGCAATCGGTCTTGCCGTTTTGGTCGTTGTCGAACCCGTCGCTGCAGTTGGTGTCGGTGAACTCGCGCGAGCAGCACGCCTGCATCAGCGTCTGGCAGGTCAGGTCGCCGCAGTCGCCGTAGCCGTTGCGATCATTGTCAAAATGGTCGTGGCAGAGCTCTACAGTGCTTTCGGGCTCTTGCGGCACAGGCGGCAGTCCCACATAGTTCGGCCCACAAAAGCCCGCGGTAAAGCGACAGTCGGGGTCGTCGCAGTCCGTCAGGCCATCTTGATCGTTGTCGACATGGTCGCGGCAAACGGTGGTGCCCGCTTCGTAGCCGCCGGGCGGGTGGCCGGTCGACTCGTAGCAGCCGTGCACCAACGCCGCAGCGCCCGTGATCGCAAGCGCGGCAAGCCAGCGTTGGCGGGCAGGCTCGCGGAGCAAGTCATTGAACTTCATGGAGATTCCTTAGAAAGACTGGGACGGCCGGCTGGCTCAAAAGGCTCAGTGCAATAAAAGGGCGGGGCTCAGCGCTAAGGGCGCTCAGTGCATCAGGCACTCGGCGCGGGTGGCGCCAAAACGCCGGTTCATGGCCACGTAGACCATGCAAGTTCCCGTAGTGTGGCAAACTTCTTGGCACTCTTTGTAAATGTCGTTGTGGATCCACTTGGTCGACTTGCCGTTCGCCGTCGAGACCAAGCGGTTGTAGTTGGTGCCCTCGTAGCCTTCGTCTTTGCTATGTAGCGAAGTTAACACGAATTCTGGGATGCCCTTGGCCCAAATGCCGCGTTTCTCGGCCTGAGCCGAGCGCATCGCCGCCAAGTGCTCCGCTGGTGCATCGTCGTCGCTCACGAGCATCACGTGGGCCAAGCCCTTGCGCAGTTGATCGAGCACCAGGTCGGGGCAAGTCCACAGCGTGCGCCCGTAACCATCGCGATTCATGTCCGAATGGCAGTGCCACACGCCGCGGCGCGCGTTCATCGTCGCCATCTTGGCCACGACGTACAGCTCGTGGGCGTTCCAATCACCCCAACGGTGCACTGCGCCAAAACTTTCAAGGGTGTTGTAGCCCGCTAGGCGCGTCCGGATACCTTCGTGCTGGCCACCGAGCACGGTAAAGCTATCGCCGTCGTTAAAGAAAACCGGCGCAGGCACACCGTTCAAGAACACCTTGGTCTGGGGCCGCGCCAGCGCCTCGCCGCTCAGGCCTACGATCGCCAGCAAAATCAAGCACGTTCTTAGCGCCGCCGGCAGCCAATTAACCATCATGTTAGCCAACTTGCTCCAAAAGTGCCGCGACCTCGCAGGCGGTCGGCGTTGCGCGCCCTACTCACCCTGCGAGGTCATTGCATTGCATCCCTACGTCGTCGGCTAGCCTATGGAGCAGATCCACTCGCTTCGTTGCCGACCATGATCGCGAAGTTCGGCTCGCGGTATTCATTGCGGCCGCAGGTCGCCATCACCATCTTCACCACGGCAAACGGCACCGTACGGTCCGCCTGGATGATGATCTTGCGGTTGTCGCGAATCTGCTTGGTCTTCTCAGGCGTCGGGCCATTGGCCTTTTGCTGATTGACCCACGACTTCTTCAGGATCTCGGCCAGGGGCTTGATGTCCCAGCTCGGATACTTCACTTCGTTGATCTCTTTTTGCGAGATGATCTTCGTGTTCTCAAACAGCATGTCGCCCGGCTGATCCTGGCCGTCCCAACGGGTCAGCGAGATGATCGGCGCGCGCTCAAGCTCCTTCATGCTCGACGCCTTAGGCATCGCCACGTTGGGGTTGACGAGCATCAACTCGCCCGACGCGCTGAACTGCTGGATCAGAAAGATAACCAGCATGGTAAACAGGTCGATCATCGGCACCACGTTCAGCGTGGCGAAGATGTTCTTGCCACCGCCGTGCACGATGGTCTCGCGAATGCTCTTGAGCGCTACGCCGCTGCCGGCTCGCGATCCTGGGTGATGAACGGACATAGAAACCTCTGATGCGTGCGGGTCGCTGCCGACCAGGCCAGCCGGATGGGTAAAGAGTGCTTAGTCGAACGTCGCGAAACCTTCCTGCCGCAGCAGGTTCTGGTCGCCGACCGACGGGTTCTTTAGGCACTGCTTCTTCTCTTTGTCTTTGCAGGCCGTCAAAATGACGTCGAGGGTCATAATGAGATGGATGTACTGGACCTTGTCGTCCGCGGCCACCATCACCTTGGTCTTGTCGTCCAGGTTGGCGTCGCGCAAGAAGCCCTCAAGGGTTTCGCGCAGCTTATCGCGGTCATACACCTTGAACTTGTCGACCGAGCCGTTGTTGCGCTGGATCTTGAGTTCTTCGGTCTTGATCGCCAGCTTCTTGGGCGTGACCAGCTCGGGCTTGGGAGTCGCGATCTTGTCCGCGTTCCACAAGTTCACCAAGTAGCCGGTCTGCGTGATCATGATGTTGATCTTCGCTTCCGGCTTCGGCGGCGTCGGTGGCGGATGGGGCGACGCCTTAGGCAGGGCCTGATCGACGTCGATCCGCGACATCTGGGTCCACACCGCCGAGATCAGCAAGAAGCAAACCGTACAAGCCAGCAGATCGATGAACGGCACGACGTTGAGAGTTGCGTCAGCAACGCCGCCTTTTCCGGAACTACCACCACCCATTGGTGACTCCTGTAGCGTGGCCGCAAAAACTCGCAGCCGCGAGGTATCCTAACTAGTTGCCGACACGCCGCCGCATCGCGATCGCGGTGGGGGCGGGCCGTTGGCGACTTGTTGCCGCCGATCGTCTGGCCTCGTGATCACCTGAGCGCGCTCTGCTGTTGCTCCCGTCGTCGGGCAATGCTGCCGTTGTCGGGCAATGCTGCCGTTGTCGGGCAACTGGGCGTCTGCCAGCGCCGCCCTGCGGTCCGGTGATCGTGCGATCGTCCGGGGCCCGCAAGACGGCGCGGCAGCGCTCATCACAGGAAAGCGTGTTTCGTCTCAGGCACTTGCTGCTTCGGTCGCCGAGGCGAGACCTAGCAGCGGCCAGCGGAGCGGGTTCCGGACGCACCGGAACTGCCCGCGCGGGCCAAGTTGCGGCCTTAAGCCGCGTCCTTGATGTCGCCCATCTTGTTACGATTGGCAACGATCAGGTTCAGCACGCGAACCGTACCTTCGTCGATGTCCGCTTTGATTTCCTTGGCCTTCGAGGCCAGGACCGCGTACGCCAGAACGCCGACGATACCGGTCGCGAGACCGAACGCCGTGCAGTTCATTGCTTCCGAGATGCCCTTCGAGAGCATCGTCGAACGCTGCGACGCGTCCACTTCCGGGCGACCAATCGCCGCGAAGGTGTGGATCAAGCCGAACACCGTGCCGAGCAAACCGGCCAGGGTGGCGGTGTTGCCGAGCAAGTTGAGGTAGTCGACGCGCTTTTCAATCTGCGGAATTTCGCGCAGATACGCTTCGTCCATCGCCGCTTGGACTTCTTCGTCCGAGCGCTTCACTTTGAGAACACCGGCGTGAACGATGCGCGCCAGCGGGTAGGGGTAGGTCGAGCAGACCTTGAGGACCGTGTTGAGATCACCCTTGAGGATCGGCACTTGCAGGAGCTTGATGAACTCCTCCTTCTTCACACTCGACCGGATGTAGAGCACAAAAATGCGCTCAAACATGATGGCGAGAATGAAGATCAAGTGCACCAGGATGAAGTACATACCGATGCCACCTTCCTCGAACGCCGTGGAAATAGCCTGAAACATCGCTTCCGTGCTCCCTGTGAAATCGGCCCGAACGACCGGTTTGTCTGCCCCGCCGCGGGGCCTCTGCGGCGATTGGTCCGATGCCGCTCTTGCGAGCTTTTGCGGTGCCGATCGCCTGCTGCCCAGCTCCGTGTGCGCCCGCCTCGGCGGCAAAATGCACACTTTGCACCATTCGCTCGCGTCAACCGCGCGCTGGGGAACTCCCCCTGCCTGCGACTGTCGCTCCCCGCGCCCGACGGCCCCTCGGCGTGTCTTTCGATGTTGTTTGCGGTTTGCAAACGATATCGAGGTCTTCGCTCTGGATGTGGCTGCCGACCGGCACCGAGGACTTGGCGACTTGCCAAGCGCCCAGCGCGACGGGCCGAACGAGCCGGTATTTAGCATCGCGACTTCGCAAGGGTCAAGGGGCAAGGTGCAGCTAGCCGACATCCGCGCACAACTCGCTGCAATTTTTTGCCGAGGCGCAGCGCCGCAAGCTTGTGCGCAGTTGACGCCGGCGGGCGGTTTGCGTCACCTTTGCGCCCCCGCAAACCGAGGAGACAGTATGCGCCGCAGCGACATTGAAGAAATCGAAGGCCTCATCGACACCGACCCGACCGAAGCCGTGGCCTTTGGCCGCACGTTAGTGAAAGAGGCTCCGGCCGATCCAGACTGCTGGGGCTGGCTGGCCGAGGCGCAAATGGAGGCGCGCGACTACGACGGCGCCCTGAAGTCGCTGGCCGAATACCTCAAGCGCGACCCCGATTGGATGGAGGCGTATACGCTGCGCGCCGGTCTTTTGAGTGAACTTGGGCGCTTTGATGCAGCTGGCGTCGAGCTCGAGGTGGCGCGATCGCTCGACAGCGAGGACCCGCGTCTGACCCGCGCCGAGGCGTCGTGGCACGAGTGGCAGGGGCACTTTGAGCGGGCCGACGAACTGTACAACCGTGCGGCGCAGGTCGATCCGTCGGTGCTGCCCCCCAAGCGCTTTGATCGCGCGGTGGCCAAGGCGGCGATTCTGGTGGTGCTCAAAGAGGTGGCGAAAGACGGGCTGAAGCTGACTGCGGAATTTGCCGAGGTGCCCACCGTGGCTGGCAAGGACAAATTCCTGTCGCGACCGCTTGAGTTGCGCGATGCGGGCACGCTGGTCGTGTACCTGCGCAACCTAGAGCGCGAACTGACGGTCGAGGCCGAGATCGATGATCTGAAGGAACTGTTTGAAGACTTCTTGGCGGCGCTCGTCGAAGCGAACTGAGCCGGCCTGTGGGCGCTATACGCGCTCGAACGCCGTTGCTACACCCTGACCCACCCCAACACACAGCGAGGCAATGCCGCGCCGCCCCTGGGTACGCTGTAGCAGGTGCACCAGGTGGCCGGCGATGCGCGCGCCGCTGCAGCCCAGCGGATGGCCGATGGCAATGGCGCCGCCGTCGATGTTGACGAGCTGTGGATCGAAGGGGAGTTCGGCCAGAACGGCCAGACTCTGGGCGGCAAAAGCCTCATTTAATTCGACAGCATCCACCTGTTCGAGCGTCCAGCCAGCGCGCTGCAGCAGCTTGGTGATCGCCGGCACTGGGCCGATGCCCATGGTGCGCGGATCGACCCCCGCTTGGGCGGTCGCGATGACACGGGCCAAGGGCGCCCAGCCGTAGGCGAGTAGCGCGGCTTCTGAACACAGCAGCAGGGCCGCAGAACCATCGTTGAGTGAGGAGGAATTGCCGGCGGTGACCGAGCCCTCTTTGCGAAACGCCGGGCGGAGCTTGCCTAGCGCTTCGAGCGTAGAGTCCGCGCGCGGCTGTTCGTCGGTGTCGACGCGCACCGTGCCTTTGCCTGCGGGCGCATCCACGGCGATGATTTCTTGCTGCAGATGCCCTGCGGCCTGGGCAGCGACGGCGCGACGGTGCGACTCGACGGCAAAGGCATCTTGGGCCGCGCGCGTGATCGAGGGGTAGCGATCCACCAGATTTTCAGCTGTTTCGCCCATGGCTTCGAGCGGGAAGCGCGCCTCGAGCTTGGGGTTCGGATAGCGCCAGCCCAGGGCTGTGTCGTACATCACGTTGTTGCCGCGCGGCGGTTCCGTGTGCGGCTTGGCCACCGACCAGGGGGCACGCGACATCGACTCGACCCCACCGGCGATCACCACCTCGGCCTCGCCCAGGGCGATCATGCGCGCTGCCGAGTTGATCGCATCGAGCCCCGAGGCGCACAGGCGGTTGATCGTGTAGGCGGGGACGGCGTCGGGCAGCCCAGCCAGCAGCGCGGCCATGCGGGCGACGTTGCGGTTGTCTTCGCCAGCTTGGTTGGCGCAACCCAGGATAACTTCGTCGATTACCTGCGGGTCAATGTGGTTACGCGACACGAGCGCCGCAATCGGCAGGGCTGCGAGATCATCGGCGCGGACCGTGGCGAGCTTGCCGCCGTACTTGCCCACCGGTGTACGGCAAGCATCCACCACGAACACAGCTCGACCGAGCATAGTAATCTCCTTAATTCGAAACGGAAGTTAGGTTGTCGGCGGCAGCCATGTACCGAGTGGCGCTAAGTTCTCGACCACCTGGTTAAACGCGGCGACCGTCGACCAGTGGCTGCCGGTGCGCAGTGCCCGAGCGCAGGCCAGGGCTTGCAGAGCAGCGGTGGGCTTCTGCACGCAATGCAGCAGCCAGCTGTTGAGCTCCATGCGGCCGGCGAGGCGGGGAATCTCTTGCCGGCCTAGCCAGCGATCCCAAACGTCGGTGCGGAGTTGCAGGGCCTTGGCGTAGCGCTCAGCGTGGCTACCGGCCAAGTCGGCGATCGCGGACTGCAGCTTGTCGAGCTCAGGCTTGCCGGGATCGAACCAGCCGTGGAAGCAGCCTTCGGCTGACAGGGTGGCCGACGCCTCGAGATGCTGACCCAGCTGCGCTTCGTCTTCGGGGTCCAAGGCGAATTCGACTTCCTCAAGCGGCTCGACCCCATCGAGAATGCGCCGCACCTCGGCCACATCGCCTTCGAAGATCTTGTCGTGCTTGTCGCGCAGATCCAGGGCCCAGCGCAGGCGCCCGGCGACGAAATCGCTGGGAACCTCGACAGTAAAGCCATTGATTTGGTGGCGCAACTTGGCGATCAGCTCTTTTTGTTGGGTGCGCGAGGTGCCTGCGACGTAGTAGCCCGAGAGCAGCCCGTCCCGGTCGGTGATCATCGCCATTACGCACCACGGGCCGTCGGTAGGGTGCCAGCCGCCCAAGAACAGCAGCTGGCCACCCGCGGCGTCGATCGAGCTCGCTAGGCTCGGCAGCGGCGCTGGGCGGGCCGATAGGTCGACGGGGGCGCGATTCTGCGGTCGCTCGGGAACATGCACACCCTTTTGCTTCAGCTTGAACAGCAGCTTTTTGGCCTGCTTGGCCAGCGTCTTGTCGGTGGCGAATTCGGCCAGACCGCCGGCCAGATCTACGTCGTTGCGCTCGCTGGCATCGTGCAGCAGGGCGGCCTCGATGTCGGCGCCAAGATCGCGAAAAGTTGCAGCATTTAAAGGGATCTGGTGACCTTGCAGTGCCAAGGCGCGCGCAACCTCGGCGGCGCGGTGGGGTGGCGCCTTGCCCGACGCGAGCCAGCTCTGGGCGGTGGCGATGGCGGAATCTACCGCAGCAGCACTCATCCGAACCTCCTCACTTACTTGGATTGGGCCGCAGTTGGTGCAGCGTCGGCTTGGGCCAATGCTTGCTTTGCGGCCTCGAGTTCTTGGCTAGCGGTGGCGATTGCCTCGGCCAGCAGGCGCGGATCTCCGAGCATGGTACAGACTTGCCGCAGTCGCACCAGGACCACGGCCCGGCCAATCGCGGTAATCGACTCAAAAAGCGGCGGCGAGGCTGGTCGACCGCACGTGCCGACCCGAATCGCCATCATGGCGTCGCCCAGGTTGGCGCCCGTCTGATCGCCGCAGCTGTGGCAAACATCGCGCACACAGGCCTCGACTAGCGGAATCGACCACTCGGTCAAAGCCTCGAAGCGGGCAATCAAATCTTCGAAAAGCGTGGCACTTTGCTGGCGATTGAGCTTGACCGCCGTCTTCTTCTTGCTGGCCGCGCCCACGAGCAGATAGCGCGCGTTCAGGCCGTACTCGGGCACACCGGCATAAAAGGGCAGGGCGTGGTGGGCAAAACTGCCAAAATCCGTCACCCGCTCTTGCACCAGCTGGCCCACCGTAGCGTGGCGACCGTCTTCTTGGTACCAAGCGAAAGTGCGCTCGGCGACCTGGCCTGGGCTAAGGGCGCGCAGGTACATGCCATTGAGCCACTTCAGTTTTTCGAGATCGAACACCGGCCCGCCCAGTGAAATGCGCGTCAGATCCAGGTCGCTCACCAGATCGGCGAACGAGAACTGCTCGATGTCGTTGCCTGCGGCGTCTTTGCGCGAATAACCCATGAGTGACAAGAAGTTGAGCATCGCCTCGGGCATGATGCCGCTGCGCTGGTAGAATTCGAGACTTGTCGGATTCTTGCGTTTGCTGATCTTGGACTTGTCAGCATTGCGCAGCAGCGGCATGTGCACGAACACCGGCGGCGTCCAGCCAAAGGCCGCGTACAGGTGCAAGTGCTTGGGCGTGCTGTTGATCCACTCCTCGGCGCGGATCACGTGGGTGATCTCCATCAGGTGATCGTCGACCACATTGGCGAGGTGGTAGGTGGGCAGGCCGTCGGTCTTGAGCAGCACCTGATCGTCGATTTGGCTGTTGTCGATCTCAACCCCGCCGCGCAGGGCATCGGGCACTATAGTGGTGCCATGTTGCGGCATTAGCAGGCGAATTACGTGCGCTTGACCCGCGTCGGCGCGCTGATCGGAGTCCTCGCGGCTTAGCGTTCGGCAAAACCCGTCGTAGCGGGCGGTCTCTTTGCGCTGGCGCTGCTCGGCGCGGACTCGGTCCAAGCGTTCAGCGGTGCAAAAGCAGCGGTAGGCGGTGTTGTTGCTGAGCAGCAAGTCGCAGTGTTTGCGGTAGATTTCGCTGCGTTCGCTCTGGCGATACGGGCCGTACGCGCCGCCGACATCGGGGCCTTCGTCCCACTGCAGGCCGATCCAGCGCAGGCTGCGGTAGATCGCGTCTTCGCTTTGGCGGGTCGAGCGCTTCTGGTCGGTGTCTTCGATCCGCAGAACGAAGTGGCCGCCGTGGCTGCGGGCGAAGGCGGCGTTGAACAAGCCAATATAGGCGGTGCCCACGTGCGGATCGCCGGTTGGGCTTGGGGCGATGCGAACGCGAACAGGGTGCTTGGGTACGGCGATGGGCATGGCGAGTCCTTGGCAACGAGCGCGTTAGCGTGCCCGCGCGGTGCAGCGTGGTCAAGCCAACATAAAGATTGTGTGAAAAGGGGTCGAAACTTTGCGAAAACGCTTGGGTATCCGGCTACTGGCCTGAATGATCGTCGTCCGCGCGGGGATCGGACATCGCTTCGCGCAAGAACCCCCGCAGGCCCGGATGGTGTTCGATGGCCGTGGGTTGCAGCGGCTCGCAAACCGCCCGCTCCAGGTCAGCGGTCGCGCGGGGCAGGTCATCGTTGTGTACCACCGTCCACGGGGCTGGCGACTCGAGCAGGGCTTGCAACTCGCGGCGTGCCGTTCGCAACCGCCGGTGCAGACTGGCGTCGGTCTCGGTGCCACGGTTGATCAGGCGCTGCACCAGCACTTGCCACGAGGGCGGCAGTACAAAAATAAGGCGAATACTTTCGGGGTATTGTCGCCATAGGTTGTGAGCGCCCACGATGTCGACATCAAAAAACACATCGCGACCGGCGCTCGTCAGGCGCTCGATCTCGGCCCGCGAGGTGCCGTAGTAATTGCCGTGCACTTCGGCCCACTCGGCAAAACCGTTGTGATCGCGAAGACTTTCGAAGTGTGGCCGGTCTACGAACCAGTAGTCGACGCCGTCGTGCTCGGTGGCGCGGATGGGCCGGGTGGTGTGGCTGACCGAGAAACCGCGGCGGCTGGGAGCCAAGTCGATCACGCGGTGGGCCAGCGTGGTCTTGCCGGCGCCGGCCGGGCCGACCAAAACGACAAGCCGTCCGCTCATTTCGCGGGAGCTCCGGCGGGCGGCGCCGCCACAGCGGGTTCAGCGGCTTTGGCGGGTGCTGCGGCCGCGCTGACATCCGCAGCAGGGGCGGCAGCTTCGCCCAGGTCTTCGCGGGTTAGCGGAGCAGGCACAGGCTGGCCAGCGGCCTTGAGCGCCTCGCGCACCATATCTTCGACTTGGGCCATGGTCTCCGCCTTGTGGCCGTTTACAAAGAACGTTGGCGTGCCATCGACTCCCGCCGCATCGCCGGCCTTTTCGTCGGCCGCTACGCCTGCACCGGCCGGGTCGCTGTGCAGATCCGCCTCGAACTTCTTAAGATCCACGCCTACTTTGGCCGCGTACTTCAGCACCGAGTTGTAGTCGAGCGCGTGCTGATTGGCGAACAAGGTGTCGTGCATCGGCCAGAACTTGCCCTGCTGGTGGGCTGCCCAGGCGGCGCGCGCTGCGCCTTCGGCATTGGGGTGCGAGTGGCGCAGCGGAAAGAACTTGAAATAAAGAGCGAAGCCGTAGTGCTTCTGCATCTTTTCGATGGGGTCAACGGCGCGGCGGCAAAACGGGCACTCAAAGTCGCTGAACTCGACCACTTGCACCTTGGCGTCGGCAGCTCCGAGTAGCGGCGCCTTGCTGACGTCGAGCTGCACCACGGTATTGACCCGCTCGATTTCCTTGAGCAAGCTGGTCAAGATCTGCTTCTTGCCTTCGCCGGCGCGCAGCCCCTCGATGATCTTGGTGGCCAACTTGGGCGCGATGGCGCAGTCGCCGGCACGCAGGGCATCCATGAACGTGCGCGACTTGCCGCACGGGTCGAACTGCTCGGTCAAGATTTCGATCAGCACCTTGCGCTCGGCAGCGTCGAGATCTTTGGCTTCGACCGAGGCCGGCAGTTCGGGTTGGGCCGCTGCTGGCGCAACCACGGCAGTGGCCTCCGCCGCGGGCGGAATTTCGGCGCCGACTTCAGCACTTGGCGTGGCCGTCTTGGTCGAGTCGGCGTGCTTGCAGGCGGGCGATGTCAGGGCCAGCAGGGCCAAGGCCAGCGTCGCAGCGGAGCGGAGCAATTTCATCAGATTTCCTCGCAACACGTTAGATCGGCGGGCCGTGCTTTGGCGCAGCGGCTGCGCCGCAGTAGCATGCGGGCGAGGCCGAAAACTGGCAAGCGGTCGCAGGCATCGCACGCGCCCCAGCGGCCCAGGCAAGGACACACGATGACGGTCAGCGAACCCCACGCGACTCGGCCCCGGCGATGGATAATTGCGCTTGGCAGCAACGTTGCGGACCCGTCTGCGGCGCTCGACCTGGCGTGGCAGGCCTGTGTGGCTGCCCTGGACTTGGATGCGCCGCAGTTGAGCGCGCTACATCACACCGCGCCGGCGGAGCAGGCGAGTGGCCCCCTGTTCGTCAATGCCGTGGGCGTCGGCTACAGCCCGCGCGACCCGCAGCAGGGGCTCGCGGACTTGCACGCCATCGAGAGCGCCTTTGGCCGCGACCGGCCGCGCGAAGGGTTCCACGGGTCGCGACCGCTCGACCTCGACTTGATCGCCGTCGACGGCGTCGAGTTGATCGCGGCGCCTCTGCAATTGCCGCATCCGCGTTGGCACTTGCGCCCCTTTGTGGTCTTGCCGCTGGCCGAGGTGGCGCCCGACCTGCTCGACCCGCATGGGCGCACTGCAGCTGACTTGGCGCGCGCGATGTCTACCGCGCAAGGCCTTGTGCCGCTGCCCTAATCACCGCGAGGCTGTGGCCAAGCGCCCGTGGTTTTGGCACCATGCCGTCCTTTGGGCGCTAGGCGATTGGCGCCGCCAGGATCGATGCTGTGCACCTGTATGCAACTCGGCGCAAGAACTTGCAAAGTCTCGCCGCTTTCTCTGTGCTGCTGACCGGGTTTGCAGCGGGCTGTCGCCATCAACCCGAACCTGCAACCGCATGGGTGCCTGCGGCCCAGTCCGCGCCGGTACTGGCGCTGGCGGCGACCGACTTGGCCGACGAGGCGGCGATGGGTCGCCTTATCGATGCCTACTCATTGACCGGCGCGGAAGTTGAAGGCCTGCAAGTGCTTGTGCAGACGGCGAAAGAGCTGCCTAAGGCCCGCCTGCAGTCCGACGCCAAGGCCCGGCGAGTGGTCGCGCTGGCGGTATACCGCACCGTGCGAGGTGCCAATCTGAGCGAGCGGTTCGAGGCGATTCGCGCGCTGGTCGATGCTCTGCAGGCGGCCAGCCCAGACGCCCCCGAGACGGTGTTCTGTCGGGCCTTTCTGCGCTACGTGTTGCTGCAAGACGACGGCAAGCGCTTGGCGGCGGGTAGCTTGGAGCGCGGCATTATTGCGGATCTGGCGCGCGACCTCGCCGTGTTAGTCGAACAGCATCCCACCTTTGACGGCCCTGGCGACTGGCCGCGCGGGCGCCTGGCGTTTGAGCTGCAGCGTGTGCGGCAACTTCTCGTGAGCCTGCCTGCGGTTGCCACGCCCGCGGGCGCAACACCCACCGATGCCGGCCCCGCCCCCGCTGCCACAGCGACTGGCGCATGAAGCCACTGCGGGCCGTTGCCATCGCCCTGGCCCTGGCCCTGGCCGTGCTCCTCGGGGCAAGCCTTTTTGCTGATGTGGGCAAGCTGCGCGCGGCGGCGAGCGACTACCCGTGGTGGCGTCTGGCGCCGGCGGCGGCACTTGTTCTGGGCAATTACGCCTTGCGGACCGTGCGATTTCGCTACTATCTGTCCGCCTTGGGCGTGCTCGTCAGCTGGAGCGAGGCCGCGCTCGTGTTTACCGCCGGTTTCTTGTTCACGGTGACGCCGGGCAAGATGGGCGAGGTGGTCAAGGGTTGGCTGCTGCAGCGGCGGCGCGGCGCTTCGGTGACCGATGTGGCCAGCTCCGTCGTCGCTGAGCGGTTTACGGATGTGGTCGGCCTGCTCGCGATCGCGGCGGTGGGTGTCGCCGAGACAGGTGCTCATCGTCAGTTATTCTGGATAGTTGTGGCTTTGTGTCTGGCCTTCTTGCTGGCCGTGGCGCACCCGCGGTTGGTGCCAGCGACTCTGGTCAGGTTGGGGCCGGCCCTACACAAACTCCCCAAGGGCGAGCAAATCAAGAGTACTATCGGGCGGATACATGCCATCTTGCTGCAGCTCTGCCAGCCCAAGCGGCTGCTGATCGGGGTGGCGCTGGCGGCGCTGGCGTGGCTGCTCGAGGCGATCGCCTTTCGCGTGCTTCTTGACGGGCTGGGGGCGCAAGCCGGCTTGGGCTCAGCGATTGTGGTGTACGCGATGGCCACCCTGTTTGGCGCGGTGTCGATGCTGCCGGGCGGCGTGGGCTCGACCGAAGCCGTGATGGTGGCGCTACTTTTGCAGCCCGACCTGGGCCTGCAGCTCGATGTGCCGCGCGCGACCCTGGCGACCCTGCTTATTCGTTTTGCGACGCTGTGGTTTGGTGTGGGAATGGGCGCGCTCTGTTTCGGCCCTGCGCAACGTAAGCCTTTGTCTCAGCAGCACTAACTAGTTAGTGATGGGCGTCGCAGCTCCTGACAGCGCCCATGCCGGCAAGCGATCGTCGGCCAGGGGCAGAGGCACGGTCAGCGAAGCCGGCTTACGCCCCGCCGCCTCAGCCAGCAACAACTGACGATTTAGCAGCTTTTCCGCGTTCTTGCGATACAGCTTGTCGAGCACTTCGCCGGGCAGCCCCGCGGCATCGACCGTCCAGCGCCCCTGAATGGGCGACGGGTGCGCGATGGCCTTCTGCTCGGTCTCGAGATAACGGAAGTGCGCGTCATAGAAGGGTTTAACATCTTTCATCGTCGGCTCTTCGGCGCCATTGCTGCCGAGCATCAGCCCGTCGGACCCAATCCCGATATCGGTACCAAACACGATGCGATCTTGCCACCTTACAAAGAAGGCGCGCACTTTGTCGGGCGGATGGCGGCCAAACTCGCCCACCCGCGCCGCCATGTCGATGTACACATTGGGGTTGCGCTCGAGCACGCCGCTCACGTAGTTCAAGTCCTCGCCACAGTTGCCAAAATGCACGGCCACAAAGGTGGTCTTGGGGTGATGGCGGAACAGATTCTCGCTCTGCTGCAGCAGGGTCGCCCAACTCGCCACCGTGGGCCGCTGCATCACCATCTCTTGCACTTGCGGCGCAAAAGTGGCCAAAAGCTGAGGATGGATGGGGCCATACGCCCAGTACGGGTGCACACCCAGTTCGTCCCACCGCTCGTTCTTTTCGCTCAGCGGCCACCAAAACGCCCGCGGATCGGCTACATGGATCGACACCGGAATCCCTAGCTCGCCAGCCTTGTCCCACAGCAGATTCAGGCGCGGATCGTCGGGCGCTACTAGCTGATCGCGCTCGTCGGCATAGCCTAGACCAAGGCCCTTTGGGATCTTTAAACCCTGAAAACCATAGTCTTTGACTGCCATTTCCAACGCCGCGGCCTCGCGATCGCCCCAGCCCGTCTCGCCCAGTCCTCGCCAGTTGGGAATGGCGAAGTTGCTGATTTTGCCGCCGAGCAACCGCGAGAGCTCTTGCGCCGCCTGCCATTGCTCCGGTCCGCGCCGCCCCGAGCCCCCCGACAGGTTGATCATCCGCTCGATACCCGAGTCGGCCATGATCGTGCGGATGCGGTCGAGGCCATCCAAGCTGAGGTGGCTATGAAAGTCGATGATCGGCGGGCGCTTGTACGGCTGCACCACCACGGGCGCGGCTACAGGTTCGCGGCGGCAGCTCGCCATGATCGCGAACACCGTGAGCCCAAAGAGGGCCGCGCGCCAGAGGCTAGCCAACCGTGCCCCGCGGCCGAACCGTGCGCTGCTCAATGGGTTTGACGTAGTTGGTGCCCTGAAAGATGCGGTGCACATAGATCGACGGTGTGTGAATCTGGTCAGGATCGAGCTGTCCCACTTCGACCAGCTCTTCGACCTCAGCGATCACCACTTTGGCCGCCGTGGCCATCGCCGGCCCAAAATTGCGCGCCGTCTTGCGGAATACCAGGTTGCCCCAGCGATCGCCCTTCCAGGCCTTGATGAAAGCGAAGTCGGCCCGCAGGGCAGTCTCGAGCACAAAGTACCGGTCGCCAAACAGGCGTGTCTCTTTACCGTCAGCTACTTGCGTGCCATAGCCCGTGGGTGTGTAGAACGCTGGAATGCCGGCGCCACCCGCGCGAATTCGCTCGGCCAGTGTCCCCTGTGGGCACAGCTCGAGGTCGAGCTCGCCCGCCAAGAACTGCCGCTCAAGCTCTTTGTTCTCGCCCACATAGCTGCCGATCATCTTCTTGACTTGCCGTGCCTTGAGCAGCACGCCCAGACCGCGATCGGTAGTGCCGCAATTGTTCGAGATTACGGTTAAGTCTTTGTACCCCTTGCTATTGATCGCCGTGATCAGGTTCTCGGGATTGCCGCTGAGGCCAAAACCCGACGCCATCATGCTGACCCCGTCGGCAAAATCGAACAGTGCGGCGTCGGCGTTGGCAAAGACCTTGTTCATGCTGTTCCTCTGCGGGCGGCCCTAGCCGCGGCGTGGGTCGATTCGATAGCACGGCGCTCGCCGGCCGGTCAATGTGCTGCGGCGGGCGTCGCGGCAGCGGGCGCGGCAGTCGCAGTCGCCGGTTGCGCGGGCGCTACTGCGGGCTGGCCGGCGGCATGGGCGGTCCCCAGTTTCTCTTCTAGCTTGCTCACCGCGGGCACGAGGCGCTTGAGGCCAAATTCTTGCAACTTGCGCTTCTCGTCGTCGCTCAGCAGCTTCTGCAGCGCTTCGCCTTCGCTGCGGCGGGCCTCAAATTGCTTGCGAAGTCGCACTCCCACGGCCCGTGCTTGATCCGGGTTTGCCCCCGCAGCCGGCAGATCGGTAGCCGCCGCTTCAAAATCCTTGGCGCTGGCCTCGACCAGGGCTTTGGCCTTGGCCAAGTTGGCTGACTCGCCCGGCTCGGGGGGCGGCTGTGGCGCACACGCCAAGGTCTGCAAGGCGAGCGCGGCGGCTAGGATCAGCTGTCGATTCATGCGTTTCCTCGTCATTTGTCCGTCGGAGTGATGGCTGCTGTGGCGGTGGTCGGCGTGGCGGCTTCCGCTGGGGTGGCGCCCCGCGGCAGTTCGACCAGCAGCGCCGGAAACAGCAGGGGCTGCAGCCGACTAAGCTGGGGCGCCACCACCTGCAGGTAATAGGCGTTTAGCGTACGGCGGTCCGCCGGGTTAGTTTGTCGTTCTAATTCAGCAAGTTGACTGCGTGCTTGAGCGAGCGTCGCCTGGTATTCCCGGCGAATCGCTACGAGCTCTAGGGGGGTGCTCTGAGCCGCTTCGGCCCGTTGCACCAAGCTCGCCAGGTCGCCTGCCACCTTGTCGAGGCCACGCGCCGCCGGCAGCAGCTTGGGGTCATCGATCTGCAGCGACTCGCCGCTCGTCGACCCGGTCGCCGGCGATTCGGCTTTGCCGCAGCCCCACAGCCACGGGTTCGCGAGCACGAGCGCGGCAGCAAGTCGGAGCTGGTAGTGGGCGAAAGTCATCCGCTTAGCCTCGCTGCGTCGGCGGCGCTGTCTAGGCCACCCGCGGCGTCGCTAGGGTAGGGCGTGGCTGCCCAGAATTCAACGCGAACGCGGCCGCGAATTGCGCAAAAACACCGAAGGGAGATGAACCCTTGCGGACCCATCTCCCTTCATGTGCTTCAACTGCTTTGCGGGCAGCCTTGGCCGAGGCCAGTGCTACCTGAGCAAGTTCAGTTACTTGGCGGGCTCAGCCGGCTTGGGGGCTTCGGGAGCGGCAGCGGCGGGAGCCGCAGCGGCCGGGGCCGGAGCAGCGGCCGCGGGGGCCGCGCCGGGGGCGGGAGCGGCCGGAGCCGCGCCGGGGGCCGCAACGGGAGCAGCCTCAGGAGCCTTGGGGGCCTCAGGAGCCTTGGGGGCTTCGGCCGGCTTGGCTTCTTCCTTCTTCTCTTCAACCTTGGGGGCTTCTTCCTTCTTCTCGGTAGCAGCACCCTCGGTCTTCGGGGGTTCAGCGGGCTTCTTGTCGCAGCCCATGAGGCCAGCCGACAAACCCAGAGCCAACACGGCAACCATCAGACGATTCAGACGCATCTTTCTCTCCTGTTCCGGGCACTACGGAGGTTTGCGCTGGTCATCGTCCCGGATCATCCGGGGCCGTGTCCCTAGCTTGGCCTGATTCTGCAGTTTCCCGCAGACCAGGTTCACGAACCGCTCTCCGCTGCCTGTCTCCTCTGGGGCATCTACCGTGCGGCACCGACGCGCTCGGAAGTAGCCCCCGCAAGTCTGCAAAAGCATATTGCAGTGGGACAGGCTGTCAACCGTTTTTTCCCTATGCCTCTAAGTACCTAAAATTACGCGAAACTTGCAACCCTCTTTGGGCGTGCGCACAATGCCATTCGGCCGATTTCTACGCTGCCGGTCGCATTCGAGGTCAATTTGCCGCTGTTTCGTATGGTGTCGCCGTTCGCTGCGGCGGGTGATCAACCCCAGGCCATTGCCCAGCTCGTGCAGGGGTTGCGCGAGGGTGAGCCGGCGCAAGTGCTGCTCGGCGTTACTGGTTCGGGTAAAACCTTCACGGTGGCGAACGTGATTGCGGCGGTGCAGCGGCCGGCGCTGGTAATGGCCCCCAACAAGATTTTGGCGGCGCAGTTGCACGCCGAGCTCAAGGGCCTGTTTCCCGACAACGCGGTCGAGTATTTCGTTAGTTATTACGACTACTACCAGCCCGAGGCGTACATCGCTTCGAGCGACACGTACATCGAAAAAGACTCGCTGATCAACGACGAGATCGACCGCATGCGCCACGCGGCGACCTTCTCGCTGCTCGAGAGAAAAGACGTAATTATCGTTAGTTCCGTGTCATGCATCTATGGCATTGGCTCCTCTGAGACGTACTTGGCGATGCGGCTGCAGCTCGCGGTGGGGCAGAAGATCCGTCGCGACGAATTGCTGCGTAAACTCGTAGATATTCAGTATTCGCGCAACGATCTCGAAATGGCGCGCGGGCACTTTCGCGTGCGCGGCGACGTGGTCGAAGTGCAGCCGGCGTACTACGACGATCGCTTGCTCCGTATCAGCATGTGGGGCGATGAAATTGAAGAGTTGCGGTGGGTTGACCCCCTGCGCGGCACGCCGATCGACACGATCACCCATGTGGCGGTCTATCCGAATTCACACTACGCCACGCCCGAAGAAAATCTGACCTTGGCCCGCGAGCGCATCGCCGCCGAGCTCGATACGCGGCTGGTTGAGCTGAAGGCGGACGGCAAGCTGCTTGAGGCCCAGCGGCTTGAACAACGAACGATGTTTGATCTCGAGAACTTGCAGACACGCGGTACCTGCAACGGCGTCGAAAATTATGCGCGCCACTTGGCTGGGCGGCCTCCGGGCGAGCCGCCACCGACGCTGGTAGATTATTTCCCAAAGGATTTCATAACGATCCTCGATGAGTCGCACCTCATGGTCGGCCAAATCGGTGCGATGTTTCGGGGTGACCGGTCGCGCAAAGAGAATTTGGTCGATCACGGCTTTCGCTTGCCGTCGGCGCTCGACAATCGGCCGCTGCGTTTCGACGAATTCATGAGTAAGGCTGGGCAGATGCTGTACGTGTCGGCGACGCCGGGCGACTGGGAACTTGAGCAAACGCAGGGCGCCTTTGTCGAGCAAGTGGTGCGGCCGACGGGCCTCGTCGACCCCGAGGTCGAAGTTCGACCAGTTGGGACTCAAGTTGACGATATCGTTGGAGAGATAAGAAAGCGCGTCGAACTGCGCGAGCGCGTGCTGATCACCACCTTGACCAAGCGCATGGCCGAACATCTGACCGAATATCTTGATGAATTGGGTATTGCAGTCCGTTACCTGCACAGCGACGTCGAGACTCTGGAGCGGATTGAGCTTATCCGCTCGCTGCGCGCGGGCGAATACGACGTGCTAGTCGGGATCAACTTGCTTCGCGAAGGATTGGATATTCCAGAGGTTTCGCTGGTGGCTGTGCTCGATGCCGACAAAGAGGGCTTCTTGCGATCACGGCGCTCGCTCATCCAGACCATCGGTCGGGCGGCGCGCAACGTAAACGGCCGGGTGATCTTGTATGCCGATGTGATGACCAACTCGATCAACCTGGCGCTCGACGAGACGGACCGGCGTCGCACCAAGCAGATCGCGCACAACCTTGAGTATGGGATCACGCCGCGGACGATCATCAAGGCGGTGGCGGGGGCAGCGGCGACTGCGGCCGAAGTGGCGACGCGCGTTGCTGAAAGTGCAGGCCATCGCGATGTGCGCCAGCTCGAGAAGGACTTGCTCGACGCCAAACGGGCCATGAAAACGGCGGCGCAGGCGCTCGATTTTGAGCAGGCGGCCTTGTTGCGCGATCAAGCCCGGGCGATTGAGCAGGTTCTTTTGGCGATTGCCTAGCCAGAACTACTGGTTGCGAGCGACCTGCCAGGTTGCCGCGGCCGTGCGCACTTGCTGCAGCAGGGGCTGCCACGGGTAGTCGGGCCACAGGCGCTGTTGCTTGCCTAGGTTTAGGCGCTCGTCGCCGCCACTCAGAGCGCGGCCAGCCCCCCCAAGCGCAATTGGCACCTGCGACTGGCCCGAACCCGCCAGCGCGGCCTGGGCAATCGCCATAGCGGTTTGGGGTTGCGGATGGCCGAGCACGACGCGGCCCACCCCACGCGGCAGCTCTGCGAGGTCGGCAAGTAGGCGGCTCGCATCCAAAACATCAATCAGTGCAGGGTGTTGCTGCCCTGTGCCTGGCAAGCCCAGCGCGCCATGGTCGGCCTCGGCCAGCCACATCGCCAGCCGGTCGCGCGGATCGCCCGCCGCAAACAACTGGGGCAGCAGCGCAATATGCAGCGGACCTTGCCAGCCGGCGAGCAGTTGATCGTTGGCCTCGCGCAGCGTGAGACCAAAACCATCCTGTGGGGGCGAAGTGACCTGGTCTTCGCTCAGCAGCCAGTCCTGGGGCCGCCGCTCCGCGATCGACGAGGCAACGACCAGCGTGGGCCAGTGTCCGACTTGCGCCGCAGCGGCGATCAGAGCTTGGGCTCGCGGGCGATCGTGGGCGCAGAGATGCAGCACGGCGTGGCAGCGCGGCAGCAGCTCGGCCAGGCGCAGTCCATCCTCGGCATCGACTTCAAGAAAATGGCCAAGAAGGCCAGTGATTTTAGGTGGATGTCGGGCTGCGCCCACTACGCTTTGCGAGCCATGCCGGTGGGCCAGCTCGCCGACAAGGGGCTGCCCCAACTTGCCGGTTGCGCCCAGCACCAGCCAATTTTGTGCTTGAGGTCCTGTCTGTTGCATAGCCACCTGCGGGTGCGACTGGTCGGCGCCGCTGCCGATCCGCTAGGCTGCGCCTTGGGGGACCGTATGCCGCAGTCTGATCGCGCCGCCACGCAAATGCCAGAGCCGCCGCCGCTACACCAGCCAAGGCCGCGACAAGACGTTCCTTTTTCGCAGCGTCGCTTTGTGCCGCGGCCCGTGGTCGATGTGCACGGTCGCCGCCGCGATGTGGCCTTGGCGGCGCCGCATCCCAAGCTGCAGCAGGTGGCAGAGTGGCTGACGCCGGCTTTTTACGTCGATCTGGGGCGGCCTTGTAATTCTGCGTGTTTATACTGCGCGGTGCCGCCGCACGAAGATGCGCAGGGCTTTTTGCCCTTGGCCGAAGTCGCGTCGATCGTGGCCGCGGGGGCCCAGGGTCAGCGTTGCGACAAAGCGATCCTGATCGGTGGCGAACCCACGATCTATCCACAACTAAACGAAGTGCTTGATCTGTTGGCGGAGCAGGGGCTGAGCAACCACGTGCTGATGACCAATGGCCTGCGTTTGGGGGAGCCCGGCGTGCTGGGCGAGCTGCGGGCGCGCGGCGTGGCGACTGTGCATCTCTCGATCGACACGCTCGACCCGCATACCTACGACCTGCTATCGCGCTCTACGGGCAAGTTGGCCAAGCAAGTGCAGGCGTTACAAGCGATTCTGCGAAGCGGCGACCTGAACTGTTACCTGTATACGGCGGTCACGGCGCTGAATCTCGCGACCCTACCCGACTTGCTGCGTGGGGTTGCCAAGTTGGCGCAGGCGGAGAACGTGGAGCCACCTCCGGTGATTCTCGCGTTGATCAAGCCACTTGGCGATGCTTTGCGCCATGCCGAGCAGCTGCTCGTCGACCCTGTGCCGGCGGCGCAACGGGTGGCCGAGCTCGTGCAACTGGGTGATTCGCTTGGGATCGCTGTGGGGCACCGCAACCTAGCCGCGTGCCTGGCGCCGCAGTTGGTCGACCGCAATGTCGACTACTACCTCGACGACTACTCGATCGAAGTAAACTCTGGGAGTCGACTCCCGTTTTCGCATGTTGAGCACTGGTTTCATCTGCCGGCGTGTCAAGAGTGTGGCCATCGCGGCATCTGCCCAGGCCTATACCGCGGCAATACCGAGCGCTTTGGCGCCGACGCCTACCGCCCCATCGGCAACGACGGGCTCAAGCTCGCTTGATCAAACTAGTTTTTGGCCGACCGCCCACCACGACAGCCCGGGCACGCTCAGCCCCGTGCGCGCCAGCAACTGCGACACCGCCCCGTCGACTTGCAGCGCACCCAGCACCGCTTTCGTAAGCAGCGGACCGTGGTTCCAGGCGATCGATGGCGTCGTATCCTCGGCTGCTCCCAGGGCCGCCTCGCGCAGCTTGCCCAGGGCGCGCGGCAGCAGCAGGCTATGAAAAAGTCCACCCGACTCGAGCAGTTGCAGCCCCGCAGCCTTGGTCACCTGGCGGGCCAGCGCCGGACTGTAGCGGCGGTGGTGGTGCAAGAACGTGTCGTGCTGGGTAAAGAGCGCCTGCCAAGCTGGTACCGAGATCACCGCCAGCCCGCCGGGCCGCAGCGAGCTGGCCACGATCGACTGCAAGAAGCCGCGATCGTCGGCGACATGTTCCAAGACATCGAGCAGGACCACCGCGTCGAACTGGCCCGGCGGCGGCTCGCGATGCAGCGAAAGCATGGGCGGAACCTGCTCTTGCAGCCGCTGCAGCGTGGCCTCGTCGTAACCCGCGTCCAGGCAGCTGATGTGCGAGCCGGCGGGTAGCAACCCCGCAACCTGACTCGAAAACCACGCGTCGCCCGAGCCCACATCCAGCAGCGACACTGGCCGCCCCAGCAGCCCGTGCCGGCGCAGCGCCGCAACGAAGAACTCAAGCCGCGCCAACTCCCACGGGTGCCGCGGTTGCTCGCCAGTTTCGCGCAGATCCATGCTCGCTCCAGGCCGCGCGGTGGGCGGCAGGCCCAGTACGATCCGCGGATTCTTGAGCGGATGCAAGTCGCGGTGATGCCAAGGTTGCGAGGGGCGGTGGCCCTGCGTTACAACGCGCGGCGCAGCGGGCAGTTGAGGACCAGGATGGCGACGGCGAACCAATTCGGGCAGAGCGGGAACGAAACGCCTGATCAGCCCGCCTTTTTGCGACCGACGCTGCGGGATTGGCTGGCGGGGGATCGGGTGACGGCGCTCCTGCTGCTGACGGTGATCGCCGCGTGCGTGGCGCCGCTGTGGGTGTCGCCCCTGCTGCCGATGATGGACCTGCCGCAGCACCTCGCGACCGTCCGCATTCTGCATAGTTACCACGACCCCTTCTATGCGGTGTACAAGTACCACGTGATCGATTTTTCGCGGACGCAGTACCTGTCGTGGTATCTCAGTGTTGATCTGCTGAGTTATGTGATGTCTCTCGAGACGGCGAACCGCGTGGTGCTCTCGCTGTACGCCGTGGGCCTGCCGCTGTCGCTGGTGGCGCTGCTGCGGGCGCACCGGCGCGACCCGATCTTGGCGCTTCTGGCGGTTCCGCTTGTCTATAATGTCTTTTTTTTCATGGGGTTTGCTAACTATATCACCGCGCTGCCGCTGATGTTTTGGGCGCTGGCCCTGCTGCGGCGGAGCCTAGACGAGGCCAGCTGGTCGCGGCTGATCGGTATGGCGATCTTGGCCGTGCTGCTCTTTTATAGTCACGCGCAACCCTTCTTGTTGTATGGGCTTTTGGCCGGCATTACCGTGCTTTTGGGCGCGCGGGGCTGGCATCCGCGGCACTGGCTGAAGCCCGCCTTGCACCTGCTGCCCGCACTGCTGGCGATGGCGGTGTGGACGTCGCGCTCGCTCATTTTGGCCGGCGAAGCGGAGTGGAAGCAGGGACATGGTGGCCGCAATGTGACCTCGGCGCAGGTCAATTTCGAGCCGTTTGGCGAGCGCCTGCAGAATCTGTGGACCTGGTGGCTCGATGCCTACCGCGGCGACAGCGACGAGATCCTAGCGGTGTGCTGGCTCGGCGTGCTGGCGGTGGCGGCGCTGCTGGCTCGTCGCGGCAAAGAGGACGAAAGTCCTTGGCAGCGCAGCAAAATCCCCGCGTCGATGCTGGTGACGACGCTGGCGGTGTATCTGCTCAGCCCGGTGTCGTACAAGTGGATCTGGCCAATTTCGTACCGCTTTGTACCTGTGCTGGCGATGCTGGCGCTGGTGGCTCTGCCGCTGCAGCGCTGGGCGTTTGGCCGCTGGGGGCGCTATGTGCTGTTTGGCGTGCCGGCGCTGCTGCTGTGTGCCGCAAGTATTCGTTTACATGTGCAAAAGGCCAAAGAGTTCAGCGACGAGGCCGGGCCGATTCGCCAGGTAGTGGCGCAAGCGGAGCCTGGTAAGTGTCTAATTTCGCTTGTCTATGGCGCTGGAAGCAATGTGCTGAACCAAGCGCCACTGCTGCACTTGGGCCAGTACTACGTGGTCGATCGCGGCGGCATGGCCAGTTTTAGCTTCGCCAATTTTCCGCAGTCGCCGGTCCTGTATCCCGATGTGGGCGGGCCGCCGACCTTTCCGGCGCGCTTTGAGTGGACGCCCGAGCGCTTTACCTGGGCCGAGTATGGCAACTACTTTGATTACTTCTTGATTCGCGGCAACGGCGAGCCCTTCGGCCGCGACCGCAACAAGGTCGAGCTCGTCACCGAGCAGGGCCCGTACCGGCTGTTCAAGAAGAAGCCAGGGGTCTAGCTAGACCAGCTCGGCAATCAGAAGCGCTGGATTTTCAAGGTAATCCTTGACTGCCTGCACAAACGCCGCGCCCACATGGCCGTCGATCAGCCGGTGATCGAACGAGCACGACATGTACATGCGCTCGCGAATCACGATTTGGTCGTCGACCACCACGGGCCGCTTCTCGACCTTGTGTAGGCCCAGGATCGCTACTTCGGGGTAATTGACGATAGGTGTCGCGAACATGCCACCGATCTTGCCCAGGCTGGTGATGGTAAAGGTCGAGCCGGCCATGTCGTCGCCGGGCAGAGTCGAGGTGCGCGCACCTTCGCCCAAGCGCTTGACTTCATTGATCAATCCCTTGAGTGGCAGGCGATCTGCATCCTTGATCACCGGCACCACTAGGCCCGCTTCGGTCGCCGCCGCCACGCCAAT
Source organism: uncultured Myxococcales bacterium (assembly GCA_903883645.1). Classification (GTDB taxonomy): domain Bacteria; phylum Myxococcota_A; class UBA9042; order UBA9042; family UBA9042; genus SXRM01. The sequence continues at coordinate 36,588 of CAISBR010000014.1, read as the reverse complement.
GTGGTAGCGGTGCTTGACCACGATCTCGCCCGCGGCGTCGTCTACGGCGGCATTCAAGTACGCGAATTGCGGCTTCTTTAGCGCTAGGCAAACCGCCTTGATCACAAACGGCAAGAAGGTGGCTTTGATGCCAAACGGCTCGAGCGAGGCGCGCAGCGCGTTTACGGCCGTAAAATCGACCTCGTCGACGTACGTAAAATGTGCCGCATTGTCTTTGGCCTGGCGCATGCGCTGGTAGATGCGTTTGCGAAGACCTTTTAGTTTCTCGCGGGTTTCGTCTTGTCCGGGCGGCAGCGCTACCGGCGCTGGGCGGGCAATCGCGGCTGCGGCTGGCGCAGTGGACTTGCTTGGCGCAGCGGCGACCCGCGCGGCCCACGCCTGCACATCCGCTTGTGTAACGCGGCCTTCGTCGCCCGACGCCGGCACTTCGAACAGATCGACACCCAGCTCGCGCGCCAGCTTGCGGGTTGCCGGCGCCGCGCGCACCCGCTCGCCCGGATCGCGGTTCGCCGCCGCGGCCACCACTGGGGCTGCCACAGGCGCCGCCATTGCCACAGCGATCACTGGGGCGGCCTCGGCGGCTACAGGGGCAGCGACCGCGCCTCCTGCCTCTTGAATCGTGACTACCACGGCGCCCACCGGAACCATGTCGCCCTCGGCAAAATGGCGCTTGGCGATCTTGCCCGGCCGCGGCGACGGGATCACCGCCGAGACCTTGTCGGTCAGCACTTCGAAAAGCGGCGTATCTTCGGCCACATCCTGACCGTCTTGCACCAGCCACTTGGTCAGTTCGCCCTCGACCACACCTTCGCCGATGTCGGGCAGCTTGAACTCGAACGCCATGGTTACCTCTTGCTTGCTGTGCTTGCAGAAAATCTAGTTAAATCGTGCAGTTTTGCGCAGCGCCTCGGCCACGCGCGCCGCATCGGGCAGGTAGGCTGCTTCGAGCGTGTACGGGAACGGTGTGTCCCAGCCGGTGACGCGCTGCACCGGTGCCTGCAGCCAATCGAAGCAGTGCTCGGCCACTTGCGCCACGATCTCGCCCGCAAAGCCGCAAGTTCGCGGGGCTTCGTTGGCGACGACGATCCGGCCGGTCTTGCGGCCACTCGCCACAATCGCGTCGAGATCCAGAGGCACCAGGCTGCGCAGGTCGATCAGTTCGACGTCGACGCCTTCATTTACCACCAATTCTGCGGCTTTGAGGCACGTATAGACCATCGCGCCGTAGGTAATGAGGGTTACCGGCGTGCCGCGCCCCGTCAGCTCGCGGGCGATGGCGGCCTTGCCGATCGGTACCGTGTACCAACCTTCAGGAACTTCGCCGCCTTTTTGGGCGGACCAGTTGGTGCCGTGGTCGGGGCCGCGGTAGATGCGCTTGGGCTCAAAGACCATCACGGGGTCGTCGCGCTCGATTGCAGAGAGCAAAAGCCCTTTGGCATCATAGGGATTGGACGGCGCCACCACGACAAGACCCGCCTGGTGGCAAAACACCGCTTCGGGCGACTGCGAGTGGTAGTGGCCACCGCGAATGCCGCCGCCAAACGGGGTGCGAATCACCATCGACGCCGGAAATTCGCCCGCAGAGCGGTAGCGCGCCTTGGCCAATTCGTTGACGATCTGGTCGTAAGCCGGGAAAATGAAATCAGAAAACTGAATCTCGGCCACGGGTTTTAGGCCATACATCGCCATGCCGATCGCGGTGCCAATAATGCCGGCTTCGGCCAGGGGCGTGTCGATCACGCGATCGTCGCCAAACTCTTCTTGCAGACCCACGGTGGCGCGGAAAACCCCGCCGAACTTGCCGACGTCTTCGCCCAAGACCACCACTTTGTCGTCGCGGCGCATCGCGCAAAACAGAGCATCGTTAATGGCTTGGATGATGTTCATGCTCGGCATGGCAGCGCTCCTGCGACGGGCGGTGCGTCGCGGGCGGCAAGGTAGCATCCCTGTCGCCACGCTGAAAGGGGCTGGCCAGTTCCCTTTGCGGTGCAGTGATCTACACTATCGGTCCCTTCGCCCGCGCCCCCTGGTGTGGGCCCAGCGGCCAAGCACCCTAAGTAAGGCTAAGTAAGGACCATCATGCCCAAGGAAAGTTTTGTCGAAATCAACGGTAAGCTCCGCTACCTCGACCCGTGGACCGAGTCGACCCACCTGACCTTTACGGTCACCAAGGTCTACGAGATCTTCGAGACGCCCTTTCAGACGGTCGATGTCTTTGAGGCCGAAGATTGGGGCACGGTGCTCGCGCTGGGAGGCGTGACCAACGTGACCGATCGCGACGAGTCGGGCTACCACGAGATGCTTTCCCATCCGGCGCTGCTCGCCCATCCCAACCCCAAGAAAGTGCTGATTATTGGCGGCGGCGACGGTGGCACGCTGCGCGAAGTCTTGCGCCATCCCGAAGTCGAGAAGTGTGTGATGGTCGACATCGATGGCGAAGTAATTCGCGTGGGTCGCGAGTATTTTCCGCAGGTTGCGTCGGCTCTCGACGATCCGCGCGCCGAAGTGATCGTGGGCGACGGTCTGGCCTATGTCGAAGAGCACGCGGCGGCGGGCGATCAGTTCGACGTGATCTTGATCGACTCGACGGACCCGGTCGATGCGGCGGTCGAGCTCTTTACCGAGAGATTCTATCGCCACTGCGCCACGTTGCTGGGTCAAAACGGCATCTTGGTGCCGCAATCGGACTCGCCGACGTTCTACCTCGATCGGGTGGCCGGCGTGTACCACACCCTTAGCGAAATTTTTGCCAATACTCGCATGTACTTGGGCCAGGTTACCGCCTATCCGGGCGGCGTGTGGGCCTATACTGCGGCCAGTCAGGGCATCGATGTCGCGGCGGCGCAAGACCCGTCTAGCCCGCGCATCCAGCGGCTTGAGCCCGAATTGCGTTATGGCAACGGCGAGTTCTACCGCGGAGTCTTTGCTCTGCCGACCTATGTGCGCCGCGCCTTGGACCGCCAGCCAGCGCATCCGCTGACGAGCCTATCTGAAGACCCGGTCCTTAAAGGCTTTTGATGGTCGATGCCCTGCGCACTCAGCGGCGCGTCGGCGCGACCGTGATCGTGCTGCTGTCGCTGCTGGTGGTTGGGCTGCAGTTCGCCCGCGGTCATCGGCAGCGTGATCGGCAAATGACCGCAGCCTTTGAACAATTGGCCCAAGCCGATGCTGCGACGCCGGCGATGCGTGCCGATTTTTGGCGCGAGGCTCAGCGGCAATTTGGTCGCAGTGCCGCGATCGTCAGTCTTGAGCCGCAGGCCATGCTGGGGGTGGCGCTGACCGAGAGCTGGCTGGATGCGCCGCAGCCCCTGCCGGTGTGTCTGCCCGCGGCGGCGACGCAACAGGGGGCAACCGAGCAGGAATTAATCACAATCGTGGGCAACTGCCTGCGCGCGCGCCAGCCCGAACAGGTGCTAGCGTGGGGGCAACTGGCCGGTGTGACCCGCCATGGCGGCGACCTGGCGCAGAGTATCGCCTTTGCCGCGGCGTGGCAGCAGGCGCGCGACGGGCAGAAGTTTGCGAAGTTGCCGAAGAACTAAGCCAAAAATGCAGCGACGAGGCGGGCCGTGCAGCCAGCGCCTCGTCGGTACATGCGTAAGCTCGCAGTAAGTAAAGACTTACTTGCCAGCCGCCTTGGCGAAGCGACGATTGAAGCGGTCGACGCGGCCCGCGGTGTCGATCATGCGCTGCTTGCCCGTGAAGAACGGGTGGCAGTTCGAGCAGATGTCGATGTGCATGCTGCCCGCGGTCGAGCGGGTAACGAAGGTGTTGCCGCAACCGCAGTGGATTGTGGCTTCGACGTACTTGGGGTGGCCTTCTTTCTTCATTTTCGCTCCGGTTGGGCGACTCCGCAGTTGGAGCAGCCGGCGGTGAGGGGGCGCGCGGGGCAGACGTTGCCGTACGCGAGGCCCAATAGTTTAGGGTGGCAGCCGCGGGATCGCAAGCCTAATTGGCGGCGGTCTGGGCTGCCGGGGCCTTGGGCGGGAACTTCTTGGCCGCGTCCGTCAAGTGCTGCACCAGCATCTCCGAGGTGATCGCCTCGGGCAGCAGATCGCGGCTGCCATCGGGCAGATAGATGACGTAGGCCGGAATGCCCGAGCGGCCCAGCTTGTCGAGCCATCCCTGCATCTCGTCGTTTTCATTGGTCATATCAGCCTTCATGGGCAATACGCCGCTGCTGACCAGGGCCTTGCGCACCGAGTCCGTCTCGATAAAGACCTTTTCGTTGGTCTTGCAGTTGGCGCACCACTCGGCGGTAAAGTCCATAAAAACAGCGCGTCCAGCCTTGTGTTCGCGGGTGACGCGGGCGGTGTCGAAGGGGCTCCAGACGATGTGATTGCGGCACACGGTATCGGTGGGCGCACAGTCGCTGCTGGCTGCCTCGGCTGCAGCGGGCTCAAAATGCAAGAAATAGTGCCCACTTGCGAGCATGAGCGCCATGGCCACGGCCCGCACCGCGTAGCGCCGCACGGTCGAATACAGCACGCCGCCAAAATGGTGGATGCCCCACAACGCAATCGACACCATCAGCAAGAAAATCAAGAAGTCGGCCGCGGCATCGCGCGCGACTTGGGCAAAGAAGGCCCGCATCAGCCACACCGCGGCACCGACGAGCGAAAACCCCATGAGCATCTTGAAGGTTTCCATCCAGGGGCCCGGTCGGGGCAGCAAGCGTCCGACGGCCGGCACAAAACTGACGAGCAGGAAAGGGCTGGCCAAGCCGATGCCAATCGAGGTGAACATCGCCAGCGTGCTGTACCACGGGGTGCCGACGCCGAGCGCATAGGCCGCAGCCGTGCCCAAGAACGGTGCCGAGCAGGGGGTCGACATGATCGCGGCGAACAGGCCGTTGACCAAGCTGGCGCCGTAGCCTTGATGACCGGGGCGCCCCGAGAGCGACAGTGTCCACTCGAAGACCCCTAATGCATTGAGGCCAAACACGAAAACCAAAGTGACCATGCCGGCCACAAAGCGCGGGTTCTGGAACTGCATGCCCCAGCCCACGCGATCGCCCGAGGCCTTGAGCGCGATCACCGCCGCCGCCAGTGCCAAAAACGCGATGAGAATTCCGCCGGTATACGCCAAACCGTGCAAGCGGCGGGTGCGATCCGTCGAACCGTCGCCCGCGCTCGAGTGCTCAACCAGGTGAAAAACCTTCATGGTCAGCACGGGCAGTACGCACGGCATGACGTTCAAGATGAGGCCGCCGACAAAGCCGAGCAGGATATTAAGTAGTAAATCCATAATGTTGACTGCTACCATCCTGATGCATTGGGCTAGCGTGGCGCCGGCGGCCATGCGGTCGCGGCAATTCGGCAACCATAGCAGCACGTCGCTGCGGTCGCCAGATCCGCTGGCCCCCTTCAGTTGGAACCCAGAACGCCGCCAGGGATTCCCAGCGCCGCCGGCTGGTGCCATCATCGGGCCCGAGGACCCCATGCAACTGCCCAAGCCGATGCTGCCCATGCGCAACCGCAAGAAGAAGAAGCCGCGCAAAGCGCCGGGCCCGCTACAAGGCGAGATCTTTAATATTCCCAATATCTTGACCATGGGTCGCGTGGCGATTATCCCCGCGGTGATGTGGCAGATGGAGCTCAGCGACGTGGCCCTGGGCGGTGAATGGGCGGCGCGGCGGGCCGTGTTCATCGCGACCAGTCTGTTCGCGCTGGCGTCGATCACCGATTTTTTGGACGGCTGGCTGGCGCGCAACCTGAATATGCAGAGTGCTTTTGGGCGGTTCCTTGACCCTCTGGCCGACAAGCTGCTGGTGCTGGCGTGTTTGATCGAGCTGGTGCACTTGGAGCGGGTGCCGGTGTGGCTGGTGGTGCTGCTGCTATCGCGCGAGATCGCGATTACCGGCTTGCGGGCGATCGCGGCCGAAGAAGGCTTCGAGCTGCCGTCGGACCGATGGGGCAAGTGGAAGACCGCGCTGCAAATGGTCGGGCTCATCGGCCTGTTGCTGCACTTTGCGACCGATGTCGATTTTCTGCTGCTGCGGGGCAGCGTCGAATTCCACCGCGTGGGCCTAGCACTCCTGGCCGCATCGATGATTTTCTCGGTCGGGTCGGCGGGTGGTTACATGGGCAACTTTGTGCGGCAGGCCTTTGTGCGGCGCGCGGCGACCTAAGGTTTGTGCAAAACGGTGCGTGGATTCGACGCGCCTCGCGGAACTGGTATGGTGTCTGGAGCGGTCGCCCAGGCGGGCGGATCAGGTAAGCCGACGATGCTGCGGACCGATGCAAAGCCTGTGAATCAACACGGTTTAAGCCGGGCTCCCAGCTTGGCGCTGGCGCTGGCGATGGCGGGCTGTGCGTTGCTGGCGCCCCAAGTACCCGAGACCAGCAACAGTGCGCCGGCTGAGCAACGTGCCGCTGTGCGCGACGCCGACCCCCAGGCAACGGTGTCTACTCAAGCCCTTGAACTTGATGGCGAAGTTCGGGTTAGCGAGCCGATTGGCAAGCTGGGGCGCCGCCCGGTCAGCGACGCCATCGACGCGTACGTTATGCCGCTGCAATCCCGCTACCACCCGCGCCTGGCGAGCGATGCGCAGGGGTCGATGTCGGTCGGCACGGTCACGGCGGGCTACTTGGTCGACGCCGCCGAAGTGCCGGTTCAGGGCGAATACCACCGCGTGCTCGACAAAGTGGTGCCGCGCCAAACCCGCTATACTACAGACGATATGCGCGATTTGCTGCTGTGCGCCGCCGAGCGCGTGGCCAAAGAGCACAAGGGTGCGATCCTGCAGTTGGGGAACTTGTCGCGCCCGGGTGGCGGGCCGCTGCCGTGGTCGGTGTCGCACCACAATGGCCGCGATGCCGATCTTGCCTTCTATGTGCGCGATTCTAAGAATAAACTGGCGCTGACCGACCGCCTCTACCACTTCGATGCGCGCGGCAAAGCGAGCGATGCGCCCGAGTCGCTGACCTTTGATCCCGAGGCCAACTGGAGCCTGGTGGCCGCTCTGCTCGAGTGTAAAGGTCCAGAACTGCAGCACTTGTTTGTTGCAGAATGGCTCAAGCAAAAGATGCTCGCCGTGGCCGTCAAGAAGAAGGCCGACAAGAAGCTGCTGGCCCGCGCCAATGCCCTGCTGCATCAGCCCAAGAAGACGCTAGCGCACAATGATCACCTGCACTTGCGCATCGGTTGCGACCGCGGCGACTTTAGCGAGGGCTGTGTCAATGCCTCGCGGGCGCCCCAGGCGGCATGGGGTCATGCGGTGCAGGTGCGCGAGCGGTTTCCTAGCTTGCGCAAGGCGTTGCACTCGGAACAGGCCAGTGATCGCGCGGCGGCGGTGTACCTGCTGGCCGAGTACCGCGATAGCGAGAGCTATGGCGCCATCCTAGACGAGGTGCGCGACCGCGATCCGCAGGTGCGGCTGCAGGCCGTGCGCGCGACGCTCGGGTGGGGTGGCAACGAGGCGGTGGCGCGGGTGCGCGCTGGGCTTGCCCACGAAGACGATCCGCGCGTGGCCATTGCCGCCATGCATGGCTTGGCAAGCTTGGGTGAGACCGATAGCCTAGCGGGCTTAACCCGTGATCCTAGGCAGTTGCAGCCCCTCGCTGGTCCGGTCGATGTGCCGACGGTCACGGTGCGGCAGTTGGCCGCGGCGCTGCTCGCCACGTCTGCGACGCTCGATGTTGCGCCGGCGCTGGTCGAGCTGCTCGACGATGCGGACCCAGCGGTGCGCGATACCGCCCGTTTGGCGCTCAGCCGGCTGACCAATCACGACAGTGTCGACCTTCTGGCGGTGGTGGCGCCGCAGCTCGCCGACTTCGACACCACGCAACCGCTTGATCCTGTGCGCGAAAAGCAGCTATGGCGGGTTTTCTTGGCTGGTCTGCCAGCCGGAACAGGTCGCGAAGAGCTCGCGCTTCAAGGGCTTTTGCGGCGCGGTATTGTGGTGGCGGGGCTCGACCGCAGCCAGCTGCCGGCCCTGGTGCAAGCCCTGGCGCTGCCGTCGCCGTGGCGCGACAACGCCTCCGAGTGGATCGGCAAGATCGTCAGTTTTGCCCCCGCTGTGGGCCGCGGTGCGCGGGCGAACCCATTGCAATTTTGGGCACAATGGCTGGTGCAGCGGCGCATGGTCGCTGGCAGCGAAGTGGCTATCCGCTTGGCCGGCATGATGCGACCTACGGCCGCGCTAGGCACCGCGACACCAGCCGGTGGTGGCACAGGCGCCGGCGGCGTTGCAGCGGATCAAGACTAGCAAGATCGATATGTTAAAGAGTCGGCGTGGCCTTGGCCTGCTTGGCGAGGTCGCTGATCTCGCGCTGCAGGGTCCGCATCGGCTCGGCCAGCTCGCGTTGCACATCGGGCGCTTCTAGGACCACCAACTCGAGCGCTTCGAGCTGATCGGCGTCGAACGACTCAAGCAGCGCCCGTCGCCAGCCGGCCAGTGCCTGCCGCAAGCCCACATCTAGGCCCACGCGACCCGGCAAGGTCATGGCGAAGCGCAAAATCCCCAGATTCACCAGAGTCTTAAAGCAGAAGCGGCACACTTCTTCAAACCGCTCGGCGTTAAAATCGCTGCGCTTGCCCATACCGATCAGCAAGATGCGCTGGAACGGCAGGCGGCCCTCGATGGGCGCGAGCATCGACTCTTGGTAGTGCGCGTCGATGAATTCGCTAAGCACCAGCCGCGACAACTGGCCGTTCAGCCGCCAGTCCACTAGGCCGGTCAAGCCGCGCAGGGGGCGATCATCCGAAAAACTGGTCAGCACAAGGCAAACGCCCTCGATCTCATCGAGATTTTCGAGCAGCGGTGTCACCAGCCTAAAGTGCATGATCGTCCTACGATTCGGCCTTTGGGGCACGGCGCTCGGCGCGCACGCGGGCTTCGCGTTGGGCAGCTTCGTCGGCCGGCGTCGTGCCGCGCTCTTGGGCAATTCGGTCCAAGATGCCGTTGACAAAGGCGCTCGAGTCTTCGTTGCCGAATTTCTTGGCGATCTCAACGGCTTCGTTGATAGCGACCTTGCGCGGCACAGCATCCCCCTGGTACAGCAACTCAAAGGCCGCCAGCCGCAGAATGTTGCGGTCAACCGCGCTCATCCGGTCCATCTTCCAGTGGTGCGAGGTGGCTTGCAACCGCTCGTCTAGCTTGTTCTTTTCGTCGAGCACGCCGCGCACCAGCTCTTCGCAGTGCTTGCGTACATCGTCGTAGCCGTCGGGCTTTTCGCCAGCGAACTTGGCCCAGTAGTCCTCGATCGCCACATCGGTGTCGCGCACGACCCAATCTAGGCCGTAAAGGATTTGCAATGCGGACTCGCGCGCCCGGCGCCTGCTATACATGGTATTCCTCTTGGTATTCGGTTCAGGGTAGGGTCAAGTGCGCGGGTGATCCTGCAGCGCCAGCACGGTTTCGATCGCCGACAAAGCAAATTCGCGGCCCTTGTTGGCGCGCAGTGGGTCAGCCCGCTCTTCGGCCTGCTCTTGGGTATTGGTGGTCAGAACGCCAAAGATCACGGGGAGTCCAGTGGCCACGGCCACCTCTTGCAGCCCGCGCGCCGCTTCGCCTGCCACAAAGTCGAAATGCGGAGTATCGCCGCGGATCACCGCGCCCATGGCAATCACCGCATCGACCGCGTGCGCCAAGCGCTTGGCAGCCACGGGCAGTTCAAACGCCCCCGGAACGCGGACCACCACAGGCGTGGCGCCGCACTGCTGCAGGGTCACGAGCGCTTGCTCGAACATGGGCTCGACCACAAACCCATTCCAGCGCGCCGCCACCACGCCAATGCGCAGGCCCTGGCCCTTCGGCAGCGTCGCGTAGTCGATTCCGTGGCCCATGTGCGCCGCTCCCTTGGCAATGAAGGTTCTGAAACTGCCGCGATTACGGCCAGGTCTGCAGCAGGCTGGGCTCGCTGTTGTAATTGGTCAGCGCAGCGGCGCCCTTGGTGGTGCAGCAGCGCCCATCGGGGTCAGTCCACGTGCCCACTACGGCGTCGCCGCTGAACTGCACCGACGATGACCCACCGCCATGGTCCGACTTGCCGAGCACGCCTTCGCCCAAGACCAACAGGTCTTTATACAGTGTCAGGCCGGTGCCGAGTGCCAATACCCAGAAGCGATCCCCTTCGGCGTGGCCGCGCATCAGGCCGCGGATCATGAATTTCTGCCCCGCGTCGGGGTTGTCGACGTCGCAGCTAAAGAATGGGCCGTCGAACTGCAGATCGCAGATATACGTCGAGTTGCCGCCATTCATTTCGGTAGCGGGCACCTGATCCGTTTTGTACGCGGCGTTAAAGGTGCTCCGGGTACAGGCATCGGCCACGTGGGTGCAGATCGGTGGTTCAAGGCGCACGTACATCTTGATTGCCGCCTTCGTGGGATTCTTGCCGCCCCAGAACGACGCATTTGGCGCCGCCCATTTCCACTTGCTTAGGGTATCCGGGGCGAGATCCGACACCACGGGGGCACCCGCTCCCGCCAAGGCCGTCGACAAGGCCGCGCCGCCAAACAGCGACTTGCCTAGTTGACCCGCCGCCGCAACGAGCGCCGTTCCGCCCGTCTTGGCCGTAAAGCCCACCATTGCCCGCGCCGGCACATCGTGCAGTACATTGGCCAAGGTGTTGATATCTGTCCAGCTATTGGCGGCCATGGTATCTGCGCCGGCCAGTACAACCAGGCCCGGCCCGCCGAGTGGTAGCCCCTTGATCAGGTCGGGCGAGCCCTTGCCGTAGACCAGCTGGTCGCCAAACACGCCGCGCGACAAGGTCATGCCGTGCCGCCGCTCGCCCTCGGTGCGCTCCTCGTATACCCCCGCGCCGACCCAGAACAGGGCATCGAGTGGCGTCAGCGTGGGCAGGATCGCCGCCATGTCTGAAACCCGCGCATAGTCGATGACTTCAGTGCTGTCGAAGCGGCCGCTGGTGCTGCACGCCTGGGCGATGGGCGCCGCGCTGAGGCCCACTTCGGGGCCGTAGGCATTGAGCACCACGCACCGGCGCTTCTTGAATTGCATGCCCGACCAAGTGGCCCACGCCAGCTCAGCGTCGGGCTTCGCCGAGGTCTCAAGCGGCGCCAGCAGCGTCGGGTCCTTATCCGGAGCGTGTGCTTTCAGCTTCTTGCGCAGGATGGGGCGGCCAATCGTCACGTCGCCAAAGGGCGCGCCGCTGGCATCGACAAAGGTGGCGCCGCTGGCGGTGTAGTCGGCGCGGCCCACCTTGCACAGATTTTTCGCGCTGCAGCGGGCAAAGGCGACGCTCACTTCGGTGCGCGGCGCGTCGGCGGTTGCGGCCAATTCGGCCCAAATTAGCCGGTTGCCGGCCTTGTCGGTCAGGGCGCCGGCGGCCTGTACGGGCTTGGCGATCGTGCCAACCATCGTTTGCAGATCAGGTAGTTTGGCTAGTTCCGCGTCCCAACAGCCGGCGCTCGCGGCGTCGCAGCCAATGGCGAGGGGGTCTTGGGTGGCGCGGTCGATGCTCGGGCCGCTGGCGGTCGCGCCATCGTCGCTGCTGCAGCCCGCGCTACCGGTCACCAACCCCACCGCACACGCGAGCGGTGTAAGCCAGGTGCGGAGACTGTGCAGTCCAACTGCGGGTTTGCGGTTTGCCATGCCTGCCCCTTGCCGCGCCCAGCGGCCGGTCGAGTGTAGCAGCCTTGTCGGTTGGCACAAGCCGATGCCGATGCGTTTGCGGGTTGGCCAAGGGTCGCGGTTGACAGTAGTGCTGCAACTGCAATAGTTTATGCCTTACGGGTCTTGGGCCAACTACCCCTTGTGGCGGCAAAGGGGCGAAGCTGTCCGCCGCAGCGCGCGGTTGCGCCATGGGCGAGTGCGGTTTTTCCCAGTCGCCGCCGCCGGCAAGCGTGGTGGTGGGGCGGCCATGGCCGCAGAACGTGCGCGTGCTGGCGAATTCGAAAGAGGAAATCGATGAGCAACTCCAATCGCAACATCCGGCTAGGTATCGTGTACCGCGGCAGCGTGATTCACGAAGAGGTGATCGAACGCAAGATCGACATCTCGATTGGCCGTCGCGCCGGTGCCACGGTGCAGGTTTCGCCCAAGGATCATCCGGAGTTCCCTGAATTTATTGATTTCATGGTCTTCGATCACGGCCAGCATTACTTGGTAGTGCCCAGCGATCCACTTGCGCGTGTCAGTCTGCGCGGGGCCGCTGCCGGCGGTGCAGCCACGATCAAGGGTCGCCAAGGCTTGCCCATTGAGTCCGCCGCCGGTGGGTCGATCACCCAGGGCGATGTGACCGTGATGTTTCAGTTCGTGCGCGGCGACAGCCATCCGACGGAGACGCGCGATCGCACGGTCTTGCGCTTGGGCCTCGTGTTCGACGAACGGCTGATCGACGACCGCATCTACCCCAACACCAAAGAGGTATCGATCGGCAACGCCCGCGCCTGCTCGATCGTGCTGCCGCCCGAGGACTACCAGGGGCCGCCCTTGGTGTTCCAGAATCACACGGACGGCTCGGTTACGATGCGCGCGCCGAGCGCCATGAAGATTCGCGTCGCCATCGACGAGCAGCCCCTTGAGCTAAAAGACCTGCAAGCGCGGGGCAAAGCGCGTGTCGAGGGCGAGTCGACGCTGTGCCACTTTGCCTTGGGTACCCGTGGCCGCGCCGTGATGGGCTCGCACACCGTGCTGTTCCAGGTGGTCAAGCAGACGGTGACGGTGCCAGTGCTGCAGAGAAAGACCTTTGGGCAAGCGCTGATTCGTGGGGTACTGGGCGATCCGGCGTGGTGGGTGTCGTTTACGGTCTCGCTGCTTTGCTTTGGCGGTATTGCCGCGCAGGCACACTACTACCAGACGCACACGGGGCGTTTTCTCGACAAGGCCCGCGCCGCCGAGGTCGACGAAGCGCGCATGCCGATCGAAGTGGTGGTTGAGCAAAAGGAGCCCGACAAGCCCAAAGAGCCAGAAAAGGCCGAAGACACCAAGGAACCCGAGCCCACGGCGCCGGCGATGGTGCCGAGCAAGCAAGAAAAGGTGCCTGCGAAGGCCGACAAGAGCGCAGACGCCAAGAAGAATAGCGGTCCTGCTGCCGCCGATCCCGAAGACTCTACCCGCATTCGCCGCGCCGAAGCCGACGACTCGGTCAAGAAGAACACCGTCGCCGGCGCGTTTGAGGGGTCGAAAGGTAGCAAATTCTATCAAGAAGCCGGCGCGGGCGAGACGGGCGACGTGGTGGCGCGGACCTTTGGCGATACTGGCGGCGACGGGGGCGACGGCAAAGACGGCTCGCCTGGCATCAAGATCGCCACCGGCAAGGCCGCCGGCGCCGGCGTGCAGCGGGTCGGCGGCACGGGCGACGGCAAAGGCCTCATCGGCAACCGCGACCAAAAAGTCGTCGAATCGGGCGCCAAGAAGGCCCCTGAAGAGAAAGTGAACATCAACTTCAGCCCCGGCTCGATGGAAGGCAGTGGCGAAGGCAAAGACGAAATCAAGAAGATGATCGCCCGCAAGAATTCGGCGGTCCAACGCTGCTACGAAGAGGCCTTGCGCGACAACCCCGGCGAGGGTGGCAAGGTCAAGGTCACCTTTACGGTCGGCACCGAAGGCACCGTGACCGACGTCAGCGTTTCGGGCGCCTCGGGCAAATTCGCCGACTGCATTAAGGCGAAATTCAGTTCGATTCGCGGCCTTCCAGACCTTGCGTCGCCGCAGACCTTTAGCCAGAGCTACGTCTTTAGCAAGGGCTAGGCCCCCCGCAGCCGCAGCCGTTCAAGCACGCGCATGTGCAAATATGTCGAGCGCTGCCGCCGCCCATGGCGACTAGACCAGTCCAAATCCTGCCGCGTCTGACTTGGTGACCCGCAAGTGCCACACGGCGCCTCCCGGCGGTGTCGCGGAGCCCGTGGCAATGGTGCCGATGCGGCTCTCGGATGGTTTGACAGCGCGCCTACGCGGCCACTACTATCGCGTATTGCATCGGCGTGGGCCGAGCACGATCCCTGACCTGCGGGTCTCGCCACGGCACCGAGTGTCCTAAGCGAGTGGGCCGCAACAGAATTGATGCTGAGCGCTCGACCCAGTGGTCGGGTAGCAGCAGCCGCCAGACGCCCGTCACGACGTCTAACCGCGGTGCGATGGTGTGACGCGTAGAAGCGCAGGGCCTGCCTGGCCGCGGCAAGCGGGGAAGCCGCGGGCAAGGCACCCCAGGAGCGAGCGAATGGGTCTCGATACCAGCCGCGTACTCAGAATCGGCGTGGTCTACCGGGGGCAGGTGGTTGCCGAGCGCGTCTTGGACCGCCGCATCGACGTGTCGATTGGCGCCCGGCCCGACTGCACCATCCAGATTCCGCCAGCAGATTACCCTGACTTTCCTGCGCAAGTTCCGGTAGCGGTGCTGCAAGGTGGCCAGTACTTCGTCGTGCTGCCGCAGGACCCGTCGCATGGCATCAACCTGCGTGGCGGACCGGCCGGCGGCATGGAGGCCGTCAAGTCGCAGGTGACTACGATCAAGGGCACCAAATGTGTGCCGATCGAAGCGTTTACCGGTGGTTCGCTGTCGATGGGCGACATCATCTTGATGTTCCAGTTCGTCCGCGGCGACTCGGTGCCGACCCTGACGCGCGAAGAGACCGTGCTGCGCGTCGGCTTGGTGCACGAAGATCGCCTGCTGAGCGATCAGGTGTTCCACGCTGGCTCGCCGATCATCATTAGCTCGAACGTCAAGTCGACGATGGTGCTGCCTGAGGGTGACTACAAGGGTAACCCGGCGACATTCTTGGGCAAAAAAGGAGCGACGGACTTCCACGTTCGCCTGCCGAAAGACTGCCAGCTGCGCTTGGCGATCGGCGATACGCCGATGGATCTAGCGGAAGCCACGGCCAAGAAAGTGGTCGCGCAAAGCGGCGATTTTATTGAATTCACCTTGCCGCTGAAGGCCCGTGCGCGCGCCTCGCTGGGCCCGTATACGCTGCTGTTGCAGGTGGTGAAGCAGTCGGTGACTGTGCCGGCCATGCCACGCAAGAGCCTGGTTTCGCAGGTGTTTGGCCCGCTGGTTCACGACTCGACCTGGACGCTGTCGTTTGCCATTTCGGCCATCCTGCTGATTTCGCTGGTGGTTCAGTCGCGGCTTTACTACGAGCACCACGAGCGCTTCGTGAAGAACGTGCAGAACGAAGAGCAGCAAGATCAGCAAATCTACGAAGTGCAGATCGAAGAAAAAGAGGACAAGAAGGAAGAAGAGAAGAAGCCGGTGGCCGATGTGATGTCGGACAAGGCCAAGCAAGAGCAGGAAAAAGAGGTCAAGAAAGAGGTCGAGAAGAAGCAGGCCAAGCAAGAAGCCAAGGTGGAGAAGCCACAGGCCGCTGGTAAGCAAGTCGACCCCGAAGAGCTCAAGCGGCAAGCCCGCGCTCAGGTTGAGCAAAAGACGGTTGCCGGCGCGTTCAAGCCCCAGGGCAGCAAGTTCTATGCCGCGGGCGACGATGGCTCGAGCGGCGAAGTCGTGGCGGCCAACTTTGGCAAAACCGGCGATGGCGGCAACGAAGAAGGCGACGGTCCCGGCGGTATGGGCGGCGTCAAGCTCGGCGGCAGCAATGCGGGGGGCGGCACGGTGCGCAAGGTCGATGCGGGCTCGAAGGGCGGCTTCGGCGACCGCAAGGCCGACGCAGTCAAAGATGAAGGCAAGAAGAAAGAAGAAGTAAAAATCGACATTAAGATGGGCTTTGGCGGTACAGAAGGGCCGGCGGAGAGCAAGGGCGAGGTCAGCAAGGTTGTGGCCCGCAAGAACTCGGCCGTACAGCGCTGCTACGAAGAGGCCCTGCGCGACAGCCCCGACGAAGGCGGCAAGGTTAAGGTCACCTTTACGGTCGGCACTGAGGGCACCGTGACCGATGTGAGCATCTCGGGCGCCTCGGGCAAGTTCGGCGACTGCATTCGCAATAAGTTCACGGCGATTCGCGGCCTGCCGATGCTCGCTTCGCCGCAGACCTTTAGCCAAAGCTACGTGTTCAGCAAGGGCGGCTAGCCGGTCCGGCTGCGGCGGATGACGGCGAATTCTACGTACATTTTGGGGCTTACGGGCGGTATCGCTTGCGGCAAGTCGACCGTGGCAGCGTGGCTGCGCCAGCGCGGTGCCGTACATCTCGATGCCGATCAGGTAGCGCGCGCGGTGGTCGAACCCGGTACGGCCGGTCTCGCGGCGATTCTTGCGAAATTTGGCGAGCACTTGGCGCAGGCAGACGGGCAATTGGACCGCAAAGCGTTGGGTGTCATTGTGTTTGCCGATCCGGTAATGCGCAGGCGCTTGGAAGTGATCGTGCACCCGCTTATTCGCGAGGCGCTGCAGCGGGCGGTGGAGCTCGAGCGGCACAATGGCACGCCGCTGGTGCTGCTCGACGCCGCGCTGCTATTCGACATGGGGCTGCAGACGCTGTGCCACGCCACGCTGACGATCGAGGCGCAACCGGCGACCCAAGTGGCTCGGCTGGCGCTGCGCGATCATCTGAGTCCGGCGGCGGCCCAGCAACGGCTGGATGCGCAGCAGACCTCGGCTGAGCGGCGCGGGCGGGCCACGTGGGCGATTGACAACGATGGCGGGCTAGCGGAACTTGAGCAGACGCTGGAGCAGTGGTGGCCGCAGCTGCTTGTGGCGCAAAACAGTCTAAGGTCAGTTAGTTAGGAGGTCATGATGACCCAGAGCCCGAGCGCGCGGACGGTGCTGGTCACGGGGTTTCCGCTCGACGCGGCCCGCCGTCTGGCGCGCGAGTTGACCGGCACCGGTGACCACGTGCTGGTACTGGCGCGCGAGAAGTTTGCCCTGCAAGCTCGCGAACTAGCGACGGAATTGACGCAAATGGGGCCGGGCAAGGCCGAGGTTCTAGAAGGTGATATCCTGGCGCTCGACCTGGGGCTGTCGGGTGCCGATGTGCGGCGGCTGCACGCCGAAGTCGAAGAAGTGCACCACTTGGCCGCCATTCACTACCTTGGGATCGAGGCGCCGCGGATGCGCCAGGTGAACGTAGAGGGCCTGCGCGAGACCTTGGAACTGGCCTTGGGTATGAAGAAATTGCGCCGGCTGTGTGTGTGGTCGACGGTGTTTGTCGCGGGCAATCGCACGGGGTCGGTGCACGAGCACGAGCTGGTCGTCGGCCAAGCCTTTCGCAATCCCTACGAGCGGACCAAGGCGGAGGCCGAACAGCTGGCGCGCGCGGCGATGGCCAAGCTGCCGATTACGGTGGTGCGGGTGCCGATTCTGGTGGGCGATTCGCGCACCGGCGAGGCGGGTCGGCTCGAGGGTGTGTACGCGCTGGCGTCGCAGATTACCCATTCGGAACATGCGATTGTGCTGCCCATTTCGGGGACGCACCCGCTGCACATCGCGCCCGTGGATTACGCGGTGCAGGCGGCGGTGCACTTGGCGCGGCTGCCGCAGACCGAGGGGGGCACGTTCCACCTGGTCGATGAGCAACCCATGACGGCGCGGTCGTTTTTTGACGCGGTGGCCGATGCGGCTGGGCGGCCGCGGCCATTGCTGTCGTGGCAGGGGCGGCTGCAGTCGATGCTGCGCAAGATCCCGGCGGTGAGCGGCCAGGTGCGGCACGAGCGCAGTTTTTTAGAGTGGTTCGATTGCGAAGTGCGCTTTGATGCGACACAAACGCGCCTGGCTTTGGCCGGAAGTGGCGTTACCTGTCCGCGGGTGGCCGAGTACGTCGATGCGCTGGTGCAATGGCTTCGCGAGCGCGACGATGGGCTGCACTCGGCCACGGCGAATGGCGTTGCTTCGGGCGGCAGCCGCTGGTAATGTCTATTCTGGTTTGCCTTACCCCCGCACGCTGGCCGAGCGAGACGTAGAATGTCGCAAATGCGCACCACCGCTAGTCATTTGGATGCCCAGACCCGCATCACCTCGGTGCGCGACCTTGCCGGCATAGGGCAGTCGCGCGACGCGTTTTTGGTGATGGTCCGCGGTCCCGAGATCGGTCGTCGGATCGAGGTCACCGATTCGGTGGTTACGATTGGCCGCGATCCCGAGAGTACCATCGCGCTGAAAAGCGACAGCGTTTCGCGGTATCACGCCCGCATTGAGCCGACCGAGCAGGGCTACCGGCTTGTCGACAACATGTCGACCAACGGCACCTATCGCAACCAGGCGCAAGTGCACGGCTCCGCGATGCTTGCGACGGGCGACTATGTGCATGTGGGCGACTCGATCTTCAAGTTCTTGGCCGGCGACAATATTGAAGCGGCATTTCACGAAGAGATCTATCGGCTTACCATCGAAGATAGCCTGACGCAGGTGGCCAACAAGCGGGCGCTGCTCGACTTCTTAGACAAG
This sequence comes from uncultured Myxococcales bacterium, assembly GCA_903883645.1. Taxonomy (GTDB): domain Bacteria; phylum Myxococcota_A; class UBA9042; order UBA9042; family UBA9042; genus SXRM01. The sequence goes on along the minus strand of CAISBR010000014.1, from coordinate 18,352 downwards.
GAATTTGCCCGGGCCAAGCGCTACCAGCGCGATCTGTCGGTGATCATGCTGGATCTCGACTTCTTCAAGAAAGTGAACGACACCTATGGCCACCTGATGGGCGACTTTGTGCTGCGCGAGTTCGCCAAGCTGGTCAGCTCGCGTATTCGCCGCGAAGAGCTGTTTGCGCGGTATGGTGGCGAAGAGTTCTGCATCGTTGTGCCCGAGATGAATCACGAAAAGGCGATTGCCTTTGCCGAAGCCTTGCGCACCCTGGTCGAGGAGCACACCTACGCCTTTGAGGGCACCTCGCTGAAGATGACCTGTTCGCTGGGCGTGGGTACGGTGGCCGAGCCGATGACCCGGGTCGAAGACCTGCTGGCTGCCGCCGACGAGAATCTTTACAAGGCCAAGAACGAAGGCCGTAACCGCGTGGTCGGTTAGCGCGCCTCGGTGATGGGGCTGCCCACCGGACTGCTGCCGCCCTGGCGTCGCCTGCTCGCGTGGCTGCTGCCGGGGCTGCTGATCGCTTGTGGCGGGCAGAGTTGCACGACGTGTGCGGGGCCGCTGCCGCCGCCGCAGTCGCCCAGTGAGTTGCTGCTGCCCAAGGCCGCGCAAGTTCGTATTACTCAACATGGTTTTGATGAGATTGCCGGCCATATGGTGGCACTGCTCAAGGCGCTGTTTGGCACGGGGCCGGGCGGCGTGGCGCAAATCGAAGTGGCCAAGCTGCTGGGGCCGCAACCGCTGCAATTTGCCGGTGGTTTGGGGCTGTTTAAGGGCAAGGCGGGCGCGCGCGACCTGATCCTGACGCTCGACATGGCGTCGCTAAAGATTGAGCTGGTCGAGGGATCGAGCCCGGCGCGGATTCGAATCGCCTTTGATCATGCGCGTATTGGCGTGGTGCAAGGGGTCGTATTTGGCGCGGCGAGCTTCTTGGGCATGGAAAGCGACGTGGCCTGCCACCTGCACGATGGGGTGGATGTAGGCCAAACTACTGCGCATATCGCGACGTTATCGGCTCAGCTCGACGTGGTGTTGGGGGTCGATGCGGCGGGCAAGCTAGCGGTGACGACGCAGGTGCAGCAGCCCGTGCTCGACGATATCGGCTTTACGCTGAGCAAAGACTGCGCGCTCGACGAGTGTACCGATCAGCTGCTGCTCGAGGACCCGTGCCTAGAGTGCGAGCTGTGCGCGACGGGCAAGCTGGGTAGCGACGCGATGGCGGGCATTAAAGATCTGCTCGGGCCGCTGATGAGTAACCTGCTAGAAATGGTGGGGAATTTGCTGGTGCAACAGGTGCTAAGTCAGGCGCTGAACGGCAAGCCGCTCGATGTTGAGGTGCCGGTGGATGTGCGGGCGCTGTTGGGGCAGGCGGCGCCGCTGCTGGGCGACCTGCTGGGCGAGCCGGTGGGGCCGCTGCGGGTGCGGGTGCGACCGTCGCCGCAGGCCTTCGACGTCAAAGACGCAGCGCTGCGGGGCCGAATGGATGCCAGTGTGTTTGCTGTGGCGCATCCGTGCGTGGTCGAGCCGGGGCCCGATGCGGCGCTAACGTTTGGCAAATTGCCCGAGGGGCCGCCGCCCGATCTGCCGCAGCAGATGACGCAGTGGCTGGCCGATGGTACGAGTGCGCCGCGGGCGGTGGATGTGGCGCTTTTGCTCTCGACGCGGGCTGTAGAAGAGGCGGTGTGGGCGACGCTGCGCTCGGGCTTGATCTGCGCCGCTGCGGACAGCGAGCAACTGTATGCGACGACGGCGGGCAAGCTTTTGCTGGGTTTGGGTGCGCTGGATGTGGCCATGCCGGGAGTGCGGCGCTTGGCGAGTGCGGGCGCGTCGGTGCGGGTGCAGATCGCCCCCTCGGCCCGGCCCGAAGATGCGCCGCTGGTGCATATGGCGCAAGAGCCCACCGCGACTGTGCTTTCGCTTGGGATTCGCGACTTGACGGCGCGGGTCGAGGCGCGGGTCGATGGGCGTTGGCTCACCGCGGTAGAGTTGGTGATGGATCTGCAAGTAGCCGTCGCGCTGCAGGTTGTGGGCGGCAAGCTGGTGTTGGCGGTTCGCTCGGTGGGGGTGCCCAAGATTGCGGTGGTGGGCGACCCGATCGCGCCGTACGCCAACTGGCAGGCGCTGGCGCCGGCGGTGGCTAAGCTGGCGGTGTCGCTGCTTCTCGCGCAACCCCTTCAATTTGATGTAGATGTGCAGCAGGCGGTGGCCGCGCTCGTCAAGCTGCCGCTTTCGGCAGAGCTGGTGGGCGTGCAAAGTGGCGGCGCGCAAAGCGATTGGCTGCTGTTGGGGATTGCCCTGGGCGAGCTGGCGGGGGCGCCATGACGACCGCACGCTGTTGGCTAGTATCTGTATTCATAGGTCTGTTTGCGTGCAGTGACCCGCCGCCCCCTGGTCCGCTGGCGTGTGCCGCCACGTCGCAGTGTCCGTCGGGCTTCCATTGCACCGCAGGCAAAACGTGCCTTGCCGACCTGCCGTGCCAGGGCGACGACGGCTGCTGCTTGGGCGAGCGCTGCGACGAGGGCCGCTGTCGGCCGCGGCAGGGGTGCTCGGCCAGCGCTTCGTGCCTAGACCCCGGTACCGTATGCCAAAGTGGCGTATGCGTGCCCAAGCCGTGCCAGGGCGACAGCGACTGCGGCAGTGGGCGCACCTGCCTATGGGGCCTCTGCCAGAACCACACGCCGTGCGGCGGGGTCTGCCCGAGCGGCAAGGCGTGCGCCGTGCGTCTCGACCGTTGCGTACCGGCCGCGGCGGCCAGTTGTCCGAGCGGCAAGCTGGCGGTGGTCGACAACGAAGTCGCGCGGATGCCCGAAGGCTGCGCCAGCTTGGCAATAAGCTTGGCGTGCAAAGACTTGCCACCCCTGCCGGCTGGTGAGATCGGCTGGCCTGGCGTGCTGGTCGGCAGCGGCAGCGGCCTGGCGCATCTTGCCTACGACCGGCGCTATGGCGATGTGGTGGCCACGCGTTACGCCGCCGCGCCACCCCATGCGGCTTCTTCGACTCGCTGGTTGCTTGGATTGCCCGACAATGCGGAGGTGGTGGGCGATCCGCTGGGTCCGCGGCAGGGCGTGGCGGAGCCGGGGCCCGATGTGGGGCGGCGCTTGGCCGCCGTGGCGTTGCCCCAAGGGGCGGTGGCGCTGGTGGCCCGCGATGCCACGCACGAGGCGCTGATCTACGCCGAGTGGGCTGCCGATGGAAGTGTAATTCGACACAATTTAGCTATGTTTACAGGTATTGGCGAGTCGGTGGCGCTGACGCTTGCGGCGGACGGCAAGCCGGTGGTGGCAGCTTTTGTGCCCGCGGCGCCGCTGGCCAGTCCGCCGACCGCGGCGCGGGTAATCATGTGGCAGTCTAAGCAGTTGCACCCCACCGAACCGAGCCAGTGGCAGGTGGCGGAGGTCGATAGCCAGGTGGTCGCAGCGCCGCTGGCGCCGTGTGGCGGTCCGTGTCCGACAGGGCAGCAATGTGTCGCCAAGCTGGGCGCGACCCAGTGCGTAACACCACAAAAAAACTGTTCTTCGTGCATTCTGGATCAGGTGTGTGCGGCGGGCGTGTGTCTGCCCAAGGCGGTGGGGCCGGCGCCGCTCGACATCGAGCCGCAAGGGCGCGGGGCGTCGCTTGCGCTGCGGACCCTGGCGTCCGGGCAGCTGGCGCTGGCGGCCTACAGCTCGACCACGCGGGACTTGGCGCTCTATCGCTACGACGGCGGCGCTTGGAGCAAGGCTGTGGTAAGTGCCGCGCAAGTTCCTGAAAGTGAAGGTGATCTTGGGCGTTTTGTGCAGATCGTCGAGGGTGGCGACGGCGAGCTGTGGGCGGTGTGCCAAGGGGGCAACGGCTCTAAGCTGCTGCTGGTGCGGCAGGGGCCGAGCGGTGTGCATAGCGAAGTGCTCGACAATGGTGCGCGACCCGATGGCCTGCACCGCCTGGGCGCCGATATTGCGGTAGTGCGGCACGCGAGCGGTGGTTTGCTCGTTGCTCACCAAGATACGCGCCGCGCGGACTTGCTGCTGCAACACCTGCCCAAGCTCGGTACTTTGGGTGCCCGCGATCTGTTGCAAGATAAAGATATTGCAGGGTTTTCGCCGACAATCGTGGGGCTGGGTACCAAGGCCTGGGTGATCGCCGCTGCCCGGCTAAAGCTAAAGCAGGACGGCACGTTGCAGAGCAATGTTGAACTTTTCGACGTTGTGTGGAATGGCGAGTGAGGCTATCCTGTGGCCACTCTTTTCAATGGCGACGAGCCCATAGGACCAGGCAATATGGCGGACGAAGGGCAGCAAGATCCTGTAAAGTCAGCAAAATTTCGGGCGACAGACACGCTGACCGATTGGGACTCGGCGCTGAGCGATGCGCTTGCCGCGGTTGAAGGGCTGCGCCGCGACAGTGACATTGTGCCTGCGCTCGATGCGGGACTCGCGCCAAACAACGAGGCCGTTGTCGCCGAGCAGGCGCAACTGCGAAATGAAGTTGAGGATTTGCGCGCGGAGCTAACCGTTGCCCAGCAAGGCCTGGCGCGGGCGCAGGCGGAAAATGCCCAGCTTACCGGCCAGACGGCCACCCTTCGGCGCATGCTGCAGCGCACCGAGACGGACCTGCCGCTGCAGGCCACGCGCAAACTGCTCGAAAGTCTGCTGCCCGCGCTCGACCACCTCGAGTCGCTCACCACCTTTATGCTCGCCGACGAGGCGCTGTCTCCGCAGAACCGCGAGGCGGTCGAGATGCTCGAAGGTGAGTGGAGGCGCGCACTTGCGAGGATGCAGATCGAGCCGCTCGAGGCAGTGGGGCAGCCTTTTGACCCGAACCTGCACCAGATGATTGCCCAGCACTATGCCGACGGGGTCGCCCAGGGCATGGTCTTGCGCCAAGTGCACCGTGGCTACACGCTGCAGGGCAAGTTGGTACGCTCGGCCGCCGTAGTGGTGCGCGGGCCGAAACCGCCTACAAGTTAAGGGTAATTGCTGGTGCTAGCGACCCGAGGTCACCACTTGCAGGCGACCATCGGCGTTGGCCTGCACCACAACCGTGCCGTCCCAACCCGTGGCGTACAGTGCCGACTCGATGTGTGCCGTGGTAAAGACCTCGCTCTTTATGCCCACTTGCACGTCGATCGGCTTGCGCTTGCGCACCATGACGTCGGCCAGCATCTGCACGATCTCTTGGCGCGGGTGACCATATTTCCACGCCGACCATGTCAGCTGCCACGAGGCTGGACCCATTGAAAATACAGCGATCTCGGGGCTCATGGCCTCGGCCAATTCGGGTAGGGTGCCGTTGATCGAGCCGTGGTGGCCCACTTGGTACAAGTCGACGTCGAGCAGGCCTGCAGCGCGGCTTCGAGTTAAAAGGTCTTTAATTGCGGGCTCTTCGAGGTCGCCGGTAAAGAGACCCGAGGCTTTGCCAAAAGCTACCCGCAGCACCACGCTATGGTTGTTGTTGTTTTGAAACGGGGTCTTGCCAAAGCGCATGCCCGGCCAACCCGGGTCGTTGTCGAGGCGGCCCCACAGGGCGGTGATGGTCGGGTCGACGGGTTGGCAGCGGAACGGATCGATGATCGCGTCGGTGAGACCGGTGGCGCTGGCAATGTCGGAAAGGGCTACGGCGCGGTAATGCACGCTGGGGTGGCTGCCGGCAAACGCTTCGAGCGACTGCTGGCCGGGTGCGCCGGAGCCGTAAGTCTGACCATTATCAACCAAATTATGCACTTGGTAGCGATCGAGCACGGCTTCGGTGCCGCGCGTGTGGTCGATGTGCGGGTGGGTCAGCACTACGAGGTCAAGCGTGCCGTGCAAGTCGGTGCGGCGGGCAAAGAACCCGTCGAGGTAGGCCAGCAAGGCGCTGTCGGAGTTGAAGCGCTGATCGTCTTCGCCGCCGGTATCGATCAACATGGCGCCGCAGGGGAATTCCTGTAGCACGGCAAGGCCTTGTCCCACATCGATAAAATGGGCGCGCCACACATCGTTGGGCTGGCCGGCGAGCTCGGCGTTGACCCTCTTGACGCTGCTGGTGACTCGGGGCGATGCCGTGCGCGCGTTCATCGCGCCCGAGCAGCTGCCTAGAAACACCATGACTAGCAAGGCAAAGATCATGAGGAGCAAGGTGCTTGGTGTCGAATGACGGCTGTGCATGGCCAACTCGGTGGGCTGAGGCCCAGTCTGCAGCCTAGGGGCTGGCGGGCGCGCTGGCAATCGCAATTGGCATAGAACCCGCGCTGCGGCAGGCAGAACTCGACAAGGGCAGCGACAATGGCATGATACTGCGCGACGCGGCTACTGCCGCCAAGGAAGCCCGCCCATGCCCACCCATCAGGTCGCCGCGCTGCGCGAATTGCGCGCGACCGTAGAACGCAGCATCGGCCCCGTAGAGGCCCCGATCGGCTTGGTCTTGGGCAGCGGCCTTGGTGCGGTCGCCGGCCAGATTGAGAACGCAAAACGGATTTCGTATGCAGACTTGCCGCATATGGCTGCCTCTACGGTTCCGGGCCATGCCGGCGAGCTGGTGGTGGGCACCTGGCAGGGCAAGCGCGTGGTGGCGCTGTCGGGGCGCGTGCACTATTACGAGGGCCACTCGTTTACGCAGACGGTGCTGGCGGTGCGACTGCTGGCCTGGCTGGGGATCGATACGCTGGTTGTCACCAACGCGGCCGGCTCGCTGACGCCCACGATGCGGCCAGCCGACCTGATGCTGATTAGCGATCACATCAACCTGACGGGGAGCAACCCGTTGATCGGGCCGAACACTGCGGAGTTTGGACCCCGTTTCCCCGACATGACCGCGGCCTACGACCCCGCGCTGCGCGCGCTGGCGCTCGAGATGGCCGATAAGCACGCAATTCCACTGCATCAAGGCGTGTATGTGGGCCTGACGGGCCCTAGCTACGAAACGCCGGCCGAGGTGCGCATGCTGGGCCTGCTGGGCGGCCACGCGGTGGGCATGTCGACCGTGGGCGAGGTGATCGCGGCGCGGCACATGGGCGTGCGCGTGCTGGGTATCAGCTGCGTGACCAACTTGGGCGCGGGGCTGGGCGAGGGCGTGCTCGATCACTCGCATGTGGCCGAAGTGGCGCGCGAAGCGACCGATCGCATGACGCGGCTGGTGGCATCCGTCGTGGGTGCGCTGCCCGAGCTGCCCGTGCACGCGAGGGCCAAGTGAGCGCCCCGCACTGGCGAGAAGTATTGGCCGATCGGCCTGAGCTACTCGAGCTGGTCGAGGCAGCGGCGGCGGTGCGCGAGCGGGCCTACGCGCCGTACTCAGGTTTTCGCGTGGGCGCGGCTCTGCTTACTCAGAGTGGCCTTGTAACCCTGGGCGTCAACGTCGAAAACGCCAGCTACCCCGTGGGCTGTTGTGCCGAGCGCAGTGCCGTGTGTGCTGCTGTGACTGCCGGAGAACTCAAATTCCGGGCGATCGCGATCGTGACTGACGCGGAGCAACCTGCCGCTCCGTGTGGTCTATGTCGTCAAAACCTATGCGAATTCGGACTTGATCTCGAAGTCGTGTTGGCGAGCGAGGGTGGCGCTCTGTGGCTCACTCCGCTGCGCGATCTGCTGCCGCGCGCCTTTACGCCGGATAGTTTTGAGCCGCGCCCTTCTAAACTACTGAAAAGTCCTGGGCTGTAGCGAATTGCCCCGCAGGGCTTGGGTGCGCTAGCATGGCGCGCTCAACCCTCTGGTGGTGGCGCGATGAGCGACGGCCCGCACGACGCATACGACCCCGGCCTTTGCCCGTTGTGCGAAGGGCGGGGCGCCGTTGGTGCGCCTTGTGTGCAGGCTATTTGCCTCAAGAAGGGCTATCACTATATTGCTGAAGCGAAATTGGCGCAGGTGCCCGGCACGCGACGCGGCCTAGACCCGCTGATCGGTCGGCGCATCGACGGTTGGTTGGCGACGGGTGTGCTCGGTGCGGGCGCGTTTGGCGTGGTGTACTTGGTAGAGGACGCTGCGGGGCAGCGGGGTGCGCTCAAGCTCGTGGCGCGCCGCGAAGACGATGGCGAGAAGGCCGCGTCAGTGCTCAAGAAATTTCGTCTCGAAGCCGAAGCACTGGCCGCGTTGGACCACCCCAACATCGTGGGCCTGCTGCACGTGGGCGAGTGGGAAGACGGGCCGTACCTGGTGATGGAGTATGTGGCCGGGGCTATGACGCTCAAGCGCTTGATCGAGCAGCATAAGTTAGAGGGGCATGCCGTCGAGCGCGACGTGACGTGGCATGTGCTGCGACAGATTCTGTCGGCTTTGGGTACGGCGCACGCTCCGCCCCGGCGCATCGTTCACCGCGATATTAAGCCTGAAAACATTATGGTATGTGCCGTCGATGGCGATCCGTACCATGTCAAGGTGCTCGACTTTGGTCTGGCCAAGTTCGTCGAAGATGGCACCGAGACTACCCAGGCGATGGGCACGCCGGCGTATATGGCGCCAGAACAGCTTTGGAAACAGCAGATTGGCCCCTGGGCCGACCTCTATGCTGTGGGCGTGCTGGTGTATGAGCTGCTGACGGGCCGGCGGCCGTTTTCGGGAACTGCGGACGCGATTGTGCAGCACAAGGCCTCGCCGGGTTTTGATGTGCTGAGCGATGCCCAGCCGGGCGACTTTGACCCGCAGACCGAGACGTTCTTGCGGCGCGCGCTGGCTTTTTTGCCCGAAGCGCGCTTTGGCGATGCCGACGAGATGGCTGCGGCGCTCGATATTTTGCCCCCTTTTGTCGGTCTAACGGCCGCGTACGGTGAAGAAGTGGAGATGGACCCCGAAAAACTGCGGCAAAAGCGCATGGAAGAGCAGATGCAGGCCGAGCGGCGGCGACTTGACGAGGACCGGCGGCGCTTGGAACAAGACCGCGCCCAACTCGATAGCCAGCGCTTGCAGGGCAGCACGCCCACGCTCGCGCCGCTGGGGCAGCCCTTGGCCAACGCGCCGAGTCCGCAGGGGCCGCAACCGCTGCCAACGGCTCCGCAACCGGCGGGTGGCTCGCGCGGTGGGCTGTTCTTGGGGCTTGCGGGCGGGGTGCTGCTTCTCGGTGTGCTGCTGATCGTGGGTCGCGCATACTTGGCGAGCAAGGCCGAAGAGCAAGTGGCTGCTGCACCTACAGTTACGGCCCCTGTTGCTGCACCTGCACCTGCACCTGCGCCTGCGCCTGTGCCCGCTGCGCCAGAGCCCGCAGTGGCGGCGCCGCCCGCCGTGCCCGACGTGCCCGACGTGGTGGCTGCTGCGGCCGCTGCTGCGCCAGAGCCAGATGTGGTCGTCGCGGCTGCGGATGTTGAGCCCATCGACGCTGCGGTGGCCGTGGCCGACGCCGGGGTTACGATCGGCTCGACGGCGCCGGCGAAGCCCCAACGGGTTAGCGACGAGCCCGACATGCCGATCATCACCAAGCCGAAGATGAAGAAGGTGCCGCCGCCCAAGCCCAAAGATGCCGTGTCGGACCTGGGCAAGGCCTTTCGCGAGGCCGAAGACAAGAAGAAGCAGGAGCGCGAGGCCCAAGAGGCGCGCAAGAAGGCGTTTAACGAGGGCTTGGGCAAGGAGTTCAAGAAGTCGCAGACGAAGTAGGCGGTTGTCGCCGTGCGTCGCTGCGTCTATGATGCACCCGCAGGGTACTTATGCTTTGGGGCAGGGTACGGTGGAGCAGCGGATGAACGACAAGCGAAATGCGGTAGACGGCAAGAAAGCAGCTGGATTCGTTGCCACTATTGGCGCGGCACTCGCGATGGTTGTTGCGGTGGCCGCCGTAGGCAGCGCGGCGTTGGCAATGCTGGCGGGCTGCGAGACCCAAAAGCCCTACGACGTCTGCGTACTCGACAAAGAAGTCTTGAAAAAGGGTATCTGCACGGGCTCGACCGATGTGGGCCACGACACCAGCACGTGCGTGGTTACCGCGCATCCGCAGTGCGACCAGTCGATTTGCTTGTCGTATTTTGGCACGTCGCCGTTTTGCACCAGCCGCTGCCTCCGCGACTCGGACTGCGCGGGCGCCGCCACTTGCTGGACCTATGCCGACGCCGAAAATGGCAAGGCGGCTCAGAAGTTCTGCGTGCCTAAGGCTGTTATCACCTCTGTAGCGAACTAATCATGGCTGCCCCTGCGCCGCGCGAATCCAGTTCGGGCCTGCCGCGTTGGCTGATCCTGGTCGGGCTTGTGCTAGGTGTGCTTTTGGCTGGCGCGGTGGGCGTGTGGCTGCTGATGGGCGGCACGGCGACGGTCATGCACTTTCTGCCTGAGGGTGTGGCCAAGACGCTGGGCGAAAAGCCGGGCGAAGGCAAGCGGGTCGAGCAGCATCTGAGCGATTATCCCGGGGACCATGCGGGTGCAACGGATGAAGCAGGCGACGACAAGCCGCCCTCGACCGAAGATACAGACGATGCGTTGGCGCCCATTCGCGACCTGGCGGTAGATGCCGATGCGGCGATCGCCAAGCTGCGGGCTGCGGGGGCGGGCGATCAGAGTGCCGCGGCGGCGGCGGAAAAGGCGATCGAGAACCTGCGCACCGCGGCGCTGGGCGAGTCGAGCAAACAAGCCAAGAAGGTTGCGGAAGAGCGGCGTAAGGCGATGGTACTCGAGCGGGTGCAGGCCTTTGAATCGGCCAGGCGTCTGGGGCGGGCCACGCATATGATCGCCGAGAACGCGACCCAGCTGCGGCAGGCGGCCGAGGGTGACAGCAAGCCGCTCGCCACGCTCGACGACGGGGTGATGCTGTGGGTGCACCTCGACACGGGCAAGGGTTGGTCGCGGGTGGATGTGCTGTCGGGATCGGCGGCCGGCAAAAGCGGCTATGTGCTGAATGCGGCGATGACCAAGATCAAGCAGGCCAAGTAAGGCTGTGTCCTAGGATAACGCGATTGGGGGCTGTGGAGACGGAGCGGCCAGTCGGCTGTATAGACGCGAGCTTGCGAACCACCTAGCAATATAGACCTGTGCAACTTATTTCAGGACAGGCCCTAACTTTGCGATACGAAAGCAACTGACTGGCTACTTGCCGCTCATGCGCAGCTTGAGTCCGCGGGGCGAGACCTGCAAGGCCTCGGCGGCCAGTTCGATGTCGCCACCGACCGCTGCCAGGGCCAGTTCGAGCTCGTCGCTGGGCACTTCGACGGCGCGCCGAATCACAGCGCACTGATCCATCAGCACGTTGAGCGAGCTACGCGCTATGCCGAGCTGCCGCGCCGTGGCCGAGATGTGCCAGCGATTGCTCTGCAGCGCGGCTACCAACTGGTCATCGGTGATCGCAGAAGGCCGCAGCGCCGGCGGCGTGAGCACTGGTAGCGGTAAGTTGTACTTAGTATCAAGTGGTTCTGCAGGCGTATCGCCGCCGGCGCTACTTGTCAACACCTGATCGAGGGTGGCATTAAGCTCGACGTCGCTGCGCTCCAGGCCGTCGATCGCCAGCCTCCGCACGACGTTGCGCAACTCGCGGACATTGCCCGGCCAGTTGTACAGCAGCAAGCGCTCGACGACCGCGCATGGCAGCGATGTACCCGAACGGTCGCCGGCTGGCGCCACGGGCAGACGCTGCTGTTCGGCCTGCAAGAAAACTGCAGCCAAAACGGGTATATCTTCTTTGCGGTTACGCAGCGGCGGCACCCGCAGTACATAGCCACTGAGCCGGTGCAGCAGCGGGGTGCGCAGGCGCGCGGCCAGCTGGGGCGAGTCGATGTCGCGGTCGGTAGACGCGATGACCCGCACCGAGACTTCGAGCGGTCGCCGATCGCCTACGCGCTGAAGCTCGCCCGTCTCGAGGACACGCAGCAGCATGGATTGGACGTCGTGGCTAAGTTCGCCGATCTCGTCGAGGAGCAGGGTGCCACCATTGGCGCGCGCAAAGAAACCGTCGTGCTCCGTCGCCGCCCCCGTAAATGCCCCCCGCACGTGACCGAAAAGCTCAGACGCTGCGGTCGAGGCGGGGATGGCTGCCATATTGATCATGACATACGGCCCATTGGCGCGTGGCGAGGCGTCGTGAAGGGCCCGCGCGACCAACTCTTTGCCGACGCCCGACTCGCCCTGGATCAAGACCGGCATGTCGTGGCGGGCAACTTTGATGACCTGCTCGCGCAGCTCGTGCATTCCGGCCGATAGCCCAGCCAGGCCGAACTGGCCGTCCGACCAGGGCACAAAACCGTGGTTGTGGATGAACAGGGCCACATGCCGCGACAGCCGCAACACGATGCCGCGGTCTACCTCAGCTGCCCCAAAGCGGCGGGGTCCCTCGAGAGGTCGACCCTGTACGCGCGCCGACACGGGCTCGTTGGGCTGCGCAATTACAAGGCCGTTGTCGTCGACCAGGATCCGTATCGGGCGCCGACTGACATGCGGATCGGTGAGCGGTACGGGCAGCGCACCATCCGTGCGAATGAACAAGGGCGTCAGCCGCGATATCTCGACCGGCCCGCGGCTGACGGGCAGTACCCCAAATGCGCCGATCATCGCCGCGTCGGGATGGGCCACTACGGTCGCGCCCAGGCCGTGGCGAACTCCGCCTGCCAGGGCGACCGCGCCGCCCTCATAGGATTCGGCACCGGAGTCGCGGGTGGCGTCCGGAGATGTGCTGAGCAGGTAGTGCCGTGGTTGGGTCCGGTAAGTCATGCAGTCGTGTGTTCGCCCTGTTGGTTGCGGAGGCGCTCGATGGTGGCGCGAATCGTCGCTTGTTCGGGCAGCCCCAATTGTGCTGTAACGAGTAGTGCTTCGCCAAGCAGTGCACCGGCCTGTTCGCCGTGACCGCGCGCTGCCGCGATTTGCCCGGCGAGGTAGAGGCCAGCGCCCAGACTGCGACCGCTGCGGGCTTGGCGGAGGTCGGCGAGAGCCTGATCGGCAAGGGTTGCTGCGGTCTTCCACTCGCCGCTGCGGGCGTAGGCTTCGGCGGTTAGCAGCCGCGCCTCGCCCCGTAGAGCCGAAGAAACATTTGTAAATTCATGATTATGCCCTAGCTGTCGCGCCAAGTCGAGGCGGCCGCGGGCCAGATCAATGCGGGCCTGCTCAAGCGCTACCGCCAGCGTCAAGTTGGCCGATGGCCTTACCGGCAACCGCGACAGGTGCGCTAGCGCCGCGCCAGCTGCCTGCAAGTCGCCGCGCTGCCTTGCGCACCATGCCAGGGTCAGGGCCGCCGCATAGGCTGCGGTACCGCGCTGCTGCGCTAGGCTTTGGCTCAGCAGGTGGGCCAGCATTGGCTCGGCCACGGCCACATTGCGATGGGTTGCGAGAAGCTGCGCCTGCTCGAGCTGGGCATCCAGCGCCAAGTCGGGCAGGTGGCCCCCCTCGGCATGGCCCTGCGCGTGCGAAAGGCTGAGCTGGGCTTCGTCGATGCGCCCTAGCGCCTGCAGCGCGGTGGCCGAGGCGAGCAGTGCCCGCACGCGACCTTGCGCATCGCCGGCTTGCTGTGCAGCCCGCAGCGCCTGCTCAGCGACTCGCAAGCCTTGGCCAGCATCGCCATCTAGCACCAAGGTTTGCGCGAGTCGTGCCAGCGCCCGTGCCTGCCAACGCAGCAGCGGCTGTGCCTGGGCAAGAGCTACTTGTTGGCGCGCTACCGGCCGCGCTTGGGCCGCATGACCGCGCGCGAGATGGCTGGCCGCCAACTGGTCGAGAGCAGCCAATTGTTGCGCTGTACTGCCGACTTGTGCCGCTAACTCGACTGCGCCCTTGGCCAGCTCGGTCGTGTCTTGGGCGCTCGCAGCCGCCATGTTCAGCTCGGCGAGGCGGGGGGCGATGCGCAAGTCGGCCCGGCCCGCGCTGTCGGCCAGCTCCTGAGCTTTTGCCAGTGCGGCGCGCGCAGCCTCGGCGTCGCCATGGCGCCAGTGGGCTTCTGCCAGCCCCACCAGCGAGCGGCACGTGCCGGCGTGGTCGTCGCCATGGGCCAAGCTGGCCTCTTGCCACAACAGCGCCGCCTCGCGACTGCGCCCGCCGTGCAGGGCCAGCGCGGCGGTTAGGTCGAGCCGCAGGGCCCGCACTGCCGGCACCGCAAGGGCCGCATCACTGAGTGGCGCTTCGACAATTGCCGTCGCGCCTTGCCAATCTTCGTCGTCGATCAGTGCTAGGCCGAGTTCGGCCTCGAGTGCCACCCGCGCCAGATCCATGCCTGCCAGCACGGCCACATCGCGGGCCCGCCGCAGACTCTGTACCGCACCGTGGGGGTCGCCACTGTGGCGGGCGAGCCGCGCATCGACGCGCAGACACTCCATATACAGCGAAAGCTCGCCGACTTGCCGCGCGGCTTGGGTGGCAACTGCCAGCAGCAGCTGCGCTTCGGCATTGCGACGATGCGCTACCGCCCGCGCCGCCCGCACCACCGCGCTCGCGGCCCGCAGCGTCAATACCTGTGCATCCACGTCCGGGGTCGGCTCAAGCTCGGCCGAGGTGCGTTCCTCCGCCGCCGCCACAAGTTGCTCGGCCACCCCGGCCTCGCCTTGCTGCCACTCGCGCAGGGCTAGGGCGAGCAGGGCGCGGGCGGCCAATAGGGGCGCATGTCCTTGATCTGCTTTCGCTCTAGCCTGTGCCCACAGCGACGTCGCCTGCGCACCTGCACCGCTCAACCAGGCCACATCCGCAAGCACTAGATAGGCCGCGGCCGCACCTGCCGCATCGCCTGCATACTCGTGCAGCGCCAGCGCCCGCCGGGCTGTCTGGGCGCAATGAGTCAAATTCCCTTGGTCAATAAGGAGTTGAGCCTGCTCTAGCCCCAGCCATGCCACCTCGCTCGCCAGGCTCGGATCGTCGGGTTGCTGCAACTCGGGCTGGCCAAGCGTGGCCTCAAGTAGCGCAGCCGCATCAGCGTGGCGCCCCTCGGCGCGCAGCTGCCTCACAAGATCCAGCGCCGGCTGTGTGCCCCGATCGACCAACGTATCCTCCTCGCGCGGACTTTAGCATGGATTGCGCACCCGTCTACCGGGGTTGCGTTGCGGCGGGTTGCCCGGCGAGCGCAGATGGCCTAACCTTGCACCATCATGATCGAACTCGCACAAATCGCCAAACTGCGTCTGCATCGCAAACCCTTTGGCCAGCTCGCAATGGCCGAGCTTGCCCTGCGTTGGGACTACGCGCTGCCCCGAAAGACGGACATCGTGATCGAGAACCTCGAGGGGATACCCAAGGATCGTCAGGTGTTCTTGGCCATGAACCACACCGACCGCTACAACTACTGGCCGTTCCAGTACGCGCTGCATCGCGCTGGCTGGCCGTATACCGCCACGTGGGTCAAGGGCAAGTACTACGACCGTCCGTGGATGGCGCGGTTCATGGACTCGACCAACAATATCCCTGTGCCATCGCGTGGTTATCTGTTGGTGGGCGACTTTCGCAAGGAGTTCGGCCGCAAGACGAGCGACGACGAGTACCGCTTCTTGCGCAACGTGGTCGATGGGCTGGGCGACCTTGAAGAGTCGCAACTGCTTGGGCAAACTTCCGAAATTCAGCGCTTTATCGGCGAGCGGGGCGGCAGCCTGGCGGCGTTTCGGCGCGACTTCGAAGCGCGTTTTGAGCCGCTCATCGACCAAGTGATCCGCCTGAATCGCGAGGCGATCTGCGAACTCGGCCTTAATGTGCTCGTATTTCCGCAGGGTACGCGATCGGTGCGCCTCAGCCGCGGCCATACGGGCTTGGTGCAAATGGCGTCGCATCTGGGCGCGGCCATTGTGCCGATCGGCTGCAACGGCTCCGACCAGGTCTATCCGGGCAATTCGCCTTTCGCCAAGGGCGGTCGCATCGTGTATCGCGTGGGGCAGCCGCTCGAGTGTACGGGCCCTGAGCTGGCGCCCCATGCCGTGCGCGAGCCCTTCAAGCCCCTGACGCGCCACGCTGCTGAGGAGCATGGCGCCGCCTTTGCCGCAGCGACTGCGGTCGTGATGGCCCACATCAATGCGCTGCTCGACCCGCCGTACCAGTTCGACGCGGCGCAAAACTCGGGCGGCGCGCAAGGTGCAGCGCGATTCTTGTGAAAATCGATGGGCTTTGCGCCCCTAGTGCGGCTAGCGAAAGATGCCGTGCGCCGTCAGCCAGTCTTTGAGCGCGGCGCCATGGCCGCCCAAACCCTCGATCTGGTAGGCTTGGCCGTCGCAATGAATCGTTACAGTATGGCTTTTGAACTCCGTGCCGGTGATCGCACTGAGCGGCCATTCAAAGTGAAATTGCCCCATCTCTACGGAACCTAGCGACTGCACCGTCGCGGAGCCGTCGTCGGCCAGCGCGCCGGTCTTGGTGACCACCCGCGATGAGGCGTCGAAGCAGAGCGCGCCCTCGGCTAGGGTCAGTTTGCCAAATGGTGGCATCGCGCCGTGCACCGCGCCCGACAAGGTGCAGCTGACCCGGTCGTAGGTGGCGGCGAGACCAACAGGCTGTTCAGGTTGGCTTGCCGGCTCGGCTTTTTGAATAGCCAGCGCGGCAGCCGGCTTGCGCATCATCACCACAGCCACCACCAACACCACCAGCGCGACTACAGCAGCGATGACCCACACCATACTCAGACCCTCCAGGCGAACGCTGAATTGTCGCACGAAGCGGCCGCGACTTCTAGCGCCCGGGCGGGTGCGATGGTACGGTACCGCTGCGGGCCGTGCGGACCGCCGTGGACTCTGGGCGTGCGCAACGAATTCCCTCAACCTTTTGGGCCCTACGAGCTGCTGCGGCGCCTAGGACGCGGCGGCATGGCCGAAGTGTTTCTGGCCAAAGTGCCCTCGACACGCGGCGAGAACCGGCTCGTGGCACTCAAGCGCATGCACGCGCAACTATCTGAAGATCAAAGCGCTGTTGACATGCTCGTCAAAGAGGCGCGGCTGGCGATGCAGTTCCACCACGAGAACGTCGCCGAGACCTTTGAGCTGGGTGCGCACGACGGCACCTATTTTTTCATCATGGAGTACGTCGACGGCGTCGACTTGGGCACGCTGGCGACCTCATGCGAGAACCGCGGCGTGCGCCTCGAGCCGGCCCTGGTGGCCTTTACCTGCCTGGGTATTGCCCGCGGACTCGCGTATGCTCATGAACTATGTGATGAAAGTGGCCAGCATCTAGGGGTCGTTCACCGCGACGTGAGCCCGCAGAACGTGCTGATCTCGCGGCATGGCGAAGTAAAGATCATCGATTTTGGCGTGGCCAAGGTAGCGGCGCGCATCCAGCAGACCATGGCGGGCATTATCAAGGGTAAGTACGCCTACATGAGCCCCGAGCAGGCGAGCGCCGAGCCGGTCGATGCGCGCTCCGACGTCTTTAGCCTGGGTGTGTGCCTGTGGGAGCTGCTTGCCGGCAAACCGCTATTCCGTGCGCTGGGTTCTGGATCGCCGTTTGCGGTGCTGCGGGCGGTGCGCGAAGAACCGATCGCGCGCATCCACAACCTGGCGCAGGGGCTGTCGCCCGAGCTGTCGGCCATCGTGCACAAGGCGCTCGAGCGCGATCGCGGCAAGCGTTTTGCGTCGATGACCGAATTGGCGAACGAGCTGCAGGCCTGGCTCGACCTCCATCACCCCGGCTACAACGAGGCGTCGCTATCGGCCCAAGTCGACGCGGTGCTTGCCTCGGCTCCTGTGGGTAGTCTGCCGCAAAACGCCATCGCTACGCCGCCGATTGCCAAGATGCGCGGCGAAGAATTTGCGCCGTCGCAGCTGTCGGTAGTGGTGCAAAGTCCGCTTGAACGCGCGCGTTTGCAGCCCAAGCGCCCGCTATCGCAGGTGCCTGCGGGTGGTCGCCAGGCCTCGATGATGTACCCGCGCGCCCATATGCCGCCGTCGCACCAAGCGGAACTGCTGGGAACGACGGGGTCGAATGAGTCGCAAGTATCGATGCTGCTTACGTATCCGGCGCCTGATTGGTGGCCGTCGACGCGGGTGGTCAAGCAGTTCTTGTGGGTGGGGCTGGTAGCGCTGGTGTTTGCCCTGGGGTGGAGCATCATCGCTACGCTGGTTCGCACTGGTATTCTGTAGTGCTTACAGCGGCTTGACCTGAAAGAGCGGCACTTCAAACTCGAGCACGCCCACCTTGACCTTGACCTTGCCGGCGTTGGTGGCGACGACCGCCCCCTCTTTGCCGGCCAAAAGACCAGCAGTCAGCACAACTTTGGTGCCAAGCGCCAGGGCCGGCTGCTGGGGTCGCGGCGGCGCGGTATTTTGCCGTGGGTCGTTGCGGGCATCGTTGCGGGCATCGTTGCGCGGGTCTTGGCGCATGTCGCCGCGCGAATCCCGCCGCGGATCTTGACGCGGATCGCCCCGAAAGTCGTTGCGCGGGTCATTGCGGGGATCGCGTCGCGGCTCTTGCCTAGGATCTTGCCGTGGATCCTGGCGTGGATCCTGGCGCGGATCCTGCCGCAATTCCTGCCGCGGATCAGCGCGCCCTGGCTCTGGCCCCGGCCCCGGTCGCTGGGCCTGCCAGCGTGGGTCTTGACCCTGCTGCTGGTGCGGCGGCGGGGCACG
>CAISBR010000013.1 GCA_903883645.1 uncultured Myxococcales bacterium | reverse complement strand
GCGGCGCGGCAAGGGGCATAAGACCCAGAATAAGCAGGGTAAGTTGGGCAAGACGGCGCGGCAGCACGGCGATCCAGGGCGCTCGACGCGGCGAGCTTGCGGCGGGCTGATACCGCAGAAGCTTGCGGTTTGTCTAGGGGTTGCCCCGCAGCTGCCCCAACCGATTGACGACCACAGGCGCCCCGCGTAGCCTGCCCCTATGGCACGCACCGGTATTTCAGGACTTCCGCCCAATCGCCCCGTCGAAACGGCGCTTACCTACCTGCCCGGCATCTCGCGGTCGCGCGCCAAGACGCTGCTGGCCGACGCGCGCATCGATCCCGATCTGTCGACCGATGAACTCAGCGAATTGCAAGTTGATCTGCTGCGGAACCTGATCCGCGCCGAGCTGGGTGGGCCTAGCGAAAACACCGCTCCGGTGCTCGACCGCCCCTGGCTGGCGGGTGCGGGCGCCGAGCTGCAGCCCTACCTCGACCGGGTGCGCGCGATGCTGCAGCGCTATCTGGTGGTGCTGCGGCCCTGGGATCGCACGACCGAGGACGCTAGCCGCAATCCGCTGCCGGCTGGTGCTGCGCAAACCCTTGATACTACGTGCATGCGCTGCCTGCGCGGCGAGGCGCTGGACCCCGAAAAGGTGGCCTTTGTCGATCGCATGGAAGCGCGGCTGGCGGTGCACTACGACGATCTGACGCCGACTAGCGAATCGGCCCAGCGTTTCGACGAGTTGCGCGTGGTGTTCGGTCTGAGCGATCTGGAGTGCGATCTGCTGTGGCTGCTGCTCGCACCCGAGATTGCGCCCGAATTTCTGTGGCTTTACCGGGCCCTATGGCGCGACACCGCGCGAGTGGCCTGGCCCGAAGACTTCTTGCAGCACGCCGCCGATCCGTTCGCGGTGCGCGGCAAGGCGGTGCTGGCGGCGCTGACCTCTACCGCGACACTGGTGCGCTATGGTCTGATCGTCGCCTCGGGCGAGGTGGCGGCCGGAATGCGCTATCGTTCTGGGGCTTTTGTGCCCGGCCATCTGCTGGGTCTGCCGATCCGCTTAGACGATGTGCGCGGCCTGCTGTACCACCCGCACGGCGAGGCGAGCCAGGGCGAGCGCTCTTCGACCCCCATGGCGCCCAGCCTGCGCGATGCCCTAACCCGGGGCTTTCGCAGCGGTCGGCGATTCTTGGTGCTGGGGCCCGAGCGCGCCGGAGCGCTGGGGATCGCCCGCGAAGCCCTTGAAACATTTGGCGAAGGCCTGCTCGAGGTGCGCCTGGATGTGCTGCTGGCCGCCGGCAGCTTAGACCAAGTGGGCCAGGTGCTGGGGCGGGCGCGGCTGGTGCGGGCCGGCGTCTTCTTTAGCGAAGTGCAGGCGATGGACGCGGGCGAGCACGGCGCCGAGCGGCTGGCGGCGCTGGTACAGCTGCTGCAACCCGAGACGACCACGATGTTTTTTCATGCGCGGGCCTCGCGGCGCACCGAGGAGCAAAAGCTGTCGCCGCGCGCGCACTTGGCCCTACTGCGCGAGCTGGGCTGCCTAGAGCTGCCGACCGCGCCGCCCAGCATCGACGAGCGCAAGGCCCTGTGGCAGCAGCGCTTGACCGGCAAAATGGCCGACCGCGATGTCGACGATACTGTTCAGACTGTCAGCGTTTTCAAGTTTGGCGTCGACGAGATCGACCTGACCATCAACCTAGCGCAGGCGGTGTCGCGGCAGCGCGGCATGGCGGCGCAGGTGCATCTGAGCGATGTGGAGCGGGCGGTGCGCGATGTGGCCAGCTCGCGGCTCAGTGGCCTGGCGACCCGTATCAACGTGCGCGGCCGTTGGGAGAACACCATCTTGCCCGACGATACCCGCGAAACCCTTCGCGAAATGGTGCGTTTTGGCAAGCACGCCGCCTTTGTGCTCGACGAGCAGGGCTACGGCCGCACCATGGGCTACGGTCGCGCACTAACCGCTATGTTTTCAGGACCTTCTGGCACGGGCAAGACACTGTGTGCCGGCCTTGTCGCCCGCGATCTGGGCCTAGAGCTGTTTCGCGTCGATCTCGCCAGCGTGGTCAGCAAGTACATCGGCGAGACCGAAGAGCGCCTGAGCAAGCTGTTCGATGCCAGCCAAGACTCGGGTATTGCACTACTTTTTGACGAGGCGGACTCGCTGTTTGCCAAACGAACCGATGTGCAGAGCTCGGTCGACCGCTACGCCAACTTAGAAGTGAACTATCTGCTGCAACGGCTTGAGGATTTTGACGGTGTCGTCATCTTGACCACCAACAACCCCGAAAGCATCGACAACGCTTTTATGCGGCGCATTCGCTTCAAACCCAGCTTCCCCGCGCCCGAATTGCCCGAGCGCGAGCGGCTGTGGTCGGTGATGATCCCGGCCGATGCGCCGCGCGAACCCAACTTAAAATTCAAAGACTTGGCGGCCGATTACGAGCTGACGGGCGGCCAGATCCAAAACGCGGTGATCCGCGCGGCGGTGTGGGCCGCCGAAGAAACTAAGCCGATTAGTTACCTACACTTAGCCCGAGCGGCAGAGCGCGAATACAAAGACGCTGGCCGGGTGGTGCGCCAGTACGCCGACGAACCTGCGGGCTAGCCCCGCAACCCCAGAGGAAATCATGGAAAAAGCTACGTTCATGGCCATTTTGGCAATCATCGTCGAGGGCTTCGAAGACCCCAACTTCAAAAGCAATTTCGCCACCGCCAAGGCCAGCGGCGATGTGCCGGCGATGATGGCGCTGCCCATGGCCATTCAAGAGCGGGCGTTTTCGGCCCACGGCCTGGATGCCAGCACCGGTGCCGCCAAATTCAAAGAAGCGGGCCGCAGCTACGGCCTCGACCCCGATGTCGCACCGTGGCTTGCCCGCATGAAAGCCGCCCTGGGTTAGGAGGTTGCCGACCAAGCGCCGGTGCAAGCTCTGCGCTTTCGTTGACAGTGCCGGCCCCCGCGCATACGCTGTACCATGATGGTCGGCCCCAAGCCCAATCTGATTGCCTTTTTCACGCCGGACAAGGCCCGCGAGGGTGCGACCACGTTACAGCGACTGCGCCACCAATTCTCTCGCCAAATCACATGGTTTACCCTGCTCGCCTTTGCCCTGGCCGGCTGCGGCGGCGGCTTGTCCGATGTGACGCTCGGCAAGCCCGTGCCCGAAATCGCTACCCCGGCGCGCTATTCCGCGGCCTTGCGGCTGGCGGCCCTGGCCCGCGTCGAAGCCCGCGGCGGCGCCGACGAGGTCGCGGCCGAGCATTTCCGCGCCGCCTACCGCAAGTATCCCGATGTCAGCTTCTTGGCCGGCTATGCCCGAAGTGCCGAACGCGCCAAGCTCTATGCCGAGGCCCACGATGCGCTGCGCCGCGCCCTGAGCCACGCGCTCAGCCCCGACGAGCGGGCGCAGGTCGACGCCGAAATCGCCCGCTTGACGCCGCTGGTGCCGTCCGGCCTGGTCCGCGTGGCGCTACAGGTGGCGCCTGAAGGGGCGCGGGTCGAGTTGACACGCCAGCAGCCCGGTGAATCCAATGGTGATCCCCGCAAAAGCAGCAAGCGCAGCGCCGACCGGATTGCCCTGGGGACGGGGTGGCTGTACTTGGCGCCCGGCTCGTACGCGGTCTACAGCTCGTTAAAGGGTTTCCAAAGCGATCTCCGTACTTTGCAGGTTACTGCCGAAAGCGCGGACCTGATGGCGATCGCCCTAGCTGCCGACGACGCAGCGCCGCAGCTGGCCGACACCACCCGCCCCAAGCACAAGGGGTCCGATACCGTTGAACCCGACATCAAAAAGCCCGACGAGGGCCCGGTGGTCGAGTTCCAAGACCGGCCCAAGGTGCGCCGCAGCCCGGTGCATACGCTGGGGCCGGTAGTGCTGAGCGCGCTAGGCGTGCTGGCGGTGGGTGCGGGCGGCTTCTTTGGCTGGCAGGCCAGTCAGAACGCCGCGTCTGCTAACGATCTTTCTGGCCAGGGTCTGAGCAAGGCCAACTACGACAGCCAATTCGCCACCTACCACCAGGCCGTGCTGAACAACGCCAACTTCGCCAACTACGCCCTTGCCGGCGGTGGCACGCTGGTGGCGCTGGGTTCGCTGTGGTGGCTGCTGGCACCGTCGGCCAAGGCGGCACCGGCGTCGGCTGAGGCGGGTTCGGCAGTGCTCACGGCCCGCTCCGCATGGCCCACTTTGACGCTGCCCTCGCTGGCGGTGTCGCCGGGGGGCGTGTCGCTGCAATGGCCACTATGACTTTGAATTTGTACCCGTATCGTCTGCCCGAGGCTCGCCCATGACCCTGATGCGCCCACTTCTCCAGACGCGCACCACTCGGCCCCGCTCGCCGCTGAGGCTGTGGCTGCTTGCGCTTGGCGTGTGGCTGGCCGGCTCGCTCGGCGGCTGCCAAGTCACCCTTACCGAACAACAGGGTATCGACCCCTGCAGCCCCAACCCCTGCCAAAGCAAGGGCGTCTGCAGCGGCTGGACCGGCACCTGCTCCGTCAAAAATGGCGCGGCGGTCTGCGGCACCTGGACGTGGAACAGCAAGAAAACCGCGGTACCCAAGGGCGCGGACGGCAAAAGCCTGACCAAGCCCGCCGCTTACGAAGCCAGCGAGCTGACCTGCGACGGCAAAGACAACGACTGCGACGGCCAAACCGACGAAGCGATCATCGGCACCGCCAGCAAAGTCTGCCTGAGCAAAGGTGTTTGCGGCGGAGCCAACATCGGCGCGCTGTGCGTGGGCGGCCAGTACTTCTGCTCGTACGCCGCCGTACCCAGCTACCAAGTGACCGAAACTACGTGCGACGGCCTCGACAACGACTGCGACGGCCAGACTGACGAAGAGGTGGTGGCCAAGTTCGGCGACTGCAAGCGCCAAGGCGTGTGCGCCGGCCTCAGCGCCCCCGCCTGCAGCGCCGGCAAGTGGGACTGCGGCTACACGGCTCTGGGCCTAGAGTACGAAGCCAGCGAGACCAAGTGCGACGGCAAAGACAATGATTGCGACGGCTTAATCGACGCCGGTCTGAGCAGCGCCGCCCTGCCCGCCGGCCAAAGCTGCAAGGCGAGCGGCGTGTGCGCCAAAGACGTAGCGATCGTGTGCCAAGGCGGCGCGCCCACGTGTAACTATAGCAATGTCAAGAGCTTTGAAGCCATCGAGACCAGCTGCGACGCCCAAGACAACGACTGCGACGGCAGC
This sequence comes from uncultured Myxococcales bacterium, assembly GCA_903883645.1. Taxonomy (GTDB): domain Bacteria; phylum Myxococcota_A; class UBA9042; order UBA9042; family UBA9042; genus SXRM01. The sequence continues at coordinate 37,507 of CAISBR010000013.1, read as the reverse complement.
ACCGACAACTTTGCGGGCAGCACCACGGCGCTCACCAGCGGCGACCTCGGCGACTGCTTGAACAAGGGCCAGTGCGCCAAGGGCGGCGTACAAAAGGTCTGCAGCAGCGGCCAGTTCTCTTGCAATTACAACGGTGTGCCAAGCTACGAGCTCGCCGAGACCAGCTGCGACGGCAAAGACAACGACTGCAACGGCACCGTCGACGACATCGGCAGCAAGCCAGCCACCTCGGCGTGCGGCAGCGTGGGCGTGTGTGCCGGCGGCGCGCAGACCTGCTCGGGCAACCTGTGGTCGTGCGATTGGGCCGCGCTTGTCAGCAAAGGCTACGAACCCTTTGAACAAACCTGCGACGGCAAAGACAACGACTGCGACGGCCAGACCGACGAGACGGCCTCGCCCAGCAGCTCGGGCTGCAAGACCTTGGGCGTCTGCGGCTGGGGCGTGGCGGTCAGCTGCACAAGCGGCAAGGCAGCCTGTGATTACAGCCATGTCGCGCTGTTCCAAGACAGCACCGAGACCCTGTGCGACGGCAAAGACAACGACTGCGACGGCCTGACCGACGAGGCCGAAAGCCTAGACGGCAGCAAAAGCGCTTGCATCTTGGGCGTTTGCGCCGGCAAGGCGAGCGCGGTCTGCACCGCCGGCGCCTGGAAGTGCGACACCAGCGGCGTGACGAAGTACGAGGCCAGCGAGACGCTGTGCGACAACCTAGACAACGACTGCGACGGCCTGACCGACGAGGGCTTGGCCGATGCCAGCGCCTGCCCCACCGCCGGGGTGTGCGCGAGCGCGGTATCCGCAGCCTGCGTAGGTGGCAAGTACCTGTGCAGCTTCGCTAATGTCGCCGGCTACGAGTCGGTTGAACAGAGCTGCGACGGCAAAGACAACGACTGCGACGGCAAGATCGACTTGGGCGTGTGCCCCTCGGGCTCGGCGTGCACAGCCGACAGCCAGTGCCTGGGCGGCGTCTGCATGACCGTAGCCGGCAGCGCGACCAAGGTCTGCGGCAGCAACCCCAAGCAATGCGCGGCCTTGAACTCGAGCACCGGCAAGGTTGAAGTCGTCGACGACGGCGCGAGCGTGTGCGCCTCGGGCGAGACCATCCGCACCTGCACGGCGGGCGTACTCAGCGCCGCCAGCAACTGCCCCAAAGACATGCCAGTTTGCGGTGCAGGCATGTGCGCCATCTGCGTCCCCGGCGCCAAATTCTGCGACGCGAGCGACGCCAGCAAGATCAGCCAGTGCGGCAGCGACGGCATGAGCTATGTGCCCGCCGGCTCGTGCCAAACCGGCGAGAAGTGCGCGGGCAACGGCGATTGCGTGCCCACGGCCGACCAAGGCATCGTCGACGCCGGCGCGGTGGTGGGCTACGACGCCGTGGCACTGAGCGGCGGCGGCCTGGCGGTGGCTTGGATCAGCAACTCGGGCAACTTGGGCGAGCTGCGCGTGCGCGTCTACGATGCCAAGGGCACACCGGTCGGCCCTAGCAGCATCGGCCACGGCACTTTGGCGCCCATCAAGGGGGCCATCCCCGCGGTAGCCGAGTTGGGCAGCGGCTTTGCGGTCGCCTGGACCACCACCGGCAGCGGCAACGACATCGCGCTAGCTCGCTTCGACGCCGCCGGCAAGCCCGTGGGCAGCCCCGCTATCGCCAACGACATGACCGACGGCGACCAAGGGCAACCGGCGCTTGCGGCACGCGCGGGCGGACTGACGCTCGTGTACAGCGGCGAGAACCTCGATACCAACGGACTCGGCTTGGCCGCTCGGCAATTCGACGCCACGGGCACCGCCGTCGACGTGGCTAGCACCATCAACTTGGACCAATCGCTGTCGGACAGCGCGGTCAACGACCAAGAGTCGCCCGCTGTGGCCTGCCGCGCCACCGGCGAGTGCGGGGTGGTCTGGACCCACCACCCGCTGAACGGCAAGACCAAGGTCCGCTGCCGCCTGCTCGCCGCCAACAACAAGGTCAGCGGCAACACGGTCAATATCAGCACCGGCAGCAACGTGGGCAGCGCCACCCAGGCCCAGCTGAACGCCACCGTCGCCTTTACCGGCACCAGTTGGCTTTTCGCCTGGCAGGGCGAAGGGTTCGAGGGGACGTCGGGCTTCGGCATAGGCATCCGCTACTTAGACGCCACGTTCAAGCTAGTCAGCAACAACCAGCCGCTGCTCGCCAACGTGACCAAAGACGGCAACCAGGGCCAGCCGTACTTGCGGGCGCGCGCCGGCGGTGCCGTGCTGGTGTGGAACGTGCCGGGCTTTGGCTCGCTGCTCAACTTTACCGCCACGGGCACACCGCTGAGCAATGCCGAGACGATATTCGGCGCCGGCGCCACCACCACGGCGAGCATGGCCGCCAAGCTGCTCGTGCTAGCCGACGGCAAGCAGCTGATCCTGTACTTTAAGGACAGCGGCGGCACATCCGAAATCCGCAGCCTTTTCAACTAGTCTAGACCTTCTCACAAATTCTTGCCGATCGCTGCGATCGGGCTACGCTGCCGCTGCTGACCCACGTTCAGCCCGCAGGACGCCCCGATGCCTTTCATTCCTGGCCCCGCCGAGCGCGTGCCCGAGCCGCGCCCCACCGTCGACTACAGCCGCGTCAAAAAGGTCCATCTTATCGGTATTGGCGGCTCCGCCATGGGCAATTTCGCCGGTATGTTGCAGGCCAAGGGCCTTGAGGTGCGCGGCTCGGACGCCGGCGTATTCGACCCGATGCGCGCCAACTTGCTGCGCTGGAACATCCCCTTTGTCGAGGGCTACGCCGCCGAAAACTTAAGCTGGAATCCAGACTTGGTGGTGGTGGGCAATGTGACCCGCCGCGACAATCCCGAAGCGGTGGCGCTGCGCGAGCGCGGCCTGCCCTACTGCTCGTTCCCCGAGGCGCTGGGCGAGTGGATTCTACCTGGGCGTATTCCGACAGTAATTGCGGGTACGCACGGCAAGACGACCACCACCAGCCTCACGGCGTGGCTGCTCGAAAGTGCAGGTCTTTCGCCCGGTTTGCTGGTGGGCGGCGTGCCCAAGAACCTGGGTACGTCGTTTCGCCTGGGCGAGGGCAAGCCTTTTGTGATCGAAGGCGACGAGTACGACACCGCCTACTACGATAAGCGTCCAAAATTTATGCACTATCGGCCGCACCACGGCGTGCTGACCTCCGTCGAGTTTGACCACGCCGACATCTACCCCGACTTTGCCGCGGTCCAGCGCGCGTTTGCCCTGTATGCCTCGCTGTTTCCGCAGGGTGGCCTGCTGGTGGCGTGGGGCGAAGACGAGAACGTGACGGCGGTGCTCGATCGCTGCCACGGCCGGGTGATTCGCTACGGTTTTCAACATGTCGCAGTGCCTTGTGCCGACGAGGGGCTGCCGCTCGACGTCGAGATCAAGCTGCTGGGCGTGGGAGCGCGCGGCGCCCAGTTTGAGCTGTACCGCGGCTTGGCGGTGCCCTTGCATGGCCGCGATCCGCTGCCGCAATTTGGCCCGGGTCAGCTCATCGGCCATTTCGAGTCGCCCATGGCCGGCAAGCACAACGTGCTCAATGCGACGGCGGCGCTGTGCCTGGCGCTCGACCTGGGCGCGAGTGTGCCGCAGCTACAGGCGGGGATCGCGTCGTTCTTGGGCATCAAGAAGCGCCAAGAGGTGCGCGGCGTGGTGGCGGGTGTCACGGTCATCGACGACTACGCCCACCACCCCACGGCGGTCAAAGAGACCGTGGCGGCCATCCACGGCATGTACCCGGGCAAGCGGCTGTGGGCGGTTTTTGAGGCGGAGTCGAACACGTCGCGGCGCAAGGTCTTCGAAGATGTGTACCCCGATGCGTTTACGGGCGCCGATCAGGTGGTGCTCTGCTCGCCGCTGCACAAAGAGAGCGACAAGCTGCGCGCCGACGAGATTATGGACGCGGGCCTCGTGTGCCGCCGCATCAGCGACAAGGGTGTGCCGGCGCGCTTCATCCCGCAGGTGGCCGATATTGTCGACATGTTGGCCAGCGAGCTGCGCGAGGGCGATGTGGTGCTGGCGATGAGCGGGCGCGACTTTCAAGGGCTGCACGGGCTGCTGCTGGCGAAGCTGGAGCAGCGCTAGCCGTCGGCCGGGCCGAAGACAGTCCCTAATAATTTCAGTAAGTAGAAAATGGCTGCGCGTTTCTGCGCCCGCCTACTGCCCACACACCTTCTTGGTCTTGATGTCGAAGGCCGCGTCTAGGCTCTGCAGCAGCGCCGATGGGTCGCTCGCGTCGGCGCCCAGCAGCTTGCCGCCACCTGCGATCGCAAGGCTGGCCGAGCCGCTGATGTCGGACGCCGCGGTCGAGCCCGAGATGTCGACCACAATCACCTTGACCGAGAAGGGCTTGCCGTCGGGCGAGCGCAGCACGTTGTTGGCCATGCTGGCGGCCTTGACGGTCAGGCCAGGGCGGGGATCGGGTACGCAAAGGCCGTCGCAGTACGCGGTTTGGCCCATCACGGCGTCGGGTAGGCACGGCGCTAGGCCCTTGCTGCAGAAGTAGCCGGTAATCGTCGATGGTGGCAGGCAGAGCGTGTTGGCGGCGCACTTGTTGCCCTTGGCGCAGTCCGAGTCTTGCAGGCAGTTGATGTACACGCCCTTGTCGTTCTGGCAATTCTTGACGTTTTGGCAGGTGGTGCCGCCCACGCAGTCGCCGTCGCTGGCGCAGAACAGACCGCTCGACAGGCGCTTGGCCTGCACCCAGGGCCCAAAATAGGAGTTGCTGTTGTCTTCGCCGCCGTCGGTAAAGATGACGACCACTGTCTCGCGGCACGAGCGGTTCAGGTCGGCGCACTTGCCCTGTTGGCACACATAGTTGATGTTCTGGCAGCTGTCGTCGCTGGTGCAGGGCTTGCCGTCGATGACGACGCGATTGCGAATGTATTCGCCCAGGTAGAATAAGGTCTTGCCCAGCGGGGTCGAGCCGTCGGGGCGCAGCTCGGGGTTGGCCGGCGTGACGGTGCTCTCTTTGCCGTCCATCCACAGCAGCATCGCGTCTTTGACGCTGGTGACGTTGGCGGTGGGGAACGGCACACACTGGATTTGCGCCAAGCCCGACCAGTACCACAGGGGCGAGCTGTCGCCGATGGCCTGGTCGCCCTTGTCGCCGCTGATTTGCTCGTTGCCGCTGTAGTGGCCCGAGCTGCACGTGGGGTACGACGTGGCGCTGCTGGTTTGCGGAAAGCGAAACATCGCCATGTGCACGGCGGTTTCGTCAATCTTGGCGAGGGCTTGTTTGAACACGAACTTCGACACGCCCATGCGCGTGCAGCCGCCGGCGAATTTGGGGTCGACGTATTCGCAGTCGGGCCACACGTCGTAGTTGCCGCCGCACTTGGCGCCGCCGCCAATCTTGACGTCGTCGGACATCGAGCCCGAAGTGTCGAACGCGATGATGAGGTTGGCCGCCACGGGCTTGCACTGGCCCCCCAGGCAGGTGGTGCCGGGGAAGCAGTTGCTGATCGAGTAGCCGTTGCCTTTGGTGAGGCAGGTCTTGAGCTTGGGACCCTCGCAGCCTTTGGCGCCGGGTACGCACGAGATCGCACTCACATCGGCGGCCGCATCTACGGCAGCATCGGCAGTATCTACTGCACTATCAATCGATTGCACAACGTCCGCACTATCGGCGAGCGCAGCTGCATCGGCATCGGCCACGTTATCGGCATCGGCAACGACGGCGGACGAAGCATCGTCGGCCGCATCGACCGCAACTTCAAGGGCAGCCACGTCTGCTTGGTTCGCGTCGCCTGCGTCGCCGGTGGCAGCAGGAGCCGCGGTGGTCGCAGCCTCGCTGCACCCTTGCACGACCACAACGGGCACCACCAGCAGCAGGGTCAAAACCGTAGGCATCAGGCGCATCTTCATCACAGTACCGCGGTCAGCGAGGTTGCGCTCGCACGGCTAGCCTAGCAGAAAAAAGCCGACGGCGCAGCGCAGTGGAGAAAACTCCCCACCGCACTGCGCCGCCGACAATCCGATGTACGGACGCTTACTTGGTCGGGGCCGGAGCCGGAGCTACGGGCGCCGGAGCCACCATACCGCCGGGAGCCGGAGCCGCGCCACCGCGCGAGATTTCCATCGCCGACTTGACCAGGTCCACCGGCACGTCGAAGCCGCAGGCGAACGACTTGGTGCGGTTGGTGCACGCGAACAACACGGCCTTGTCGCCGGGAATGTTGATGGTGGGGGGCACAATCGCCTTGAACGCCGCCAAAGCCGCGCCGGGATTCAGGTAGACCACGGTGGCGCCGTCTTTGCCGCCGACCGCCGCCTTGTACGCGGGGGCGTCGCTCAGACCGCCGGCCTTGGCCGAAGCCGCCGCCTTGGCCTTCTCGAGCGCGCTGGGGCCGAAAGCGAAGCTCAACTTGCTCTTGCCGGCGCAGATCGCCATGGCCAGCTTGTCGCCCATCAGGGTCTTCACTTGCGCCGAGTCTGGCGGCATCTTGGCGTAGTCGATGGTGGCATCGAGCACGTCGCAGGCCAGGTCGCCCTCAGTGGTGCTGTTGGTCGTCAGCTTGAGGCCGGCTTCCGCCGCCTTGGGGCCAATCGCGGTGAGCACGGGCTCAAGCTTGCCCTCTTTCAGCGCCTGCTCGAACACGGCCATGAGCTTGGCATCGTCTTCGCTCGGCTTGTTGCCCTTGGCGACCTGCTCGTCTTTAGCCAGCTTCATCACATGACCCAGGATGCCGATGACGACGCGCTTGCCGACCTTCATGGCCGAGGCGCCGTCGGTGCTGCCGATCGCGGCGAGCATACCCAGAGCGGCCGGGCCGTCGGGGTACAGACCCACAGCGCTGTTGCCGTCTTGCAGCTTAGCGAGTTCCTTCATGTCCTTCGACGTGGCATCGTAGGTGGGCTGGTCCATCTTGAAAGCTTCTTTGAGCAGGAGCAGCGACTCGTCCATCTGCTCGAGGCTCGTGGCCGGGTCAGCCGAAGCGGCGAACGACAGGTACGAGTTGGCGGGCAGCAGGTTGGTGACCGCCGCGGTGGTACGACCCTTTCCGGCGAGCAGTTGCTTGACCAGCTTGCTGCCATCGCGGGCCTGCAGGCGAGCCTCTACGCGCAGGTTGGCCGGATCGGCGCCGATCAGCAACTCAAAGCGGGTGGCATCGGTCAGCCAAGTGCGCATCATCTTCATGTACATGCCCATCGCCTGCGCGTTGAGCTGTGCATTGCCGCCGGCGCTGTCTTTCGACTTGGCCTCGATCATGCCCAAGAAGGCGTCGACTTCGGCCCTGCGCGACTTGACCAGCTCGTCGATCGCGATGCCCATGTACGCGACCGCGGGGACGTCGACCTTGGCCAGATTGCCAGCGAAGGTGCTGATCTTGGCGTAACGGTCCTTGTCCATGACCGTGATAACCGTGTAGTCCTTGATGAAGTCGAAGTAGACCTTCTCGCCCTTGGGCGTGGTCAGCATGGCCTCGTGGCCTTCGGCTTCGGCGGCGACTTTGGCGCCTGCGGTCTTCAGCGCGGTCAAAGCGGCATCTTTGCTGGTCACGGGGAGCAGCAAGAACACGCCCGAGGCGACTTCCATTGGGTTGGGCGGCGTACCGGGGGCGGCCGCGGCGTGCTGATCGTGGAAGCCGATGTGCAGCGGCTTGCTCATGTCGAACCAGGCGATGTCTTTGACGCCGGCCGTGGCCATGAACGCAGTCAGCTGAGCCGTGACCTGGGTGCGCAGACCGCCGCCGGGGGGCAGCAAGCCGAGCCGGCCGCCCACGCCTTCGATGGCGTCGAACATGCCATTATAACTCTTGAACGAGAGCCAGCCGACCACGGCTTCGGCACCCTGCAGCTCCACATCGGGCTGAGCAGGCGCCACTACCGCGGCAGGCGCAGCCTTGTCGTCGAGCTTGACCGGCTCGTCTTTCTTGGCAGGCTCGGCGGCCGCCGCGACGGGCTTGGTCTCTTCTTTCTTTTTGCAGCCGGCGGGGACCACAAGGGCCCCACACAGGGCCACGGACGCCGCCGCCGCGATGAAACGATTCTGGAACATTGCTGGCCTCGCGAAGGAGTATTGGGAGCGGACACCTGCCCGCACACCTCGGACCGCCGTAGCGCAGATGCGGGGGCGGGCTTGGAGGGCGCGGGAGTATAGGCATAATTTTACGGACTGGCAACGCTACTTTTTGGCCGGCGACGTGTGTTGGTCACCGCTACGCCACGCTGCACGAGCCGATGGTGCGGCTAAATACGCAACAGACTCTGAGACGACCAACCCAACGAGCGGCGCTGTAGCGCGGTCTCGATCACCGCTAGACGGCTGCGCGGGGCCTCGGGCTCGGCCAGATAGCGCAGCGCCGCAGCTAGCACGCGCTCGCGGTGCGGATTGCCAGACAGAGCCTGAAAATCATCAACTGCAGCCGCCATCACTGCGATCGATCGCGCGGCCTCGAGCGCCGGCTGGCCGTGGTCGCTTAGGGCCGCTTCGCGCAGCTGGCTGCAAAGGGGCTGCTCGGGCAACACCAGCAAGAAGTAGGCGCGCAGGTGGGCGATGGCCGCCTCGCCACGACCTGCATGCAAGTGGCTGACAATCTTGGCAATCTCTGGCCCGTGGTCCCAGGTCTGCTGCACTTGCGCGGCGTCGGGCAGGTCGCTGCCCACCCCCTTAGGCCGGTCGAGCGGCGCCGTGGCCGCAATCAAGCCGGCCGTAAAGAGGAGCAATTCGAGCCAAGCCGCCGGCGGCGCGACAGGCTGCAGCTGCCGCACGGCCGACGCCAACACCACCAGCTGGGCGATCGTGGTGCTCGACTCGTCGACCGTGGCATCGCTGTCCCACTTGCGATCGCAACGCAGCAGGCGCTCTGCGGCACCCAGGCACAGTCCCTGCGCCAAAAGCTCATGCGGAATACCCACTTCAGCGGCGCGCAGGCAGGCCTTGATCGCCTGATCGACACTGCCATCGACAAGGTGCGGGCGAAATTTCGGCTCGACAAAGGCGCGGGCCTTGGCCGGGTCGCGCAGCTCGGCGATCTCGGCTAGGCGCGGACGCAGTGGCTCAATCTTGCTTAGAATCTGCGCATACTCGGCCCGCACCGGCGCCAGCGCGCGCAGGCCGGCCGCAAGCAAGGGTAGGTGCAGAGTCGCGCTCGCCTCACCCACTTCAGTCGCCAGGTCGGCGAATTTGGCTGCCGCGATCGCCGCCACGCCCAGGTCACCCGGCTGGCGGCAGGCTTGGGCCAATAGATCGCGCAGCGGCTCCGCGGTAGCGGGCAGGTCAATTCCATTAGAAGCGCCCCAAGTTGCGTGCCGTTCGGCAACCAGCTGCGCCGCCACCAGCCACGGACCCGCCGCGCGCTCGCCCCCCAGGTCAGCGGCAAGCCGCGCACAGTCCGCCACGGCCCATAGCACGGGATCCCCAAGCATGGCAGGGTGTTGCGCGACAACCCGCAGCAGTGCATCGGCGAGCTGCGGACCTGTCAGTCCATGCTCCCAGGCGGCGGCCAGCATCCCAGCCAGCTCGGCGCCCGCTACGCAACCAATAAGTGTCGCAATATCGCAAACTTGAGGCACATAAACTTGAGGCACATTGCCGGTTATGTAACCCAGCATGTCGCGCCCCAGCTCGTCGCGGACCGGCATCGGTGTGCTGGGCAAAGGCGGGCGCGAGCGAATGGCACTGCGCATGTCGATTCTCCTAACCTAACGTTTTTCGTCTTGTTCGCCGATGCGCCGATACAGGGTGCGCACCGCAATGCCCAGCAGAGCCGCCGCGCGCCGCTTGTCGCCACTCGTCAGGCGCAGCGTCTCAGCAATCGCCATGCGCTCAATCTCTTCGAGTGGCGTGCCGGCAGCAAAGCTGATCTCACTGCGCCCACCCTCGCTGCGGGCCACGCGCTCGGGCAGGTCGCTGGGCATAATCGTTTCGCCGCGGGCGAGCACCACCGCGCGCTCCATGGCATTTTCGAGCTCGCGCACGTTGCCCGGCCAAGCGTACGACTGCAGCGCCGCCATCGCCTCGTGCGACAGAGCCAGCGTAGGCTTGCCGTTCTGCAACGCAAAGCGCCGCAAGAAATACTGCGCCAGGCTCGTTACGTCGTCGGCGCGTTGGCGCAGGGGCGGCAGCTCGATGCAGATCACCGCCAAACGATAGTATAGATCGGCGCGAAACCGGCCCGCCTCGACCTCGGCCTCGAGATCGCGGTTGGTAGCCGCCAGCAACCGCACGTCTACCCGTTGCGGCAGTGCACCGCCGACCCGCTGCACCTCGCCCTCTTGCAGCACCCGCAGCAACTTAGCCTGCAGATTCAGAGGCATATCAGCTATTTCGTCGAGCAGCAGCGTACCGTGCTCGGCCAGCTGGAACTGCCCTGGCTTGGTCGCCACCGCGCCCGTAAAGGCGCCTTTTTCGTGGCCGAACAGTTCACTCTCCATCAAACTCTCAGGGATCGCAGCGCAATTGACCGCCACAAACGGCCCTTTGCGACCGCTCAGCCGATGGATCGCGCGGGCAAAGACCTCTTTGCCGGTACCTGATTCCCCCTGCAAAAGCACGGTAGTACGAGCCGGCGCCACTTGCTGCACCAGGTCGACCGCCCGCCGCACCGAAGGGCTGGTGCCGATCAGATCGCGACTGCGACCGGCGCGGGCCAGTTCTTCGCGCAACTCCTCGTTCTCGCGGCGCAATGCCGAACGCTCGAGCGCCCGCGTCACCGCGCGCACCACCTCGGCGCGCCGCAGCGGCTTAGTCAAGAAGTCGTAGGCGCCCTGCTTCATCGCCTGCACCGCAGTCTCGACGGTGCCGTAGGCGGTCATCACGATCACTGCCGTAGCCGGACTCGAGGTCTGGGTCGCCTGTAGCAGCTCAATGCCGTCCACGCCGGGCATCATCAGGTCGGTCAGGACCACCGCCACCCGCGCCTTGCGCAGCAGGGTCAGCGCCTGCCGGCCATCGGCCGCGACTTCGCACTGCAACCCCTCGCGCTGCAAGATTTTTTGCAGACTCGAAGCATTCGCGGCATCGTCGTCGACGACCACCACCAGGGGCTGTTGCGGCCCCTGGGGTGGCAGCGTGGGGTCAAGGGGAGCGCTCAGGATGGCCTCCGTACCGCGCAGCGCGGCCTGGTGCAGGTGGTCCGTCGCCCCAAGCGAATTCGGCTTCGGCCAAGCGAGCCCGAGCTACTTGGGCCCGAGCTACTTGGGCCCAAACTACTTGGGCCCAAACTACTTGGGGGTGCGCAGGTCGATGACAAAGCGCTTGGTCGCACTCGGCTTGGGCAGCTCGCTCACCACCGTGGCCGCCGGCGCCGTGTCTGCGCTTTCGACCGGGGCTACAAGGGTCTGCTCACCAAGAATCTTGGCAATTTCGGCCTGCATCATCGAGCGGGCATCCACAGCGTCGTCCGCGGCGGCCACTTCGACTTCCGCCTCGGCAGCGAGAAGAGCTACATCGGCGGCAGCGGTGTCTGCGACGGTCGACTGTTGCGCAGATTCAGCAGCAACTACATGCACTTCAGCGGCATTCGCTGCGGTAGAAGCAGGGACCGCGACCGCGGACTCGCGGCCATCACCGGAGTCTTGGGCTTCGGCGCCCTGAGCGTCGTCGTCCTCGCCCTCAGCACCCTCGTTCGCCAAGTTCGACTCGCCGCGATCGCCACCACCGCCGCGACGGCGACGACGACGACGACGACGACCGTCACTTCCGGCGGCATCACCCGCAGCCTCTTCGCCCGCAGCGGCCCCTTCGGTCTTGGCGGGTGCCGCTTCGGATGCCTCGATGGCAGGCCGCACCTCGGCCCGCAGAGCCTCTGGACGAGCGGCATCCGCTTTGATCTCGGTCTTTTCGCTAGCCTCAGCTGTGCGCTCGGTACGCTCGCCGCGCTCGGCACGTTCGCCACGCTCTGGGCGCTCTCCACGCTCGGTACGCTCGCCGCGGTCCAAGCGCTCGCCACGCTCCGGTCGCTCGGCCCGCTCCGGGCGGTCACCTGTACGCGCTTCAGTCCTGCCTTCGCGGGGTTCGCGGGGTTCGCGCGGCTCACGACCATCGCGACGTTCGCGGCGTTCGCGGCGCTCGCGGTCGGGCCTGCCACCGCGCTCGCGTCCGTCGGCCTGCGCTTCACCCGGCGCAGCTTCGGCACCAGGTGCCGCCATTGCGGGCTTAGGAGCGGCCAGCGCCGGAGCAGGCGCCGCTACCGTGTCCGCAACATAGTGTGCCGGCGCGGCGCCCATGCCGAACAGCGACTTGATCCAGGGCACGAAGCCACGCGGCGGCGGCACATCCTCGATCTCGACATCCACGATCTGACTGGCGAACGAGTCGTGCCCGGTCGCATCACCCGCGGCCGGCCGGCGGGCATTGCGCGGCGGAGCCTCGTGCTCAATGGGCGCCATCGCCCGAACTTCCTTATAGATCTCTGCGTAATCGACCTTGGCGCCGCGCTTGGCCACCGCAGCCTCAATGGCCATCTTGGTCTCTTCGCGGTGGATCAGGTGATTGCGCACCAGGTCCATCTCTTGCGTCACCCGCAGCAGCTTTTGGCGGTCGGCCCGCTCAGCGCCATTTTCGAGCGGAACTTCTTCCAAGTGCTCGATGATGACCTGCGTCGACGACATGTCTTGCACCGGAATCACTTCGATGGTCAGGTGGTACTGCTTCTCGACGCCGGCCAGCTCAGCGCGGCGGGCATTGAGGAGGTAGCGTGCGCTCGCCGCCGGCACCGTCGCGATGATGTACTTGACCCGCTTTTGCGACACCAGCTCGTAGATGCGGCGCAACACGCTCATCGCCACCGACTCGAACGAGCGCATACGCCCCGTACCCGAGCAGTGGACACAGGCGTCAAAAGTACCCTTATTCACGCTGGATTTGATGCGTTGGCGGCTCATCTCGAGCAGACCGAATTCGCTGATGTGGCCCAGCTTGGTGCGGGCTTTGTCGTTCTTAAACGCGTCTTTGAGCGCCTGCTCGACCTCGCGCACGTACTTCTTTTCGCGCATGTCGATAAAGTCGATGACGACCAGACCGCCCATGTCGCGCAGCATCAGCTGGCGGGCGATCTCTTCGGCGGCCTCGATGTTGGTGGCGCGCGCAGTCTCTTCGATGTCTTTTTCTTTAACCCGACCCGAGTTGACGTCGATCGACACCAGCGCTTCGGTCTGGTCAATCACGATTGAGCCACCCGACGGCAGGTAGACCTGGCGGGCGAACACATCCTCGACCTTGCCTTCGATGCCGTAGCGGGCAAACAGAGGCATATCGCCGGCATAGCGCTGCACATGGGCCAAGCTGCGCGGCATCAGCACCGACAAGAACTCTTGCACCTCGTGCAGGGTCTCGTCGTCGTCGATCACCAACTCATCGATATCTTTGGTAAAGTAGTCGCGCACAAACCGCACAGCCAGGCTGCGCTCGGCGTACAGCAGGGTCGGCCCCTTCGACTCGTCGTATTTCTTGGTGATCGACTCCCACTGCCGGGTCAGGTACAGCAGGTCCTTGGCCAGCTCGGTCTCGGTCGCCGTCTCGCCGGCGGTGCGGACGATCAGGCCAAAACCTTCAGGAACCTTCATCGTTTCGGTAAGTTTCTTGATACGGTCGCGCGCTTCGTCGCTGAGCTTGCGCGAGACGCCGGCCTTCTCTTTGTCACTTTCGGGAATCAGCACCAGGTAGCGGCCCGGCAGCGAGATAAACGTCGACAGCGTCGCGCCTTTTTGGCCGATCTCGTCGCGCACCACCTGCACCAAGACCTCTTGACGGGCCTTGATCAGCTCTTGAATCGGCGCCTTCTTGTCGTCGTTCTTGGCGCGCAGCTTGGGGTGGATCTCGCCCACGGGCATAAAGCCCTGTTTCTCGTTGCCAAAGTCGACAAAGGCCGACTGTAGCGACGGTTCAACGCGAGCCACTTGCGCGCGATAGATGTTGCCTTTACAGGTGTTGCGAGCGACCGGTTCGATTTCTAGGTGAACGAGCTGGCCGTCTTCGATTACTGCGGCGCGCGACTCGTCGCGGTCGACGCTGATAAGCATACGCTTGGACATCGGGTACTCCGACACCGCGGCGCACGCTTCCGCAGTAAGTGGCCCACACAGAGGTCCGTACTGCCGCCTGTCACCCCTGTGACCTGGCGGGCAGCGCGGTTGCGCAAGCCTATCGTTGGGGGTCGCAATCGGCGCTCCGCCTTCGCAAATCTCCTAGAACGGCGCACGATCAGGTGATCAGCGTCGACCCAGTCCAAGTCGCCGAGCAAGCCAAGGCTGCTCAACCAGAGGACTAGGTTCAAGAGGAAATACGCGGGGTACGGAGGTTCCCAGTGGCGCGAAGGACGCGGAGTTTCACAGCTAGTGGCCGGGCCAGCGGCAGTCGATTCCGCGGCGCACACCCGCTCCCCGGGGGGCGTGGCGCTTGCGCGAATCGACGTAACCCGTGCTTGCGTCGGCATCATGCCGGACTGCATAGCAGGGGTGACTTGCCCAAAGACCATATTGGCTGCGAGTTTCCGCGCGGCAATCCCCGCGCTTCTGCAAGCTGCATCCCGGCTGCGTGCGCGCCGGTTGCGCTTGGGTTGTCGACCGGTTCGCCGATCCAGCGCCGCCAGTATGGCCTCGCCAAGTCGTCGAATCATTCAGTTGCAGCGTCGCGCGCGGAATCGGAACAACCGTCTGCGCTTCGCACTGCTAGACAGGACGCGCCCGGCGACCTGCCTTGAACCCATCTAGCGTAGGGGTGCCGCCGCTCGGAGTCAAGCCGCTGGGGCCCCCGCGCCCCAGATCGTGCACAAACCGACCACGCCAAGGGGGCTACTTGGCCACCAGCGCCAGACGCTCGATGTACGGCGCGTCGTCTTCGCGCAGAATCTTGAGGATATGCGAGTGCTTGCGGCGCTTGATCTCGCCGAACACTGCCCTGCCCTTGTTGAACGAACCCGCCAGGGCGAGCGCGCCGGTCTGCAGCGCCTCGACACCCTCGTAAGCCATTGACCCAATGTGCTTTTCGACCACTTCCGCGCCGCCAAGCCGCCGGCCGCTCAGGTAGATGTCGTCGAGCACCCACGCGGGCACCGCGCGCTGCACAATGGCCAACATCCCCGGCAAGAACGGGATGTTGACGTCGACCTCGGGGAAGCAGAAGAAGCCGCGATCGCTGCGCATCAAGCGGTAGTCGCAGGCACAGGCCAGGATCGCGCCGCCGCCAAAGGCATGGCCACCGATCGCGGCGATGACGGGCGTGGGAAAGGTG
This sequence comes from uncultured Myxococcales bacterium, assembly GCA_903883645.1. Taxonomy (GTDB): domain Bacteria; phylum Myxococcota_A; class UBA9042; order UBA9042; family UBA9042; genus SXRM01. The sequence continues at coordinate 22,326 of CAISBR010000013.1, read as the reverse complement.
AGGACGCGGGCGTATACGTCGTTTAAACCTTTGAGGAAACTGCGGACTTCGTCGTGACGGCTGCGGTCGGCGCTGGCCGTGCTGATCCAGGCGAGGTCGATGCCCAGCGACCAGTTCTTGAGATCGCTCGAGGTGAGCACGACGGCCTGGACTTCGACATCGGCTTCGACCGAGGCCATGGTGTCCAAGAAATCGTTGACAAACGCTGGGTTGTGACGATTCTCGCCGTTATCGAACGACACCACCGCCACCGCGCCCTGGCGGCTCCAGTTGACTACGGACATGATAGACCTCTTAGAAAGAATAGACTATTTGCACGAGCTGAACTTGGCGACACCGCACAGGCCGGCGTCACAGATCAGACCGGCGCGGCACGGCGGATTGTCGCCACTGCTGCAGGCCTCGCCCTGGTCGGGAATCAGCTTGCAAGTGCCGATGCCATCTTTCAAATCGCCGCATGTCAGGCCGTAGCTGCACTTGACGAATTCGCCGTTGATGAGGTTGCAGGCCGCGCCCTCTTTGGCGGTCTTAAAGGCGGTGCACAAGGCCTTTTGATCGTGGCAGTAGGCGCCTTGGCCGGCGTCGCAGTTCTTGGTGCCCACATCGCACTTGGCACCGAGGGCGGCCGGCGCGGCGCAGGTGGTGCCCTGGCAGGTGGCGGGTGCGATGCAAATGTGGGTGTCGTCGCACTTTTCGCCGATTTGGGCGCGGGCCATGCAGTGCTTGACGCTCTGGGTGGCGTAGCACTTGAGGTCGCCCTGGCAGTCGCTATCGGCATAGCAGAGCTGGCCTTCGGGGGCGCGAGCGGCGCAGGTGCCACACGCCGTGCCAGGAACGCCAGCTGTTATGCGGCAGTAGGTGCTGATGCATTGGCTATCGACGGCGCACGCAGCGCCCGCGGCTAGGCTGCCGGCGACGGGCAAACATGCCGGCAACGTTTCGATAATACTGTTAATTTCGCAGCTGGCGGCCTTTATGGCGCTGGCACAGGCTGAAACCGTGCTGGCATTGGCCGCAGTGCCCGCGACCCGCAGTGTAGCCAAGCAAATCGCCGATCGGCGCGCTTCGCAGGTACTGGCGTCGCCCCAGGTGCTGCTGAGCGCGAAAGGTGCGCATTTTTCTTGGGCAGTGCAGACGGCGCTGGCCCAGCCTTGGCACGCGGCGATGTTGGGGTCGGTGGTGGGCTCGCTGGCACAGCTGGCCAGCAGCAAGGCCATAACAGATATTAAATACGCGATTTTATTCATTACATTCCGAACAACGCGACCAGGCCTGCGCGCCGAGCGGAGAGTCTACGCTACCGAGCCGAATCCGAAAACGAGGTCGCGGTGACCGCGCGCGTCGTAATCGCGGCTGCGCTCGAACACGCCCTCTTGCTTGTCGTTGTTGGGATTGTGCGTGTTGCCTTCGATCGTGGTGATGGTGCCGTCGCCGTTGACCGACTTGACGATACCCACGTGATCCGGACTTTGATCGCCGTCCCAGTCAAAAAACACCATGTCGCCCGCCTCGGGGTTTTGGTGGCCCTTCCAGCGGCCCTGGCGCTTGAGCTGCTGCACAAACGTGGGGCAATACGGCGAGTTGGTCTCTTGGCCGGCCTGCGAGAACACCCACGACACAAAGTCGGCGCACCACGGCTCGGGGCCGCGGCCAAACGCGGCTTGGTATTTGCTCGCGCCGCCCTGATTGGTCCCACTCTCGAGCGTGCCGACCTGTGAGCCCGCAACCTTGAGAATTTCTTGGCGAAGCGCCGCTGCATCGCGCGGATTGGCAGCGGGACCACGCGGCTTTTGCTCGCCGGCACCCGGCGCAGGTGCCGCCGCACTCTGGTTGCCTGTCTGATTCGCGTACTGAGCGGGATCGAGGTCCGAGCCGGTCTTATCGCGCAGCGCCGTCCAGGTATTGGGGCCCGCAATACCATCGACCGAAAGCCCGCGCCGCACCTGGAACTGCACCACCGCGCCGTGGGTCGCCGGGCCAAAAACACCGTCGATGGGGCCGGGCGCCAGGCCCACCTTTTCGAGAAGCAGTTGCAGCATCCGCACTTCTGGGCCTTCGCTGCCGCGGCGAACCATGCTCGGCAAGTGCGCGGGCGCCGGAGCCTGGCCAGCCTGAGCAGCGGCAGGCGCGGCACCGCGACCCACTGGTTGCTGCGGCACCCGCGATTGCGGCGACTGTTGGGCCTGCTGGGTGGGGCGTTGTTCGGCGGCGGGCATGGCATCCTGGTCAGCCGCAGCGGCGGCACCCCTTAGAGGTAGCCGGTCGCAAGCTACTCGTCAAACTGCAGCCGCAACCCGACGCACTGCTATGGGGCGCGCACACCCCAGCCGCTGCACCACGGCGATCGCGCGCCGCCCTATGACGCCGACATGACCGCGACTTGCCGCCGCGAACTCGCTCCGGCCGCGAAGAGCGGCTACTTTGTCGCCCCGCGGCAACTGCGGCGGCACCAAGGGCACACGATGAGCGAGCAACAGACGGGAGCAACTATGGATCAGCACGGGGAATTTGTGAGCACGGCTGGCCAGTTGCGCGACGAGTTGCGCGCGATGCTGTCGCCGCGAACCGTGGCGGTGATCGGTGCGTCGCGGCGGAGGGGCACCATTGGCGGCGAGCTATTGCACAACCTGCTGAGCCACTCGTTTTCTGGTGCGGTATATCCGGTAAACCCGCAAGTCAAGGCAGTGCAAGGGGTTCGCGCCTGGCCGAGCATCGAAGAGGTGCCCGACGACATCGATCTGGCGGTGATCGCGGTGCCGGCCGCGCAGGTGAAGGCCGAGGTCGAGGCGTGTGGTCGCAAAGGGGTGAAAAGCCTGGTGGTGATCACCGCCGGTTTTGGCGAGCTGGGTGGTAAAGGCAAGGAACTGCAAGACGAATTGGTGGCGCTGGTGCGGCAACATGGCATGCGCATGGTGGGGCCGAACTGCCTGGGCATCCAGAACCGCGACCCCGAAGTAAGCCTGAATGCTACGTTTTCGCCGGCATGGCCGCCGCCGGGTGGGGTAGCGATCGCCTCGCAGTCGGGCGCGCTGGGGCAGGCGATCTTGGAACATGCCCGCGATCTGGGCCTGGGCGTTCATCAATTTGTGAGTATGGGCAACAAGGCCGACCTGTCGGGCAACGATCTGCTGGCGTATTGGGGAGAGGACCCGGCGGTCAAGGTGATCTTGCTGTACCTGGAGTCGTTTGGTAATCCCAAGCGTTTTCAAGAGATTGCTAAGCGTACATCGCGCAGTAAGCCGATCTTGATGGTCAAGGCCGGGCGCAGCGAGGCGGGGGCGCAAGCGGCGTCGTCGCACACCGGCGCGATGGCGGGCCTGGATGTGGCGGTCGATGCGCTGCTGGGTCAGGCGGGGGTGCTGCGCGCCGACACCCTCGAGCAACTGTTTGATCTAGCAATGCTTTTAGCTAATCAACCGCTGCCGCGGGGTCGGCGTTTGGCGATTTTGACCAATGCCGGCGGGCCGGGGATCATGGCGACCGATGCGTGTGTCGCACAAGGCCTTGCTATTCCTCCACTTTCTGAAGAGACCAAGGCCGGGCTGCGCGCGTTCTTGCCGCCCGAGGCCAGCGTGCGCAACCCGGTAGACATGATCGCCTCCGCGTCGGCCGATGGGTATCGGCAAGCGGTGCAATTGCTGTGTGCAGACAAGGAGATTGATGCTGTACTGGCGATCTTTGTGCCGCCGATCGTCACGGACCCTACCGCGGTGGCCGATGCGATTCGCGAGGGCGCGGCAGGGACCGATAAGCCTGTAGTTACATGCTTTTTGGGCAAGCACGGCGTACCTGAGGCACTGCGGTCGCTGCGGGCGGGCAACATTCCGTCGTACGCGTTTCCGGAGTCGGCGGCGATCGCGCTGGCCCATGCGGCCCGCTATGCGCAGTGGCTGAAGCGCCCGGCCGGCCAGTGCCGCGAGCTGCCGGCCGAGGCGTTGGCGCAGGTGCGGGCGGTGGTACAAAGCGCGCAAAGTGAGTGGCTCGACGCGGACCAGGTGCGGCAACTGCTTATGGCGATTGGGATTGCGGTGCTGCCGGAGCGAACCGTGCCGGCGGGCAATGCGCGCGTCGAGGCGGTGGTGGCGGCAGCACATTCGGTGGGCATGCCGGTGGCCCTGAAGATCCAATCGAGCACGATCACGCATAAAAGCGATGTGGGCGGTGTGGCGATTGGCCTGGGCGATGCCGACGAGGTGCGGCGGGCGATGGAGCAGATGCGCCACAGGCTAAGTGAGCAGAAAAAGCTAGATGAAGTAGAGGGTTGGCTGATTCAGGCCATGGCACCGCAGGGGGTCGAGTGCTTGGTCGGCGCGACCCGCGACCCGGTGTTTGGGCCGCTGGTGGCCTTTGGCTCGGGGGGTATCGCGGTCGAAGTGTGGCGCGATGTGGCGTTTCGCCTGGCCCCGCTCGACGATGTGGATGCCGGTGAACTGCTGGATAGTATTCGTGGAGCCAAGCTGCTCGCCGGTTTTCGCGGCGCGCCGCCGGCCGATCGCCAGGCCCTGATCGACGTGCTGCTGAAGGTGGGGCAGCTGGTCGATCAGGTTCCTGAGATCGCGGAACTGGACCTAAATCCGCTGGTGGCGCTGGCACCCGGTCAGGGCGTGCTGGCGGTCGACGCGCGGATTCGCATCGTCCGCCAGCTCTAAGAAAGACGCAGGCATTTTCTACTGCCCGAAACTACGCGCTTTTTGATCGGATGCCCTGTCTGCGGCGGACTAGGACCGCGACACGACCCGGCAGATCGCGACTTTGAGGTAGCGGCCCTCGGCATGGGCGGGCGCCGACGGATGATCGGCGGCCGCGCCGCGGAATTCGACCAATTGCACAGCCACGCCGGCCTGTTGCGCGGCCTGGCCTAGCGAACGCAAGAACATCTCGGGCTCGACCAGACCTGAGCACGAGCACGACACGAGCCAACCGCCCGGCTTAACTGCTTGCATGGCCACGGCATTGAGGGCCGTGTACTTGCGCAGCGCCTGCTCGACCGCCGCGGCGCGGGTGGCGTACTTGGGCGGATCGACGATCACGAGATCGGGGCGCTCGGCCTCGGGCAACCCGGCCAGACCGCGCAGCACCAGCACGGCATCGTTGCACTGCACCTCGATCCTCAGAGCATTTTTCTCGGCGTGGAGCAGGGTTAGATCCACTGCGCGCTGCGAGGCATCGACACACAGCACCCGCTTGGCGCCGGCGCGGGAGGCGTGCAGACCAAAGCCGCCGGCATGGCAGAAGGCGTCGACCACAAAGCGCCCGGCCGCCAGCTGCGCCACCCGCGCATGATTGTCGCGCTGATCGCAATACATACCGGTCTTTTGACCACCGGCCGGCTCGACCTGTAGCTGCAGGCCGTTGTGCAACACGGTTACGGCCTCGGGCACTTCGCCGTGTTCTTCGCTCGAACCGCCCAAAAGCCCTTCGGAAGGATGGATATCGGCCGGCACGCGCACCAGCACCCAGGTGCAACCCAGGGCCTTGAGCTCGCGGACCACCACTTCGCGCAGGTTCCACGCACCCGCGGTCGAGACTTGCAGCACCGCGCCGTCGGCATAGCGGTCCGCGGTCAGACCCGGCAGCCAGTCGCCTTCGCTATTTAGCAAGCGAAACGCGGTAGTAGCCGCCCCTGGCAGGCCCAATTCGCGCCGCAAGGCCACCGCGGAGCGCACCCGCTGCACCACCAGCCCAGCCAGCGCCGGAAATTCGGCAGGCTCGAGGCCGTCGCTGCCCATGGCGATGATGCGCACGGCGATCTGGCTATTCTTGTTATAGTATCCTGCACCTAGATAGCGTGCGTGCTGATCAAAAAGCGCGCACGGGCTGCCGGCAGCATCGCTCGCACCCGGGCCTGCCACCACGTGGGCCAGCGCGCCCGAAAATACCCACGGATGGCCGGCCAGCGGCGGTGTCGCGGTGCCCGGACGCAGCACGAGCGAGGTCACCCCCGTCCAAGTGGGCAGGCGGTCGGGAGCGGGCGGCACAGGCAAAGCTTGACGAGGCTTACCTTTTTGTGGCGATGGTCGGCTGCGCTCACCTGCTGGGGCAGGGGCAGCGGCGGGGCGGCTGGGGGCCGGGCGGCCGGCAGCGGGGCGACCAGCGGCGGGGCGTGCAGAAGTGGAGCGGGGGCGAGAGTCAGTGGGGCGGGCCATGAGCGTTCCTTGGGGCCACCAGCAGGCGGCGGCGCAAGTCTGCGGGTGGCGGCGACAACTTTCAACTGAGGCGGGCGATTCTGTGCACGCCGACGCCCGTCTGGCGCGCGCACCCGATGCGGCGAATTGTGCTGCAGGTGCACGACACCTTGAAGATTGCGGGGGCGGAGAGCATTCTTGCGGCATGGTCTCTCGCCCCCCGCGCCAGCCCGATATTTCTTGCCCCGCACTGCCCGGCGGCGCGCCCAAACTGGGACGCAGTCGCTGGATTGCGGGCTTGTTGGCCATGCTGATCGGGAGCAGTGTCCTGCCCAGGTCGGCCCACGCGGCGGATGCCGACAACGACGGGCTGGCCGATGCCTGGGAAATCAGCTATTTCGGAAATTTGACGCAAGACGGCACGGGTGACCCCGACAGCGATGGCCTGCTCAATTTGGCCGAGGCGACGGCCGGTACCGACCCCACACTCAAGGACACGGACGGCGACGGCCTGAGCGACAACGACGAGGTCAACCCCAAGAACGGCGCGCCGGCAACGAACCCAACCAAGGTGGATACTGACGGCGATTTCTTGTCGGATTACAACGAGATCGTTAAGTTCAAGACCAATCCAACCAAGGTGGATACCGACGGCGATGGCCTGCCCGATAACGTGGAACTGCAGGTAACCAAGACGAATCCGCTGCAGGTCGACTCGGACAACGGCTTCTCGGACGACGGCGCCGAGGTGCTGATCGATGGCACCAACCCCACTGATCCTAGTGATGATACAAAGGATTCGGACGGGGATGGCATTCCGGACTGGACCGAACTGAACGTGTATGGCACCAATCGGTTTGCCAAAGATACCGACGAAGATGCGCTAGAAGATGGCGAAGAAGTCAAGAAATACAAGACCAATCCGACCAAGGCCGACACGGATGGCGATGGACTGAAAGACGGTCAAGAAATCTTGACCACGAAAACGGACCCGCTGCAGGCCGATACCGACGGCGATGGTCTGAGCGATGGCGAGGAAGTACTCAATTACAAAACGGATCCCCTGCTGGTCGACACGGATTGGGACTCGCTGGCCGATGGTGTGGAGGTCAAACAGTACGGGACATCGCCGCTCCTGGCCGATACGGACGGCGGCGGCGTGCTTGATCCGGTTGAAATTGCAGAAAATTCGAATCCGAAGCTGGCGAGCGACGACGCGGGCAAAGACCCCGATGGCGATGGGCTGTCGACCAGCTACGAGCTGAATGTGACCAAGACCAAGCCCGGCGACGCCGATGGCGATGGCGATGGTATTGCGGATGGGCAGGAGGTCTTTCCGCTCGATGACCACTTGGTTACCAAGCCAACCGATGCCGATACCGACGACGATGGTGTGCTGGACGGGCTGGAAAAGGGCATCAGCAAAGACGGATCGCCTGGGGCCGTAAGCGGCGGCACTAGTCCCGTGCTGTTCGATACCGATGGCGATAGCCTGGGCGATGGCTTGGAAGGCGGCCTGACGACTCCACAAATTTCGCTCAAGGACCCGACGGGCACCCTGCCGCCCTTTGTGGGCGATCTGGATCCCACCAGCACCACCGACCCACTTACCAGCGACAGCGATGGCGACGCGCTGAGTGATGGGCAAGAAGACGCGAATCACAATGGCAAATGGGAGCCGAAGCTGGGCGAGACCGATCCCAACAAAGCCGACACCGACGGCGACGGCATGGACGATGGCTGGGAGGTGCAATACGCCGTTGCTGCAGGGGAAGGGCCGCCGCTCAAGCCCTTGGACCCCAGCGACGGTGGACTGGACAACGACGGCGACGGCTTGAGTAACTTAGCAGAATACAACGTGACTAAGCCGGATGCGGAGGGCAAGCCGGTGCCCAATCGCACCAATCCGCGCGCCAAAGACAGCGACGGCGATGGCCTGCTCGACAAGACCGAAGTGACCGCTAAGTACGGTGGCCCCAGCCCGGTCTGGCAAGGCAGCGACCCCAACGACCCCGACAGCGACGCCGATGGGCTAGCCGATGGCAAAGAAGACAAGAATAAGAATGGCATTTTTGATGCCGGCGAGACCAATCCGAAGAAGGCCGACAGCGACGGCGACAACTTGCCCGATGGGACGGAAGACGCCAATCACGACGGCGTCTGGGACAAGCTGAAGGGCGAGACGGACCCGACCAACGCGGACTCGGACGGCGACGGGGTGAGCGACGGTTTGGAAGTGAATTTCTATGGTACCAACCCGTTAGTCATCGACAGCGACGGCGATGGGCTGCCCGACGGCCTAGAAGTGGGCAAGAAGGGCGATGCCGACTCGGCGACCACCACCAACCCCAAAAGCGCCGATAGCGATGGCGACGGCCTGGGTGATGCAGCTGAAGATGTGAACAAAAACGGCAAGGTCGATGCCACCGAGACCAACCCGAACGTGTTTGACACCGACGGCGATGGGTTGGGCGATGGGCTGGAGACGGGCAAGGCGGGCGATGCCGATCCGACCAGCAAGACCGACCCGCTGCAGAAAGATACGGATGGCGACGGGCTGTTCGATGCGGGCGAAGACAAGAATAAGAATGGCAAGGTGGATGCGGGCGAGACGGATCCGCTGCAAAAAGACACGGATAAGGGCGGTACGCCCGACGGCCAAGAGGTGAGCGAGGGCACTAATCCGCTGGACCCTAGCGACGATAGCGGCGGCGACTTGGATGGCGATGGGCTGAAAAACGCGCTAGAAATCAAGATTGGCACCGATCCGAAGAGCCCAGATAGCGATGGCGACACGATCTCGGATGGCCACGAAGCCCCCGACGGCGCGCTGGTGGATACCGATGGCGATGGCACGCCGGACGCCCTGGACCTCGATAGCGACGGCGATGACTGGCCCGACAGCGTGGAAGCGGGCGATAGCAACTGGAAAACCCCGCCTGTAGATAGCGATGGCGATGGTACGGCGGACTTTCGCTCGGCGGACTCGGACTCGGACGGTCTGATCGATATTTTAGAGAAGGAATATGGCACGTTGCGGACTATTGCCGACACGGATGGCGACGGACTGAGCGACGGCACAGAGGTAAAACTGGGCACCAAGCCTAAGGATCGCGACAGCGACGACGACGGCCTGAACGATGGCGAGGAACCGGCGGTCGACGGCGATGGCGACGGCCTGATTGGCCCGCTGGATGCGGATCGCGACAACGACGGAATTTGGGATTCGGTTGAAGTGGGCCGTATTCTTGCTCAAATCGGCCAAGACACGGACTTGGGGGCGCGCGCGTTCCGCCCGGATGCCGATCCGTCGACCACCACCAACCCCGACAGCGCGGACAGCGACGACGATGGCCAGCGCGATGGCGCCGAAGATTATGACCACGACGGCAAGGTAGAGGCGGGCGAGAGCGACCCGAATGTGCCAACCGCCGAGCCCTCGAGCCCCGACAGCGACGGCGACGGGTTGCGCGACCCCGAAGAGCTAGTGCTGGGCAGCGACCCGCACGACGCCGACAGCGACGACGACGGCTGGTACGACGGCGCCGAGTGGAATTTTAGCTTAGACACCGACCGCGACGGTGCGCCCAATGTGATCGACGCGGACAGCGATAGCGACGGCCTGCCCGACGGTTTGGAGCGCGGCATTGCAGCGGCGGCCACGGCAACTTGGCAATTGCGGCATAATTTCAGTGCGGATCTAGACCCCTTGACGCGGACTTCGCCGCTGCGGGCCGATAGCGACCGCGATGGGCAGCGCGACGGGCTCGAAGACGTCAATGGCAATGGGCGTGTGGATGCGGGCGAGGGCGACCCGAATTCGCCGGCGAGTGCGACGCTGAATTTGGCGGATTCGGACGGCGATGGTCTGTCGGACTACGAGGAATTTCGGGCGGGTACCTCGTCTCAAGACATGGACAGCGACGACGATGGTGTGGCCGACGGCGCCGAGGCCGACCCGCTGTTTGATGCCGATGGCGATGGCTTGCCGGGCGCGATGGACCCCGATAGCGACAACGATGGCGTGGCCGACGGCACAGAACTGGGCGTAACGAAACCAATTGCTGCAATTGGCACGGTAGGTGGCACCAAGGTCGCGGCGGGGCGCTTTGTCGCGGATGCCCAGCCCCTGTCGAAGACCCTGCCGCTCGCGGCCGACACCGACGGCGATGGACAGCGCGACGGCTACGAAGATGCCAATCATAATGGACAGGTCGATATCCTTGAGAGCGATGCCAACGACGCCGAGTCGCTCTCGCCGCAACCCGACAGCGACGGCGATGGCCTGTGCGATGCCGAAGAGACCGCCTTTGGCGCGCGGCCCGACGATGCCGATAGCGACGACGACGGCGTGCCCGATGGTGCCGAGGCAAACTGGGCGCTGGATAGCGACGGCGACGGCCAGGTCGATGTGCTGGATGAGGATAGCGACAACGACGGGGTGTATGACGGCACGGAAGTGGGCTTAACACTTGAAACTTTGCCGTTTGCTAAGGCCACTGCGCTGACGTCGTCGACCTTTGTGGCCGACAAGGACCCGGCGACGCGGACCCTGGCGCGGGTGGCCGATAGCGATCGCGGCGGACTGACCGATGGCATGGAGGATTTTAGCCACGACGGCAAGGTGGATACCGGCGAGACGGACCCGGCCGTGGCGAGCGACGACGTGGCCAATGATGGTGATAACGATGCGGATTCGCTGCCGAATATCGTAGAGGTGCAGATTGGCACGAACCCGCTGCAGGCCGACAGCGACCACGATGGGCTGTGGGATGCGACCGAGGTGGGCGACCCGCTGCACCCGGCCGATAGCGATGGCGACAAGGTGATCGATGCGCTGGACAGCGACTCGGATAACGATAACTTGCCGGATTCGTTTGAAGGTGGCGTGACACCGGGCTTGGCGCAGACTCCGCTAGACAGCGATGGCGACGGCAAGGCCGACTACCGCGATACCGACTCGGATGGCGATCGGCTGCTGGATGGCGACGAGGTGCTGGTCTTCCACACCAACCAGCGCGACCCCGATACGGACGGCGGTGGGCTGGATGATGCCACCGAAGTGCTTGAGACGCATACAGATCCGCTCAATGCCGCCGACGATCGCGACGTGCTGGAGTCGGGGCTAGAGGTGCGCGGTACCTCGCCGCTGTCGGCCTGTGGCGCGGGTCCGCAACCGGGAACGCCACTGGCGCTGGGGCTGCTGGGCGCGGCGGTGGCGGTGATCGCCCTGCGGCGCAAACGGCGGACCGGGCTGCTGCTGGCGGGGGAGCTGCTGCTGGCGGGGGAGCTGCTGCTGGCGGGGGTGCTGCTGCTGGTGGCGCTGCCGAGCTGGGCACTGACGCCGCCGGATGTGACGGGTGGGCGGCCGGGTATCGACGGCACGGGCATCCTAAATGAGGAGTCGGCGCGCGAACTTGCGCTCTATGGCCTGGCCGGTAACTTGCAGATGCAGTACGCGTGGCGGCCGCTGGTGGTGGGCAGCGAGGCCAAGGTGGTGCGGCCGCTAGTCGACGCGCGCACCCAGGCGGATATCGGCGTAGCCATGCGGGTTTACGACCACTTGACGCTAGGTCTGTCGCTGCCGGCCAATGTGTACCAGGTGGGCACGCAGCCGTCGCTGTACGGGCCGAGCAGTGGCGCGCTGGCGAGCGACATGGGCATTGGCGACCTGAACATTGCCGCCAAGTACGTGTTTTTGCCAGACAAGTTGGGCACATGGGGCGCTGCGGCGCTGCTGCGGATGACGCTGCCGACCGGCGATCCCGCGGCGTATCTGGGCCGACCGGGGGTGACGCTGGCGCCAAGTGCTTTGGCTTCGGGTAGTTTTGGCCCGTGGCGGCTGGCGATGGCGGTGGGGCTGCGGCTGCAGAGCGAGACGACCCTGTTTGGCAACCACGACGGCTCGGTGCTGCGGTGGAGCGTGGCGGGCAGCTTGAACCCGTTGATAGCGCGGCAGGGGTGGGGCAAGCCTTGGAATCCCGATGTGTTTTGGATTGATGCCTCGCTGGCCCACGAGACGCCGCTGACCGCGCCCTTTAGCAATGCCCGCGACGAGCGCATGGAGGCGGCGCTGGCGGTGAACTGGGTGCTAGGCGAGGACCTATACGCAAGTGTGGGCACCAGCGTGGGAATTTGGCCGGGCTGGGGCGTGCCGGCGCTGCGACCGTTTTTTTCGGTGCGGTATGGGCATCCGCAGCGGATGTAGTAAGCAACCGGTACGGCACGGTCTCCTACACAATCCGCAACGACAGGTCTGCCGCCACCACCGAGTGGGTCAGCGCGCCGACCGAGATCAAATCCACACCCGTTTCAGCCACTTGCCGCACTCGGTCTAGGCTCATGTTGCCGCTCGCCTCGAGCATGGCGCGACCTGCAGTCTGCTGCACGGCCTGGCGCAGGGTCGGGATATCCATGTTGTCGAGCAGGATAATCTCGGCCCCCGCTGCCAGCGCGGCATCTAGGTCGGCCAGGGTCTCGACCTCGACCTCGACTTTTAAGAAGTGCGACCCCACCTGCCGCGCCGCCGCCACCGCCTGGGCAATTGAACCGGCGGCGTGGGTATGATTTTCTTTAATCAAAATGCCAGCATCTAAGGCGGTGCGATGGTTATGACCGCCACCGCAGCGCACCGCATACTTGTCTAAGCTGCGAAAGCCAGGCAGGGTCTTGCGCGTATCGACAATTCGCGCCGAGGTACCCGCCACAGCCTGCACAAAGGCCGCCGTTTGGGTCGCAATACCGCTCATGCGCTGCATAAAGTTCAGGGCGGTGCGCTCGGCGGTCAGGATCGCCGCCAGCGGCCCATGCACACTCAGCACCTGCTGGCCCACCGCGGCGCGCTGCCCATCGGCAAGGTGACAGTCGACGCGCAGACGGGGATCAACCCGCTGCATTACTTGGGTAAAGAGCGCAGTGCCGCAGACCACCAGCTCGGACTTGGCGCGCACGTGGGCCGTGCCCTCGCGCTGCGGGTCTAGGCAGGCGTGGGTGGCGTGGTCACCAGTGCCAATATCCTCAGCCAAAGCCAGCTCGATGAGTTGTCGCAAGTGAGGATGTTCGAACCACATCGGCGGGCCTCGCGGCAGCGGCCGCGGTGGATGCGGCCCGGGCTGCTGCATAGCGCAAGTTGCGGCGGGCGGCAACCCGGGCAGGCGCAGCGAGAATTGGCCAGCGCGAGCGATCATGGTAGCGTGGCGAGGCCGCCCGGCCCGGTGCGGCGAGAACGTAGGATGACGAGCACCACCCACGACCCCCAGCTGAGACAGCTTAACCACAGGCAGATATTGCACAAGTTGCGATGGCTGGCGCTGCTGTCGGCGCTGCTGCTAGCGAACCCGGTGCTGGCCAAGGGCAAGGGCCCGCGTCCGCCCGCGGCCCATGCTGCTGCGGCCCATGCTGCTGCGGCCGACGAAAGTGCCCAAGAGGAGGCCGCGCCACAGCCGGTCACCGAGCATCGAACTCCCAATCGCGCCGAAGACTTGCAAGCCATTTGGCGCTCGGCGCCCGGTAAGATGACGGCGGTGGCGCTGGTCGTCGACATGGCCAGCGGCCAGACGGTGTTCGAGGCGGCGCCGCAGAAGCAGGTGTATCCGGCCTCGGTGGCAAAGCTGTTTACAACCGCGGCCTTTGTGCGCAGTGCCGACCTGGATGCCAAGCCGGTGACCGAAGTGCGCGCCTCGGGCAAGGGGGGCGAGGTCGAGCTCGCGGTGATCGGCGTGGGCGATCCGACCATGAATACCGCGGAGTGGCAGAAGCTGGCCGAAGCGGTCAAGGCCGCGGGCGTAGTTAAGGTCAAGAAACTGGTGATTGATGCTACGGTTTTTGACGACAAGCTGCCCAAGGCCTTTGACGAAAAGAGCACGGATGCGGCGTTTCGGGCGCCGGTGGGCGGGCTGAGTATCGACGCGAGTACGCTGCAAGTGGTGGTAAAGCCTGGCGAAGTGGGACAACCGCCGCTGGTGACGGTGCTGCCCGACGCCGGCGAGGCGGTGGTGGTGATCAACCAGGCCGCGACCATCGCCAAGGGCAAGTCGACACTGACGGTGGTAACGCGGGCGAATGGCAAGAAAACGGAAGTTGTTATCACTGGTTCGCTTCCAGCGAGCTCCAAGCCCGTGGGCAGTGGCCGGCGGCGGGTGGCGGAGTCGGCATACTTTGCGGGCTGGGCGTTCCGGCAAATGCTAGAGAATAAAGGGATTGCCGTACAGGGTGCGCCGGTGTTTGCCAAGACGACCCTCGCTGGGCCGGCGCTGGCCAAGCACGAGCACCACGACTGGCGGGCGATTGCCACGGTGACCAACAAACAGTCGCACAATGGCTATGCAGAGACGCTGTTCAAACAGGTGGGGCTGCTGCAAGGTGGCGCGCCGAGTACGGGCGAAAAGGCGAGCGAGGGGGTAAAAAAGGCGCTGGCCGGCTTAGAAATTCGCTGGGATAGTGTGCGCATTGGCAACGGCTCGGGGCTGTACCACGCCGACCAAGTAACGGCACAATGTGTGGTCGATCTGCTGCGCTCGATGGCAAAAGACAAGAAAGGCAAGGACTGGAAGGCGACGCTAGCGGTGGGCGGTGTGGATGGCACCCTGCGCGGGCGGCTGAAGGGCAAGGACACGCTGGCGCATGTGTTTGCCAAGACGGGCACGCTCGACGATGTGTCGGGGCTGGCGGGCTATGCCGAGCGCGGCGACAAGACCTACGCCTTTGCATTTTTCTTTAATGGTATCAACGGCGCAGGCCCCTATCGCGGCGTGCAAGACCGGATGCTGCGGCGCCTGCTGGCGGACTAGGCTGTGCTCAACTACGACGTACTAAGTAGGCAGATGGGGCCGGCGTGGCGGGTGCAGTGCCACGGCGAGCTCGACTCGACCCAAACGGCGATGCGAACTTGGCTTTTGCAGGATGGCCGCGCCGACTGGCGGCTGCTGGCGGCCGAGCACCAGACGGCGGGACGCGGGCGCAGTGGCGCGCAATGGCTGGATAATCCAGGGCAAAGCCTGCTGATGACGCTGGCGGGGCCGGTGACGCTGCCGATCGAAGCGTGGCCGCGGCTGTCGCTGTTGGCTGGGCTGGCGACGCTGGAATTCTTGAGTGCGCAGCCGGGCTTGCAAGGCGTAGACCTGCAGCTGAAGTGGCCGAACGACCTGCTGGTGCAAACACCGCAAGGGCTGCGCAAGTGCGCGGGAATCTTGGCGGAACGCCTTGAGGTGCCCAGTCAGCCGCCGCGGTGGCTATGTGGCCTGGGCCTGGATGTGGGCGGGTCGCTTGCGCCAGAACTAGCTGAGATTGCGATGAGTTTGTGCGAAGTGGCCACTGGGCCGCTGCCGAGTCGGAGCGAACTGGCGGCGGGGCTGGCGGCGGCGATTCGCCGTGAGGTTGAGGGGTTTCGAGGTGTGCTGCCGGTCGAGCGGCTGGGGCGGCGGCTGGCGTTTGTTGGGCAGCTGGTCGAGCTAGACCTGGGGCCGCTGCAACCGGCGCGGCAACTGCGGCTTGCGGGTCTGGCGCATGATGGGCAACTGCTCGGAACTTGGCTGGATCACCCCGAGACAACGGTGACGGTGCAGCCGCTGGCCCTGCGGCCGGTGGCGTAGGACGGGGCGATGGCGGGCAACAGCTTTGGCAAAGCGCTGGTGGCGACGACGTTTGGCGAATCGCATGGCGCGGCGCTGGGTTGCGTGGTCGATGGCTGTCCGGCGGGGATTGAGCTGGCGGTCGAGCACATTCAGGCCCAGCTCGATCGGCGGCGGCCGGGGCAAAATCGCTATCAGAGTCAGCGGCATGAGGGCGATCGCGCGCGCATTCTGTCGGGCGTGTACCAGGGGCTGACGCTGGGTACGCCGATCGCGGTGCTGGTCGAAAGTGCGGACGCAAAATCGGGTGATTACAAGGATTTAGCCGACCATTACCGACCCGGTCACGCCGATTTTACCTGGGACCAGCGCTTTGGTCGGCGCGATCCGCGCGGGGGTGGACGGGCGTCGGCGCGCGAGACGGTGGGCCGGGTGGCGGCCGGGGCGATTGCCGAGGCGGTGCTGGCGGCGTGGGCTAAGCGCAATAATACTGAACCAATTCAGATTATTGCATGGGTGCAACAGGTGGGCGAGGTGGTGGCGCAGGGGCCGGCGCCGGCGCAGATTCTGCCTGGACAGACGGGTGGTTACGCCTTCGATCCCCTGACTTTGACGCGCGAGCAGGTCGATGCGAGTCCACTGCGCTGCCCGGATGGGCAAGCCCACGCAAGGATGCAAGAACAGGTCGAATTGGCGCAGAGCGAGCGCGACAGCCTGGGCGGCGTGGTGCGCTGTGTGGTGCGCGGCCTGCCGGCGGGCTGGGGCGAGCCGGTTTTCGATAAGCTTACCGGGATGTTGGGTCATGCCCTCTTGTCGCTGCCGGCGGCGCGGGGGGTGCAGTTTGGCACGGGATTTGCGGCGGCCGGTATGCGGGGCAGTGTGCATAACGATGCATTTTTGCCCGGCTTTCACTTTGCCAGCAACCACCACGGCGGCGTGCTGGGCGGTATCTCGAGCGGGGCGCCGCTGGTGCTCGACGTGGCCTTTAAGCCCGTAGCGACGATTCCCCAACCGCAACAGGGTAGTACGAGCCAAGGCGCGGTGGCCGAGCGCACGGTGACAGGGCGCCACGACCCCTGTGTAGTGCCGCGGGCGGTGCCGATTGTTGAAGCGGCGGTGGCATTTGTGCTGGCGGATGCGGTTTTGGGGGCGAGTCTCGTCAAGGGAGACGCCTAGATGACCCGACGTAACCTTACCGCCTTGCTGTGCCTGCTGACCCTGCTGCTCTGCGACTGTGCGCGCATGGTCCGCGAGTCGACGCTCAGCGCTGTGCCCCTAGAAACACCTCGTAAACAGGCGATTACCCTGCCCTCGCTGCTGGGCGTGGCCGGCAAGCGCGAGGGTCTTACAGTGCTGGCGACGGTATTCGAACGGGCCCGCTGCGCCGATCAGCTGCGGCAGCGGGCGCGCGGGGTGCGCCATACCCGGGTGCGCGCCGACGGGCAGTCGCTGCTGGGCGAGTGGCTGGTGGGCGGTGCGGCGAGCCTGCTGGGTGGCGCGGGCCTGGCGTGGACGGCGACGCGCGCGGCCGACCCCGAGGATGCTCCCGGCGCGCAGCAGCAGCGCTATCTGCTGACAGGTGGTATCTTGGCCGGAGGACTGGTGTTTTTGCTGGGCGCGGTCTATCAGCAGAGCGAGATCGGCGATCACGACGAGGACCTAGGCGAGCGAGAATTGCAGAAGGTCGCGAACGAACACGACTGCGGGCATACGCCCAAGGGCAGCGAGGCGCTGCGGCTGACGCTGTCGGACGGCACCCAGCTCGAAGCCGTGGCGGATACGCAAGGGCAGGCGATCTTTACGCTTCCGCCGGATATCGACGAGCGGCTCGAGGTGGGCGAGAAGCGGGCGGTGCTCGAGGCGCGCAGTGACCCGAAGGCCCAAGCCGTGGTGGCGTTGTAGCGCAAGTGGCCGGCCCGCGAGCCTACCGCTCGACTCCGGTGAACAGCACCACCGCCGGCTCGGCGGCCGCCAGCACCCCAGCCTCGGCCAGCACCAGCAGCCCAGCGAACCCCGAAGTGCCCGTGGGATCGGCGCGGTAGCCAGCGGCGCGGCCTTGGGCGTGGGCGCGCTCGAGCTGCTCTTCGCTGGCCACCACCGGAAAACCGCCGCTCTCGAGCGTGCCGCGCAGCAGCGCCAGCCAGTCGTAGGTCTCGTCGTCGAGGATGCCGTGGGCCACGCTGTGCGGCGCCTCTTCCCAGGGCCACATGAAGCGGGCACGCTCGCTCGCCGCGGTGGCTAGCGTCTGCGCCAGGGCCGACTGCCCCGCCGGGCTGGCCAGATGCACCTGCAAATCCTTGGCAAAAACCTGATCTTGCTGGGGATCGCCAGTGGGCGTGAGCGCCCGCGCCCGGTCCAGTAGCGCCGGGTCGCCCAGGGTCTGCGCCACTTCGACCGCCAGGGCCAGCCAAGCCCGCCGCAGCGGAAAGGCACCCCTGGTCTGCACCGGGTGCAGGCGCGGTCGCTGCTGGGCGGGCACCACCTGCGCCAACCCCTGCCAAACACTAGAGGCCAGTGCGCCGCCGCCCACCTGCACGAACAGCCGACCACCGCGCACGTCTGCGCCGGCCATTTGCTCGGCCAGCTCGAAGGCAAGGGTTTGGCCGCCCTCGATGGTCAGGCCGTTGTCGCTGCCCTGGCAACAAAACGGGAGCGCGCCGTTGGCCACCGCCTGCAAGAACGCGTGGTAGCACGGGTCGCCGGCTACCCCCGGCTGGCGCTGGCAGATCGCCACCTGCGCCCCTAGAGCCTGCAGGCGCGCCACCACCCGCGGGTTGGCGTCGGGCGGGATGAACACGTCGAGCGACCGCTGCCAGGCGCGGGCGATCACCGCCGCAGCCAGGGCCGCATTGCCGCACGACGCAATCGCCAGGCGCGGCAGCTCGGCCGACAGCAGCCCAACGCGTTGCTGCACCTGGGCAAAGAGCGCCAACCCCATCAAGTGGCGGGCTTTGTGCGAGCCGCCGGGGGCCGCGGTCTCGTCTTTGACGTAGATGGGCCCGGGCACCGCGGCGGACTGCTGCAAGGCCAGGCTGCGGCCAAAGGGCGTCTGGGCAAAACCCACGCCGTCCACAGCCGCGACCCGCTCGTCGAGATCGCGCACTAGGCGGGTGTAGTCGGCGTCGCCCAGGCCGTGCTGCTGCGCCAAGTGCCACGCGCTCATGGCTCGGCGGTAGCGCAAAAAGGGATTGGATTCGGGGCCTGCCGCGCTGTTCGGGTAGGGCGGCGCCGCCAGCACGTGGTCACCGCCGTCGCCGGCCGATGGGCAACGCCAGGGTGCCGAGGCGTCGAGCGGCACCGCGCGGCCACAGCCCTGGCAGATCAGGTTAAGCATGGTTTCCTCCAGCGTGGGTCGAGGCACGGTCCCGCCAAAGCCGGGGCGCGGCGAGACTACGCCGGGTGTGGGCGGGCGTCAAACAAGGCGCGGAAGAAGGGGGGCATTTTCTACTGTCTGAAACGAAAGGGGTTTATCCCAGAGATGGCCGCCCGCGGACGTCGCAGCGGCGGCCGCACGGTCACCCAGGGGCATCCCCGTCGGCCGTCGCGCAGGCGGCGTCGATGGCGGCGCAGGTGCTTGTACCAGCTGTGGGCGTGGGCCACATCGTCCACGAAGCGGTCGCGCTGCTCAGCGGTGGGCGGCGGCAAGTCGCGGGCCGGCGGGTTTGGGGCGAGCGCACGGGGCAGTGTAGTTGTGGGATGCGACAGGATCTGTCGCTTTGCAACGGAGCGAGTGTCGCATTTGCCTGCGAGCGAGACGGCGTGCAGCAAAGAACTCCGCGGCTACCCCACCTCAACCAGCCACAGCAGCTGCGGTTCCTGGTCGTCGACCAGCTCGCCGCGCAGGTCCGCCTCGAGCACCAGCCGCAGGTCGCTCGCGCCATCGCTATCAAAAATCGAGACTTCCACGCTCCACAGCACGGCACTTACCGACCGCACCACCGTCGCATCGCTCAGGCGCACCCGGCTATCCCACTGCGGCGCGCTCGCCAGCTCCCCTTCTAAACTCAGCCACTTGTCGCGCAGGCGCTCGGCCGTCCACTCGCCGTCGCCGCTGCCCCGCGCAATGCTCGTCGCCGCCTGCTCAAAATCGCCCAGACACAGCAGCCGGTAGAACTGCACCGCCTCAGCGCGCAGACGGGCGGTAAATGCCTTAGAATCCTTAGCCAAATCTGCCAGCAGCCGCGGCCGCTTCTTATGCGGATCGTCCGGCAAGGCCAGATCGCCGCCGTCGCGCTTGTTCCCGCGCATCGCCTCCCACTCTTCGATCAGGCTCGCGTCGGTCTGCGCCAGCACTGCCCGCAGGTAGCCGATCGCCGACCACACCGACTCGCTGCGCCAGCGCTCGGGCACATTTTGCAGCAAGGTTTTATACACTTGCGACAGGTAGCGCAGCAGCACGCCCTCGGCCGGCTCAATGTCGAGCTCTTGGACGTACTCCGAAAACGTGCGCCAATCCTCAAACATCGACCGCGCAATGCGCTTGGGCCGCACATCGTCGTGGTTCATCAGCGGGTGGCGCTCGGCATAGCGGTCGGCCTCGGCATAGAGCCACGCCGCCAGGGGCTTGGGCCAGGTCACGCCCTCGAGCTTTTCCATCCGCTCTTCGTACGGCACGCCGTCGGCCTTGAGCGCGTTGACTAGCTTGGTCTTTTCGGCATTTTGCTGGGCGATCAGCACCGGCATGGGCTGCTCGCAAATCGCCTCGACCAGGGTCAGCGTGTCCTCAGCCCAGCGCAGGTCGGTCTCGCCCTCGTCAAGCCCCGAATTTTGCTCCAAGTGGTCGGTATCCAAGCGCTGCAACGCCTCGACCAAGAACAGCGACAGCGTGTGGTGCAGGCTAAAATCCTCTTGCAGATCGGGGTCAAAACGGGCCACCGGCCCTGGCCCCACCTGCAGAATCCCTGACTTGCGCAAAGACCGGGCAATCCGCGCCAGCTCGCGCCGCTGCACCAACTGACTGCCGGGCGGCAGGTGCGATCGGCCAATCAACTCAGCCACTTTCTTGATGCCGCGCCCGGCGTGCTCGGGATCGCCGCGCAGCACTTGGCACACGAGGCCCGGATCGACGCGAAACACAGGGTCGAGCCGCTCGGCCTGCCCCGACACCAGCCGGGTAAAGGTCTCTTCATTCCACGGTACATAACCGCGCTCAGGGGGCTTTTGCCGCGTGAATTTAATGGGCTTGCCGTCGCGGCCCATCTTCGCTTCCATGCGCTTGTTGGCGATCACGTGCTCGGGCGCGAGCGCCACCACCCAGCCGCGATCGTCGTAGCCTTTGCGGCCCGCCCGCCCAGCAATCTGTTGAAACTCGCGCACTTGCACCAGCCGCGCCTTCTCGCCGTCGTACTTGCTCAGCTTGGTCAGCACCACGGTGCGCAGCGGCACGTTGATGCCCACGCCCAAGGTGTCGGTACCGCAGATAATCTTTAGCAAACCGCCCTGGGCCAGCTTCTCGACCAGGCGCCGATAGCGCGGCAACAACCCGGCGTGGTGCAGGCCGATGCCGTGACGCAGCAGCCGTTGCAGGTTCTTGCCGTAGGGACTGGGCCAACGCTCCTCTTTCAACTGCTCGGCAATCAAGCGCTTTTCGTCTTTCGTACAGATATCGACGCTCATCAGCGCGCCGGCCGTCTCGCTCGCCTCGCGGTGCGAAAAGTGCACCAGGTAGCACGGCGCCTTCTTCTCGACCACCAGCTGACTCACCACTTCTTGAAGCGGAATCTCTTGATAGGTGTACTCGAGCGGCACCGGTCGCGTCACCGCCGACACCTTGGCCACCGGCCGCCCGGTGCGCTTGAGCAGGTCCTCTTCGATGCGGGTGGTGTCGCCCAGCGTCGCGCTCATCAGCAAAAACGACGTATTTTCGAGCTGTAGCAGCGGAATCTGCCAGGCCATGCCGCGATCGCGGTCGCCGTAGTAGTGGAACTCGTCCATCACCACATGCCACTTTTGCGTGCGCGCGGTGTCGTCGAGCGACATAAACGCCAAGATTTCAGCGGTACAGCACAGGATCGGCGCGTCGCGGTGCACCGTCGCATCGCCGGTCAGCAGCCCGACTTGGTCGGGGCCAAAAGCGCGGCAGAGATCGAAGAATTTCTCGTTCACCAGGGCCTTGATCGGGCTGGTGTAGATGGTCTTTTCGCCGTGGCACAGCGCGCGCCAGTGCATCCCCAACGCAACCAGCGACTTACCTGACCCAGTAGGCGTCGCCAGGATGACGTGCTTGCCCGTAAACAACTCGAGCAGCGCCTCGTCTTGGTGGGGGTACAGCTCCATGCCGCGGCCGGCCAGCCACTCGATGAGTAGGAGCAGCGCGGTGTCGTCGTCGAGACCCTGGGGCGGGGCCAGCAGCTGGGGCTGGGGCGACGGCGGGAGCGGAGACGCGGGCGATTCGGCAGACATGGGTGACCTCGAGCGGGGCCGCGGAGGATAGCGCAGGATGGCAGCCTTCTTCTACCCCTTGAAAATACGAGCTTTCGCCTTTTCGGGATTGTCTGGAAAACCCGACACGCTGTCGAAAAAGCCGGACGGCAGGCTAACTAGCGAACACTACGCAGGTATGACACGGCAACGACCTGTCGCCCTTTCGCGACAGCCCGCAAAGCCCGACACGCAGAACATTGCAGCCATTT
>CAISBR010000012.1 GCA_903883645.1 uncultured Myxococcales bacterium | reverse complement strand
GGAAACGGGACGCCATCCGTGCCATATTTAGGATTCACGGGCTGTCAGTCGCTGGGCAGCGGGCAGCAGTCGGGCCAGCTACTCGCGGCTTACGCGCAGATCATGATCCGCAAGCTTTCGGTACAGGCTGGAGCGGCTTAGACCCAAGGTGGCCGCCATTCCGAGCACGTCGCTGCCGTAGTGGTCCACCGCGGCCTTCAAGGTGTCGCATTCTGCTTGCCGCAGGCTCTTGGGCGCCCAGCTGGGTCCCTTTACAGGGGCGGCGACACTCTTGGCCGGTGGCCCCAGGTGGAGCGTGATCAGCCCATCTGGTCGCACGTGCACAAGGGCGCGACGAAGCAAGTTGTGAATCTCGCGGACATTACCAAGCCACTCGGCGCCGCGCATCCTGTCTCGGTCAGCGGCAGGCAGCCGAGGCGCCGGGGCGCCGGACTGTCGCGGCTGGGCGAGCAGAAACGCATCCACAATCGGCAAGATATCCTCGCGGCGCTCGCGCAGCGGCAGCAACTCAATCTCGTAGACCGCCATCCGAAAGAGCAGGTCGGCGCGGAATTTACCCTCCTGCACCAAGCGCTTGAGGGGGCGATTCGTCGCGGTGACGAGCCGGAAGTCGGCGTGAATCTCACTCGTACCGCCCACCCGATGGAAGCTCCGCTCCTGCAACACCCGCAGCAGTTTCGCTTGGGCGGTCAGCGAAAGCTCGGCCACCTCGTCAAGAAACAGCGTCCCTTCGGTGGCTTGCTCGACGCGGCCGCGGTGCAAACGGTCCGCGCCCGTAAAGGCGTGTCGCTCGTGACCAAAAAGCTCGCTGTCGATCAGGCTATCGCTCAATGCCGCACAGTTCACGGCCACAAAGGGTCCGTGCGGCTTGGGGCTCGCGGCATGAATCGCCCGCGCCACGATCTCCTTGCCGGTGCCTGTTTCGCCGTGAATCGCGACATCGATGCCGCGGGCCGCCACCAAATGCACCTGTTGGCGCACGAGACGGGTCACCGCGCTGGGTCCCTGCAAGCCCTTAACTTGGTAGTCGCACTCCTCTGCGCCGGGCTGCCCCTCCCACGCGCGCGCGTTCATCGCATCGCGCAGGCGCTCGAGCAAGACCGCTGGCCCCACCGGCTTGACTAGGTAGTCCGCCGCGCCGGCTTGAAGCGCGCGCACCGCTGTCGCTGCCGAGCCGTCGCCCGATACCACAAGCACCGGCATGCTGGGGTGATCACGCCGCAGGTCCGCAGCGAACTGCACCCCATCGCCATCGGGCAACCCAAGGTCGAGGAGTACGGCAGCGGGGACCGAAGTCGCCAGATACGCAACCGCGCCGACCACACCGTCACACACAACAACGTCAAAGTTTGCAGCGGCGAGCCAGCGCTTGAGGACAGTGCTGGCTACCTTGTCGTCTTCAACGATCAGGACGGTTTGTGGCATGAGCCTAGTCGGCGGCACCAAATGACCGCTACCCAGGCTAGCGATTGACGGCTATCTGCACAAGCGCCAGAGGGGCGCACGAGGCCGTTCCGCCGCTAAGTATCCGTTCGCAGTATAAATTTCGTTTTGTGAGCCCGGCTGACGCCGTCGCGGCGCTGACGACCAACAGCCTATGCGCTGCGCGGCAAGGGTAAGCCGACAAGGAGAAGAAGGCGACTCCAGATTTTTGCAAGCATCTAGCTCAGTTTCACCCCATCCGTCATGCCGGCGAACGCCGGTACCCAGTAAGTTCGCACCGAATTCATACGGGGTCTGTTGCGCTGAGGGGCCTTGTGAGCCAGCCGTCTGCTGGCCGCGACGTAACCGACGAAGTTCCTGACGCTGCTGCCGCGGTCGCCTAAGCCGCAACCGGCTTACCGCACCAAGCATTCGCGGCCCGACTCCCTTGCCGTTCAGCCATTCCTCCGTTACTTCTGGGCTTTTGGGCCGAGCGCCAAGTGGCGACCCAAGGTAGTGCTCGCTGGTGACCGCGCGCCGGGTCGCACTGCCGCGGTCGCCTAAGCCGTAACCGGCTTGCCGCTCCAAGTATTCGCGGCCGGCTCCCTTGCCGGTGCTGGCGGCGGAAGCCGAGAAGTCTCGGAAGCTTACTTGGAGTGACGCGCTCCGGCTCAGCTTCGGCGTCGACGTTCTGACGTGCCCCTGCGGTGGCAAGCGCCGGCTGATTGCAGTGATCACCCAGGCCAAGGTGATCAAGAAGATCCTACGGCACCTGGGGTTACCTACCGATG
>CAISBR010000011.1 GCA_903883645.1 uncultured Myxococcales bacterium | reverse complement strand
GGCCCGCGCCAGCCGCTGCTGCAGCTCATCTAGCTGCACCGCGCGCATCCCCGTGACCGCATCCCCGTCGCCCAGGCGCGCCCGCACTTGCTGCAGATGCCGGCGATCACTCGCGAATTGCCGCTGCATGGTCTGGGTGGCCCGCCGCTGCCATTGCGCCAACCAGTGCTGCAAGTCGGCGTGGAGTGGCACGACCATTTCTGCGGCGGCAGTCGGCGTGGGCGCGCGGCGATCGGCAGCCAAGTCCGTGAGTAGATTGTCGATCTCGTGCCCGACCGCGCTGACAATGGGCGTGCGACACGCCGCCACCGCCCGCACCGCCACTTCTTCGTTAAAAGCCCACAGGTCTTCGGCACTGCCGCCGCCGCGACCCACAATGATCACATCGGCCCAGCCCAAACGGTCGATCAATTCGATACCTGCCGCGATCGACGCCGCCGCACCTTCGCCCTGCACCTTGACGGGCACCACCAGCACGCGCACTGGGCAGCGCTGGCTCAAAATCCGCAGCATATCCGCGAGGCCGGCCGCGGCGGGCGACGTCACCAGCGCCACGGTCTTGGGCAAGAACGGCAAGGCGCGCTTGCGCTCAGGATCAAACAGGCCTTCGGCATTGAGCTTTTCTTTCAGCTGCTGCAGCGCCAACCACTGCGCCCCCTGGCCCGCCGGCTCAAGGTCCTGCGCGATCAGCGCATAGGCGCCACCGGGCACCCACACATCGATGCGGCCCGTGACGACCATCTGCTGGCCCTCGCGCGGCAAGTGGCGCAGGCGGGCCACCACCGTTTTCCACAGGCGCACACTAAGCTTGCTGCCCGCGTCTTTCAGGTCGAAGTAGTAATGGCCCGCCGAGATCGAGATGCGGCTGACTTCACCCTGCACGCGCATGGTCGGCAGGGGCGCAAGTAGGCCCCGCACCTGATCATTGACCGCCGTAACGGTCAGCGCTGGCCTAGCCTGCAGCGGCATGTCGTCGTTCCAGGCCATACTTTCCAGAGGGTTATAGGGTGGTGCCCAGCGGCGCGCGGCCTGTGCCCAGGTCAAGTGCTTGCCGCATGTGGTCCAGATGGGCCGAAGTTAGGCGAAAGTGCTGCATAATCGTATATGTCGGCCGAATCGGCAGCTCGCGCGGCGTGCGATCGGCCGGGTCGAGCACGATCATCTGCGGATTGCCCGCGTCGTCAGCCACATCCGACACCACGGCGGCCAGGCTGCGGGGCGAGCCGCGCTTGCGTTGCACGATCACGATGTCGCCGGCTTCGAAAACATGCGCGGGCTCGTTGCCCAGCTTCTCGGCAAAAGTGTCTAGAAAAACCACAAGGTTATCTGTCGTCCAAGTGCGGCGCCGCTCGTCGAGTGTGGGCGCCGGCTTGCTAGCCAGGCCGTAGGCTTGCGGATTGCGGGCCCGATGCCGCACCAGCGCCGACTTCAGCGACAGGTTGCCAGCTAGGGCACGTTCCAAAAGATCCAGATGGCTGCCCGAGTTGGCGCGCGGATCCTCGACCGAGTAGCTCGTCGGCGTCACTTTGCGGGCCAGATGATCGCGCGCGGCACTCAGCAGGAGCTGCGCCACCGTCTCAAGCTTTGCGCCACCGCGGGCGTGCAGTGCCGCATCCGCCACGGGCAACGGCGCCGCAACCTGCGCCGGACTAGGCACCGCGACGGCCAGCACGGCCGTAGTCGCCACGGCATTCGCCGGCACGCCGCCCTGCTTGGCCTTTTCGTCGTCGACATGGCCCACGCCAATGTGCGTCGCTGCCCCCAGATCGCGGCCAATTACCCGCACGCCCATGTACACTACCGCCACCGCGAGCACCGCCAACAGCACCGTCGAGTGGCTCCAGCTCAGCTTGCGCCGCCGGCCACCTCCCAGCACGGGGCGCGATCGATCGTGGTTGAGTCGAAGCCGCATGGCCGTCGTCTGCCTTGGCAGCGCCTACCTAGCGCCCGAAGGCGCGCTCCACGGCAGAGCAGGGGCGTGCTGAGCAGGCGAGGTACGCGGCAACGGCAGGGGGCGTCAAGGCAGCGATCGTAACTTACGGGGATGACGCGACTTTGAAAAAGCCCTTACGAATCGCTGATCTCGCTAGGCGGCGAAGCGATCGAATTGACGTCAGAACCCGGGTTATCCACAGGGTTATCCACAGGCCGAATCGCCAGCGGACAGGCATTTCGCCACGTTGTCAGCGCACTGCGAGCCCGCTGGCTATGGGCGGATTTTCGATCCGATTTCCCCAACTTGCGCACGCCGGGCTCGGGCTCAAGGGGCGGAAAGAGCCCAAAGTGCACGTTCGACGGCTGGAACGCCGGCTGCTCGGCATTGAGCACATGATGCAGCAGGGCGCCCAGGGCGGTGGTGGGCGGCGGCAGTGGCAGCTCGTGACCCTGCAGCGCCGCGGCCAGCACCAGACCCACCCACAGGCCGCTCGCCGTCGACTCGACATAGCCTTCGACACCGGTAATTTGTCCGGCAAAATGCAGTCTTGGCTCGCTCTGCAGCCCCATGTCGGGCCGGAGTAGCCGCGGGCTATCCAAGAACGTGTTGCGGTGCACGGAGCCGAACCGCAGAAATTCAGCGTGTTCAAGCCCCGGGATCATGCCGAGCACCCGCGCCTGATCGGCCTGGCGCATCTTGGTCTGGAAACCCACTAGATTCCAGGCGGTTTTGTGGCGATTCTCGGCGCGCAACTGCACCACGGCATAGGGCCAACGACCGGTGCGCGGGTCATCGAGCCCGGTCGGCTTCATCGGTCCAAACCGCAGCGACTTTGGCCCAGAGGCGGCGATCACCTCGACGGGCTGACAGCCTTGAAAATAGTGAACATCCTTCTCGAAATCTTGCAGCGGCAGCGGCTCGGCGGCCAGCAGCGCATCGACGAACGCGGTGTACTGCAGCTTGTCCATTGGGCAGTTCAGGTAGTCGTCGCCGCTACCTTTGCCCCAGCGCGAGGCGGCAAAAACCTTGTCGCGATCAATGCTTTCGTCGGCAATGATCGGCGCAATCGCATCGTAGAAGGCCAGTCGCTCGCGACCCGTGCGCGCCGCCAATTCCGTCGCCAACTCGTCGCTGGTCAGCGGACCCGTCGCCACCACCACAATGCCATCTTCTGGAATCTGCAGCACTTCTTGCCCGACCACCTCGATATTCGGATGCGCGCGCAGCTTGGCTTCGATCCCCTGGCCGAACAGGTCGCGGTCGACCGCCAGCGCATCGCCGGCCGGAACGCGGTGTTCCTCAGCCGTGGCCAAGATCAGCGACCCCAGCCGTCGCAGCTCTTCGTGCAGCAGGCCTATGGTATTGTTTGGATTATCGCTGCGAAACGAATTCGAACACACCAGCTCGGCAAAGTAGTCGGCGGTCTGCGCGGGGGTGCGCCGCTTCGGCTTCATCTCGTACAAGCGTACTTGCACGCCGCGCTCGGCCAACTGCCAGGCACACTCGCTGCCCGCCAGACCGGCGCCGATAACATGAACAAGAGGATTCACGAGTTATATTCCAAGGATCGCCGCGTCGAATTGCGCAACAATCGGGCAGTGATCCGATCCCAGCACATGCGGATCGATGCGCGCGCCCGTCAAGTGGGGCAGCGCCGTGGCCGAGCACAGGGCCAAGTCGATGCGCCAGCCAATGTTTTTTTGCCGCACGCCAAACCGCTGCGACCACCAGCTATACGCGGCCTTGGTGTCGGGGTGCAGACCACGAAAAGTGTCCGTCCATCCCGCACTTAGCCACCGTTCAACCTCGGCACACTCGACCGGCAAGAACCCTGAAGTTTCGCGATTTTCTTTGGGCCTCGCCAAGTCGATCGGCTGCGGCGCGGTGTTCCAGTCGCCCAGCACCACCACCTTTTGGCCCTCGGCGACTTTGTGGGCCACCTCATCAAAAAGCTTCTGATAGAACGCTAGCTTATAGGGCACGCGGTCGTTGCTGCGCTTGCCGTTCGGCAGCGTCGCGCCATTGCCGTTGGGGAAGTAGCTCGATACCACCCACAGCTGGCCAAAGCGCGCCCACAAAATGCGGCCCTCGCTGTCAAATTCGGGACTTCCAAGGCCTATGCGCAGTTCGTCCCATTGGCGGCGGGCGTAGATGGCGACGCCGCTGTAGCCCGGCTTCTCGGCGGCGACAAAGGCGGTGTGCCAGCCGGCAGGTTCGCGCACTTCGGCGGCCAATTGCTCAGGCTTTGCGCGTACTTCTTGCAGGCACACGATATCGGCATCGCAGCTCTGCAGCCAGTTGCCAAAGCCCTTGTCGCTGCACGCGCGCAGGCCGTTCACATTCCAAGCCGTCAAGGTTAGGTTCGCCATGGCCGCGCAACCTAGTCGCTGCGACGGCGGAATTCAACCGCGATCCGCGCAACTATCGATGTTGCCGTGCTTGCCGCGCTGGGTGCCGCCTGCCATGCTCCGCGCGTCCGACGCCAACCCCCTTGGTGCTCGGCGCTCTTTGCGAGGCCCCATGCTGCGCCGCTTGATTCCACTGCTTTTGCTGCTGACGGGCACGACCGGCCTTGTCTACGAAGTGGTGATGGGCCGCCTGCTCTCGCTGCACCTCGGCTCGTCGGGTGCGTCGCAAGCCGTTACCCTGGCTACATTTTTGGGCGGCATGGCCCTGGGCGCGGCGCTGGCCGATGGTCCGGGGCGGCGGCTCGTGCAGCGGCTGCGCAATCCGCTCGATGCCTACGCGGCGCTCGAGGGCTTTATCGGCCTGTGGGCGCTGGCGTTTCCCCTTGTCTCTGCCCTGGGTTTCGACCTGTTCGTGGGCGTGACGGGCGGCCTGGACCCTGCCGGTGCGGCGACTACAGTGGCCAAGCTGGTGCTGGCGGCCGCGCTGATCTTGCCCCTGACGACCGCGATGGGCGCCACATTGCCGGTTCTTGCGGCCGGGGTGCAGCGTGCCGACGCCGCCCACGGTGTGCAGCTGGTGTCGCGCTACTACGTCGTCAACGCGGCCGGTGCGACGGTGGGTGCTGCGCTGGCCGGCTTTGTGCTTCTCGAAATGCTGGGCCTGTATCAACCCCTGTATCTAGGCGGCGCGACGAATCTTTTGGTCGCCGTGGTCGCCGTGGTGGGTGCGCGCCTGTGGCCGGTGACGACTGCGCCCGCCGCGTCCACTGCCGGCGCGTCGACATCGCAAGCCGGTGTGGCACCACCCTGGGACCTGATCGTTGCCGCCTTTGCGACAGGTTTTGTCGCTTTAAGTGCCGAGGTGCTGTGGACCCGTCTCGTGGGCCTCGTGCTGGGCTCGTCGGTCTATGCGTTTTCGTTCATGTTAGTCGTATCGATCTTTGGCATCTCGCTGGGCAGTGGCATTGCCGCCGCGCTCATCGGCAGAGGTGCTAACCCATCGCGCGTGCTGTCGATTTCGCAGGCCGGTGCCGCCGCCGCCACGGCCTTGCTGCTCGTACGTCTGGGCCCCTTGCCGGTCGAACTGGCCGAGATGCGCCTGGCCATCCCGCCCCACGCCGAGCTGTACAACACTTGGCTTTGGCAGTCGTGTGGCTGGGTTGGGCTGCATTTGCTGCCGGCTGCGGCCTGCTTGGGCGCGTCGTTTCCGGCGTTGCTCGCGGCGGCCCGAGCCCGCGGTGCCAGTACCGACCGCGCCACGGCTCGGATTCTCTCGGCCAATACCCTAGGTAATTTAATGGGTTCGTTGGGCTGCGGCTTCGTGCTGATGCCCGCGCTGGGTATCGAGGGTGCGATGATGCTCGGCATGGGCCTGTCGCTCGGCGTGTCGCTGCTGACCATGGCGCGGCCGCGGCAGACCCTCGACGTCGCGGTGCCCAGTATTGCCGCGCTTTGTGCCGGCTTGCTGTTGCTCGTGGCGTCGCCCGATGGCTTTACCCTGACCGCCGGCCTTTTCCGTCTGCGCGACAAGCAACCCGAGCAGGTCCGCCCGCACCTGGCCGCGCTCCGCAAGCACTTGCACATCCTGTACCGCCACGACGGCAAAGACGCCACGATCACGGTCAACGCCACCGCCGATGGCTATCGAAGTCTGCGCACCAACGGCAAAAGCGACGGCGGCACCTCGACCGACATGCTCACGCAGATCTACTCGGGCTTCTTGGGCATGATCCATCGGCCGCAGTCGACGAAAGCCTTTGTAGTGGGCCTAGGTACGGGGCAAACGGTGGCGGCGCTGGCGGCCCATCCCCAGGTCGAGGTGCAATGCGCCGAGCTGTCGCCCGCGGTCGTCGATGCGGCAGTCCTGTTTGCCCAGGCGAACTTGCGCGTGTTTGAGAATCCGCGCGTGCACATCCAAGTGGCCGACGCCCGCGAAGTGCTGCGCACGCTGCCCGATCACAGCCTAGATATCATTGCGAGCGAGCCCTCGAACCCGTGGCTGGCGGGCGTGGCCGACCTGTTCACCCAAGAGGCATTTTCGCGTATTCACCAGAAGTTGCGCCCCGGTGGGGTGCTGGTGCAGTGGCTGCAGTCGTACGAGACCAGCGACGAGGTGGTCAAGCGTATCATCTGTACTTTGCAGAGTGTTTTTCCGCATGTGGCCGTCTATCGCCTGACTTCGGGCGACCTCGGCTTGGTGGCGTCGGACCAGCCGCTGACCATCGACTTTGATCGCGCCCAGGCGGTGCTCGCCCATCCCGCGGTGCAGAACCTGTTCGATACGCTCAATCGCCCGGATCTGCCTAGAACTATAGACGAAGTTCTGTTCGGTCAGCTCTGCGGCGCGCGCACGGTGCAGCTCCTTTGCCAAGGTTTTGCCGAGCCGCTTCGCGAAGAACACCCGCAGATCGAGTACCGCGCGCCGCGCGACTTTTTTGCGGGCGCTTCGGCCAAGCAGGTGGTTCGCCGTCTCGAGACGCGCAGCGGCCCCGATGTTAAGGCCCTGGGCGATACCGAACTGGTGCGCTGGCTGCTCCGTCATCCCCTCGACGAGGCGCGCAGATTGGCGCTTTTTCAGCACATCAAGGCCGTCAATCACCCGCTCGACACGGCCCTGGCAGGCGCGCTGGTCGAACCGGCCAAGCTGCCCAAGGCGCTGCGCAAAGACCTTGAGGGTTTGCCACCCTTTGCCGACGTGCCCGCGGCCACCCGCGCAGCCACCTGTGCCGAGCTAAAAAAGACTGCCGAATGGCTCACAAGCCAACCCTACACTATCCTTGGCCCGGCCAGCCGCGACCCGATCGCCCAGGGCTGGGCCGAAGGCTGTTTGAGTCGCTGACCTATCGCAAGTAGTGGATCTTCTATGCTAACCATCGATGTGCGCCTACCGGCTGAGCCGGGCGGGCCGACCCCTGAGACCCATCCCGAGCTGCTCGCGCTGACCGCCGAGGCCCTGGGACTCGACCCAAGCGATCTGGGCTGCGTAGCGGTGCGCAAGCGTTCGCTCGATGTTCGCCGGCGTCGCGAGGCGTGCTGGGTGCTGCGCGTCGATGTGTTCTTGGCGGGCGAGACGCCGCCGGGCGACCAGTTGCCCCCGCTGGTGCGTCCGCGGCATTTAGCCAAGCAGCCCAATGGGTTGCGACCCATTATTGTGGGCGCAGGCCCGGCTGGGCTGTTCGCGCTGCTGGCCTTTGCCGATGCGGGCATCGCCTGCACGCTCATCGACCGCGGCGGCCCGGTCGAGACCCGCAACTTGGCCGTGCGCGACCTGCGGGTCGACGGCACGTTAAATCCCGAGTCAAATCTGTGCTTTGGCGAGGGTGGTGCCGGCACGTACTCCGACGGCAAGCTGTACACGCGCAGCAAGCACCCGCGCGTGCGCGAAGTGTACGAACGTCTGGTGGCTCTGGGCGCCGGGCGCGACATCCTGACGCAGTCGCATCCGCACGTGGGTACCAATCGTTTGATCAAGATGCTCAAGGTGTTGCGCGAGGCCATGCTCGAGGCGGGCCACACGCTGCACTTCGGTCGCCGCGTCGACGATCTGGTCCTCGACACCAGCACCAGCCCGCCCAGCGTGCGCGGCGTGATCTTAGACGACGGCAGCGAAGTGCTTGGCGGGCCTGTAATTTTGGCCACAGGTCACTCGGCGCGCGACACTTACAAAATGCTGGCAGGCCACGGCGTGGCGATGGAGCGCAAAGACTTTGCGGTGGGCGCCCGCGTCGAGCACCCGCAGCACCTGGTCGACAAGGTGCAACTGGGCCAGCTTGCAGGCGATCCCGTGGTGGGTCCGGCCGAGTATTTCGTCGCGCAGTCGGTGCCCGGCGGCCGCGGCGTCTACTCGTTTTGCATGTGCCCAGGCGGGTTTATCCTCCCATCGCCCACCACGCTCGGTTGCCTCAACGTCAACGGCATGTCGAATTCGAACCGCGGCAGCGGCTTTGCCAACGCCGCCCTGGTCGCCCAGCTCAAGGCCGGCGAGTTCCACTTCGACAAGCCCGGCGATCTCGACCACGACCCCGAATTCGGCGTGCACGTGGCCGGCGGCGCACTGCTCGGCTTGGCCCTGCAAAACCGCTTAGAGCGAGCCTGCTTCAAGGCCGGTGGCGAAAATTACGCCGCGCCCGCCCAGTACCTGACCGATTTTGCCCAAGGTCGAGATTCGCCCTCCCTTCCAGAGCATTACACCTATCGGCCGGGCCTCGTGCCGGGTCGCATCGACCGCCTGTTGCCGCCGCGGCTGATGCGCGACCTGCAGCAAGGTGCTCGCCAGATTGATCGCCTGCAATTTCGAGGTTATTTGTCGCGCGAGGCGATCATCGTCGGCGTCGAGACCACCACCTCGAGCCCCGTGCGGGTGATTCGCGGCGCCGACCGCCAGTCCGTGTCGCACGCCGGCCTGTATCCCTGTGCCGAAGGGGCCGGATATGCAGGCGGCATCGTCAGTTCGGCGATCGATGGCCTAGAAGCGGCCGAAGCGATCTTGGCCGCCGCCGGGCTGGTTACATCCGCCGCTGCCGCTCCGTTCCCGGGGTAATCGCTAGCAGTTCTGGTGCCTTGTCGCGCAGGGCCTGCAGGTAGTACTCGGGCTCGCGCAGGGCTTCAAGCCGCCCCTCGTCGCACTCGGCCTCGAGCCACAGCTGAATCCGCCCAAGCCACGGCCCTGCCTGCAATTTCGTCTGCTCCAGCACATAGGTGCCCAGGCCCTTGGGCAGCGGCGGCACCCGCTGTGCTTCCGCAATCATCTCGGGGATGCGCACCGCCAATTCCGCAGTAAGCCCCTTCACTTCCGCGATCCTTCCGGCCCGCTTGGTGGTCCAGTCCGACCGCGAAAAAGCCAGCACATCCGCCAAATGCGCCCCCAGCTCGCGCACCAGCCGCCGTACCGCGCTATCGGTCCAGTCATTTAAATAGGCGTTGGCGCGCGCGTGATGGGCGATCACATACGTCACGCGATCGCACAGATCACTTGGCAATTGCAGCCGCGCCGCCACGCCTTCCATCAGCAGCGCACCCACCGCCTCGTGGCCAAAAAAATGCACCTTGCCGCCCCGCAGCGATCGCGTCAGCACCTTGCCGGTGTCGTGCATCAGCGCCGACCAGCGCACCACCAGCCGCGGCGGGCACTTTTCAACCACTTCCAGCGTGTGATTCCAAATATCCTTGTGGTGCAGCGGGCAGCTCTTATGGAAGCCGGCCATCGCCGTCACCTCCGGCACCATGACGCTCAATGCGCCAATATCACTAAGTAACTGTAATCCCATTCCCGCGTGCGGCCCCAGCAGCACCGTGTGCAGTACCTGCCGCCACATCGGCCGCTCGACCAGCAGCCAGCTCGCCGGATCGCGCCGCAGCCCCCGCACCACCTCGTGT
Organism: uncultured Myxococcales bacterium; assembly: GCA_903883645.1. Classification (GTDB taxonomy): domain Bacteria; phylum Myxococcota_A; class UBA9042; order UBA9042; family UBA9042; genus SXRM01. The sequence continues at coordinate 1,242 of CAISBR010000011.1, read as the reverse complement.
GGCGCCTGCAGACCCGTCCACGCGGCGATCGCCGGCCATCGCAGCGCCGCGGTCAAGCTCAGGCCATTTTCGCCCTTGCGGGGCCAGCCCGTCTGCCAGCGCAAGCGCCCCTGTTCGGCATCGGCTACCGCTTCGGCGTCGCCGACGAAGCCCCCGTCGCTCAAAACGGCCACCGCAAGTGCGCGGATTGGCTCGTCAGCGAGCCACGCCTTGACCACTTCGCGCCACGGCTCGGGTCTTTCGCTCACTTCGATCTGTAGGGGTAGACCCGCAGGCGGAGCGGGCACGCCAGGGCGCGTCAATATCCGCCACGTCGTAATATCTACAAGAAGTTCGCAGTGATCGCTCAGGCCGCGCGCATCGAGCACGGCTTCCTGCCGCAGACCCTGAAGGGCCGGCCAGCCCCGCAACGCCGTCGCTTCGTTCGCCGCAAGCCAAGCCTGCAAATCTGCCCATTGTGCTGGCAAAATGATGGGATAGACCCACTCTGTACCCAGCGCCTCGCGTTCTAGACCGTTATTCACCCACACCTCCCGCCCGCGTTGGCCTCGGCGGCGGCGCGGGTTTATCTGGCCCGGCGTTTGCGGTCAAGGGGCGAGCAAAAGCAGTTCGCGGTTGACACTTGCGCAGGCCAATGGTACTACAATTCAGGCGTCGCCTTGCCTTCCTCCGTCCCCCAGGGGTTTGCAGGCGACGAAACAGCTCTCCCACAAGAGAGCAGAACCCAGGCCAGCAGCAGCGGAACCGTCCGTACTCCCTGCTGGTAACCTGTTCGCCCCCCGCAAAGGGCGCGCAGAAATGAACGAGAGAGACGAAGAACAGCTACAAGTTTGGTCGGGACGTTGCGAATCCCCCTCCGGTGCCCACTTGGCGGTGTCCAGATAGGCACCGCGTCGCTACCCCAGCGATCGAGCTCGAGCAACGCCGTAACCCGGACCAGCACTGTAGCAACCTGCAAGAGAAACAGCAGCTTAGCCGCCCACGCCTTTGAGCGCCTAAAGGGGAGACGATGAAGAAGACCCTTCCGAAGTTGAAGAAAAGCGCAGCCGACTTCCTGTCTCCGGAAGAGGGGGCGATTAGCGAGAAGCAAGAAGCGCGCGTGTCGACCTTCTTGACCCTGTCGAGCGGCGACGGCAGCGTGCTGCCCGGCGGCGACGTGAACCTATCGGCCGAGCACTGCAGCCACGGCTCGCACGGCTCGCACGGTAGCCACGGCTCGCACGGTAGCCACGGCTCGCACGG
>CAISBR010000010.1 GCA_903883645.1 uncultured Myxococcales bacterium | reverse complement strand
GATCGCCCAATGCGCCAGCACCGCGACCTGCTCAGCCAGCACGAATAGCCAGTGCGTACAGTGCAATGTGGGCTATCAGCTCGTCGACGGCAGCGTCGACCTGTGCCAAGCGTGCCCCAGCGGCTACACCTGCGACGGCACCACGACCAAGACCGACATCAACGAGTGCCTAACCAACAACGGCAGCTGCGGCGACGCCAAGTTCTTCACCTGCACCAACAACATTGGCGCGGCGCCGACTTGCGCTGACATTGATGAATGTAAATTAGGTACCGACGGCTGCAGCAACTCGGGCACATGCGCCAACACCAACGGGGGCTTTACCTGCACCTGCAAGCCCGGCTTTGCGGGCGACGGCTTTACCTGCACCGACATCAACGAATGCAGCGCGGGCACTGCGGATTGCGCCCTCGCCGCCGACTGCACCAACACGGTGGGTAGCTTCGCCTGCTCGTGCAAGCCCGGCTACGCGGGCGACGGCAAGACCTGTACCGATGTTGATGAATGTCAAGTTAACAACGGCGGCTGCAGCGCGGGCGTGGTATGCAAGAACACCCCCGGCTCGTGGACCTGCGGCAACTGCCCGGCCGGCTACAGCGGCGACGGCAAGACCTGCAACGACATCGACGAATGCGCCACAGGTACAGGTGGTTGCGACCTAGCGGCCGACTGCACCAACACCATCGGCAGCCACACCTGCACGTGCCGAGCGGGCTACGTTGGCAACGGCGCCGCGTGCACCGACATCGACGAGTGCGCCAGCAACAACGGTGGCTGCGGCGATGCCAACTTCTTCAAATGCGTCAATAACGCCGGCGCTGCGCCCACGTGCAGCGACATCGACGAGTGTGCGACCAACAACGGCGGCTGCGGCACGGCCGGCAATGTCATTTGCCTCAACAACGTAGGTGCTCCAGCCACTTGCACCGATGTCAACGAGTGCGCGACCAACAACGGCGGCTGCGGCTCGGCGCAATTCGTCACTTGTAGCAACGTGTTCGATGGCGCGCCCACCTGCACCGACATCGACGAGTGTGTTACCGACAACGGCGGCTGCGGCAGCGCCCAGTTCTACAGCTGCGGCAACAAGTACGGCGCTCCCCCCACCTGCAGCGACATCAACGAGTGCGCGGTCGACAACGGCGGCTGCGGCAAGCTCGGCTTTGTCACTTGCAGCAATCAGATCGGCGGCCTTCCGGTGTGCACGGATATCGACGAATGTGCAGTCGACAACGGCGGTTGCGGCGAAGCGCAGTGGTATATTTGTGTCAACCAGTTCAATGCGCCAGTCGTCTGTGCCGACATTGACGAATGTGCGGTAGCCAACGGCGGTTGCGGCGACCCTGCCTTGGTCACCTGCGGCAATAACCTCGCTGCTGCGCCGACTTGCACCGATATCGACGAGTGCGCGACGAACAACGGCGGCTGCGGCGACCCGCAGTTCTACGCCTGCGCCAACCTGTACGACGCCACCCCGACCTGCGCCGACATCGACGAGTGCGCCACCAACAATGGCGGGTGTGGCCAGGCCGGCTTCGTCACCTGCTTGAATCAGACCGGCGCGCTGCCGCAGTGTGTCGATGTAGACGAATGCGTCGTCGACAACGGCGGTTGCGGCTCGACCAGCGCCTTTACCTGCGCCAACAACTACGGCGCGGCTCCGACCTGTAGTGACATTGATGAATGTCTAGTTGGCACGGCGGGCTGCGCGCTCGCGGCCGACTGCACCAACACGGTGGGCAGCTTCGTCTGCTCGTGCAAGGCTGGCTACAGCGGCGACGGTGTCAACTGCGGCGACGTCGACGAATGCGCTACCAGCAACGGTGGTTGCGGCACGGGCGTCGAGTGCAAGAATAACCCCGGCTCGTGGACCTGCGGCGACTGCCCCAAGGGCTATAGCGGCGACGGCATCACCTGCAGCGACATTGATGAATGTAAAGCTGGCGTGGCGGGCTGTGCCCTCGCAGCCGACTGCAGCAACACCGTGGGCAGCTACTCGTGCACCTGCGAGCAGGGTTACGCGGGCAACGGCCAAAATTGTGTCGACATCAACGAATGTGACCAGAATAACGGGGGTTGCGCCCTGGCGGCCGATTGCAGCAACACGGCGGGCAGCTTTGGTTGCGCCTGCAAGAAGGGCTACACCGGCGACGGCGTGACCTGCACCGCGCTCGACAGCGACGGCGACGGCCTTACGGATCCCGAAGAATTTCTGCTGGGTACCGACCCGACCGACCCCGACACCGACCACGACGGCCTGAGCGACAGCATCGAGGTCAAGGGCGGCAATCCCAAGGCCTACGAACCCGGCGAAGAGACCAATCCGCTCGATGCCGATAGCGACGACGATGGCCTGCTTGATGGCGATGAAGTGAATGGTTCCGGCAAGTTGCAGGGCATCGGCAAGACCAACCCGCTCGCCAAAGACACCGACGGCGACGGCTTGGGCGACGGCCTAGAAGTTGGCGTAACCACTGCCATCGCCGGCGGAACCAGCAAAGGTGGCATCGCGTATACCGGCACGCTGGCGGCGGGCTTCAAGGGCGACAGCGACCCCTCGACCACCACCGACCCGAATAAGGTCGACACCGACGGCGGTACGGTGGGCGACGGCGTTGAAGACCAGAACGGCAACGGCAAGATCGATAGCGGCGAGACGGATCCCAACGACCCGGCCGACGACATTGCAAAGATTGGCGATACCGACGGCGACGGCCTGAGCGACGACGAAGAGAAGCAGATCGGCACCGATCCGACCAAGCCCGACACCGATGGCGATGGCTTGTGGGACGGCGTAGAGGTCAAGATCGGCACCGATCCGCTCGACGAAGACAGTGATGGCGACGGGCTTTTCGACGGCCAAGAGACGGCGCTCGGCGACCCCAACGCGTATGACGCGGGCCTCGACACCGACCCGATGGATGCCGACAGCGACGACGACGGCCTCAGCGATGGCGACGAGCTCAACGGCACCGGCAAGCTCGCCGGCTACGGCAAGTCGAACCCGCTGAGCAAGGACACCGACGGCGATCAAATTGCCGACGGGGCCGAAGTTGGCGTAACAACAGCTATTCCGAGTGGCAAGAGCAACGGCGGCAAGGCCTTTAAGGGCACGGACGGCAGCTTCGCCGTGGACAGCGACCCCAGCACGACCACGAACCCCAGCGTGGCCGACAGCGACAAGGGCGGGGTAGCCGATGGCGCCGAAGACAAGAACCATAATGGCAAAATCGACTCGGGCGAGACCGACCCCAACTATCCGGGCGACGACCAGCCGCTGACCACCGATACCGACGGCGACGGCGTGGTCGATGCCACGGACAACTGCGTGTTCTTGAAGAATCCCGACCAGGCGGACAGCGATCACGACGGCGTGGGCGACATCTGCGACTACAACGACGGCAACGATAGCGCCAACGTGGGCAGCCAGGGCTTGAGCGTCACCGGCGGTTGCAGCGCGGGAACGCCTTCGTCTTCGAGCGGTTGGCTGCTAACGACCCTCGCCTCGCTGGCGGTGCTGCTGCTGGTGAGCCGGCGGCGGCGGGCGGCGGCGATGGTGCCCTTTATGGGGGTAGTGCTGGCGACGCCGATGGCAGCTCAGGCTGCGCAAGGTTCAGTAGACACAGAGCAATTTGAAGCGGCGGTGCCTGGTGCTGGCTTGCTCTCGACCTGGGGTACGGCGGCGCCCGGTATGCTCGCCTACGACTTGGGTCTGTCGAGCCACTACGCCTTGCGACCCGTGCAGACGGTGCGGCTGGTGCCCGGCGACTTGCGGCCGGTGGGGTCGATTGTGCCCGGCGTGCTGCGGGCCGAGCTGCTGGGTCGGCTGGGCTTGGGCAAGTGGGCCGATGTGAGCTTCGCGCTCCCTTTTGTGCAGACCGTCGGCACCCCTCAGGTCGCCTTTGCCGGACGGTCGAGCAGTGATTTTTCGGCGACCACGCTAGGTGATATCCGCCTGTCGGCTGGGCTGGACCTGACGCAGCTATATACCGAGCGCAATCCCGACGGCGATGGCTTAGGGCTGGCGGTGCGGTTGGGCATGTGGCTGCCGACGGGCGATGTGGCCTCGCTGCAGGGCGATGGCAGCGTGCGTGTCGAGCCGCGGTTGGCGGCGGACTGGCGTTTGAAGCGCTGGTATTTTGCCGGCAATGTGGGCTGGCTGTTCCGCTCGCGGTCGCAGGTGGCGCAGGTGGTGAGTGACGATGCCTTTCGCTACACCTTGCTGGCCAGCGGCGAACTCTACGGCGAGTGGCTCGACTGGGTGGTGACGGGGCAGGGCGCACTGCAAAGTGCCAAGCAAATCAATCCTTTGAATGCCACTGAGCGGGCGTATGATGGCAACAATAGCCCCATGGAGGCGCTGGCGGGTGTGCACGCGCACCTGGGCCAGCTCGCTGGCACGCTGGCGGCGGGCGCGGGGCTTAATTCTGCAGTAGGTACGCCGGTTTCGCGGGTGGTGCTGCAGCTTGGCTGGGTCGCCGAGAAGGACCCGGACTGGGACCGCGACGGCGTGCTCAATGCGGTAGATCGGTGCCCCAAAGTTGCTGAAGATAAAGATGGATTTGAGGATGCCGACGGCTGTCCCGATCCCGACAACGACCATGACGGTATCATCGACACCGCAGACAAGTGTCCGAATGAAGCGGAAGATGTCGATAATTTTGAGGATTCGGACGGATGCGTCGATCCCGACAACGACCAAGATGGCGTGTTGGACACTGCCGACAAGTGCCCGAATGACCCCGAAGACAAAGACAATTTTGAAGATGCCGATGGTTGCCCCGACCTCGACAACGACAAAGACGGTATCTTGGATAAGGCGGATAAGTGCCCCAATGTTGCTGAAGACAAAGATGGTTTTGAAGATGCCGACGGTTGCCCTGATCCCGACAACGACAAGGACGGCATCCCAGACGTGAAAGACAAGTGCCCGAACGAGCCCGAAGACATGGACGGCTTTGAGGACCTTGACGGTTGTCCAGATCCCGACAACGATCAAGACAAGATCTTGGATCCCGACGATAAATGCCCGGATGATGCGACCAACAAGTGCAAGGCGGCGCGGGTAGGTGGCGAGATCGTCATCTATGAGCGCGTGGAATTCGCCGTGAACAAGGCCGTCATCCGCAAAGAGAGCTTCGGCATTCTCGACGCCGTGGTGGCCATTTTGGCCGAGCGCCCAGACATCACCCACATGGAAGTGCAAGGGCACACCGATTCGGACGGCGACGACAACAAGAATTTGACGTTGTCGCAGGCCCGCGCCGAAGCCGTGCTCGCCTATCTGGCCAACAACGGCATTGAGCGCGAGCGCTTGGTGGCCAAGGGCTATGGCGAGACCAAGCCGATGGAACCCAACGACTCGAAAGAGCACAAGCAGCTCAACCGCCGGGTGCAGTTCGTCATCCAGGCGGCTGGCGTCAGCGAGAAGAAGTAGCGGGCGCTAATGGGGTAGTGGCGCGGCTCCGAGCAACTGCCGCGCCACAGCAAAGTCGAACCGCCCGATCGCTGCCAGCAGTGCGGGGGCCCGCTCGCCAAGCACCGCGCGAAAAGTAGATTCCTTTGCTAAAGCCAAGTCCACGGCCGCGGTGTCGTCGTCGTGCAGCAGCTTCCAAAGTTGCCGCACGTCGTCGTCCGCGCTCAGGTGGTCGAGCGGCATTGGGGTGGCTGCGCTCCTAGGCCATTCGCGATCGAGGACGCTGCCAAGGGTCTGCAACTGCCGGTCAAGGTGGTCGATAGCGGCCAACGCCGTCACCATGGCCGTCACCATGCCCGAGGCCGTGGCTGCGGCATTGGTCGCACAGGCCTTCACGGCGACTTCGGCTTCGGCTGCAGCGCGCTGCACCTCGACGGCGCCAATGAGTCCAGCACTGCCCTTTACAGTGTGGGCCAGCCGCGCCGCGTCCTCTACGTTTCGGTCGGCCAGCGCCCGCCGCAGAGCCGCAGGGGTGTCTGTGCGAGTGTCGCGAAACATGTTCAGCAGGGTCTCGTAGCGCGATTGGTCGCCCTGCACCATGCGCAGACCGGCACTGGCGTCCAAGACCGTTGCCGGGACCGCCAGCGCGGGGATCGGCAAGGCGCGGCGCACGCCCGGGGTTGGCAGCCGCTTGGCCGCCACACCCGTCCAGGTCGCCACCAGCTCGAGCAACTTGGGCGGGTCGATGGGCTTGGCAATGAACTCGTCCATACCGGCGTCGCGGCACGCGTTGCGATCCTCGACCAGCGCATTGGCGGTCATCGCAATAATCGGCGTGAATTTGCCGTGAGCGCGCGCGCGAATCAGCCGTGTAGCAGTCAGCCCGTCCATCACCGGCATCTGCATGTCCATCAGAATTAAGTCGTAAGCCTGCCGGGCTACCTGATCTACCGCGATCGCACCATTGCTGGCCACATCAACCTTGAAGCCCCCCGAAGTAAGCAAATCTACGGCCACTTCTTGGTTGAGCAGGTCGTCTTCGACCAGCAGCACATGCACCTCGCCCGGCTCAACCCCAATGCGCACGGCCCGCAGCGTAGTGCTCGACGCGGACGCCGGGCTATTCAATGCCGCCGGCTGGGCCGCAACTAGCGGCAACAATAGCCAGAACGTGCTGCCCTCGCCCCAGACGCTGCTGCCGCCCACCTCCCCGCCCATCAGTTTGGCCAAGCGTCGGCAGATGGCCAAGCCCAGCCCGGTGCCGCCATAGGTGCGCGTGATCGACGCATCCCCCTGTTCGAACGGCTCGAACAAGCGCTGCATGTGTTCAGGGCGGATGCCGATGCCAGTATCGCGCACCTCGACGAGAAGTTGCGGCGCCCCGGCCTTGGTCTCGGTGCGACGCAGGCTGAGTTGTACGTGCCCACGGTCGCAAAATTTCACGGCATTTGAGGCTAGATTCAACAAGATCTGCCGCAATCGCAGTGGGTCGCCGTGCAGACGCCGCGGCAGGTCGCTCGCCAGGTCGATTTGTAGCTGCAGCCCCTTTTCGGCCGCGTGCGGCGCCAGGTTGTCGTGTACGTCGGAAATCAGCTCGGCTAGGTCAAAATCCCCGGCATCCAGGCGCAGCTTGCCGGCTTCGACCTTTGATAAATCTAGAATATCATTTATGATTGCCAGCAGGTGCTCAGCCGACCGCTCGACCTTGCGGAGCCGCACCGCTTGTGCGTCCGTGGGCGTCTCAAGCTGAAGCAAGTGGGTCAAGCCAATGATTGCATTCATCGGGGTGCGGATCTCGTGGCTCATGTTCGCCAAAAAGGCGCTTTTCGCCATGCTGGCCGATTCCGCCCGCTGCTGCGCCTCCTCCAACTCGCGCGTGCGGCTCGCGACCAAGGCCTCGAGGTTGTCGCGGTAATTCTGCAGGTCTAGAAGCAGTTGCTTGCGCTCCGAGATGTCGCTGATAGTCCCATACACGCGCGCAGCCTGCCCCGTGGCGTCGCGCTCGACCACGCTGCCGCGGCTTAGAACCCAGCGCCATTCGCCACTTGCGTGTCGCACCCTAAACTCCGGCTGAAGCGACCCCAAGTCCCCCGACCGCATTGTGCCCGCCACCATCGCCAAGGTTGCGGCCAGATCATCGGGATGGACGGCCGCCTGCCACTCGCGAAACGACAGTGGCCGCCCAGGACCGGGCTGACCGAGCATCTCGAACCAGCGCAGGCTAAACTGAATGCCACCCGTAGCGGCGTCCCACTCCCAAACCGCATCCGCAGTTGCGGCAATCGCGGCGGCGTAACGTGCCTCGCTCTGGCGCAATGCGGCATCGGCGCGTGCTCGCTCGGTGACGTCCTCGGTTGCGACGACCACCAAGTCTTGATCGGGGATGACCATGCCTGTCGCGCGCACATAGCGCCGCTCGCCGGTTGGCAGTGTTAGCGCAATGTTGTCAAGGGTCCAGCGACCATCGACCGCAGCGAGGGTGGCCGTGGCCAGGCGCTCGAGCAGTGCATGTCGCTGAGTCAGGTCTGGAAAAAGAAGCTCAAAGAAGTGCTCGCGACTGCGGATCGACCCGTGTGCCATGCCGTAGATACTCTCGTAGCGCCGCGACACAAACCGCACCGCGCCGTCCGACACCGAGTAGGCGGCGAAGCCGATCGGCGAACTCTCAAGAATTGTCGCAATAAACTGTTCGCGTCCCTTTGCCTCTAGCACTGCCAGCTTCTGTTCGGTAATGTCGAGTTCAATGCCATCCCACACAATGCTGCCGGTCTCAGTTCGGTGCGTCGCGACCGACAGCTGGGACCAACGCATCGCGCCAGAAGGCATGGTGATGCGAATCTCCGTCGTAAAATGGCCTGATGACTCTATATGCTTTGCGCCAAGCTCGCTGAGCTTCACAAAGTCCTCAGGAAAGACCTGGCTAGAGACCAGGTTGGCATCGGCCATGGCTGCTTCGACAGTGACTCCGTGCAGGCGCTCGACGCCTCCGCTCAAGTAGATAAAGCGGGTGGTGGTGCCGTCGGCCGCCGTTTCAATTTGATAGATAAGTCCGCCGGGCAGATTGTCGCTGAGCGCACCCAGGCGAGCCTCGCTCTCGTGCAGGGCCGCCTGACTAGCGAGCAGTGCACGCTCCGTGCGATTGCGGCACACGGCCATCTCGATGGCGTTGTAGAGGTCGCATTCCCTGTAAGGCTTAAGGATGTAGCTGTAGCCCGCAACCTCTTTGGTCCGCTGCAGTGCAGCCTCCCCACTGGATGCACAGAGCAATAGGACGGCCAGATGCAAGCGCTTTCGAATCGTCTCACCCGCGTCGATGCCGCCACGCCCTCGCTCTGGGTGCACATCGATAACCACAACATCGGGGCGCAGTTGCTCGGCCAGTTCCACAGCGGATTCGGCACTGTCTGTAGAGGCAATGACTTGGTAGCCGATTCGGTCGAGACGGTCACATAACTCTGCAACTGCGCCAGGGTCCTCCTCTACTAGCAAGATGCGGATGGTGGCGTCCATACTGGCACTCCTCGCTCGGGCTGGCAGACGAATACGTTTGGCCCGCCAAAGTGGGCGACCGATCGCGGCCCCATCGGCCATCGCCACGATTGTCGCTCCAATTGTCCAAATTAGGTAACTTTTCTAACCTGTCAAACGGGCTGTGGTGGCTACAAGAGCTCGCACCGCTAGGTCTCGACCGCACTTCTGTCTGTAACTCCACCGGCAGCAACAGACCACAGACTATGCGCGCCAGGTGGCTCCGCGTAAAGGCCGCGCCGTGGGCGAATTCTATCCCACTGCTGCGCAGCCAATCGCTTAGCTAGTCCGGTGCGGGCCAGTGCAGCAGCGCCAGCGCCACCAGCTTCGCCCGCTCGACCACGGTGTGCTTCTGGATGCGCTCTTCGTGCGTATGGGGCTGCTCACCCACCGGGCCAAGTCCGTCGATACTCGGAATCCCGAGCGCGGCCGTAAAGTTGGCATCCGAGCCGCCGCCCGTATCCTCGGCACCGAGCGGCACACCATAGTGGTCGGCGATAGCTTGAAAATGCGCAATCACCCGGTCGCACTCGGCGTTGCGCTGCCACGGCGGCCGGCCAATATTGCCGATTACCTCCGCTTTCGCGCCAGGCAGCGGCGGTTGGGCGCAGATCTCGCGAATCCTCTGCTCGATCCGCGCCCCTTCGGCCAGCGTCAGCACCCGCACATCGACCTCAACTTTGGCCTCGTCGGGCACCACGTTGCGCTTCGTGCCGCCCTTGATCACACCCACATTGACGGTGGTGCCCTGGCTGGCGTCCGTCAACTCTGCGAGCTGCAACACGATCTTAGCCATGCCGACAATCGCATTGACCCCGGCGTTGTGATCCATCCCGGCGTGAGCTGCCTTGCCGCGTACCGTGACAAAGAAGCGCCCGACACCAGACCGCGACCGCACTACCGCGCCCGTCTTGCGACCGATCTCGAAGTCGAGGGCCACATCGCGCCCCACGGCATACTTCTCGATGAGATCCCTCGAGGTTGGCGACTGAATCTCCTCGTCGGCATTGTGCAGGCACACCCAGTCAAAATCGTCGAGCTTGCAGGCATGGTGCAGAGCGTCGAGTGCCGCCTGTGCGACCACCAGCCCGCCCTTCATGTCGCCGACGCCGGGCCCGCCGAGCCACTGCCCCTGTTCTTGGTACGACAAGAAGCCCGACGTCGAGTCGTACACCGTATCAAAGTGCCCAAGAATCATAACCTTAAGAGCCCCAGGTCGCTTCGATGGCCGCGTCGCCAGCAGGTGCACCATGTCGCCCGGCCGCTCGATGCGCTCACAGCGAAACCCCAGTTGCTCATATATCTTCTGCAGTTGCTCAAGGCACGCCAGCCGGCCCGCCGGGTTGTCGAGCCCAGAATTGGTGTCGACCAGCTTGCGCAACCGCTGCAGATAGATCGCCTCACGACGCTCCAAGAATTCGATCACACTATCCATTTGTTTGATTTTCCTCAGTTCTTGGGGTAGCGGCTAGCCCAGCGGCACACGCTCGGGCTGGCACTCCGCCGCCGCGCCATCGACGTCGAGGTAAAGAGTGCCCTCGCTGATCGTCGCGGTCCACTGCATGTTGCGGCCACCGTGGGTCTCTAGCCATATCATGAAATCATTGGGAATTAGGTAGATCTCGATCTGGCTCTTTTGCCGTGCGTTCGAGTTGACCAGTTCCTTGCGAAAGGCGTCGGCCTCGGTCTGATGGGCAAACAGCCCAATGAATCGCGCCGTTTTCGAGCGCCCCAGCGCCTTTTGCACCCGCTTGAGGGGCGGCATTCCGCACTCGATCCAGAGTGTTAGGGCCCCAGTCAGGTCGTGGGCCAGCAGGTCGGGCTGGTGCAGATCGACAAACCCTTGGCCGTCGAGCAACTGCTCATCGTAGAACAAGACCCACGCCAAGAACCGCAGCAAGATGTGCTCGTCTGGCTCATCGGTCGCCTGAGCAGTAGCGATGGGGCGCTGCACATACACATTGCGGTCGAGGTCCGAAAGCCCTAGACGAATTTGGCAACGAAAGGGCGTGCCGCTCATCTGCAAACCGCGCAGGGGCCACCCCCGCACCGCGAGTATAGGCGCCATCGGCTGGTTCGCCACCTAGGGCTGCACAAATTCGTCATAGCTCGACCACATTGCGATGTCTCGCCAAGGCGTTCGCTGCTAGATGGCGGCACAATCGACGGCAGCGGTCTGAGCGGTCGTGGCCTCGCCGCGTGTAAGTGTATGCTTTCAGCCATGGCCCAGACCGGCCACCACGAAACCCACCGAGAGGACCTATCCGCGTGCGAGTTGAGCCAGCAATCGCCGGGCGGCATCATTTTCGGCGCCGCCTGCGTCGGAACCCTCGCCGGTAGCCCGCCACGACTTGCCGTTTAGTTGCAACGCCACCGTCACCTGCAAGCGCCGACCCGCATCGGTCTGCACTTCGAGCGCGGCGCTGTACATCGGGCCACTACCCTGCTGCTTGGCCAATGCCGAAAGTTGCACGCAGGGTGTCATTGTCACCTGTCCGTGCGCCATCGGGACCGCCGCGCTGTTGGCCCGCAGCCGCGCTGTCAGAGCCTCTACGCGCGACGCATACAAACGCACCACCAACTGCCGAGCCGCCGAGTAGCCGCCGTCGAAAAATACCGCACCCACCGTGGCCGCCAGCGCCGTCGCCAGCGCCATGCGGTCCTCGCGGCGCCCTTGGGCCACGCCTTGGGTCGAGACATGCAGCTCGCTGCCTAGGCCCACCTCTCGGGCGACCGCCGCCAAGCTGCCCGACTGCGTCAGGTCAGACATCGCCGCTTCAAGGTCAGTCCACGCGCGGTTCCGTTTGACATGCATCAGCATTTCGCTGAGCACGAGGCCGACGGTGCGTATCCCCACAAACGCCAAGCGCCAGTTGTCGGCCGAACCTTGCCGCTCGCTCGCATCCACACTTGCGTCGGTCAGCGCTTCGAGCAGCAGCACCGGATTCTGGAAGCGATGGCCCAGGCGTGCCGCCAGGCTGTTTAGCGCGGGGTTGTTGCGCGTGTCGTTGCGCGGGGCTTGGATTGCCGGCTGTTGGTTCGTGTCGCCGCGCATCGCCGCATAGCTCACGGGGGGCTCAAAGCCGAATTCTACCGTGTCGCTGCCGAGCTGCCGTCGCGGTCGCACGCCGCGATCCTGGCCCGATGCAGCGAGCTCCTCATCGCTTACCGGTGCGGCCAAAATCGCGCCCGAAAGCGGTCTCATGCGAACAATGCGTGTTTGATCAAAGGACTGCGACTCATCGGTCGCATCGCCGCCATCGACTTCTGGGAAGCCGCCGCTGTCGAGTTTGGGATTTTGCTCCGTCATGCCCAACTCGCAACCTTGAGCACAATCGCGCCCTCACGTAGTGTGACGGAGTTTTTGGCCCGGCTCAACCCGAGTTTCTTACCGAATCGCGAACTCTTGCATTTAGCTTACGGCCGGAAAGAGCAGCGCTACAGCTCGGTGCCGATCAGCGTCGCCCGCAAGAAGTCGCGGTTCATTTCGGCGATCACGCGCACTGAAATTTCTTTGGGGCACGCCGCTTCGCACTCTTGGTAGTTGGTGCAACCGCCAAAGCCCTCGGCGTCGTGCTGGGCCACCATCGCCAGTACGCGGCGGTAGCGCTCGGGCTGGCCCTGCGGCAAGTGCAGGTATTGGCTGACCTTGGCGCCTACAAATAGCATCGCCGAAGCGTTCTTGCACGCTGCCACGCACGCGCCACAGCCAATGCACTGGGCGGCGTCCATCGACAAGTCCGCTTCGTGTTTTGCGATCGGCGTTGCGTTCGCGTCGGGCGTGCCGCCCGTATTTACAGACACGAAGCCGCCCTTGGCCTGGATGCGGTCAAATGCCGAGCGGTCGACCACCAAGTCGCGGATGACGGGGAACGGCTTGGCGCGCCACGGCTCAATCGTAATCACATCGCCGTCTTTGAAGCGGCGCATGTGCAACTGGCAGGTGGTGGTCGCCGAGTCGGGCCCGTGCGGATTGCCGTTGATCACCAACGAACACATGCCGCAGATGCCTTCGCGGCAGTCGTGGTCAAACGCGACCGGTTCTTCGCCTCGTTCCGCAAGTTGCTCGTTGACGATGTCGAGCATCTCAAGAAACGACATATCCGGCGAAATTCCATGGGCTTGGTAGCTGACTAGGCCGCCTGGCGTGCCGGCGTTCTTCTGTCGCCAAATCTTTAGCGTCAAGTTCAAGCCGCTGCCGCTGCCGTGTCCGTGTCCACTCATCGCCTGCTCCTTGCTGCCCGATGCACCGCAAAGGGGCACCACTTAGTAATTCCGAGTAGTTCTCTGCCGGTACGTCTACTTGTACGAACGGGTCGTCGGATGGACTTCCTCGAAGATCAGCGGCTCCTTGATGAGTTCAGGCGCCGACAAGTCGCCGGTATAATTCCAAGCCGCAACGTAGGTAAAGTCCTCGTCGTTGCGCTCGGCCTCGCCCGCCTCGGTCTGGTACTCCTCGCGGAAGTGACCGCCGCAGCTCTCTTCGCGGTGCAGGGCGTCGCGGCACATCAACTCGGAGAACTCTAAGAAATCGGCCACGCGGCCAGCCTTCTCGAGCCCGACGTTGTACGAGTCGCCGTCGCCGAGCACGTTGAGGTTATTCCAGAATTCCTCGCGGATCTGCGGAATACGCTCCAGATTGTGCAGCAGGCCCTCGCGGTTGCGCGCCATGCCGCAATTCTCCCACATCAGCAGGCCCAGCTCTTTGTGGAAGCTGGTGGGCGAGCGCTTGCCACCGATAGCCAAGAACTTGTCGATGCGCGCCTTGGTCTCGACAACAGCCTGTTTAAACTCGGGTTCGTCGCCGGTCAGCTTCTTTTGCCCCGACGTCGCCAAGTACTGGCCGATGGTGTACGGAATCACGAAGTAACCGTCGGCCAGGCCCTGCATCAGCGCCGAGGCGCCCAGACGATTGGCGCCGTGGTCCGAGAAATTAGCCTCGCCCAGCACGTGTAAGCCAGGAACATTGCTCATCAAGTTGTAGTCAACCCACAGGCCGCCCATCGCATAGTGAACCGCCGGGTAGATGCGCATGGGCACTTCGTACGGGTTCTCGTCGGTAATGCGCTGATACATGTCGAACAGGTTGCCGTAGCGCTCGGCCACAGTCGCCTTGCCCAGGCGCTTTACCGCCGCGCCAAAGTCGAGATACACGCCCAAGCCGCCGGGGCCCACGCCGCGACCCTCGTCGCACATGCGCTTGGCGGCACGGCTGGCGATGTCGCGCGGCACCAAGTTGCCGAACGCCGGGTAGATGCGCTCCAGGTAGTAATCGCGATCATCCTCAGCAATATCGACGGGATTCTTGCCCGTGTCCTCGGCCTTCTTGGGCACCCACACGCGGCCGTCGTTGCGGAGCGACTCGCTCATCAGCGTCAGCTTGCTCTGATGATCGCCCGAACGCGGAATGCAGGTCGGGTGGATCTGGGTGTAGCACGGGTTGCCGAACAGGGCTCCGCGCTTGTGGGCGCGCCAAGTCGCCGTCACGTTGCAGCCTTGGGCGTTGGTCGACAAGAAGAACACGTTGCCGTAGCCGCCGGTAGCCAAGCAGACGGCGTCGGCGGCCCAGGTCTCGATCTTGCCGCTGACCAGGTCGCGGGTGACGATGCCGCGCGCGTGGCCATTGACCAGCACTAGGTCGAGCATCTCGCTGCGGCCGTGGAATTGTACGGTTCCCAGGCCCACTTGCCGCGACAGGGCCGAGTAGGCGCCGAGCAGCAGCTGTTGGCCGGTCTGGCCGCGGGCGTAGAAGGTGCGGCTGACCTGAGCGCCGCCGAACGAGCGATTCGACAGCGTGCCGCCGTATTCGCGAGCGAACGGTACGCCTTGTGCCACGCACTGATCGATGATGCTGGTCGACACCTCGGCCAAGCGGTGCACGTTGCCTTCGCGGGCGCGGTAGTCGCCGCCCTTGATGGTGTCGTAGAACAGGCGGTACACCGAGTCGCCGTCGTTCTGATAGTTTTTTGCAGCGTTGATGCCACCTTGCGCGGCAATCGAGTGGGCCCGCCGCGCCGAGTCTTGGAAGGCGAACGCTTGGACGTTGTAGCCCAGTTCGGCCAAGCTCGCCGCTGCCGAAGCGCCCGCTAGCCCCGTACCCACCACGATCACGGTGTACTTGCGCTTGTTGGCCGGATTGACCAGCTTGCACTCGAACTTGTGCTTCTCCCACTTCTGGGCGAGCGGTCCCGACGGAATCTTGGAATCGAGGTTGATCGACATAGGGGCCTCCGAGGCCTGGGGCAGGGTGCGCAGGGGTCGCGCCGGCAGCGGCAATGCCGCCAAATGGCTACAGTTCGTCTACGGCTACTTGATGACGCCTGCCAGAATGGCCAGCGGCACCGCCACGAAACCCAGCACAGCAATCAGCGCCAGAGCGCGGCTGGCGACCTGGACTGCGGGCCGGTAGGTATTGTTGTTCAGCCCTAGCGTCTGGAACATGCTCTGGATGCCGTGCGCCAAGTGCGTACCTAGCAACGTGACCGACAGGACGTAAATCGCCGTCAGCACTGGGTTTTGATAGCTCACGACCATGCGCTGGTACACATCGGGAACGTCGCCGACGCCGTTGAGCTGGTACACCATGTCTTCGAAACCTTGCGACGACACCTTGAGCAGGGTGAAGTGCAGCAGGTGATAGACAATGAAAAACAGCACGATCGGTCCGGTCACGCGCATGGTCTTGGCCGAGGCGCTGGCCGCCAGCCATTTGTTCACTGCGTAATTGTCGGGGCGCGCGCTCATGTTGCGCATCATCAGGCGGACGCCGGCCCACATGTGGGCGAACACGCCGACCAGCAGCAGCCCGCGCAGGCCCCACTTGATGCCGCCCATGCCCTGCAGCATGTGGGCGTACTTGTTGTACGCTTCGGGGCCCTGAAACATCTGCAAGTGCCCGGCCATATGGACGAACACAAAGCCGACGAGCGCGAAACCAGTCACGGCCATGATGGCCTTTTGACCGATGGTCGACGCCAGCAGCCGGTCGATCACCTTCGACACGCCCGGAGCGGGCACCTTGATGACATCACCGTCCATGTATGGCCTCGTAACAGCGAAACAATCCGTGCATCGCGGGGCGCAACAGGCTGCGCGGCGATGTGTGGAACGGGAAGGGGAGCGCGCGTAGCGCCGGCCCAGGTCGCCCAAACAAAAGCGAACTGGACCGGCGTCGCGCCAGAAAGCTTACTTCAGCAGTTCTTTGACCACTTCACGCTCGGCCAGCAACTCTTCGTTAGTAACGCGGATCTTGTCCTTGGCCCACTTGCTGAGCTTGAGACCTTGCACCACGCTGTAGCCGCCCTTGCCATCCGAGGTGATCGGCATCGAAGTGTAGATTCCCTTGGGCGAATCGTACGAACCGTCGCTCCAGACCGCTGCGCTGAACCACTGGCCGCGCGCCGTCTTCTTCTCCAAGTCCTTGACGTGGTCGATGGCGGCCGAGGCTGCCGATGCGGCCGAAGACTTGCCGCGCGCCGCGATGATCGCCTTGCCGCGGTTCTGCACGTTGCCCACGAACTCGCCGCGCAGCCACTTGAGATCCTTGATGACCGTCTTGGCGCTTTTGCCTGCGATCTTGGCATTCTCAAAGTCGGGGTACATCGACTCGCTGTGGTTGCCAAAGACCGAGACGCGCGAGATCTCGGCGTTGGTGACGCCGGCCTTGTTGGCGAGCTGGGCGATCGCGCGGTTCTCGTCGAGCCGGGTCATGGCGAAGAAGCGCTCCTTGGGCACGCCTTTGCAATTGCTGGCGGCGATCAAGCAGTTGGTGTTGCAGGGATTGCCCACCACCAACACGCGCATGTCGCCGGCGCCCTTTTCGAGGGCGTTGCCTTGGCCGATGAAAATTGGGCCGTTTTCGCGGATCAGGTCGGCGCGTGCCATGCCCGGGCCGCGCGGCTTGCTGCCGACGAGCAGAGCCCACGACACGCCGTTAAAGGCCACGTTCGGGTCGTCGGTGCACTCGATGCCGGCCAGCGACTTAAAGCCGCAGTCTTGCAGCTCCATCGCTACGCCTTGCAGGGCCTTTTGCACTTCGGGAATCGGTAGATCCAGCAGCTGCAAGATCACCGGGCGGTTGCCAAAAGTCTCGCCCGAAGCCAGGCGGAACAGGATGCTGTAGCCAATCTGACCGGCGGCACCGGTAACTGCAACGCGAATAGGCTGAACCATGATCATCCTCGAATTCAAGAGTTAGGCGGTTTGGGCGCCGGATGGGCACCGCTTGGGGCACTCGCAGCACGAGCCCGCACGCCGGGTCCACGCTAGCGGCTGAATCATCGTCTGCGGGCCAGGGGTGTCAAGCGGTAGGGACCACGGTTTTGTAACAGGCGCGGGCCTTCACGCGTCTTTCGGCGGCACGTCGCGGCCGGCTTCGATCAGCTCGCTGGCCACATTTTCGCGGTGCTCGTCAACGAATTGACCGCGCAAGTGCAGCTTTTGGTTAGCAAAATCAATCTCTTCCCATCGCGGTCCCGAGAACGGGCGTCGCTCGCCGCGCAGCATGTCTTCAAACTGCATGGCCAAAAAGTCATACAGAAGTTCGACGGCTTCGCGCTCGCGCAATCCAGGCTGCTTCGGCGTGCCCAGTGCCACCCGCACCTCGACCGCATAGACATTTTTGCGTGTTGCGTCGGCTAGTTGCCAGGTCACCGCCACCCAGCCCGACTCAAGGGTGCCGCTCAGCACGCGCAGTTGCTCATCGGGCGCTAGCAGACCGGGCCAAGCCGCCCGCAGGGTGCGCTCGACACGTCGCGCCTCAAATTCGCTTACAAGTTCTTTGGTTGCCACCTAGAGCCTCCACCACAGGTCAACGTAGGGCAGCAGGGGCCACCGCTGCAGCCACGACAGCCCGGGGATGTCGTAACCCGCTGCATCGTTTAGCGTTAGCGACACCAGCAAGTGCGCGCCCGAGAGCCAGCGACGAAAGCTGTGGGCCCAACCCAGCGTAATCTCTGGGCGATTGAACGAGGCCGCGCTTAGTCCGTAGCGCTGTAGCATCGACACCTGCAGCAAGTCGCTGGGCTGGACTAGCCAGTGCAGCTGCGCCGAAACCGAAATGCCATGCGCCAAGCCAACATAGTGGCCATTGATATTTTCGTCGAACTGGCCCGCATACACGACACCGCCGGTCACCGCCCAGGCGTTGTTGGGGTACCATGTGCCCATGCCGCCGCCAAGCAGCTCGCCGGGGGCCAGGGCGCCCGTTTGCGCAGTTGTAGCGGCTACTTGGCCAAAAGAGCGCTTGAAACTGCCGGTCGCCGAGACCACGTAGTGCGTCTGGTCAAGAATCCGGTAGCGAAAAGCCACGTTGGGCACGAGCAGCAGATCAAGGATTGGGTGCGATTGCACAGTTAGCCGCGACGAGGCTCCGTAGGCAATCGGTGCGACGACGCCAAAGTGGATCGCGCCTTGCTCGAGAACCTGCGCCGTTCCGAGCGTAACCTGTTGCACGCTTTTCCACTCCGCACGCGCGGCACTCGGCAGGGCGGTGAGCACGGCAAAGAGCGGCAAAATCAGGAGGCGACGGCACATCGCGGTGATCGTAGCCGACTGACAGCGCTTGGCAACTTCGCGCCGTCGATTTTTAGGTGCGGCGAGCTTGTGCTAGGTAGTTGACACGGGGGCGGCGAAGGCGTAAAACGCGCGTCGCCCGGCGCCCGAGCGGTGGCCGGCCGACTAGAGGCGCGTAGCTCAGGGGTTAGAGCACCACGTTGACATCGTGGGGGTCGGCGGTTCAAATCCGCCCGCGCCTACCAAGGCAAATCTTCAAATCTTTCCGAATCGTACGCACGATTGTTGTTTTCCGTCAGTGCGCACGAGCCGTGATTCCATGTTTTCCTCAGGCATCTATGCGATCTTGGACGGTGACCGGCTCGGACTGGTCACGCCGGCGAGTGTTCGCGATGCCCTGCCGCTGCTGACCGAACTGGCGGTGGCGGCGCGCGAGGCGGGCGCGGTGGCGTTGCAGTTGCGTCTGAAATCACTTGAAAAGCCGAGTGTCGTGCGGGGCGAAGTCGCGGCGGTGCTGCTGCGGGCACTGGCTGGGCAGCTGCCGCTGATTGTAAACGACGATGCGGAGTCGGCTGGGCGCGCGGGGGCCGGGTTGCACTTGGGCCAGGGCGATGGCGAGGTGGGGCAAGCCCGCATGAGTCTTGGTGAATCGGCGCTGATCGGCTGGTCGACCCATAACCTGGAGCAGGTGCGAGCTGGCAACGACGTACCTTGTAATTACATCGGCTTTGGTCCTATCCTATGGACCGCCAGCAAAAGCGCGTTAGACCCGGTGACCGGCTGGGCGCACCTGACGGATGCCTGCGCTGCGAGCCAAAGACCCGTCGTGGCCATCGGTGGCTTGGGCGCCGCGCAGGCGACGTTAGTACGGGCGACGGGTGCCCACGCCATGGCCGTGATTAGCGGTTGGCTAGGGGCCCAAAGCGAGCGCCCCAGCGCCGAAAGTGCCTATGTCCGGCTCCGCGAGCTGGTGGCCGCCTGGCAGGCCGGGGGAACACCGTGAGCGACGCACAAGCTGCTGAAATCTGGACAGTTGCCAAGTTGTTGCAGTGGACTCGCGACTGGCTGACCAAGCAAGGGTCGGCGTCGCCGCGCCTCGATGGCGAGCTGCTGCTGGCGCATGTGCTAAAGACGGACCGTCTGCACCTGTTCCTGGGCTTTGATCAGCCGGTGCAGGGCGAAGAGCTGGCAGATTACAAGGCGCTGATCAAGCGGCGGGCAAAGCTGGAACCGGTCGCGTATATCCTTGGTAAGAAGGCCTTTTTTGACCTCGACTTCGCCGTGGATCCGCACGTGCTAGTGCCCCGGCCCGAGACGGAGTCGCTGGTTGACTTGGCCGTGGCCTTTGTCGATGACCCCGCCTCGCCGGCAGGCGCGGTGCTTGACCTGTGCACCGGCAGCGGTTGTGTGGCGATCTCCCTGGCCGACCATCTGCAAAAGAAGCAGGTAGAGCGGCGAGTGGTGGCGAGCGACCTGTCGCAGGCGGCGCTCGATGTGGCCCAACGCAACGCTAAGTCGATAAATGTAGCAGTTGAGTTCCGGCAGGGAAATTTGTGGCAGCCATTTTCTACTGCCGAAAAATTTGGAGCAATTGTCAGCAACCCGCCCTACGTGCGGTCGGGTGATATTGCCAAACTAGATGTAGATGTCCGCCACTGGGAGCCGCGGCTGGCGCTCGACGGCGGCGCCGATGGCAGTGACCTGCTGCGGTTGATCGTCGACCGGGCGGCCGAATTCTTGGTGCCGGGTGGTTTGCTTGCGGTTGAGCTCGGCAGCCGCGGCCAGGCCGACGCGCTCATCGAGTACGCTGAAAAGCGCAGTCTGGGCACAGGCTTGCCCCAGGCTGTGCTGGGTGGGCCGACCCACACGGTGCGTTGGCTGCGGCCCGACAACTAGCTGCGAACGCCAATCCATCGCAAGCACTTACATCTACAAACGAATCTGCACGAACGCCATCTGCCCAGGCCGAAATGGCCCGCGGAGTCCAGCATGACCAGCCAGAATCCTGAATTACATCGTGAAATTGCGCGCCGGCGCACCTTTGCCATCATCTCGCACCCCGATGCCGGCAAGACGACGATTACCGAAAAACTGCTGTTGTTCGGCGGGGCTATCCACTTGGCCGGCGCGGTTAAGGCCAAGCGCAACCAGAAGTCGGCGACGTCGGACTGGATGTCGATCGAGCGCGAGCGCGGCATCTCGGTGTCGACTGCGGTAATGACATTTGAATACAGGACCTTGCAGCTCAATTTGCTCGACACGCCGGGTCACAACGACTTCTCGGAAGATACCTTTCGCACCCTTACCGCGGTCGACGCGGTGCTGATGGTCATTGACGCGACCAAGGGCGTAGAATTACAGACGAAGAAGTTGCTCGAGGTGTGCAGGCTCAAGCGCACCCCGGTCATTACCTTTATGAACAAGCTCGACTTGGAGGCGATGGATCCGCTCGATCTGCTGGATAATCTTGAGAAAGAGCTGCACATGGCCTGTACACCGATGACATGGCCCATCGGCGGTGGCAAGGAGTTTCAAGGCGTCTACGATCTGCGCGATAAGACAGTGAATTTCTACCTAGCGGCCGATCGCGGCCACAAGAACGAGCGGGTGGTGCTCGACTCGCTGGTATCGCCCGAGGCCAAGCAGCTGATCGGCAAGCACTACGAGCAGGTGACGGGCGAGATCGAGTTGCTCGAGGGTGCCAGCGAACCCTATGATCAAACGCGCTTTCTTCGTGGACAACAGACTCCGGTGTTCTTTGGTTCGGCGCTACATAACTTCGGCGTGAAAGAGCTTCTCGATTGCTTCTGCGATCTTGCCCCCGGTCCGCAGCCGCGCGAGACGGTGCACCGGGTAGTAGACGCCGACGAGGACAGCTTCAGCGGCTTCGTGTTCAAGATTCAGGCCAACATGGATCGTAACCACCGGGACCGCATGGCGTTTATTCGCATCGTCTCGGGCATTTTCCGTCGCGGCATGGACATTTATCAACCGCGCACCGGCAAGACCATGGCCGTGCGCAACGCGATGACGTTCTTGGCGCGCGATCGCTCGATTGTGGAAGAGGCGTATCCCGGCGACATCATTGGTGTACCGAACCACGGCACCATTCGTATTGCCGATACGTTTACGCAGGGCGAGAACCTGCAGTTCACCGGAGTGCCGTCGTTTGCGCCCGAGCTATTTCGCCGTGTGCGCCTGCGCGACCCGATGAAGCAAAAGCAGCTGCAAAAGGGCCTGACTGAAGTGTGCGAAGAGGGGGCGGCTCAGTTGTTTCGCCCACTTATCGGCAGCGAGTGGATCGTGGGTGCGGTGGGTACGCTGCAGTTCGACGTCATCGTGGCGCGGCTGCGCGAGGAGTACAACGTCGACGCCGTGTTTGAGGGCCTGGCGCTGCAGGTGTGCCGCTGGGTCGCGTGCAAGGACGCGGCGGTGCAGAAGAAGCTAGAAGACTCGGCAACGCGCGACTTGTTTACCGACGGCCATGGCAACCTGTGTCTGCTGACGGAGACCCGCTTTCGCGCGGACTACATCGTCGAGAAGAATCCCGGTGTGACCCTGCATACGACCATGGAACTGCACGGGAACAAGTAAAGCGAGCTGCGGCTACTCGGGCCCAGCCGCCAACGCCCGCGCCGGCCGCAAGCGGTGGTTGGTCCACAGCCCGTCGAGCCATTCGAAGTACGTCGCCACATCGCACGCACTCGGCGCCCCCGTCACGCCGGGCAGAAGCGCCTCGCCAGCCTTGCACAGGTCGGGCAATTGTTTAAACGGCAGCTCGCGTTCCGTTGTATGATCGCGCAGATAGGCCATACGCGTTCCCACCCGACCCACCAGCAGCGGCAGCTGGGCGCGCCGACCAAAGATACTGTGGCCCAAGTAGGTCGACCGCTCGTCGCTGACGCCCAACAGATGGCTCAAAGACGGCGCTACGTCTAAAGTGCCTGACAGAACGTTGAGTTTGGCGGGAAGATTGTGGCGCGGGTCGTGGATCAGCAGCGGCAGTCGGTCAAAAGACCACCCCACATTCTTGCCCTCGTATACCGCCGCGTTCGATGGGGTATGGAAGGGCGCATGATCACCCGTGATTGCCAGCAGCGTGTGATCGCGCCGCTCGGGGCCGAGCAGAAACTTGCCCAAATCGCCCAGCAGCTTGTCGGTGCAGTGGTAGGCGGCCAACTGCCGGCGCGCGCCCGCATCGTCGGGAAGATCTTCGAGACCAGCTAGTTGCGAGGCCTCGGTCGGCAGCGTGCACTCGGGCGGCGCCAGCCCCGGCTCGTGCGTGTCGAGTGTCGCCAAAACCAGCAAATACGGCTGGTGGGCACCCTCGGGCGACAGCGGACTGGGCTTTTCGAGCCGAGCGATCTGTTCTTTGGCGTAATCAAACAGGTAGTGGTCGTACACGCCCATCACGCTGCGCCCCGCGGTCGGGAAGCGTTTGAGCAGTTCCGCATCGCTATGGAGCTCAGTAAAACCATGGCCTTGCAAGAAGGTGATGGTGCCGGCCTGGCGCATGTCGTGGCCACCGATAAACACGGTCTTGTAGCCCCGCCGCAAAAGGGCCTCGGGCAGGCAGGTGAGCGACGGCCCCGCGTTGGCTAGGCCCGGCTCGTGCACATCGGCCGGATGCAGCGGCGCAAAGGCCGAACAGAGCGTGCCAATCGTACCGGCAATCGTGGGCGAGGCTACGTTGTGGTAGCCATCTACGACCGTCATCTGGTGGGTTAGCTCGCCCAGATTGGGCATCAACCCCTTGTAATGACCCGAGAGTTCGTGCACAAACAGCGAGCTAGTCGACTCGGCGAGCACAATCACAACGTCCGGTTTTTCGATCGCGTCTTGTTCAAGGGGGTACGCCAGTGGCGGCTCTTGCGACGGACCGCGCACCAGAGGATAGGTCGTGTCGGCACGGGCGTGCGGCGGCACCCAGCCCCAGTCTTGCCAATGCTGCCATTGCTCGGGCGTCACAATCGCAAGTGCGCTAGGTCCCTGGCGATCTGCCACATACAGCGCGGTCTGCCGCGCCAAGTTGGCTTCGGGAAGTAGGTCGAGGGCGAACTCGTGTGGGGGGGCAGTCACGGGCCGCCACAGGGCCAAAGTCAGCGAAGCCGCGCCCAGAATGACCGCAGTGGGGGCCGCAAATCCCGCAAGCTCTAGGTCGAGCACGCCCGCCGACTCGCGCCGGAGCCAAGCCATCGTAACCAAGACCGCGACCACCGCCCCCAGTGCCAATCCGGCCACCCGGGGCGAGGCCAGCACATCTTCGAAGCCGCCGCCGATATACAAGAATGCCTCGGCGCTAATGTGCGACCCGCCCAAGTAGTTGTGCGCCAAGTCTGCAGCCCGCGCCAGCGGCGACAGTACGAGCAGCAGCCACGCCGGCGCGACCACGGCCCAGGCCAGGGGCGCACTCCAGTTGGCTAGGCGCTGCCCGCCGCGCATCAGCAAGAACAGGCCGTACATGCCCAAAAGGTCTTGGCCAAACCCAAAGACGAGGTCGTGGTGCGCCGACACACCCGCCAAGCTGGCATGGCGCGCTAGCAGCATCAGCACGCGGGCAGTGCACGCCAGCGCAAGCGCACCCAGCAGTGGCCAGCTCGGGCCCAAGAAGCGCAACCAAGTGCGTGCCTCAGTGCTGAAATTAGTGCTCGATCGCGTCATGTGGCTACTCATCGCCGGCGCGGCGGAGGCTCGGGTCCTGCAGCGCGCGCGCCAAGCTATCCAGGCTGGTGATGTCGGGGCTCGTCGTGGCAGCATCGGGCCGACCCGGACTCTTGGCGTGGATGGCCAGCGCCGCGACCAGCGACAGCACCAGCACCGCGCCCGTCGCCGCCAGTAGCCGCGGCCGGGGAATCACATCTTGCAGCACCTCGGGTACATCCAGATCGCTCGTCATGCAATACCGCGCCAGGGCAGCCGTCGCCGCCGCCACCGCGAGCGCCATCCACACGGCGGTCTGGCCCAGAGTCACGAGCGGATGCCGCAGCAACTGCACCCAAAACTCGCCGACGATGCTGTACCCGTGCAGCGAGGCGTGCACCAATCCCGCCAGCCGTAGTAGCGTAATTAGGCCCCACAACACGGCAAATGCCAGTGAAGCATTGCGCGGGACCTCGCCGGAGGCTTCAACCCGGTCGCTTCCCAGCACCGCCAGCAGGCGCATCGACGACATCATGCAGTGCGCCAGGGCCACATCGGCGGCTGCGCCCAGGGCCAAATCGAGCCACGGGCTGACCAGCAGCGTACCCAGCGCGTGCAAAGTGAGCAGCCGCCACGCAGCCAGCGTCAGCCCTGCCAGCCAGGCCCAGGGCGACGGCAAGAGTAAGAGTGCCCATTGCCGCGCCGCACTGCCCGTCTGCAAGGGTACAAAACCAGACGAGGCGCGACCTTTGCGCGGGGGCAGTACAGGCCCGCCGGTGTATTCAATTTTAGCCAGTTGCTCCGACTCATCGTGCGGGAGCCCTGGTTTCTGCTCGGCCATCGCTATTGCCTTGACCGCAGTTGCGACCGGTCGCTGCAAGGATTCCGGTTTGCCCGCGCCCTGTCAAACACTTGCCGCGCGGTGCACGCGGTGTTCGTTGAGGCTTGGCGACCCCACCATTTGCTGCGACCGCAGCGCGACGTGGCGCGAGTCAGGCCGCCGTGTTAGCCTTTCGTTCTGGGTGTTACGACCCTGCCCGGAGCTGCTATGGCGAACATGCGCGACGACGAACTGCTCGAACTTCAGGCCCAAGCGGCCGAACTCGCTGCCGCCCAAGGCGCAGATCCAGCGGTTTTGGCGTCGCAATTGGCCGGTGCCCAGACTGAGCAGATGGGCAAGACGCTCACCGACCGCTACGCCAGCATGGGCGCGCGCTGGCTGTCGGACCAGGTGCCGACCCGCCTCGACCCCGTGCTCATCGATCGCTTGGCGCGCATGGGCTTTCGCAGCGATCGCCTCGACCAGGTGCGCATTCACCGCGGCCCTAAGGCGCAGCAAGCGGCCGGAGCGCTGTCGGCGCGTGCCTTTGCCGTGGGCGAAAGCGACATCTTCTTTGGCCAAGGCGAGTTTGACCCCCATACCCGCGGTGGTTTGGCCGTCTTGGCCCACGAGTTGGCCCACGTCGCGCCGCCGGATGCCGGTGTCGGTGCGGGTGGTGGCATCGCTCCCGGTATGGGCGGCGGTATGCCGTCGAGTTTTCAGGGTCCGGTGCTCAACGAACGCAAGCGCGGCGACGAGGACGCGAGCGGGGCCGAGGCCCACGAAAGGCAAGCGCGCGATGCAGAACGCCGCGTGTTTGCACAAGACGATGGTGGTGGCTCGCCAGCGATGGCTTCGGGCCCGGCCGCACCAGTCAAGACCGACCAAGATGCCAAAGACGAGCGCAAGATCGACCCCGCCGTGCTCGAAGCCAAGGTGCTACAGCTCATCGGCAAGTGGGAGCGACTCGAAAGTGAGCGCACCGGCGTGCAGCCCGGCTAGTCGCTTTGCAAGAATCTTAGAAACTAAAGCTACTTGGGCGTGCGGCAGCAGCGAATGCCGATGCTGAATGTCGCCGTTTGCGGCGTGGCCAGTGCACGGGCCGAGGTGCGAATTTCAGGCGCATTGTCAGAGAAGTACCCGCCGCGCACGACTCGGGCTGTTCCGCTGGCTGGCCCGCTGGGCGCGAAACTGGCGCTGCCGCTGGCGCCGAGCTGGGCATAGTAGCCCGACGCGTACCAGTCCGAAGTCCACTCGCGGACGTTGCCGGCCATGTCGCTCTGGCCGAAAGGTGCGTTACCTTTGGCGAATTGGCCAACAGGAGTCGCTCCGCCGCACGCGCCGCCCCAGTTGGCAAGATCGCACGCAGTCGATGCGATGTTGCCCCAGGGGAAGCGCCGGCCATCACTGCCCCGCGCCGCGTACTCCCACTCGGCCTCGCTGCATAGGCGCGAACCACCCGCCCAGAGGCAGTAGGTGGCAGCTTGCGTCCAGTTTACATAGTTGACCGGATGGCTGCCTTTGCCGACGCCGCCGTACGTGGCATTGGCGCCGGTGGTGGGCACTACGCACGCTCCGCCTTGCACGCACGCTTGGTATTGGGCGACGGTCGCTTCGGAAATATCGACAAAATACGACGCCAATGCCACGGGATGCGACGGTTTTTCATCGGGGTTACACAGGCTATCGACCGCAGTGTTGCAGCCCAAACTCACTGTCGCTGCGGGCACGTACACCATGCCGGGCGGTGGAGTGACGGCGACGCACTGCTTGGACGCCATGCCCTGGCCGCACCACTTGTTGGCCGCGCACGGCGTCGCGAAGGCTTCGGCCTTGTGCACGCAGCCGGCAGTGGGGTCGCAACTGTCGATGGTGCAAAGGTTACCGTCGTCGCATTTAGGTGCGGCGCCCGGCGCGCATACCCCGGACACGCACAGGTCCATGGTGCACGCCGAGCCGTCGAGGTCGCACACTCCGTCGATGCTCTTGCTGCTGCAACTGCCCGAGGAGCAGCCATCGAACGTGCATACATTGCCGTCGTCGCACGGGTTTTCGGCGCCGATGCAGATGCCCTTGCCGCAGGTGTCTTGCTTGGTGCACGAGTTGCCGTCGTCGCAGGCGCTGCCGTCGGGCGCATTGGCCACTTCGCAGGCGCCGGTGGCGGGGTTGCAGGCCACGCTGTGGCACGCGGTGGCGGCCGGGCACAACTTGGCTGCACCGCCGACGCACGAGCCTTCGCTACACTTGTCGTTGACGCTGCAGGCGTTGCCGTCGTCGCAGGGGGTGGCCTGATCCGGCGGAAAGACGCAGCCACTGGCCGGGTCGCAGCCGTCTTTGGTGCACGGGTCGCCGTCGTTGCAGGGGAGTATGCTGTGGGCACAACCAGTTGCAATATTACAGGTATCTAGGGTGCAGTTGTCTTTGTCGTCGCACGAGACGGTGGTGGCGACGGCCCCGCATTGCCCCGCGCTGCATAGGCGGCCTTGCAGGATAGGCGAGCCAGCCTCGACCAGGCATTCGGCGTCGGCGCAGGCCATGCCGTCTTTCTGCTTGAAAAGTTGGCAGGTATTGCCTGTGGCGTCGGGCACGCAACGGGTGTACTCGCACAGTCCGGGCTTGAGCACGGCGTCGCACTCGGCCTCGGTGCTGCAGCCGCCGGTCGTGTCGCCGCTGGCATCGGTCTCGCTAGTATCTGCTGCAATATCAGCATCCTCATCGGCCGTGGTGTCGGTTGCTGGGGCGGCGTCGGTTGCGGTGGCGGCGTCGGGCGCTTCGGTTGGTGTCGCATCGGCCGCGAGCTCACCGTCACTGTGCGCAACGTCGTATACATACAGCTGCGGTCCGCTGCTGCACCCCGAAGTAGCTGCCAATACAGCGCTTGTTGCCAATCCGCACATCCAAGGGAAGATCTTCACCGCCGAACCTCTACCTGCCGACCTTGTCGGTCGACGCCGCTATTTTCAGTCATGACCAGCCAACTCGTCCAGATTTCCGCTCGTTTCTGGTCGATCGGGCCAACGTTCGTGGCGAATGGCTTGCAACTTCGCATCGAGGCGGCGCATTTCGCCCAAATAATTGCGCCCCACCGCCGTCGGTTGCGCGTGTTCAAGCACAGTGAGCGCGCCCTGGTGGTCCAACTCGATGATCTTCTTGTAGCGATCGTTCCAACCCTGCTGCGTCGCCCACGCGTGGCCCGCCGCTACCATCGCACCGTAGAGGTCGGCCACGGCTTGAAAGGCGTGCACGGCCAGCACCACCCCGTGTAGCGGCCGCGGATCGGGGCGCACCGGTGAGGCGTACAGCGGCGACCAAGCGTTGTGCAGCAGCGGATCGAGCGAAAAAACCGCATTGATCTTATTATGTTGGTACTCGTGGATCAGCGCCTCGACCATCGTCATGGGCTGCGGATGCAGCGTCATGTAGATGACTCCCACCGCCTCTTGGTAGCTCGCCGACAGGTGCTTCTCGCCATGCCAACCCACCGGCACCACGAGCCGCAGGATCCAGCGCACCTCTTCGCCCAGTAGCGGCAAGTGCTCGTCGAGCAAAGCGAAACTCTGCTGCAGTGCCGCCACCCACTCGCTCGCCGGCCGCTCGCCCAGGCTAATTGCGTTGCCCGACTTGTCTGGGTGCGCCTCGTAGTCCGCCAGCGGATTGTTGTCGGCCGCCGCCAGCCACACGCCCGGCACAATGGCGTGATAGGGTCGATCCGTAGTAGTTCCAGGCAGTTGAATAACATCGTCTTCGCGCCCCAGCACCGTGAGGTCGAGCCAATGCAAGCTAGCCGCGGTGCGCACACCAAGCCGCCCTGCTTCAAAAAGCCATTGCTCAGTCTGCGGTTGCGGGGCCACACGCAGATTCAACGTCGGCGACAGCAGCGTAGGTAGCCGCCCATCGGCTGGCACCACCACTTGCCCAACGATTGCCCCCTGCGCCGCCAACTCGAGCCAGATCAGCGCGCAGGACTCGCGCAGCCAGCGGTTCAGCGCCGGCCCGTCGCCACCGGGTCGCAACTGCTTGAGCGCACATTGAATCGGCGTCGAAATCGTCGGCAGGCGCAGCAACTGCAATGCGCGCTTGCGATCGCCGCGGGCCAGGGCCTGCACGGTGCGCGTCACCAGTGGCCGATTCGCCAGACTCAGGGTCGCCAAGGGAATCGTAGAAAAATCATGCAGTAACTTGGCAAGCCACGCTTGCAGCACCCGGCGCACGCTCTGGGTCGAGCCGACGGGCAAAGTCAGGTCGCTCAGGTCGAGCTGCGGTGCGGTCGTGGTGGTCTGGGTCATGGCGAACTCCCCCTGCGCAGACCTTAGCAGAGCCGGCGCCTGCGTGCTAAAGTGGCGCAGCGCGCGCGGCGCAGTGGGCAGGTGGCAGTGGGCATGTGGGCGAAGTGGGCAGGGCAGTGGGCGATGGTGCTTGGCGGGCTAGGGCTGCTGGCGGGGCCGGCGCGGGCGGCGTGCGACGTGACGCTCAAGCCCGACGGCAACACTGCGGCCATTCAGCACGCGATGGACAAAGAGAGCAAGCGACCTGTGCAAGTCTGCTTAAACCCAGGGGTTTATCGTGGTGCGCGGCTGGTGGCGACGCGGTCCGTAGTGCTGCGGCGGCTGGGCAAAGACAAGGTGGTGCTCGACGCGGGTGGCCAGGGCCGGGTGCTCACCATTCCGCAGGCGGGCATCACGGTGGTCCTCGACGGCATTACCCTAACGAATGGCAAGGCTGATCGCGGTGGCGCGGTGGCGCTGGTGCAGGCGAGCAAGCTAGAGCTTACGGACTGCTGGATCTACAACAATACCGCAACTTTGCTAGGCGGTGGCGCGATCTCGGCCAGTGCGGGCGAGCTCCACTTGGTGCGCACGCGGATTACCAGCAATTACGGCGAGCGCGCTTCGGCTATCGACCTTTCGGGGTCGGTCAAGGCGCGGCTGGCGTCGACGCTGGTGGCCGACAACGAAGCCAAGGGTAGTGCCGACCCGCCGATACGCCTCTCGTCGGCTGCGCAGCTCGATTTGTATGCATCTACGGTGGCTTACAACGGTGGCTCGGGCATTGTGCTGCAGCCCGATGGCCCAGGGCGGCGCAAGCTGTCCGTGTCGTCGAGCATTGTAATGGGCAAGCCCGACGCGATCACTGTGCAGCGCGCTGAAGTAGACGATGTGCGCGTCGACCGCAGTATCCTATGGGGCGGCATTGGCTGGGTGGCGCTCGACATGGTCAGCAAGAAGTCGCTCCCGGGGTTTAACCTAAAGGAACTTGAGCGCTATCGGCCAGAAATCGGCTCGGTGGCGATTGGCACGGGGCTGTGCACGCCGGCGGATGCACGCAAGGATCTGGCGGGGTTGCCAAGGGCGAGCGCTTGTACAGCGGGGGCACTCGAGGCGCCGGCGGCTGATATTCGGGCTACGTTGGCGGCGCGCAAGAAGGACCCTAAAGCGCAAAAACCCACGAGTTGGCAGCAGTTATAGCCCCAAGCGCTACACGCCCAGCTTGGCCCGCACCAGCTTGTTGACCAGCGCCGAGTCAACCTTGCCCTTGTAGTCCTTCATTACCAAGCCGGTGATCTTGCCAGCCATTTTGGCATCGACGGCACCCTGCGTCGCCAGTACTTGGTCGATCACCGCCGCAGTCTCGGCTTCGCCCATCAGCTGCGGCATGAACTTCTGCAGGTACGAGGCCTCGGCGACCATCTGAGCCACGTTGTCGTCGTCGGCCGCCAGCACGCCGCGCACGGCATACTCCTCGACCGAGCCCTGCAACTGCTTGACATAGGAGCGAATTACCTCGACCACCAGCTCGTCGGTCACTTCGACGCCGGCCTTCGCGGTGCGGCGCTTCATCACCTCGGTGCGGACCATGCGAATCGCCATGGTGCCGACCTTGTCGCCAGAGCGCATCGTATTCTTCAGTTCTTCGGTCAGCTGGTTTTCTAGATTGCACGCCATTCAATGTCTCCGTTGCCGCGCGGTGGCGGGTCTTAAGATGCTGAAATAGAAGAAAGTTTAGCTAGAACGGCTTGGGACCCGCGGGCGGCGCACCAGGCGCACCGGGCTGCGGACGCACACCTACAGGCGCCATCATCGGTTGTGGCCCCATGCCGGGCTGAGCCGGACGCATTCCTGGCGCCATCCCAGCCGGCGGCGGAGCGCCCATAGGGGCCGCACCCGGGCCCATCGGCCCAGCGCCCGGCCCCATCGCCGGCCGCATTCCAGGCTGACCCATCGGCAGCGGTTGCCCAGGCGCCATGCCAGGTTGGCCGGGCTGACCGAGCTGGCCGGGCTGACCCATCTGCGCCGGCGGCGGCATCCCCGGCTGACCCTGCGGCCGCGCCGCCACTTGCGACCGGGCCTGCTGCAGCGGCTGCATCGCGCGATCGATCATGACACTCGCCTCGCGCAAGCGGCCCAGCGCTTCGCCCGCATTGGCGACCGGCCCGTCCATCTTGGTCCGCGCCTCGCGCAGGATCGCCTCCGACATCTGCATCGCCGGCATAAGCTGCACGCCCTGCAATTGCAGCAAGGTCGGATCGCGCTTGAGGGTATCGTACTCCTTGATTTTGCGGTCGATCTCTTGGAACGCCGTGGTCAAGGCCGCCAGCTTGTTGTTGGCCTCGCGCATCTTCTCGGCGCGCTGGTCGCCATCGCCGATCGCCTTGGCTGCATCGAAGTCGGCCTGGGCCTCGCGCACGCGCCCATCGACCGCACCGCGAAAATTCGGGAACTTGCCAACCCATTCCTGCAAAGTCAGCTTGTTCTGGTCCCACGCGCGACTCTCGCCTTCGATACTCGGCTTGCACGCCACCACGCCGACCAGCAAGGCCGCCATGACAGTCATGCGACCCATGCGCAACAAGTGATGCATCATCGAGTTTTTCACAACCAGCCCCCAGTCGCGCCTTGGATTGCGCGCGTGCGTGTTCGGGGGCAGCGTGGCGCCATAGCCAAGCGGTGTCAAGCGTGCGCCGAAGCCTCGCCACCTAGGGGCAGGTCTGAGTCAGCGCCACATCGTCGATGACCACGCCCAGTGTCGCGTTGCCAATCGCGTCGCCCGTGGCGAACTGGAACTCGACCTCGACCGCTTTGCCTTTGTAGGCCGTCAGATCT
>CAISBR010000009.1 GCA_903883645.1 uncultured Myxococcales bacterium | reverse complement strand
GAGGCGCAGGTCGCGGTGGCCCACAAATAGCGCCACACGCCGCTTCAGAAGAAAGCACCCTTCTTCTACTCGTTGAAAGTAATGGGTATCTGCCCACTGGCCCTGCCCGAACCAAGGTTCGCGTGGGGCCTTGGCGGTTTTTACGCCACTCGCCGCCCTGTTGCAGTCGCAGCCGAGTCGGGTACTGTGTAGGCCGCTCCGCCCGTGGTTGGCGCAGGTAGGCACGCCCACTAAGCACATGCAAAACCTTCTTAAACGCAGCATCTTGGTTACGGGTTCGACCGACGGTATCGGCCTGCAGACAGCGCTCGAACTCGCCCAACAGGGCCACCGCGTGGTTATCCATGGCCGCAACCCGCAACGCTGCGAGCAAGCAGTAAAACGTGTAAAGGCAGCCGGTTATGTGGCTTTTGACCTGGGCGACCGGGCGGCAATCACCACGGGTGCGACCGAGTTGCGCGAGCGGTTTGCCGACCTCGACACGGTGGTGCACAACGCCGGCGTGTTCTGCAAGCACCGCCTGCACGACCACCATGGCATCGAACAAAGCTTGTCGATCAATCACTTAGGGCCCGCACTGCTGACTTGGCATCTGCTGCCCGTGCTGCGCGCGGTGGGTTCGCCGCAACGGCCGGCGCGGTTGGTGTTCGTGGCGAGCGTGGCGCACCACCGCGGCCGCATCAATTGGGCCGACATTGGCCTGCGCGAGCACTTTGCCGACGGTTACCCCGCGTATGCACAGAGTAAATTGGCCAATGTGCTGTTTGCGGCGGCGCTGGCGCGGCGGCTCGATCCGGCGGCGGTCACGGTGAATAGCCTGCACCCGGGGGTGGTGTCGACCAAGTTGCTCAAGGGCGGCTTTGCCATGGAAGGGCCTGATTCACTTGCAGATGGCGCGGCTACGTCGGTCAAGTTGGCCGCAGCGGCCGATGTCGCCGGCATCACGGGGCAGTACTTCGTGCGCGGCGCACCCGCCGAGCCCTCGCCGCAGGCGCAAAATAAAGACGAGCAAGATCGCCTTTTTGCATGGACGTGCACAGAGTTGCAGCTCGACTCAGGCAGTTGGTAGGTCGCCATGCACCGGCTCGTCGCTTTGCTATTTTGTCTTTTAGTTCCATTGCCTTGGCTGGCGCAACCGGCCCTGGCGGGCGAGTCGCCGCCAGCGCTGCACCTTGACCACAGCACCGGTCTGCCCGCGTCGCTGTTTTGGCTGCTATCGGCCCTGACCGAAGACCCGTTTATCGAGGGCAAGGCGTGGCAGGCCTGGTGGCGGGCAGAAGGCCTAGAACGGCCTACTGACGCTGCGTTTTTGGCCGAGTTCGCCCGACTAAAGACCACCTACCGCGGGCGGATGATCGACATCAAAGCCCGCGAGAACCCTTGGGTTCCCGTGCCACCGCCGCCGGGGGCCCGCCTGGACATCCGCTTTGCCGCGCTGTTCTTGGGCGCCCGCGACCTGGCCGACCTCGACCGGCGCGCCGAGGTGCTGCTGCTCGAGAGCGATCAGGTCCTACTACACGGTATTATCAGCGATTTTGCACCGCGACTGCAGACCCTGCTCGACAAGAATGCCTGGCTGCTGCAGTTTGACCGCGATTTCGATGAGTTTGCCCGCGCCAGCCAAATCGACACATTCTTGCAACAGGTGGCGCGCTGGCTGGGCGCTGCGCCAAGTGGTCGAGTTCGCGTGCATTTTGTGCCCTCGCCACCGGCCGCGGTGTCGCACGGGCGGCGCCTGGGCCAAGACCTAGTGGTCGAAGTGCGGCCGAACGACACGCCGGCGCAGCGCAGCGATGTGGTGGTGCACGAGGCGGTGCATTGGCTGCAAGAGCGAGCAGGACTCGACGATGACCCGCAGTTGATCGGCGCGCTGTTTGCCGAGCCTGGCAGCGATGCGGCGCGGGCGTGGGAGCTTTTGAGCGAGGGCACGGCGACGGCGATCGGCCAGGGCGTGTGGCAAGCCAAGGTGGCGCCTAAGCAATTTTCGGATTCGCGGGCGCGGCCGGGCGGCTGGTATGTCGACGCCGCGATCGACCCGTTTGCCAAGGCGCTGTACGCCACTGTGGCGGTGACGCTGGCGAGCGAGGGCAAGCTGCACGATCAGGCCGCGGCGCTGAACAAGGCGGCGGCGGCGGCGCCGGCTCCCACTAAGTTGGCTGAGGTTTTGCATCGTTACATCCTCTTGTCCGATCACCGCGACGCCGCGTGGCTGCAGGCGGCTTGGTGGCAGCAAGTGCCGCCGCGGGCAGTGTGGCGGGCCGATCTGCACGAGACGGCGAGCTGGGCGGCGCGCTGCCAGGGCGCTACCCTGGTGGTAATGGCCACCCACGCCGAGTGGCAGGCCCTGGGCGGCAGCGAGCGCGCCAAGCTGGGCGGCGAGTGCAGTAAGACCGCGCCGACTAAGCAAAATAGTGTGTGCACCGCGCCGCGGGCCGGGGGTGCGCGCACGCTGGTGGTGCTAGCGCCAAGCGAAACTGCTTTGGCTGCGGCGCTTAAAGACCTGTCGAGCGGGCCGCTGCCGGCTTGGGGCTGGGCGACGCTGCCCACCCCACCGCCGCGGTAGCGCAGTGCGCCCAACCGTGGCATTCTAGTGCACGATTGCCGGCCAAGGAGCCGCTTGTGCCCGAATCCAAGCCCAATCCCGACCCGGTCGAGCCACACCGCGAAGGCGAACATGCCACGGTGATTCAGCCGTTTCGCGCCTCGGGCGCTGCGGATAGCGGCGACAGCCCGATCATCACCAAAATCGAGCGGTTCCGCCAAACGGGCCAGCCGACCGAGGCCGAGCGCGAAGGCTTGCGCCTGCAACTGCGCGAACCCACGTCGCAAGACCTGCCGATCTCGCCCATCACCAATATCGAAGTGGACTTGGCGATCACCTCGGCGCCGATGCTGCAGGCCGATGCGGGCGACGAGACGGGCCTGGCTCGCGAACATCCTGGACGCTATGGCGAAATCAGCGAACTGGGCCGCGGCGGCATGGGTCTGGTCTTGGCCGTGCACGACAAGGGCCTAGAGCGCGACGTGGCGATGAAGGTTCTGCAAGAAGAGCTGAACGCGCGCCCCGAGTTTGTGGGGGCACTGCGCCGCGAAGCGCGGATCTTGGGCAGCCTTGAGCACCCGTCGATTCTGCCGATCTACGAGCTGGGGCTGCGGCCCAATGGCCACACTTACTATACAATGCGCCGGGTTACGGGCCATGCCCTGGGCGACGTGGTGCGGCTGCTGCAAGTGGGCGACCCGACGGCGACCCAGCAGTGGCCGCTGCGGCGGCTGGTGCAGGTGTTTATCCAGATCGCGCAAGGGCTTGCGCACGCTCACGATCGCGGCATTGTGCACCGCGACCTAAAGCCCGACAACGTGCTGCTGGGCGAGCTGGGCGAGGTGCAGATCAGCGATTGGGGTATCGCCAAGCGCCTCGACCAAGAGACGGCGAGCGATGGAATCGTAATCGGGACGCCGGCTTATATGAGTCCCGAGCAAGCGGGCGGCCGCGATCGCGAGGTGGATGCCCGCGCCGATATCTACTCGCTAGGGGTAATTCTTTACGAAGTTCTGGCGTTGCGGCGGCCATATACCGGCGAGTCGAGTAAGCAGCAGCTTGAAGCCTGCCAAAATGTGGTGCCGCTACCACCTTCGGCTGTGGCGCGCGACCGGCAAGTGGCGCCCGATCTCGAGCATTTATGCATGAAAATGCTTGATAAGCGCCGCGAGCGCCGGCCACAGACGATGCGCGAGGTGTATGCCGCACTCGAAGCCTTCTTGGCGGGCGACCTAGAGCGGCAGCGCCTGCTCGAGCGGGCCGAGGCGTCGTACCAAAAGGCCTTAGAAGTGCTTGCCCAGTCTGAGACTTTGCGCACCGAGCGCGAGTTTATCTTGCAAGAGGTCGACGCGCTGAACCGCGAAGTGCGGCCGTGGCACGCCCACAGCTACAAGCAGCACTTGCAGGCGGTGCGGCAGCAGGCCGATCTGCTCGAAGTGCTGTTTAGTCAAACATTTTCGGAGGCGGTCGAGCACCTGCAACAGGCGATCGATCAGGGCGAGGGCCACGCCGAGGCCAAGGCCAAGCTCATCGAGCTGTACTGGCTGCGCCACGACGAGGCCAATGCCGACGGCGACAACGCGGCCAAGCTGGTGTTTGCGCGGCGGGCCCACGAGCTCGAGGGGGGCGCGGCCAAGAAGGGTATCGTGCACATCCGCAGCCAGCCGCAAGGGGCGCTGGTCTACGCGATTCCGTTCGACGATGTGCGCGGCAAGATCGAAAAGCCACCGGATCACTACGAGCTGGGCCACGCGCCGATTGTGGGCGCCGAGCTGCCGATCGGGCCGTATCTGTTCTTGGCGCGCCTCGACGGGCACCGCGACGCCATGTCGACCGTGTTTGTGCGCGAATACAATCGCGATTTGCTGATGCTGTGTCATCCGTGGTCGAGCGAGCTGCCGCGCACGGGCCGCGAGGTCGAGCTGCGGCGGCTGTGGCTGATGCTCGAAGACGCCGAGATGCGCAGCCAGCCGATGGCGGCCCTGGTGTCGGGCAAGCTGGGCATGGGCAAGAACAGCCTGCTCGATGCGTTTCGCGGCCAGGTCGAGCGGCACCCGACCAAGCTGTATATTTTGATGGAAGTGACCTGCACCGCGCTGCGCCGCGACCTGCCCTATGCCGCGATTGTCGATGTGGTGCGCCTGCGCGCGGGCGTGCTCGATGCCGATACCGCCGATGCGACCCGCACCAAGCTGCGGCGGATGGTGCGCTACGCGTTTGCCCGGCTGGGGCGGCGCACGCTGACACCGGCGCGCGAGCAAGAGGCCGATCAAGTAGCTGATCTTATTGCAACTCTACCCGCGTTCGATATCGAAGACTCACAGCGAATGGGCGCGCGCGAAGAGATGGCCGGCTCGGGGCGGCGGCGGTTGGCGCACGGACTGGCGACGTATTTCCGCGCCGTGGCGGTGACGACGCCGGTGCTGATGCTCATTCGCAACGCGCAAAACATGGACCCGGCCAGCCGCAACCTGCTGCGCGAGGTCTTTGAACTGCTCGACGGGGCGCCGATTTTGACGGTGGCGAGCTCGACGGAGGCCGACGATCTCGAGTCGACGTCGATGGGCGTGCGCCAGACGCTGCCGCACCAGCTGCCGCTGCATTTTGACGAGCAGCTCATCCTAGAGCCCGTGGCCGACACGGCGATCCACTGCCTGGTGCGCGAGATGCTGGCGGCGCCGGCGGATCACGGCCTGGTCAACTGGGTGCAAGACCACGCGCTGGGCAACCCCTTTATGGCCGGCGAGTTGGTGCACCTGTTGGCGCGCAGCGAAGCGATGGTGCTCGACCAGGGCGAGTGGCGGCTGCTGGCCAGTCGCGTGCCGGTGGGGGTGCGGCCGGGCGACCTGCAAGGGGCGATCAAGCTGCTGATCGACACGCTGCCGGTGCATGCCCGCGAGGCGCTGGCAACCGCAGTGGTGATGGGCGGCGAGTTTTGGGCGGGTGCGCTGCGCGATCTGGGCGTAGAGCGCACCGACGAGGCCTTAGAAACCCTGCTGCAGATTGGCTTTATCGTGCGCGAGGCGAGTTCGCGGTATCCGCGCGATCGCGAGTATCGGCTGTCGTCGGTGCTGCGGCTGCGGGTGGCCTACAACATCGTGCCGCTGCAACGGCGGCGGGCGCTGCACCGGCAGATCGCGGCGTGGACGCTCAAGCAAGGCCGCACCGATCTTGAAGAATCTCTGCGGCTTACCCACCACTTGAAGATGGGCGGCCAGCCCGAAGAAGCGGCGACCCTGTATGCCCGCCTGGCCAAGGCTGCGCAGACCGTGGGCGCCGACGAAGAGGCCGAGCGGCTGTGGACGCAGGCCTATGTGCTGACCAGCCAGCCCGAGCTGCAGGCCGAGGTCGAAGCGGCGCTGCGGCGCATGTAGAAAACCGCAGAAAACGCGCCGATTTGCCAGCCGTCTGCCCGCACCCGCAAACAATAATTCGCCCGAACTGGACAGATAATCCCGCTCAGGTACATTCGGCACATGGGTTCGCTCGCTTCCATGCTGCTGCTGCTTCTGACCGTGCTGGCGCCGGTTGAGCAACCTGCTGATTTTTCACGCGAAACTGTACAGATTGCCCAGGCTCTGACCGCGACCAGCGGCGAGCACGCCGATCCGGACCTCGACCTGCCCAAGCTGGTGTGGACCGACGCCGAACAGGCCGAATCGGCGTGGATGCGCCTGAAATCAATGACTTCACCGGCATCGCAGGCCATGGCCATCCGCCGCGGTGGGGTCGAGCAGCTGGTGTGCCGCGATCTGATCGATTTTCGCGAGGTGGCGACGCGGGCCGGCTCGACGCTGGCATTTCGCGACCAGTTTCGCGGGCGCTCGTGGGTGCGGCCAGCGCTGGCGCGGGTGCTGCTGCGGGCGGCCGAGAAGTTTACCGAAGAGTATCCAGATGTTCAGCTGACTTTGGGCGACATTGCCCAGCCCGGCTGCGGCCAGCTGTCGTATGGCACACTGGTGCGGCAAGTGGTCGATCGGCATGGCGATCCGGCGGCACAGCGGCTGCTGGCGCGGGCGCGGCGGGTGCTGGGCGAGCCCATGATCATCGAACAGGTTGATTCTACGGAGTTTCCCCTCGAGTCCGACCGCTTCAGCAAGCCGACGCCGGTGCTGGTCGAGCAGCGGGTGGTGGGCGTGAGCGGCGCGGGTAGCGAGACCGGCCTGGTGCGGCTGGCGGTGCGGCGTTTTGCCCGCGAGGCCTTGCCCACTAAACCACGGCAACTTGCTCGGGTTTTGGCCACGATGCTGCGCGATGCCCGCCGGGTGCTGGCCGATGGCGAGGTAGTGCGGCAGTCGGCCAGCCACAGCTGGGATCCAGTAAGCGGCGAAGATCGCGTGGCTTTCTTGCAGCATCGCGTCGACAAGCAGAAGGGGCTGCAAGTGCTGGCGATCACCACCCGGCCGATGACCGCGGGGCTCGAGCTGGCCAAGGTGATCGAGCTGCGGGTGGCCCGCTGGAAGCCGGGTAAACCCGAGAGTTTTGCAGGCGAAACCCGCTGGCGCCCCCTGCGCGACGCTGCGGCCGAGGTGGTCGGCTGGGATCGCTGGCGGATGCTGGGCGAGGCCGGCCATGTGACGCACTTGGCGGGGCGCGATGTCGATATTTCGTATGCGTCGCGCGGCAATCAGGGCCTGTCGCACGTGCGGCTCAAGAAAATCGACGCCAAGCTGAGTTTTCGCTGGTTCCAAATCCTGACCGAGACGGCCGCCAGCTACGGCACGCCGGTCGAGCGCATTTGGGTCGGGCCGCATGTGCGGGCGTGGCTCAAGCGCAAATTGCCAAGCGGTGAGCGCGGTAGCGACCTGTGGCAGCAGCTGGTGCAGACGCTGCCCGGGCACGATGCCCATCACCACCTGCGGCTGGCCTCGCCCTCGGCCGAAGACGACGCCCAAGCGCTGGCCGAGCTGCGCAGCGAGCCGCTGGCCACGGCGCGCCGCTGACCGGGAGTGCCCATGCGCGACTTGCAACCCTTTGACTTGGTTCCGCAACAGCGGCAGCCCTGGTTGGCCGCGGCGCTCGCAGTGCTGGTGCTGGGCGCGTGCGGTGCCAAGCCGACTCCCCAAGCGGCACCTGAGCCGGTTGCGGCCGCGGCAGACAAGACACAACCTGCTGAACCTGTGGCACAAGTGGCGCCAGCGCCGGCGGCTGCTCCTGGCCCCGAGCCGATGGATTTGCCGGCCGGGCAGACGCTGGGCGACCTACTGCCGCCCCTACCCAAGCCCGCGCCGCGCCTAGGGTTTGCCAACGGCGGCGCACCTGAGCCCAGCGGCCGCGACTGCACCGAAAGCGCGCCCAGCGGCTACAGCTTGGTCAAGCGCATCGAAGTGGCTGTGCCCGCAGCCAAGCCGGGCGGCGCCGAGACCACCCTGCAAGGCTGCATTTTGCATAGCTTAGACGGCGAGCGCAGCGACCGCGTGGGCAACACTGGCCGCAAGTACCTGCTGGTGGCGGTGGGCGACGACAACAAGCCGATCTCATTTGAAGTCGCGGCCTTGAGTCGCGCGGTCGACAAGCTGCCACCCGAGCGGCAAAAAGCCGGCCACGACGCCAGCGGCTGGGCCAGTCTGATCGCCACGGGCGACGATTCCCAACCATTTTTGGCGGTTACCAGCGGTCGCTTCTACGATGGCGCGCTGGGCGAAGAGGTGCACTTTGCCCGCGCCGCATGGCTGCTAAAGAAGACTGGCGAGGCCTGGGGCTGGCAGCCGCTGCTCGAAAAACGATTTGTAATCAATGATTTTGAGCACCTGCATGCCCTTTGCGAAGGCCGCGCCGATGCCAGCGCTGCCGATCGCGCGGCGGGCACGGTGGCGGCGGCGTGCCCCCTGGCCGAAAGGCAGACCGCGCACGACGAGCAGGCCGTGGCCCGCTTGGCGACCCGCAAGAAGCGCCTGGGCGGCACTGCGGGCGGCGATGCGCAGAACGATGCGGATCCGCAGTCAATTTGGCTGCGCGAGGCCAAGGCGGCCCTGGCTAAGGGCGAGGCGGCCAAGGCAATCGAGGTGGCGCTAAAGGTCGATGTGGTGTGCGGCGAGGCTACGGGCGAGGCCCATGCGCTGGTGCGCGAGGCGCTGGCGGCCAGTAAGCGCGAGCTGCAGCGTGCACAACCCGCGCAAACAACTAACGATATGTGCGAGCCGCTGAGCGACAAGCCGGCGCCCAAGCGGCCCAAGGGCGACGCCAAAGACGCCAAGCCCGCCAAGCCGGTGGCCAAGCCCGCGGCGCACAAGTAGGCCCAAGTCCGCCCAGCTTCTGCTAGACTGGCGGGGTGCGCAGACTGCGCCGGTAGGTGACGGGTGAAGCCCACAACAACCCTGCACAAATTGCCGAACTGGACCGCGGTTGTCGCAGCGGCGTGGACCTTGCTAGCGTGCCAAGCTCCGCCGCCCGCCAACGTGGCCGCCGATGTGCTCTTGGCCAGCGCCGCGCCCGAGGCCTTGGATCCCGGCCCCACCGAAGCGAATTTGGTGTTTCAAGCGCCGACGCCCGGGGCCAAGCCCAAGCCCAAGCCGGCCAAGCCCGCCGAGCCCGACAAGGCGCCCGAGCCGGCCAAGCCAGAACCTGCCAAGCCCGAGCCCGCAAAACCTGATCCGATAAAACCAGAGCCGCCTAAGGTGGTTACGACCCCTACGACTACGCCAAGCACGGGGACGGCGACAGGCGGGGTCAAGCCCGAGGCGCCCCGACCGCCGCGCATTGGGTCGCTGCCGCCCGGCAATTTTGACCCGACCACGGCGACTGTATTTCGCGAAATTGCCTCGGCAACGGGTGGCGGGGTGTTTGCCACGGCCACGGCGGGTGGCCTGCCCAGCGCGATGGCCCGGCTTCTCGCCAGTTACAAAGATGTACCCGACCTCGACATGGCCCTGGTCATCGACGCGACCGGCTCGATGGGCGACGACATCGCCGCGCTGCGCAGCACCACCAGCTCGATGCTGGCCCAAGCTTTTAACCGACCCGGCAAAACCCGAGTAGCGGTGGTGTATTACAAAGACGCGGGCGGCGACTGCCCGTGGGTGACCCGCATCGAGTCGCCCTTTACCGAAGAAAAGGGTGGCGTGGCCGGCGCCTTTGCCCGCGCCAACATCGGCTGCGGCGGCGACGAGCCAGAACATGTCTACGCAGGCATATACAAGGCGGCGGCCGGGCTTGCGTGGCGACCCGAGGCGACCAAGCTGATGGTCGTCATCGGCGACGCGCCACCGCACGAGACCTATGCCGACTACAACCGCAGCAACGCGCTGGGCAAGGCCAAGTCGCTAGGTATCGGGATTACTACGATTATTGTGGGGAAGTAGGGTGTCAGGTATTGCTCTTTTACTATTTAGCGCCCGGGCGCCACTTCCCCACAACTTACCCAATATTTAAGCTTACTTCCGCCGCGGATCATTCGGGTCGAGCGACTTGAGCGACGTGCCGCTCGCCGCGCGGCTTTTGCTCATGTACACCGACTCGCTGTAGGCGCGCTTGTACTCCATGTCGTCGAGGCGCCGCATCATGCGCTCGGCATCGCGGCGCAGCTGGGCCAGCAAGTCTTCGACCTGGGGGTACAGAACGCCACTAAGCTCTTGCAACTTAATCACTTCTTGCAACAATAGCTGGTTCGCCTCGCGCTCGCGGTGCTGGGAGTTGAGCAGCAACCCCTGCAGACGCGCCCGGTGCAGACGCTGCTCGACCACCTGCCGCCAGACCTGCGGGTCGCGCGGCGTCGCCTTGGCCACCGCGGCGTGGGTCAGCGCCAGGGGGGCCGTACACGCCGCCTGCTCGATGCCCTCGCCCGCCAGCAACCGCACGCGGTAGTCGAGTTGCACGGGCGTTTCGCTAGCCGGCATCTGCAGTTCGAGCACCACCGCCACCAGCTGGCCGCTGGTCAAGTCGCCCAGAGCCACCGCGCAGCCCACCTGAGTCGCCACCTCGCGAAAGGCCGACACCTGCGCCCACGTGCCCGCAAGCGCCGCCGCGTGGCCCGGCTCGACGTACAGAACTGCCGCTGGTACGGTTACTTGCAAGGCATCCCCTACCTCGTCGGCAAAGATGCTCGGCAGCGAACTCGGCGTCTCGGCAAAGTAGAAGCGACCATCGGCGGCGCGGGCCATGCCGTCGAGCAGCACCTCGTCAAAATCGCTGCCCAGACCCACGCACGAGGTGGTAATGCCGGCCTGGCGCATCGCCGCCGCGTGCTCGGCCAGACGGGCCGGATTGGACTCGCCGGCGTTAGCCTGACCATCACTCAGCAACAAACACAGGGAGTTGCCACCCGGAGCCAGCCCCACCGCCAGCTGCTGACAGCCCATGCCCCAGCCCGCCGCCAGGTTGGTACCGCCACCCGACCGCACCTGCTGGCACAGCAGCAGCGCCTCTTGCACGCGACCCGGCGTGGCCGAGCCAAGA
This sequence comes from uncultured Myxococcales bacterium, assembly GCA_903883645.1. Classification (GTDB taxonomy): domain Bacteria; phylum Myxococcota_A; class UBA9042; order UBA9042; family UBA9042; genus SXRM01. Next base: position 79,534 of record CAISBR010000009.1, on the reverse strand, counting down.
GCCATCGCCAACTTCGCCTCACTCGAGAAGAAAATCAACGCAAATTCATCGTCTTGCCGCAACAGCCGCAAGGCCAACTGCGCCGACTCGATGGCGAGCTGCAGCGGCTGACCGGCCATCGAGCCCGAGCGATCGATCACAAGCGCCAGACGCAACGGCGGACGTTGAATCAGGTTTTCGGCCACCGGTGCCTGCACAGTCACCACCACGTGGGTCAGGCCACCGCTCAGGGGCAGCGCCGGCGGGTCGAACTGGGCCGACAGTTGCACTTTGCGCACAGAGTTGTCCGTCGACTGGGTCATAGCAGCACCTCCTTAAGGATTGGAACGGTTGGTACCCGAGAACAATTCTTCTGCACGATCAAGCAGTTGATGCAAGAGCTTTTGCCGATGCGGGTCGAGCGGCCGGCGCACCCACAGCTCGATGCCGTCGTCGAGCACTTGGCGCTCCCACTGCTCGCGGTCCGGCGGCCAACCCGGGCGACGCGGCCGGGGCGCGGGGCGCGGCGCAGGGGGCACAAGCCCTTGACGTTGCAGGTATTCTAGCGCATCGAGCGCAGGCATCGCGGCCGTGGGCGACACGGTGGGCGGCACGGTGGGCGAGAAAAGCGAGGCCTGCTGGGCCTTGGCCGGCGCCGCCAGCTCGCGCTGAATTTCGCGCAGACCCACGCCCTCGCGCTGCCGCTGCCGGATGTGCGCAACACGCTTGATGTTTTCGATAGTATAGCGCGCCGCCGAGCCCGACGAGGTCGGGCCATCGAGCAAGCCAAGCTGCATGTAATACCGCAGAGTTCGCTCGCTTTCGCCGGTCTGGTCGATCAGCTGCTTGAGCGTGAGCTGGTTGGGGTCGTAGGGTTCGGACATGGGCGGCTCCTGCGGCGCGGCGGTTTCTTACAGTTACAGTAACAGTTTGCGCTGTCGGTGTCAAGATGAATTTTGCGCGCTGGGGTGCGAGGGGGCGCGGTTTGTACGGCACCTAGAGTTGAGCTACCAAGTGCTGACGCTGCCGCCGTGGTTTCGCAACCCCGAGAAGCGCTTGCAGAAGCGGCCCAAGGTGCACATGGTAGATCCCGGGATTCTGCGCAGCGTGACGGGTCGGCGCGGGCCGCTGACGGGAGCCGTGTACGAGTCGGCAGTAGTGCCTGAAATGTATAAGGAAATTCGCACGCAGCGCTTGCCGTGGCGCCGGTACCACCTGCGCACCCAAGACGGTCGCGAGGTCGACCTGCTGCTCGAGGGTGAGCACGGCTTTATTGCGATTGAAATCAAGGCGCGCGACCGGGTCGATGGCCCGGAGGCGCGGCGCCTGGTCGATGTGGAGGCGCTGCTGGACCGACCGCTGCTGGGCAAGTGGGTTGTGTCAGAAGACGCGGACTTGCGCGCGCTCAAGCCCGGCGTGCTGGCGTTGCCGGCGGCGTGGCTGCTGGCCCCGTAAGCGCACCACCACCCGCACTACAACCCCACCACCGCCGCCACCAGCTTGCGAATCCCCTCAAACACCTCGTGCAGCGGCGCATCGTCGTACATATACGCCGGCGTGGTCACAAGCTTGTGCGCGCGGTCAATCACGGTCTGATTCGGCAAGGCAATCACGTGGTTATGACCCAAGGCCACCGCCACATCTGCCGCGCCGCCTTCGCCACCCAGCGTCAGGTCAAAGCCCTGGCCCGCAAACGCCAGCGCCACAATCACCGGCGCAATGCACACGGCACCGATCGGCTTGCCCGCGGCATAGAAGGCCTGCAAAGCCGTCTGCAGCTCGGGCCGCACCGTGGCCTTAGCCCCGTTCACCGCGAAATCGCACAGATTCTTGGCCGCGCCAAAGCCGCCGGGCAGGATCACCGCGTCGAACTGCGCCGGGTCCAGCTCGCTCAGGGCCAGCACTTGGCCGCGGGCGATGCGCGCCGACTCGACTAGCATATTGCGCTTCTGCTTCTTTTCTACCTTGCCGGTTAGGCAGTTGACCACATCGGTCTGCTCGGCATCGGGGGCAAAGCACTGCACCTGCACCGGGTGCTGCGACAGGGCCCAAAGTACGGCCACCGACTCGCGAATTTCGCTGCCGTCTTTGTAGCCGCTGCCGCAGAGAATGACCGCGACTTGCTTTTGCTTATCCATGGGGAGCCCTCGCGTCTGAGTTTCGAATCAGGTAAAGAAATCAAAGATGTACTGCGTCATGCCGGCCAGCAGCGCTGTCGCCGGAATGGTCAGCACCCACGCCGTGACGATGTTGCCCGCCACGCCCCAGCGCACCGCCGACACGCGCTTGCTGGCGCCCACGCCCATGATGCACGCGTTGATGCAGTGGGTGGTCGACAGGGGGATGCCCATGTGGCTGGCAATTAGGATGGTGGCCGCGCCGCTGGTCTCGGCAGCAAAGCCTTGCAACGGGTTGATCCTAATAATCTTACTGCCCATGGTATGGATAATCTTTTTGCCACCGCCCATGGTGCCCAAGCCAATAGCCAGGGCGCACGCCGCGACGACCCACATGGGCACGCCGCCGGGGTGGCTGGGCAAAATCCAGCTGGGCAGGTTGCCGCCGCCCTGTGCCATGTAGATGCTGAGCGCCAACGTAATGATACCCATCGATTTTTGTGCATCGTTGCTGCCGTGCGACAGGGCCATAAAACACGCCGACACCAGCTGCATCCGCCGCGACTGCTTGTGCACCATCGCCGGCCGCACCCGCCGCAGCGCCCACAGCAGGCCGATCATCACCACAAACGCCAGCACAAAGCCGAACAGGGGCGAAATCACCAGCGGCACCACCACTTTATGCACCAGTGCCTGCCACTTAAACGCGCCCACGCCGGCCCTGACCACCACCGCGCCACACAGCGCGCCAATCAGCGCGTGCGAGCTCGACGACGGGATGCCAAACCACCAGGTCAGCAGGTTCCACGCCACCGCGCCCAGCAGGGTCGACAAGATGACCGTCAGCGTCACCAGCCCGGGGGTAGTAAAGTCGTTGGCGATGGTCTTGGCCACCGCGGTACCCATCATGGCGCCTACGAAATTGAACAGGCCAGCCACGATGACGGCCGTGCGCACGTGCAGCACGCCAGTCGACACCACCGTGGCGATGGCATTGGCGGCATCGTGGAAACCATTGACAAAATCGAACACGAGCGCCACGACGATGACAACGATAAGCAAAGTGAGCATCGCCGCCTACCCGTGCTTAATCGAAAGCTGCATCAGGGTGTCGCCGGCGAGCTCGGCAAAATCGATAGCACGCTCTAAGTCGTCTAAAATCTGGCGGTTTCGCACCAGCGTCTTGGCATCGATCGCCGGGTCGTGGAAAAGGTCGCGCATCGCCTCGCGGTAGATGGTGTCGCTTTCTTTCTCGATCTTGCGCAGTTTGCGGCAGTCTTGCACCAGGTCTTGGTAGGCGTGGCGGCGCAGCTTGGGCACCGTCTCGGCCAGCACGGCCGTAATCTCGACCAGTTTTTGCATCAGCTCGTGCATCGCCGGCGACGGATTCTCCATCCCCATCAGCGCATACGCGCGGGCGGCGCCGTTGGTCAGGTCGAGAACATCGTCGAGCCGCGACGACAGCAGCTGCAGGTCTTCGCGGTCGATCGGCGTCACAAAGGTGCGCGCCAGCTCTTCTTCCATGGCGTGCACCACAGCATCGCCTTGATGTTCAACGTCTTGCACGGCATCGCGGACTCTTTCGGGGTCGGCCTCTTGATGCAGCAGCTCGGCCAACGCCTTGGCACCCTCGGCCGACAGCACCGCCTGCTTTTCTAAAAAGTCATAGAACTTCATCTCTTGCGGAATGAACCAGCGCACGATGTCTTGCAGACCCATTCGATCCTCGGCCAGGCAGGGGCGCCTTGGGGCCAGTAGTTTAGGGCGCAAGCGCCGGGGCGTGAAGCGGTTGGGCGGCGACGTTGCACGACTGTCACGCAAGGCAACTTGGAGCTAGCACCCCAAACGTCAAATTCGATCAGGGATAAGCTCATGTCTTTTCGGGTTTAGGCTCCTAACCTTTTGGCTAAGCAAGGGGGGGCGCCGCCACCTGCGACCCCTGCGTGCGGCTAGCGCCGCCTTGTACACCAAGCATAGCTCGCGCAACCCTGAAAGGACTTCGGACTTGGTGTACTAGGGCTGGGCGGGTGGCGGCAGCGGGCAGGCATGCTCAAGCGTTTGCAGAGCCGAAACAAGCACTTCGCGGGCCTCCGTCGGCAGCGTCGACTTCTGCACCACGAAGCGCACGGCCTCGGCGCGGCGGGCGGCGGCACAGGCATCGCGACCACGCAACAGCTCGATCGGCAAGGCTAAAGCCCATAGCGGGGCCAGCAGCGCCTGGGCCGGCAAGCCGCCATGGGCACGGTCGAAAAGCACTTCGGCGGGCGCTAGACGCGCGGGCTGCCCGGGCTCAAGCGAGCCTTGGATCGGCCCAGCCAAGGCCCGCGCATAGCCCAGCAGCGCCGCCTCAGAGGGGCTAAGCTCGCGCACTGTAAGCTTATCTTGCTGACTGAGATCGGCATCGACGAGAGCATGGCGCAGCAGCACCGCCTCCCACGCCACCACCACATGGTCGCTAATCGGCGTGCGGCCGTTGTACAGCGAGGCGTTGATCGCAGCGAGCGCCGTGTCGGCCGTGGGATCGGCATCCAGGCTGGCCGACAGCGGCCCGGCCTGCAGCGGCGTGCGCAGTACCATCGATTTTACAATAGGTTGCGCCATCCAACCGCGAAACACGGGCGCGGCGAGCAGCAGCGCATCGAGCTCGGGATGACCGCGCGGCACCGTGGGCGGCGGCGGTCGCAGCCCCGGCGGTTGAAAGTCTTCGGGCGCGGGCGGCGGCAACTGCAGGGGGCGCAACCAGTCTTGCCGCACCTCTGGCGGGCACAGCGCCACGGCCTGGTTCTTGGGCTGATCGAGCAGCAGCGCCAAGTCGATCGCGGCTTGGGCTGCCGGCAAGGCCAGGGGTAGCTGACCGGACTCGCGCGCCGCCGCCACCAGCTTGCGCAACGCCGCACACTGCCGCGCCTGGGGCTGCGCCACCCACTGCAACACCTGCAAGGCGACCTGCGCCACCTGCCACTGCGGCGCTTGCGCGGCCGCCTGCTCGATCAACTGCAGGCCCCCCGCGCCGCCCACCTCGTCGCTATGGCGATTCAGGGCCTGGGGCGCCCCCGCATCGGTCCGCGCGCGCAACCAGCCCAGCAGCATGGCTTGCTTTGGCCCCAGCTCGACCACCGGCATGTGCTCGATGAACTCGACCGCGGCGTGGCTCATAGCCGGATGCGCGGCAATGCTCGCCAACAACACCTGTTCAGTATCATACACTTTCAACCCATCGGCAGCCAGCGCATCGATCACCGCCAGCGCCCGGTCCGCCGAAAGCCGCTCGCTCAGCACCGCCTCGGCCACAGCTTGCGGCAGCCCCGGGCCCTGCCGCGCCGCGACCACCAGCGGGTGCTGGGCATAGGCCTCGCTCGGCCGCCAGGGCAGCCCCGGCGGTTGCGCGGGCGGCGCGGCCCAAGCCAGCGACACGTTCGCAACCATCCCAAGAAGTAGCCAAGTTAGCGTGCAAATCAGCAAAAGCGTGTATTGTTTCGGCGTCATGCTCCCCATGCTACACCTCTCGCTCCGGCGCGCCACTGCTCGCATCGTGCCTCGCCATCTAGACATTCGGCACGCTCTGCCCGACCATGTAGCGCTGCCGCGCGGGCGCGGTGCGGGTAGTCCGTTGCGCAGTAGCCTGTTCGAACGCCGATTTGCGATCGTGTCGGGCAAGGGTGGCGTAGGCCGCTCGACCCTGGCGATGGCGCTGGGCTTGGCCTCGGCCCACTACGGGCTGCGCACGTGCATTGTGCAGCTGGCGGCGCGCGACTGGGTCGGCCGGCCTTTTGGTTTGCCCATCACTAGTTACGCCCCCTTGCGCCTCGATCCCGCGCTGCCGCTGTACGCCGCCAACCTGACGCCGGCCGACGCTTTGCGCGAGTACGGCCAGATGAAGCTGCGCTTTCGGGCCCTGCACAACCTCGTGTTCGAAAACGACATCATGCGCCGGCTTACCCGAATGATTCCGGGCATGAACGAGATGCTGATGCTGGGCAAGACCTGGCACATGGAGGCGATGGACACCGCCGCCGACGGCTCGCGCGCGTGGGATCTGCTGATCATTGACGCGCCGGCCACGGGCCACGGCATGTCGCTGCTGCGGTTGCCGCAAGTGATCTTAGAAGCCGTGCCGTTTGGGCCGATGGCCGATGATGCGCGGGCGATGCGCGCCCTGCTCGAAGATCCGCAGCGGACCGCCCTGCATGTGGTGACGCTGCCTCAGGAATTGCCGGTGAGTGAGGCGCTAGAGCTGTGCCACCAGGCCCGCACCGTGCTGGGCACGCCCACGGGTTATCTGTTTGCGAATCAAGTGTTGCCGCGCATCTTGGGCGAGAGCCAGGCGCGCCACCTGCATACCGCGTTGCACCGCAGCCAGGGCGTGGCGCACGACGCCTTTCAAGCCATTGATACTTATCAAGAATGGTGGAGTGCCCAGCAGACCCAGCTGCAGCGGCTGCGGCGCCAGGCGGCGATGCCCATCGTTGAACTGCCGCATTTGCTCGAGCCGATTGGCCGCGCCCAGCTCGAATTGCTGAGTGAACACGCCAAAGCCGGCATGGAGTCGGCGGATCTGCGGCAGGCCGAGCTGCGCGGAACTGGGTCGCGCGCATGACAGACCACCGCTGGTACTGGGCCGCGCTGCTCACGTGCTGGCTGCAAACGGGCTGGACGACCAGCGCCACCGCCGGGGAGACGACGATGCCGACGCTGGAGCTGCAGGCCAAGGAACGCCAGAAGACGCTTACGGATCACGGCGTGACGGGGGTGCAATGGCTGGATGCCACCGCGTTTGGTCCGGCGGGGGTCGAGCGGTGGAAGCTAGCGAACGGGCTGCAGATTCTGCTGGCGCCAGATCCGGCATCGCCGGTGGTGGCGGTGCATACCTGGGTGCGGGTCGGCTCGGCTGACGAAACGCCGGGCAAGACGGGGCTGGCGCATCTGCTTGAACATACGATGTTTAAGTCGACCACGACCCGGCCAGCCGGCACTTTTGACCGCGCGCTTGAGCAACACGGCGCCAGCGCCAATGCCGCGACGTGGTTCGATTGGACGATGTACCACGAGGTAGTGCCGCCGAGCCAAGTGGGGATGGTGTTTGAACTCGAAGCCGATCGCTTGCAACACCTAGACTTAAGTGCCCAAGCCGTGCGCAGCGAGCTTGAGGTGGTGCGCAACGAGCGCCGCGAAGAGATCGACGACGACCCCGACTCGCTGGTGGTCGAGACCCTGTGGAACGCCGCGTTTGGCAAGGAAGTGTATGGTCATCCGGTGATCGGCACGGCGGTGGACTTGGCCGGGCTGCAGGTGGGCGATGTGGTCGAATTCTACCGCACGCGCTACGTTCCCGAAAATACAGCAATCGTTGTCACGGGTGGTTTTGACCCCACGGCCGTGTTGGGCGAGGCGGTCAAGTGGTACGGCGCGGTGCCGGCGCGGACAGGGCCAAAGCGTCTAGATAAACCCAGCAATTCCAAGCCGCTGGCCACCTGTACGCTAACGATCGACGCGGGCAGTTCGCGGCTGGCGGTGGCATGGCGCACGGTGCCGCTGGGGCACGCCGACCACCCGGCGCTGGCGCTGCTGGCCGAGGTGCTGGCGAGCTCAGACTCGACGCGCTTGTATCGGCAACTGGTCGAGCAAAGCCGCGTAGCGTCAAGTGTTTCGGCCAGCCAGAGTGATCTGCGCCTGGGCGGCCTGTTCGAGATCTACACCACCTTGCGCCCCGGCAAGACCGCTGCCGACGCAGAGACCCTGCTGCTGACCGTGCTGGCCGACCTGCTGGGCGCCCATCCGGTGACGCAGACGGAGCTCGATGCGGCGCGCAATCGCCTGAAGACCCAGCAACTGCGCGAGCTTGCCAGCGCCGACGGCCGCGCCGATGTGCTGGGCCGCACCTGGGCCAGCGATCTGGATCTGGGCCTGCACCAGCGCTGGTGGCTGGCCATCGACCAGGCTACGCCCGCCGATCTGCAAAATGCGGCGATCAAGTGGCTGAAAAACGAAGGCCGCACGGTGTTGCGCGCCGATCCGCCGGCCCAGACGAGCCTGTCGCGCCGCAAGAAGGGTCGCGCCGGATGAGAGGATCGCGTGCGCTCGCCGTAACTCTAGGCGTGACGCTGCTTTTTGCGCTGCTGGTTGTGGCGTTGCCCAGCTGGGCGGCCAAACCAAAGCGAGGCAATGTGCCGCAACTACTTGTTGTTTCTAGACCTTGGCCCAAGCTCGTGTCGGTGCGGCTGCTGATTGGCGGCGGCGCGCTGGCCGACCCACCGGGGCAAGAGGGGCTGACGGCGCTGGGCTGGTCGGTAGCGCTGCGCGGCGCGGGTTCGCGGGATCGGCAAGCCCTTTCGCAGGCTTTTGATGCCCTGGGCGTGCAGCCGGGCCTGGGTGTCGACAAGCTGGGCACCACCCTGTACGCCGATGTGGCGAGCGAAAACCTTGAGAAGTGCCTAGAGTTGTTGGCCGATGTGGTGCTGCACCCGCGCTTCGAATCGGCGCAGGTCGACAACGTGCGCGAGGAAATGATCGCCGATATCGAGCACTTGCACGACGATGATGCCGGTCTCGCGGTCGACGCCATCGGTCGCTACCTGTACCGGGGCACCTTGCTGGGCCGGCCCACGGGGGGCACCAAGGCGAGCCTGCAGACCCTGACGACGGCGAGCTTAAGTGCCTGGCACAGCAAACAAATTGGCGCAAGCAACGTGCATATTGGCCTCTCGGGCGCCATCGATCGCCCCGCGGCCGAGGCGCTCGTGCACAAGCTGCTCGGCGACTTCCCCACCGGGCCCGCGCTCAAGCCGCCGCCCAGCAAGGCCGATGACTCGGGCCGGCGCCTGCTGCTCATCGACAAGCCACGGCGCGCCCAGGCGCAGGTGGTGCTGGCCCTGTCGACCGTGCCGGCCAACCACCGCGACGCCCTGCCCTTGCTGCTGGTCAATGCTGTTCTGGGCGGGCCATTTACGTCGCGACTCAATCGTGAAATTAGAGAGTTGCGCGGCTGGTCGTACGGTGCCTGGTCCAGTTTGTCGGGCGCGCCGAACCTGTCGACCTGGGCCATGGGCTTTGCCCCCAATGCCCGCGATGCCAGCGCCGCCATCGACTTGGCCGTGCAGATTCTTGAGGAATTGCGCAAGGATGGCATCTCTACCGCCGAGCTGCGCTTTGCCAAGGATTACCTCATCGGCGCCCATCGCTTGGGGCTCGAGACGGCGGACCGCGAGCTGGCCGAGCGCATGCGCGCCACCGAGCTCGGGCTCGACGACGACGAGGTCGATACCTTTGAGAAGCGCATCGAAGCCATTGATCACAAAACGGTTCAGCGGGTGCTGCGCGAGCGGCTGCGCCACGACAACCTGGTGGCGACAGTGGTCGGGTCGGCCAAGACGTTGCGCGACAAATTGACGGCCTCGGCGGCGGCATTTGCCGTAGAAGTACTTGAACGCAATGGACTGCCCGAGCAAACGGCCCAAAAGGGCCTGACCCCGGCGCAACGCCCCGCCACCGCCGTCGACGCGCCTGCGGCCGCCACCGAAGACGACGACGGTGCCAAGGGTGTAGAAGAGGAGCCCGACGAACCATGAGCCTTATCATTGACCTACAGGCCGTCGATGCCTTTGCCGCCTGGGCTCACCGCGGTCAGAAGCGCAACACCGGCGACGCCACCGCGCCCGAGCTGCCGTACATCGTGCATCCGCGCGCCGTGCGGCAAATTCTTGAGGCAGAACACCCCGATCCAAAGATGAGCGAGCCGTGGGTCCTAGCGGTGGCGCTGCTGCACGATGTGCTCGAAGACTGCGACGTGCATCACCGTGAATTGAGTGAGCGTTTTGGCGAGCAGGTGTCGGCGGCGGTGCGCGCTTTGTCGAAAGAAATGAAGGCCGTGCCCGAGGCCCGCAAGACCGACGATCAGTATTGGGCGGTGCTGGCCCAGTCGCCGCTCGCCGTGCGGCAGATCAAGGCCGCGGATCGCATCGACAATCTGCGCTCGTGCCAAAAATGGCCGCGCCCGCGCCTAGCCACCAAGTACCTGGTCGAGACGCCGGCCAAGGTGCTGCCCATGATCGTCGACGACCCCTTCTTGTTCGAGCTGCTCACCCGCGAATTGCTGGTGATCGAGCGCGGCTACGGGCACCTGCGCCAGCCGTGACCGCACGGTCAGGTTAGGCGCGAAATTCTTGACATTTGGCCGAATACTCGCATCGTTAGCGGTTGTGGCCCGTCGCGTCGCTTGCCGACCACGGTGCCAAACCAACCGAACGGAGGACGAATGGGTACAATGCGAAGCCAAAATCAACGACACCTTGCGCCGAATTGGGCAACGAAATGGGCGCTGGCGATGGTGCTGGCTGGCGCGCTGCCGATGCCGGTGCTGCACGCCGCCGAGATGACGGACGAACTGCGCGAAGAGGTGCGGACCGCCGAAAACAATCTGCGCACGCTCGAGAAGACCAAGGGCGCCGATCCGTCGGAGCTGATCGGGCTGCGCGGGCGGCTGGCACGGCTCTACATGCAGGCGCAGTGGCGCAAGAAAGCCGACGAATTATTTAAGAAAATCGTCGATGGGTTTGCCAAGGCTGGCCTAGCCAAGACGGGTGGGCCGGAGTCGGTCTTTGCGGCCGAGGCCCAGTTCTACCTGCTTGAGCCACGGTTCTTGGCCGCCATGCAAGCCAAGCCCGCGTTCGGCAAGGGTGGCAAGGCCGCGGAACAACTCGCCGCGCAGATCCGCAAGCTGCGCACCGAGATCGCGGGCGAAGAGCTGCCAACCGAGGCCGGCGGCATCGCGGATCGCAAGGGCGGCCTGTGCGGCGATTATACAACAATGGTAGCCAGTTACCGCTCGTATGAGTGGCAAGTGGCCACTGCGGTGACCCAGGCACGTCTGCTAGGGCATGTGGCCGAGGCGGTCCACGACGCGCCGCTGCCGGCCGATCAAGCCGCTGAAGATAAGGCCCAATTTCGCCAAATCATCGATGAGCAGGCCCGCGACGTCGACGCGCAGGCACTGCGGCTGCTTGAAGCGGCGTGGTCCGAGATCGGCCGCCGCAACCTCGATACGCCGTGGAAGCTAGAAACCCGCCGTGATCTCAACAAGTATCTGCCCAAGCTGTACCCGCTGTCGCGGCAGCGCGCCGAACAGTGGCTCAGCCCGACCCCCGAGGCGGTGCAAACCGGGCTCAAGCAAGCGGGCCTGCTCGACGACATCGCCGCCTGCTACGACCGCCATCTGACCGTGACCCCCGACGATTTGCTGGGCGGCCTGAGCGTGCAGTTTGAGTTGCGCCCCGATGGCTCAGCCACGGTAGGCCAAGTGGACCATGCCGACCCGGTGATCGCCCGCTGCCTGACGCGCAAGTGGTCGTCGCGCAACGACTTCCCCAAGGTCGAGGCGCCAACGACCGTGTCGCTCAAGCTCGAATACGCCGCACTGTAGCGAGCCGCAGAACTGCGCAGCCATTTTCTACTACTTGAATTTACAGAGAATGCTAGCTCTGAGCTAGGTGCGCGTCTCGATGTGCGTCGTTCGCCGCAGCTCTTCGATCCAGGCCTTGTACAGCCGCGCCAGCTGGTCTTCTTGCAGGCGCCGCCGCACAAATTCCTCAAGCAACTCTTTATCTTTGGCCTGGGTGCGCCGCCGGTCTAGCAGCTGCAGCACGTGGAAGCCATAGGGCGTCTGCACCACCGCCGAGTACTCATTCTTCTTGAGCGACCAGAGCTTAGCCGCCAAGCCGGGCTCGATGGTCCAGCGCCGCTGCCAGCCGAGGTCGCCATCGGGCGCGCCGCGATCGTCGTTAAACTTGTCGGCCAAGTCCTCGAACGTCGCCTTGCCATCGACCAATAAATCGTGGATTTGCCATGCCTTATCGCGCTTCTTGTTGACCGCTGCGGGCGTATCGTCGCCGGCCACGCCCACCATGATGTGGCGCGCGTGCACCTCTTCTTCGCACGTACCGCCACAATGCTCGAGCTCGAGCATCTTCTTGACCTCGTCGTCGGCCACGCGCAGGCGGCTGCCCAGCTTGATCTGCAACATCCGCACGCGGGTCAGCTCGTGGCGCACGTGCTGGCGGTAGGCGACCAGATTCGCGAAACCCAGCTTGTGCACAGCCGTTTCGAGCTCATCGTCGTCCCAATGGTTGCGCTTCTTGACCTCGGCGACCTGCTGATCGACGTCGTGGTCGTCGACCGTGACACCCAGCTCCGACGCGGCCCGCAGCACCAGCGCATTGTCGATCAGGCTTTGCAGCACCTGCAGACGCAGCTCGCCCACCGAGCGTGGCCGGGCGATGTCGGTCGGCACCACCTCTTGCGTGGCCTGCTGGCTGCCCATGGCGCGGCGCAACTCGCTAAAAGTAATCAGAGCCGTGCCCACAATGGCGGCGATTCCCTCGACCTCTTCGAACTCGGTGGGCAGCTTGGCCACCCGCGGCACCGCCGCTTGCACAGGCGCGACCGGCAGCAGCTCCCCCGCCACGATGGCGACAAGCAGCCCGGCGATCATGCGCGCAGCAGGCATCGTAACTATGCGAATCATGGAGCAACCTTGCCAGCAGCGGGGCCAGCGGGGGCGGTCGTAGGGGTAGCCGCTTCGGCCGGTGCAGCACCTTTGCCAGCGGGCGGCTTGGGCGGGGGCAGAAGCTTGAGCGCCGCATCGTTGATCTCGACCGGATTGCGCGCCTTGAGCTCCGCCACCAGTTGCTCGCGCCGCAAGTCCCTCTCGCGCTTGACGATACGGGCACGAATCGACTCACGCGCCTGGTCGAGCGTCTTGTTGACCGCCGGCAGCTTCGACGTGACCAGCAGCACATGCCAGCCCTCAGGCGACTGCACCACCGGCGCCAGGCTAAACGTCTCCGTCTTGAGTGCCGCCTCGACAATCGGACGCCCAATCGCCTGCAGGCGCGCCACCTCGTCAGGGCTCGCACCGGGCAGGGGCTCTAGACTTACACGGCCGAGCGCACCCAAAAGCTGAATCGTGGTCTTATCTTGCGAATAGCGCCCCACGTACTCGTTCCAGGTCTGCACTAGTTTCGCCGAGTTGCCCTCGCTGGCCTTGTCGATCTCTTTGCGCAGCTTTTCGGCAGTCTCTTTGTCGGCGACCAGGATGTGGCTCAGCTCAACCTGCTCGGGCCGATGAAAAACCCCCGGATTGGCTTGATAGTACGCAGCAATGTCGGGTTCGCTGACCGCCTTGAGCTCGATCTCGTCTTTGCCCGTATCCATCAAGAACTTGCGCACCATCGCCTGCCGCATCGCTTCGAGCACTTCGGGGTCTTTGTCGAGCCCCTGGCGCTGCGCCTCGGCCGCCAGCACTTCGAACTGCACCAGCTTGGCCAAGTAGTCTTTGCGCTTTTGTGCCGATGTAAATTGGCTTTTGACCACAGGCGGTTCCGCGTCGAGCCGCGCTTCCATGTCGCCCAGAGTGATGACCTTGTCGCCAATGCGCGCCACCACCAGCTGCTTTTGCTCGGCAGTCAGGGCCGAGGTGCGCTGCTCTTCGCTCACCTTGGGCACGTGCTCGACCTTGGCGGCGGCGTGCTCGGGCGTAAGCCCCGGACCGGCCGGCAGCGGACGCTCGGGCTTGGTGCAGGCCGCCAGACCCGCCAGCAGCAGCAGCGTGGGCAGTGTCGTACGAAAATGCAAAAAAATGCTAGTCACCATGGCACCTTGGCGCGCACGCGGCGCTACAGACCGCACGTGGGGTACGTCAGCGAAGTGGGGCTGCATTGGCAGTAGGTCGCGCTGCAGGTATCGAGCTCAGCATTGAGCAATGCCTCGTTATCGGTGCCTTTTTTCTTGCAGCCAACCACGCACTGCGTCAAGTTGCCGTCTTGCGGGCACGCTTGCATGCAGTCGCGGATGCCGGTGCAGCCAGCGCTGACTTTGCAGCCTAATGTCAGCAGCTTGCACATACTGTACTCGCAGGCACCGATGCACGACACATACTGCTGGCCGGCGCCGGTACAGCCCTTGCCCGACCAGAAATTTTGGAAGCAAAGCGCCTGCATACAGGCGTCGTAGCCCAAGTAGGCGAACAGGGCTTGCGGGGTGCCGCCCGTTAGGCACTCGAGCTGCTTCGACTCGTCCGAGCTGGCGCCGGTGAGGCAGGTGGTCAAGTTTTGGCACTCGGCGCTGTCGGTGCACTTCTTTAGTGGCCCCGCGCACATCGCACCCTTGCACTGCGACAGACACTGGCCGTCGTTGCCCGAGCACGCGCCGCCCTGCTGGTTGCAGTCGCCGGGGCAGGTGTTCGAATCTTCTTTGGCCGAGCAGACGCCGTCGCCGCACGTGTTCGCCAAGCAGAGGCCCACCAAGCACTGCTTGTTTGAGCCGCAGGCCGTGCCGCTGGGCGCGACCGGGTTGCCGCAGCCCTGGATGGGGTCGCACTGGTCGAGCGTGCACGGGTCGCCGTCGTCACAACTCAATGTTTTGCTTGGCTTACATGCACCGCCACTGCAAGTGTCGCCCTGCGTGCAGACCGAGCCGTCGTAGCAGCCGCTCTGGTTGGGGGTCGATAGGCATCCCTTGGCCTTGTCGCAGCTATCGTCGGTGCACAGATTGCCGTCGTCGCAGTTCTTGGCGGGCGCGTCGCAGCTGCCGCCCTTGCACTGGCCCACGCCGTTGCACGCATCGAGCGGGCCGCACGGAATGGCGTTGTTGATGTGCTGGCAGCCGAGCTTGGGGTCGGGGCAGCCGTCGTCGCTGCAGGGGTTGCCGTCGTCGCAGTTCTTGGGGCCGGCACACTTGCCCGCGCCGTCGCACACATCGGGCGAGGTGCAGGGGTTGCCGTCGTCGCACATCATGCCGGCGATGGGCGCAGTGTCGCAGGTGCCCTTGTTTTGCTCGGTGCATTTGGTCACGGTGCACGGGTTGCCGTCGTCGGGGCAGTCTTTGGGCACACCGACGCAGTTGCCGGCCGTGCAGGCGTCGCCGGTGGTGCAGAACTTGTCGTCGGTGCAGGTGGTGCCGTCGCCCGCCGGCGTGTGAACACAACCCAGCATAGGGTCACAAGTATCTTGAGTACATACGTTCTTGTCGTCGCAGTCGATCGGGGCCTTGGCGGCGCATGTGCCGGCCTGGCAGGTCGCGGTCAAGGTGCACGCATCGCCGTCGCTGCACTTGTCGCCCGACTTCAGGCCGGTGTTGCTGCACCCGCTCTCGGGCTTGCACTGGTCGTCGGTGCAGGCCTTGCCGTCGTCGCACGATTTGAATGTGTACTGGCACGCGCCGGCCTTGCACACCGGGTCGACCCAGCACTGGCTGGCGCCCAGGTCGTTGCACGTGGCGCCGTCGGCTAGGTCGACTGCCTGGCAAAGGCCGGTTTTTTGTTCACATTTGCCTACTTGGCACAGGGCGCTGACCAGCGGCGCGCACTCGTCGTCGGTGACGCAGCCCTTGCCCGGGCCCGCGTCGGCGTCGCTCGCGTCGGGCTTGCTGCTGCCGTCGCTTTGGTCGGCCGTGCTGTCGGGCTTGCCGCTGCCATCGGCGTCGCCGCTCAGCGCATCTTGGTCGCCCAGATCACCGGCGGCGGTATCGTCGTCGACCACGGTGGTCGCGTCGTTGCTGCTCGCGGTCGTGCCACTGCAGGCCGCGAGGCCAAGGGCTCCGATCAGCGCGAAACTCAATAAGATTTTGGCAAACAGGTGCATCGTGTCGCTTGCGCGGCGGCGGTTGGCGCCAGCCCTTCCGTATTGTCTGCGAAACCGCGCCGTTGGCCAACCCCGGATCGACCCGAAGACAGGGTCAGAGCGACCAATTCAAGCCAGCGCCCAGGTAGGGGGCCGTGCGCAGGCCGCCCTCGACCGTTAGTGCCAGATCGCGGCTGACCTGAAACTGCAGCCCCGTCAGCGCCCGCACCATCGGCAACACCGGCGGCAGCGAGGCATTCGAGGCGCCGACCGTGCGCCAGTGCGGGCAAGTCGCCGCTTGCGCTGCGGTACAGGTCGGCAGCGTCTCGGTCTGGCGCACATCGCCGGCCACAATCGCTAGGCCCAAGCCGCCGCGCAGCGTCCAGGCGAGCCAGGGCGTCACGTCGACCTTCTTTAAGTAGTCCGCGCCCAAGTCGATGCCCACCACGCTGATCGCCGTGTAAAGCGGCCGCGGCGTGCCCGTGCTCGACCACCAGTTTTGATCGGGCACATCGGGCAGGGTCAGGCCGCCGCGAAAGACCACCCAGGCGCTACTGCTGAGCGCCATGCGGTAGCCGGCATCGATCGTAAGTGCCTGCAGCGACGGATGTTGATCGCGGCGCTTTTGCGCAGGCGACGTCACGGTTTGCAAGGCCGCGATCAGCCCCGAAGGCAACCACGTGCCGCCAATCTGGAACTCAATCGCAGCGCGGGCCGGCGGCATGGGCACCGCAATCTCGGGCGGCGCATCGGGCGTTTTTGGCGACGCCGGCGCGATCGGCTTGTCGGCCGCGACTTTGTGCAGTGTCGGCCGCGGCAGCTTGGCCTTGGGCGGAGGGGTCGCTTCGCCGGGAATCGTAATGGTTTTGCCATCATCGCTGACATCGAGCGGCGTCGATTCTTGGGCAAAAGCTGGCGCCGCGAGGCCAACGGCCAACCACGCCGCAACCGCGGTCGCACAGAAAGTTGCGAGCCAAGCCGCTGAGTTGTGGGGCGCCGCCGGCATCATCCAAGTTCCTGCAGCGCTGGGGGCTGCAAGGGCAGAAGCTACCGCTTGCGCAATGTCTTGGCAATCGCCCCGCGATGGGCCACACTCGCTGCCGCGGTACACCCCTTGTTGGTCGCCGCGCCGGCACCACGCCGCTCGCAGTCGCCATGCGCTTTCCGGTGGTCATTCTCGATCTGAACGGCACCTTGGTCGACACCTTGGGTGACCTAGCTGATGCGCTCAACGAGCAGCTATGGTCCATGGACCGGCCGACGCTGACCGCCGATCAGGTGCGGCAGTGGCCCGGAGAGAACCTGCGCGCCATCCTAAAGGGCGCCTTGGCTTTGACCGGCAGTGTGCCCACCGATCTTGAGATCAATCAGCTTCTGCACGAATTCCGTGATCGCTACCAAGACCGGCTGGGCGCTCGCGCCGTCGCTTATCCGGGAACGACGGATGTGCTGGCGCAACTGCACGCGGCCGGGGTGCAGCTAGCCCTGCTAACCAACAAGCCCCTAGTGCCGTCGCTCAAGCTGCTACAACAACTTGATATTGCTAAGTATTTTACCTATATGCTCGCCGGCGATGCCGATGCGCCGCGCAAGCCAGACCCCACTGGGCTGCTCGAGCTGATGCATAGCTGTGGCGGCGACGAAGAGACGACGCTGATGGTCGGAAGTTCGCGTATCGACTTAGAAACCGCGCGCAACGCCGGGGTGCGGGTCGCACTCGTGAACAACGATCACAGCCGCGGCGTGCACGGCATGGGTGCCGACTACGTGCTCGACGAGATTAGCCGCCTGCCGCACCTTGTGCTGGGCACGCGACCGTCGGGCCTTATGTCACTTAGCGACTAATAGCAGGAACTTAGCAGCTAGTCCTTGGCCACGTAGCGGTCGCCCGACCACACCGCCGTAAAGGTCTGCTTGGCGCGCTTGGGCAGCTTACCCAGCATCACTAGGGTATCGCACGCGATCACAATGCTGGTGGGCTCTTGGCCACCGGCCGAAATCTCTGGCGCGGTGCACACTTCGGCCACGTTATTGCCCGGATCGTCGCGCGAGGTAAAGGTGGTCGAGGTGCGCTCCCACACGGCCCGCGGCTCGCTCTCGCCCAGCGGCTTGCCGTAAAGACCCCATAAAATCGACGACTCCGAGCCGTGGCCCTTGCTGTCGTAGCGCTGGTGCTCGAGCCGAACGAGCCACGCCTCTTGGTGATTCGAGATGGCCTGCCGCGCCAGCTGCACCCCCTTGGCCGGCCCGGCAGGGCAGACCGAAAGGCGGAATTTGGCGTCGATTTTGACCGGGCCCGCGGGCTTGCCGGCCAGCTCGAGCAAGAAGCAGGTGGGCAGGCCCCCGTCGCGCCCGTCGTCGATCCGCACGATCGCGGCAGAACCGGCGGCGTGCTCGCGCGCCAGCGGCTCGGACACAGCAAATACTGTAATATCACGAAGTTGCGCAGACTCCACCGCGGCAACCAACTTGGCCACCGGGTGCACCGCGCCGCCCTTGGCCGCGAAAGCCGGCAGAGGAACCAAGAAAATCGATAGAACCATCAACAGATAGCGATACGAACCAGCTCGCAGCATGGGGATCAGCCTCGCGGACGATGTGAGAGATTTAGTAAAATTTACAGCAGATTGGCAGCCAGCTCGGCCAATGGCGAGCGCTCACCCTTGGTAAGGGTCATGTGCGCGGCGATCGGCTGGTCTTTGAAGCGCTCGGCCACGTAGGTTAAGCCATTGTTTAGGCTATCTAAATAGGGCTGATCGATCTGATACGGGTCGCCCGTCAAGATGATCTTGGTGCCGTGGCCGACGCGAGTGAGCACGGTCTTTACCTCGAGCGGCGTCAGGTTTTGCGCCTCGTCGACGATCATATACACGCTGGGCAGGCTGCGGCCGCGGATGTAGGTCAGCGGCTCGACTTCGAGGATGCCGCTCGACGACAACTCGTCAAAACTCCACACCTTGCCGCCCTTGCCGGCCGGATTATTGCTGGTCAAGAAGTCGATGTTGTCGTGAATCGGCTGCATCCAGGGGCTGAGCTTGGCCTCGACGTCGCCGGGCAAGAAGCCGATGTCGCGGCCAAAGGGGAAGATCGGTCGCGAAACCAACAACTTGCGATAGGCATCGCGCTCGGCCACGGCGTTGAGACCCGCCGCCAGTGCCAGCAGCGTCTTGCCGGTACCCGCCTTGCCGACCAGCGTGCAGAGCTGAATGTCGTCGCGCAGCAGCATATCGAGGGCAAAAAGCTGCTCGCGATTGCGGGGTTGCACACCCCATACGGTCTGCTTGCCGGCGCGCAAGTGCTCGACGCGACCGCCGGCGACGCGCGCATAGGCCGACTTGCCCTGCAGGCCATCGGCACGCAACATTAGGTACTGATTGGGGAACACCTCCTTTGCGGCGGTACCCAGCAGGCCTACGTCAAAGCCACCGTCGGCATACAGCGTATCGATGATGCCCGGCTCGACCACCAGCTCGGCGGTGCCGTTGTACAGCTCTTCGATATCTTTGCCTTCGCGATCATAGTCTTCGGCATGAAGACCCAGGGCGTCGGCGCGGATGCGCAGGTTGGTATCTTTGGTCACGAACACGACGGGCCGGTGCGGCTCTTGGGTATTCAAGAACAGCGCCGCGGCCAAGATCGCGTCGTCCATGGTGTGCGCGACGCTAAAATTCCCAGGCAAATCAGCGCGATCCATGACCACGCGCAACACGCCGCCGCCGGGCATGGGCACGCCCTCGCGCAAGTTGCCCTGCTCGCGGTAGCTGTCGAGCTCGCGGGCGATGCGGCGGGCGTTGCGGCCCAACTCGCTTTGATCGCGCTTGAAGGTGTCGAGCTCTTCGATCACGTAGATCGGGATGTTGACCACATTGTCGGAGAACGAGCTCAGGCAATCGCTGTCGTGCAACAAGACGTTGGTATCGAGGACGAAATTCTTCACGCGCAGTCCTTGTCGGCCGGCGGCTTGGGGGCGGCCACCCCATCCATATCGCACCTTCGCGGCGCCGTTGCAATGGCCGGAGCGGCAGCGCACACTTTGGCCAGCGCTTGGCGTACACATGGACGAGCAAAAGCATGGATAATAAAGGTTTTATGGGAATTCTTGGCCCCATCGCGACCGGCCTTGCCTGGCTGCTGGCGGTCAGCTGTAGCAGCCCCGAGGCGACTGCGGTGCGCGCCAGTACGGGCAGCGATAGTACGGGCGACACTGGCAAGGATAGTAGTCTTAAAAGCCAATACTATTCGGCGCACTACACCTTTCATGGCGGCGCGTTTGGCGGGCAAAGCTTCAGCGTCGAGCGCGACCTGACCCAGACGCCGGGCGTGCTCAGCTTTGGCAATTCGCACCTGACCTACCCCGCTGTGGCCTTTGCTATCGATGATCAAGTGGATGAGGCGACGAAGACCGCGGCAGGCAAGTGGACCTCGACCAAGCTGGCGCTGCAGCTGCGGTTTGGCATCTTGGTGCCGGCGCAAGGTTTTGCGGTGAATACGGGCGCGGCGGGCACCTATCCGCTGGGGTGCAAACCGCCGCTGATGCAGGTGGTTTTGGCGACGCAGATGTACCGCAGCAGCTGCCCGCTGTCGGTCGGTTCGGGCGACATTGTGGTGACGCAGTGGGCCGCCGAAAAGGGCGGTCACTTCGCCGGCACCTTTAAGGGCCGCGCCTATGCGTACAACTACAACAGCTCGTTCTTAGACGACTGCAACGCCAACCACACGGCACAGACCTGCAAACAGCCCGAAATTTGGGTGGATATTGGCGGCGAGTTCGACTTTACCTTGCCCGGCATCAACCAAGACGTGTGCCTGCCGCCGGCGCCATGTCCGTGATTCTACAGCGGGTCAAACAGGTGCTAGGCCTAGATGCGGGCACGGAATTTCCGATTCCGCAGCCGGGCCAGAGCTGGCATCCGTGCGGGCATTATGTGGCGGCGGGCGACTTGCCGGCGCTGCACGTGGTCAGTCTGCCGCTGCAGGGGCCGCCGCCCGCGCTGAAGCAGCCGCAAACTGACGCAGAGGCTATCGTCTTTTTGCATGGTTACCTGCAGTCGAGCTGGACGTGGCGGCACAACTTGGCCCCGCTGGCGCGCCACTTTGCCGTGCACGCGCTGTGTCTGCCGGGCTTTGGTTGGTCGGATAAGCCCCGCTACCTGGCGTATCGCTTAGATAAACAGGCCGAGCGCGTGCTGGCCGCCCTTGACGCGCTGGGGGTGCAACGAGCGCATCTAGTGGGCAATTCGCTAGGTGGATCGCTGGCTTTGCAGATTGCGCTGCTGGCGCCCGCGCGGGTGGGGCGGCTGGTGCTGGTCAATCCGGCGAGCAGTGGTCGCTATCCGATGGCGCTTGCGGCGGCACTGCAGCACGAGTGGCTAGAACCATTGATGTATGCGCCTGGAGGAAAGCTTGCACTGACCCTGGGCCTGCGCCACGCCGCCTATGCCAACCTGCCCGTCGATCGCGCGCTGGTGCAGAGTTTTTGGCATCCGCTGCAGACGCCGGGGGCCAAGCGGGCGGCGCTGCAGGTGGCCCGGCATTTCAATCAAGATTTGCAGCAGTTGGATACCCGTTTGGCCGAAATTGGG
This sequence comes from uncultured Myxococcales bacterium, assembly GCA_903883645.1. GTDB lineage: Bacteria > Myxococcota_A > UBA9042 > UBA9042 > UBA9042 > SXRM01. Next base: position 58,246 of record CAISBR010000009.1, on the reverse strand, counting down.
GCGCCGGCGCTGCTGCTGTGGGGGCGTGGCGACCGCATTATCCCCCTGGCGAGTGTGCAGCGGCTGGCGCGGCGGCTGGGCGATGCACGACTTGAACTCTATGATTGTAGTGGTCATTGCCCAATGGAAGAGGAGCCTTTGCGCTTCAATCGCGAAGTGCAGGCCTTTTTGACGGCCGAGCTGGAGTAGAGCATGGGTACGGCACTGCGAGCACTGGTGACGGGCGGCCACAAGCGTCTGGGGCGCGCGATCACGCTGGCGCTGGCGCAGGCTGGCTACGACGTGTGTATCCACTACCGCCACGACCGCGAGTTGGCCGAGACGGCGGCGACCGAGGTGCGAGCGCTAGGGCGGCGCGCGGCGGTGGTGGGCGGCGATCTGAGTGATACCACACAACTGACTAGGATAATAGACGAAACTGCAAAGCAACTGCTCGGTCTCGACCTGGTGGTGGCGTGTGCCGCCAGCTATCGGGCGACTGCCCTTGATGCCACCGACGCCGCCCACTTTGACCAAGTGCTGGGCGAAAATGCCCGCGCGCCTATCGATTTACTGCTGCACGCGCGGCCCTGGCTGCAGGCGAGTGGCGATGGTCGCGCTGTAGTAATCGGTGACTTGGCGGGTACCGCGCCCTACCGCGGCTATCTGGCCCACTCGATGGCAAAAGCGGCGCTGCACATGGGGGTGCGCGGGCTCGCCGCGGAGTGGGCGCCGCATATCCTGGTCAACGGCGTAGTGCCCGGGGCGGTGCTGGCCCCCACAACGATGGCCCCGGCGCAGTGGGCCGAACTGCAGAGCCGCGTTCCGCTCGGCATAAGCGCTCTGAGCGACCCGCAGCTGCCGGTGCGTGCGGTAGTCGATACCGTGCTGTGGCTGGCCAAGGCGCCTCGCTTCATCACTGGGCAGCTCGTGGCGGTCGACGGCGGGCGCATGGCACGCTGGTAGCGGCAACCACAGCGGTTTATGGTGGCGCCGCCCCCTCAGGTGCGCTATGCTTGCGAAGACCGTAATGTTTTTAAGGAGGGTGCGATGGGCACCACGGGCGATCGCATGGCTGCGAAGGTGGCCAAGCTAGAAGCTGAATTGGCGATCTTGCGCAACCAGCCCGCCCCTGGCCTGCCCCTCTGGGGTGCGTTTGGCGACCTGATCGAACACTTGCCGACGATGGTATTCGTTAAAAGTGCCAAAGACTTGCGCTTCATCAGTCTGAACCGGGCTGGCGAAGAGCTGCTGGGCATGCCGCGGTCCGCAATCCTGGGCAAGACGGACTACGACCTGTTTCCAGTTGAAGAAGCAGACTTTTTTGTGGCCAAGGATCGCGCCGTGCTGGCCGGCCGCTGTGCCGTCGACATCCCAGAAGAGCCGGTTCACACCGCAAGCGGCGAGCGTTGGCTGCACACGCGAAAAGTGCCGCTGATCGATGCAGATGGGAACCCTCTGTATTTGCTTGGATTGTCGGAAGACGTCACGGACAAGCGGCGCGCCGCGACCGAACTGCTGCGCAAGACCGAGGCGCTGACCCGCTCGAACCGCGATCTAGAACAGTTTGCTATGGTTGCGTCGCACGACATCAAGGAGCCCCTGCGCAGGATTCGCGGCTATGGCGACTTGATTTTGGACGAGTACAGCGCCACGCTACCTCCCGATGTATTGGAACACATTGAGAGTATGCGCTCAGGCGCGGCACAACTGCAGGCCTTGGTCGACAGCTTGCTGACCTACTCCCGCGTGGCGATGCAGCCCAAGCAGTCGGTTTGGGTCGATCTGAACGAGATCATGCGCATTGTGCTATCGGACTTAGAGCCCGCGGCGCGCGAGCGCGGGGCGCAAGTCGAGGTCGGCCCCCTGCCGGTGGTGTTGGGCGACGCCCAGCAACTTCGCCAACTGCTGCAGAATTTGGTCGCCAATGCCTTGAAATTCGTTGATAACTCAAGAACTCCTCGGGTACTGGTGCGCGGGCAAGTGCATGGCACCGTTTGCGAGTTGAGTGTGATAGACAACGGCATTGGCATTGCCGCCGAACATATTCCCAAGATTTTCAGCATGTTTCAGCGTCTACACGGGGCCCAAAAATTTGCGGGTTCGGGCATCGGCTTGGCCGTGTGCAAGAAGATCGCGGAACGCCATGGTGGCACCTTGAGCGTACAGAGTACGGTGGGCCTGGGGTCGACGTTTGTGGTGACGCTGCCTAGCCCTGCGGCCGATTTTCAAGTGTAGCGAAATGGTCGAGTTGCTCGCACAACTCTGCAAAGGTTTCTAGGCGCTTTACCCTATCGAAGCCAACCCAACCCGTCACCTCCCAGCGCAGACGCAGCCATTGCTTGGCCCGCCGCAGCAGCTGCCGGTCGCCTTGCCCCGCGGCACGGCCCAGTTCGGCCAACCGCGCCAGCCAAGCCGGCCACGGATCGCCTGGCGGCAACTCGGCGGGTGGTTCACCGCGCAGCCACGCCGCAGCTCGACCGGCCAGCAACGGGTCAGCGAGCGCGCCACGACCAAACATGAAGTGACGACAACCTGTAATTTCAGCACACTGCATTACATCGGCTAGGCAAAACAGGTCGCCATTGGCCACGACAGGAATCGGCACATCGCGGCGCACCTGGCCTATCGCGTGCCAATCCGCCGGCGGTGCGTAGCCTTGGGCACGGGTGCGGGCGTGGATCGTCAACCAAGTCGCCCCACCCTGCACCGCACTTTGGGCGGTAACGGCAATGTCGCGCGGATCTTGCCAGCCCAGGCGCAGCTTGGCCGACACGGGCAGGTGGGCGGGCACGGCCTGGCGCACCGCCGCGACAATCGCCTGCAACCGCGCAGGATCCTTTAGAAGTGCCGCACCACCATCGTGCCGATTGACGATCGGCGCTGGGCAGCCGAAGTTGAGGTCGATCCCTTGCGCCCCTGCGGCAATGGCCGTGAGCGCCGCCGCCGCCATCCGCTCGGGGTCGCCGCCAAGCAGCTGCACCTGCACAGGCACGCCGGCTGGCGTACGCGCACCGTGGCGAACCTCGGGTACTGAAAGGCGAATCACTTTTGCCGGCAGGGCATTATGGGCCACGCGCACAAATTCTGAGACGCACAGGTCAAAACCACCCAACTCAGTAAGCAGGGTTCGCATCGGCGCTTCGGTCACCCCTTGCATGGGGGCCAAGACGACCGCCGGGTGGTCGGAGTGCAGCATGGGCGCGTGTACCTCGTCGGAGACAGAAGCCGCCGATCTTCAATCTGGGGGCGCACCGGGATACCCCACCCCGGTCGGCGGCGGAGTGTGCCGCCAATTCGCCGTGCGGTCGAGCCAAGTCGGACACAGCGGTGTACCAACCGACGCGGCGGCGATTGCGTTGACTACGGTTGAGCGCAGCCGATAGCCTGCGAGTGGTGTAGAGAACCGAGCGCGCACGGTGGGGAGAGCCGTGCCTTGTAGCGAAGACAACTTGCCACAGCTACAGACGCGCCCGCGGCGCCACCGGATCCCAAAGCGCCGGCAGGGCGTCAATCGCGCGGGCCACCCGCAGAATTGTCGAATCGACACGCAGACACACGTTGCCCTTCTGCCGCAGTGTCGCTACCGTAAGGCCATGAGATCTACGCTGAGAGCGATACGCCAACATGTGACGATCTGGGCCTTCTGCCTGATCTATATTCCCATGATGATTACGCTTTTGATTATCACACTGGGCCAAGCCAAGGCCACGCTCGGCTCGGCACTCATGCGCGGCTGGGGCTGGGGCACGAGCTGGCTGGCCGGCGTCTCGATCGAGTACACGCCCAGCGCGCGCGCCGTCATGAACCGCCGCGAGGCGCGGGTAATTACCTTTAACCACAGCTCGACGCTCGATCTGCTGGTCGGAGCGACCCTAGTGCCCCAAGGCGGCATTACGATTGCCAAAAAGGAATTGCGCTACATTCCGCTGGTCGGCCAAGTGACGATGCTGCTCGAAGTCGTGTTCCTGGCCCGCAAAGACCGCCAATCCGCGACCGAAAGCTTGCGCGTGGTGGCCGATCGCATCGTGAAAGGTCGCCATAGTGTTCTGGTTTCGCCCGAAGGTACGCGCTCAGCCGACGGCCGCTTGGGGCCGTTCAAGCTGGGCCCGTTCCACTTGGCGATCGCGGCGCAAGTGCCAATTATCCCCATAGTTATACACGGTTGCTACGAGCTCATGCCGCGCAACGCCTGGGTCTGCAAGGCCGGTACGGTGCAAATGGATGCACTGCCGCCCATCCCCACTGTAGGGCTGACGGCGGCCGATGCGCACGCCCTGGCCGACCAAGTGCGCGCTGCCTATGTGCAGGCACTGGCGTCGGGTCCACAGCTCGCAACCACCTAAAATGCAATGCTACTTTGCCTAGGCCGCGTGGGTCGAGTTGACCGCCTCGCCCAGGTTCTGCTGGCGATACCAGGCGATGGTGCGGGCAAGGCCCTCTTCTAAGTCGACCGTCGGCTCAAACCCCAGCAGTTCTCGGGCCTTCGCAATATTGGGCACGCGCAACTCAACGTCCGCAAAATTCCACGGCACGCAGCGAATCGCACTTTCTGAGCCGCACAGCCGCACAATGTCGCGCGCCAGCTGCCAAATCGTCACCGTCGAGCGCGGATTGCCCAGGTTGAAAGACTGCCCCACCGCCTCGGGCCGGCTCAAGATGGCGAGCACACCGGCGATCAGGTCGTCGATAAAGCACCACGAGCGAATCTGCGCGCCATCGTTGTGCACCTGCAAGGGCGCGCCCACCAAGGCATTTCGCGCAAAGTGGTGAATGGCGCCGGTGCCGACTTGCTGCGGCCCGTACACATTGAAGGGGCGGATTGCCACAGTGGGCAGGCCAAATTGCTTGTGGTAGTTGGCGGCCAAGTGCTCGGTCGCCAGCTTGGCCACGGCGTAGGTCCAGCGCGCCTCGCCCACTGCGCCCAGGGCCGTGGTATCCGACTCCGCGACTTGAAAGGCGTATTGGCCAAAAACCTCGCTTGTCGAGAAATCGACGACCCGCCGCACGTCTTGACCCTCTTGGCGCAATTGGTGAGCAACTTCGAGCACATTCATGGTGCCCTGCATGCTCACCAGCATCGTCGCCACGGGCATCTTCATCACGGTATCCACGCCCGCAATGCTGGCCATGTGGATGATGTGATGGGCCCCGGTCAGCGCCGCCCGCACCCCAGCGAGATCGCGCACATCCCCTTGAATAAAGGCGACATTAGTCCGCTGCAGCAGATCGGTCCCCGTGATGGCGTCGCGGTGCAAGTTGTCAAAAAGCGTCACATGGATGCTGGGATCGGCACTGAGCCGCGCGGCCAGCTGCGAGCCAATAAAACCGGCGCCACCCGTGATCACAACACGAGTGTTCTTAAGTACTTCTGGAAGATTTGACATGCAGTCCTAGTGCGCGGGGGAGGCGTCGGCGGGCAGGTAGGTGGCGGGGTTCTTTTCGGCGAGCCAAAGCTCTTTGCCGGCTAGCTCGTCGGGCAGCCAGCCGTCGCCATCGGGCGCCTCTAGCGCGGGCACGCCCAGGTCTTTGAGCTTGGCCGCGTTAGCTTGCGGATAATTAGGCCAATTTTCGGGATGGGCCACTTGCAACGGCGGCGCTAGCTGCGGCTTGGGCCCCAGCAGAATCGCCAGGGTCGGCTGCGCCCAGGGCCAGTTGGTCTGCGCCGAAAAATCGAACCAAGCCAACTGCTTCGCCAAGCTGTTCTTGTTGCGGTCGAGCAGCATCTGCCGCAGGGTCTGGCGCTGCACCTCGGTGGCTTGGGCATAGGTCGCCAGGGCGGCCTGCACGCTGTCGTCGCTGCGACCGGCCCGGCTGTATTGGCCAACTAAGTACGAGGGATCAAAAACAAAACCTGGGAACGAATAGGCGACATCGAGGTACTTGAGCGCCAGATCGCGCAAGGCCTTGGTCTCTTCGGGCGTCTTACCTTCGATCGAATAGCGCAAATTAAAGGCAATTTCGTGGTATAGCCAGGCCTCGTCGGGGTAGTACTCCAGGCCTAAGCGCGCCATGTGGTTGGCCCGCCGCGCCACATCGTCGTCGATTCTCTGACCAAATTTAATAACTTGGCAGCCCCAGCGGTAGGTCTGGCGCAGGTGCGCGTCGAGCCCCCACAGCGTCTCGAGGTACAGGTCGAGCCACGGCAAGCGGCTATCGGTAATCAGGTGCGCCACAAAGTAGTGGGCGGCGCGCAGAAACAGCAGGTCGGCCATCGCGCCCTGGTTGCCCAGCGAGGCGATGCGCATGGCCGGCACGGGCGCCACGTAGGCGATCTCGGCGCCATTTTCGACACGCAACTGAGCGCCCGCCAAGTCTTTTTCGAGACGGAAGTGCTGAGCTCCCAGCAGCGCCATGATCAGCACGGCCGCAGCGGTAAAAAACTGTAGTCGCCGCGCTTCGCTGCTGAACCAGAAGTCGCGGCGCTCGCGCCAGGCAGATGGCGGCTTGGGATTGGTTTGCGCGGAAGGGCCCGTCATGACGCACCTGAGCGGGCGAGCCCGCACGCAAGCTACGGTAGTCGGTTTGCCGTGCGCGGGCAACTGGCTTGCGCGACCCTGCAAGAGCATTGACCCCTGCCGCCGCCGCCCGCTACGCTTGGCCACGGAGGCACGATGGCCATGCGCGCGATGAAATGGATGCAGTGGCTGCTGGCGGCGTTGCTGGCGGCGTGTGGCGCGCAGCCCCAGCAAAATGCGCTGCCGAACGATGCGGGCCATGGCGCCGATGTCGAGGCCGCGGCTGAGGATTCGGCTGCGGATACCCCCCTTGTTGATGCCGCGGTGGCCGATACGCCGGTTGCCGACGTACCCGTAGCCGACACCACGCAACTACCTGATGCGCCTATCGACTCGTGGCAGCCCCCCGCCGATACGAGTGCGACGGACGCGAGCGCGACCGACACCACGGCCAGCGATACGAGCCCCGCCGCGCCGGCGCCGCCCACCTTGGCGCAGCTGGATGCGGCCCTGCAGAGCGGCGATGCGGCCAGCCTGCAAAAGCTGCTCGACGCCTACGATATGCCGGTGTGCGAGGCCGGGCAGTGCCGCTTCTTGGTGCTGGCGAAAAACGCTAAAACTGTAGAGATTATGGGCGATTGGAACGGATGGAACACGGCTAACCCGATGGGCGCAGTGCCGGCCATCCCCGGGCTATTTACGGCCAAGGTGGCGATCGACACCGCGCAACCGCGCCAGTACAAAGTAAAAATCGACGGACAGTGGGCGGCCGACCCCAGCAATCCCTACTTTGTGTTTGCGGGCCTGGGGCCGAATTCGGCGATCTATCCTAAAGATCACAGTCGCTTGCGCTGGATCGGCGACGTAAAGAGCCCGCAGCTGAACAACAGCCGCAACCTATATGTGTACCTGCCGGCTGCGTATTTTCAGAACCTGAGCGGGCACTTTAGCGTGATGTACTGGCACGACGGCTTCAACATTTTTACTAGTCCTCTCGCGCCCTTTGGCGATTGGAAGCTGGACCAAGTCAGCGACGAGCTGATGGCCGGCGGCGCGGTCGAGCCGGTGATCCACGTGGGGGTCGATACCAGCAACCGCATGAGCGAGTACGTGTGGGCGCCGCTCGACGATGGCAGTAGCGTGCACCCGCCACTAATTGAGCAGTACGCGGCGTTCTTGGTTGAGACAGTTAAACCTATGATCGACAAGCAGTTTCGCACCCTACCCGACCGCGATCACACCGCCGTGGGCGGCTCGAGCCTGGGCGGCAATGCCTCGCTGTGGATCGGCTGGCAAAAGTGGCAGACTTTTGGGCGGTTGGCCTCATTTTCGGGTGCGCTGTGGGTCGGCGAAGGCATCTCGAGCGAGACGGGCAAGCAGAGCGACGGGCCGACCATGCGGGCGATCATCGCTGACAATGCTGCAAAAGTGCCCAAGGGCGGCGTGCGCGTGTACCTAGACAGCGGCGACAGCGACATGAGCGGCACCGCCTGCTACGAGTGCGACTCGTGGGCCAACACCGACTGGACGCGCAATGCCTTGGTCGCCGCGGGCTGGGACGATCGGCCCGAGTGGGACACGGATAGCAACCCATTGACACCGCTTGTGAATTTACCATACACCACCGCGATCGCCCAGGTGCCAGCGATCCCGTGGTCCGCCACGCCGCCGACAGGCAAGACCTGGAGTGACTACCTGCAGTTGTCGCACAACCTGATGTGTCTAGTGGGCCACGGCCAGCAGCACAACGAGGGCTCGTGGCACAAGCGGGCGCCGGCGGCATTGCGCTACCTGTTCCCCGGAAAAAACCCATGAAGCTTGCTTGGTTTCTGACGACGATGCTGCTGTTGAGCTGCAGCGAGGCGGCGACCACGAGCCAGGCCGGCGACGCGGGTGGCGATAGCCAAAATATGCTGGATAGTCAGGATATTGCAACCCAATCGCCCTGCAACGGCGACCCGGCCCTGTGCGCGCTGCCCATCAACCAGGTGACGCTGCCGACCACGCACAACGGCATGAGCAGCAAGGCCGACGGTTTTCTGCTGCCAAATCAACCCGATGGCTTGCTTGCCCAGCTGGATTCTGGCATTCGCGGCTTTATGCTCGATGTGCACCCCTACGACGGCAACATCGCGACTGAGCAGGGTAAACCCTACCTGTGCCACGCCAACTGCAAGCTGGGCGCCAGCGAGTTTACCGGCGCGATGACGGCGCTGCGGAAGTGGCTCGACGCGCATCCCCGCGAATTTGTGGTGATTATCTTTGAGGACTATGTTCCCGAGACCGCCATCGACGCAGGGCTGCAGGCGGCGGGATTGCTGCCGCATTGCCTGCACTTAGGACCCAGCGATGCCACGCCCACGCTGGCCGAGGTGATCGCCAAGGATACGCGGCTGCTGATCATGACCGAGTCGGGCGGCGGGGCGCTGGCGTGGAACCACGGCTACCAAGACTTGGCGTTCGACACGCCCTATTCGTTTGAAACGGCAGCGAATTTTAACTGCGACGTGCTGCGCGGCAAGCCGGGCAACCGCTTCTTTGTGGTCAATCACTTCTTGACGCACAACTTGGAGCCGCACGACACGCTGGCGAAATTAGTGAATCATAATCCGCTGCTGCTTGAGCGGGCCCAGCAGTGCCAGAAGCAGCAGGGGCAGCGGGTGGGGCTGCTGGCGGTCGATTGGTATACCGAGGGCGATTTGCTGAGTGCGGTGGCGACGTTGAATGGGCTGTAGCTCTTACCACCCCATCGCCGCCGCCGTCTCCGCCGCCTCGGGCTGACGGCGCTGCATTTCTGCGCGAACCCTACTCAGTAAATCGGGCTGCTGCGTCTGCCGCGCGATGGCCGCCATGAGCCAAAGTGCCCGCACTTGCTGCGGATGCTGCTGGGCGTGCCGCTGCAACACCGCCAGCGTCGCCGCTTGGTCGCGGCCGGGCACCAGGCGCCCCGAGTCGGGATCTACCGCTAGATCAGGTAGTTGCGGGATGCCGGGGGCGAGCTTACTGCGCAGCACCAGCAGTTCGGCGGCGTCGTCGAAGTCGATCAGAGCAAACTCCCCAGAATTGAACACCAGTTGCCGCAGATTCGCCGCGCCACTTTGCAGCCGCCGCTCGCCCGGCGTGGTGTACTTCAGCAGCAGCGTGGCAATGCCCAAGCGGTCGATGCGCTGGCGCCAGTCGGCCGGCCCGTAACGCAACTTTTGGTATTCATTAATATATGTCTCGGGTTTGTAGCACTCGAGGCAGTTGTGCACCAGCACCAGCCCGGGCGTCTGCGGACTCAGCGGCAGCGGCGCGGCGGGCACCTTGAAATTGCGCCACAGGTACGTGCCGGCAATGCCGTCGCTCACGAAGGCCCGCGTGGGCATTTTTCTAGCCAGATCGATGAGTTCAATGGGGTGGCGCCGGTGGTCTACGCCGTCTTGCCCAAGGCCCCAGCCAAAGCGCTCGACCTGCAGCCACGCGCCGGCCAGCAGCACCACCGCGGCCAACACCCCCAGTAACCCTTTCAGCGGCTTGGGCAATTCGGGCAACGCACCCGCGATCGGCGCGGCGGCCGGCAGCACCACCAGCGACAGGGGCATCACCATCCGCACATGCTTGAGCGCCAGCGCCGAAAACCCTAGCAAGATCAAAGCTGAGCCGAACTGTCGCTGCTTCACACCCACTGCGCCCAGGCCGATCGCTAGCGCCACTAGCAGCCAAGCCGGCGCCATCTCGAGCGACAGATCGAGGGGACGAAACTCGGCAAGATGTTGATTCCAGTAGGCATTTCCTGAGAATTCGAGGGGCAGCCGCAGCACCTGCAGCCCCGCCGGCGCCAGCAGCAGCAGGGCCAGCAGCGCCAGCACGCCCGCGGCCAGCGCCCCCAGCACGGTGGGCTTGGGTGCCAAGGCATTGGGGCGATTCCAACGCAAATTCAGCAGACTGCCACCTGCCAGCGCGCCCCAGACCAGCAGCCCGTCGAGCCCGCCCGCGTGCAGCTGCAGGGCCAGCGCCGGCAGGATAATCAACAGCATCTGCAGCCACTTACGCGGCGGACCGCGCTGCTGCAATGCCCAGAGCCCCGTCAGCACCGCCAGCAGCAGCCCGCTGACCCACATCGGCCGTTCTAAGAAGCGAAACGCCGCCGCCGCCACTGCCGTCGACCCCAGCAGCGCCGCCCATGCCGGCGGCATACCGGCACGCAAGGCCGCGAACATACCCACAAAATAGGCGAGACCCACCAGCGCCGCCTTGGCCAACACCAGCGCCGCCATGCCACCGCGGTCGACCAGCCAGGCCATACCCGCCGCCGGCAGCCACTGGTGCTGAATCCAGGTCGCGCCGTCGCCGTACCACGAAAATGGGTTGAAACTCGGCGGCTTACCAAAGGCCAGCACCCAGCGACCGGTGGCGATATGAAAGCCGGCGTCGTCGTTATGCAGGGGGAACACGGCCAGCAGCGCCGCCGTCAACCCCAAAGCGAGCGGCAGCAGCCAGTGCAACCACTTGCGATTCAGTCGTTTTTGCTCACTATCCTGGTCCATTGCGTCCCGCTCGGCCGCCACGCCGCCCGGCAACGATAGCCGCTTTGCACGCCGTTGTCGTCGCCGCTGCCAACCACGCAAAATCGATCGACTTTGCCGCGGTTTTGCCGTACCCTCTCGGCCCTTGTGGAGGCTGTCGATGCGCACTAATTCTTCGGTTCGGCTCGGAGTTCTCGCTTTGCTATTGGGCGGTTGCGTAGGCATGTCGGCCTGCACCAGCGACACCACCGGCGACGTCGCCTCGATGGAAGACGACCTGAAGGCCGGCGGCAACCCCAAGTGGATCTACGACGGGCCGATGCCGACCCTAAAAGATGTGGCCATCGTGGTGTCGCTCAAGGGCCACACGGCGCGCGTCACCGGCACATTGCCCAGTACATTCAAGGGCTCGCTACCCTGGTACGCCAAGACGGCCACGGCGAGCGGCGTCACCAAGGTCACCGTCGTCTACCCCGTCGCCACCGGCGCGGTCGCCACCAGCAATGGCCCCGGCAATTACAGCACAATCTACGGCTTGGCCTACGTACCCACCACCAGCAAGGCGGCCTGGGGCGGCTTCCCGTTCCTTGAATACCACGCCACCCGCGGCCTCGCCTTCCACGGACCCATCACCGCGCAAGACGGCGAATGGAAACTGATTCGCGGCCCAGTCTCGCACGGCTGCAACCGCATGCAGGGCGAGCACGTGGTCGAGCTGGCCAAGATCATCGGCATCGACATGAGCCAACCGCACAAAGCCTCGGAGCAATTCACGCTCAAGACCAAGATTTCGATTATCCAGGACTGGGATAGCGCCGATGGCAAGTTCGTCGACGTCGATTACGCGGCGTTGAGCTCGGTGAAGCGCCCGCCGGCAGCGCAGAGCACGCTTTTCGCCACCTGGGCGTCGCAAGATCTGCCGCGCATGGTGTGCGAGTGGGACGCCAAGACGTGGACCACCGATCCGGTAAAGAACGCGGCGCACTGCAACTACAAGCCCGCCAACAAGTTTGACCCCCTCGTCGGACCCACGCCGTAGCCCACACCCGCAAGCGAATTGCACGACGCCGCCGGCTTGCGTAGCGTGTAGGCAGCGGCGGTACGCACCGCCCGGGAGCCGGCATGTGTGGCATCGTCGCGTTGCTCGACCTGGACCGCGGTCCGGCGGATCCCCAGCAAACTCGCAGAATTGCTACCGAACTCGCCAAGCGCATCCGCCATCGTGGCCCGGATTGGAGCGGCCTGTACCAAGACGGCGCGGCGCTGCTGGCGCACGAGCGGCTGGCGATCGTCGATGTCGAGCACGGCGCGCAGCCGCTTGTCGATGGGCAGACCGGCGCGGTGCTGGCCGTCAACGGCGAGATCTACAACCACAAAGCGCTGCAGAACCAGCTGACGCGCAAACATGAATTTGCCACAGAGTCGGATTGCGAGGTGCTGCTGTACCTGGCCGACGAGGCGCCGCCAGCCGAGTTTTTGCCCAAAGTGGGCGGCATTTTTGCGTTTGTGCTGTGGCAGCCGCAGCGGCAGCGCTATCTGGTGGCGCGCGATGCGATCGGCGTGATTCCGCTGTATTATGGCTTGGATAGCGCGGGCAGGCTGTGCGTGGCGTCGGAGCTGAAGGGCCTGCTAGGGCACTGCATACAAGTGCACGAATTTCCTCCGGGTCACTTTCTCGACTCGGCCGACATCCGCGCAGGGGCGCCGCTGCCGCTGACCAAGTGGTACCAGCCGCAGTGGGCCGAGCCGGGCTATCTGCCGATAACACCCTATAATCCTAAGGTGTTGCGCGATGCCTTTGAAACGGCGGTGCACCGGCAGCTGATGTGCGATGTGCCCTATGGGGTGCTGATCTCGGGTGGCGTCGACTCGTCGCTGGTGGCGGCCACGGCGGCGCGCTATGCCGCAAAACGGGTTGAAAGCAATGACGAAGAACCGGCCTGGTGGCCGCGCCTGCACTCGTTTGCCGTGGGTCTCGACGGTGCGCCTGATTTCGCGCCCGCCCGGCAAGTGGCTGAGTTCATTGGCTCGGTCCACCACGAGGTGCATTTTACCCTGCAAGAAGGGCTCGACGCGCTGCCCGATGTGATTGGCCACCTAGAAACCTTTGATGTGACTACGATTCGCGCCGGCACGCCCATGTACCTGCTGATGCGGCGGATCAAGTCGATGGGTATCAAGATGGTGTTGTCGGGCGAGGGTGCCGACGAGATCTTTGGCGGTTACCTGTACTTCCACAAGGCGCCCAATGCCGCCGAGCTGCACGCCGAGACCGTGCGCAAGCTTGCAAAATTGCACAAGTACGACTGTCTGCGCGCCAACAAGGCGGGGGCGGCTTGGGGCGTAGAAGTGCGCGTGCCATTTCTGGATCCCGACTTCTTAGAGGTGGCGATGCAGCTCGACCCGGCGTGCAAGCTGCCGTACCGGGCGCCGCGGTCCAAGCCTATCGAGAAGTACCCGCTGCGCCACGCTTTTGAAGGTGTGATCCCCGACGCGGTGCTGTGGCGGCAGAAAGAGCAGTTCAGCGACGGCGTGGGCTATGGCTGGATCGGCGGGCTGCGCGCCCATGCCGAGCAGGTGGTCAGCGATGCGCAGCTGGCGGCGGCGGCCGATCGCTTCGCCGACAAGACGCCCGAGACCAAAGAAGCCTATTTGTATCGAGACCTTTTTGAGCAGCAGTTTCCTGGTCCGGGCCCAGCGAGCTGTGTGGCATGGGAGCGGAGCGTGGCCTGCAGCACGGCGATTGCGCTCGAGTGGGACGCGGCGTGGAAGAATTCGGCTGACCCGTCGGGCCGGGCGGTGCGCGATGTGCACGACGAGGGGCATACCCTTTAACCCATTGAACCTAGAACGAATAGAGAGGTGCACGCGATGACGCAGCGACCTTGGCGAGTGATGAAGTTCGGCGGCACGTCGGTGGGTAGCGGCGCGCGGATGCTGCATGTGGCGGATCTTATTCAAGACGCCCTGAGGACACACCGGGTGGTGGTGGTGTCGTCGGCCGCGGCAGGGGTGACCAATACGCTGATTGCGGCGGCCCAGAGCGCCGAGGCGGGGGGCGATGCGGAGCAGCTGGCTGCCACTTTTCGCTTGCGCCATGCGCTGATCCGAGCCGAACTGGCCGATGGCCTAGGCAACCAGCGCGACCCCTTGGCCGAGCGACTCGAAGCGATTGCCAGCGAGCTCGAAAACCTGCTGCGCGGCGTGGCCCTGCTGCGCGACCTGCCCGGGGCGGCGCTGGCGCATATCTCGGGGCTGGGCGAGCGGGCGGCGTGCGCGTGCCTAGAGGCGATTTTTGCAGCACGGGCGCAGACTTGCCACCTGTTAGACCCGCTGGTGATGCTGCCTTGCGCGGGGGACCCACTGGCGGCGACGCCCAACCCGGCGCTGATGTACGAGCGGTTTGCCGAGGTGCGACAGGGTGATCACGAACTGCATGTGATGCCTGGTTTTTTTGGCGGCGATGCCCGTGGCAAGCTGCTGAGCCTGGGCCGCGGTGGCTCGGACTGGTCGGGCGCGCTGGCGGCGGCGGCGCTCGATGCCGAACTACTCGAAATTTGGACGGATGTCGATGGAATTGCCAGCGCCGATCCGCGGCTGGTGAGCGAGGCGGTGCGGCTGCCCGAGCTGAGTTTTGACGAGGCGCTAGAGCTCGCGCACTTTGGCGCCAAGGTGCTGCACCCCAAGACGATTGCGCCGGCCCGCGAAAAATCAATCCCGGTGCGGGTTTGCGATACGTTTCACCCCGAGCTGGCGGGCACCTGGATTCGCGCGCAGGTGGCGCCGCCCGAGCAGCCGGTGCGGGCGTGCACGCTGCTGGGCCAGGTGGCGCTGCTGACCATCAGCGGGCCGGGGATGCCAGGGGTGCCGGGCGTAGCGGCGCGGCTGTTTTCGGCGCTGGCAGATCGGCAAATCTCAGTTATTTTCATCACTCAGGCCTCGAGCGAGTGCACCTTGTCGCTGGGTGTCGCCACCGCCGATGCCGAGCGCGCCCGCCAAGCCATCGAGTTTGCCTTCGCGGCCGAGATCGCGGCGCGGCGGGTCGACCCCGTAGAACTGCGCGCCGGGCTTTCGATTTTATCGGTGGTCGGCGAGGGTATGCGCACCCGCGTAGGCATTGCCGGCACCTTCTTGAGCGCGCTGGGCCAAGTGGGCTGCAATGTGGTGGCGATCGCCCAGGGCTCGAGCGAGCGATCGATCTCGGTGGTGGTAGCCGACGCCGATGCCGAGCGCGGCCTGCGCCATGTGCACCACTGCTTCTTTGGCACCCGCGAGACGATTTCGCTGATCTTGTGTGGACTTGGCACGGTCGGTGGCCGCCTGCTCGAGCAACTGGCCCAGCTGCAGCCGACGCTGGCTATAGGACCTATCCAACTAGAATTACTTGGTATTGCTAGTTCAACGCAGTTCTTGGTGCAGCCGGGCGGCCTGGACCCGCGTACGGCCAAGCGCGAACTCGACGCGAGGGGGCAACTGGGCAATCTAACAGCGCTTCTCGATGCGGTCATGGCGCTCCGGCCGCTGCAGCCTGTCTTGCTCGATTGCACGGCTTCGGCCAGTTTGGCAGCGGCCTATCCGCAGATTCTGCGCGCAGGCCTGCACTTGGTGGCGGCGAGCAAGCAGGCCAACAGCGCAAGTCTGCAGCACTACCGCGAGATTCGTCGCACCGCCCAGCGTTTTCGCCGGCAATTTCGCTACGAGACCAATGTGGGCGCCGGCCTGCCCGTGATGGCCACGCTGCGCAGCCTGCTCGATGGCGGCGATCGGGTGGTGCAATTCGAAGGCATTCTGTCGGGTTCGCTGTCACTGCTGTGCGGTCTGCTGGGCGATGGCGTGCCGATCTCGCAGGCCGTGCAGCAGGCGCGCGACGCCGGCATGACCGAGCCCGACCCGCGCGACGACCTCTCAGGGCTCGACGTGGCCCGCAAAGTGTTGATTCTGGCGCGCGAAACCGGCATGGAGCTCGAACTCGACCAGGTGAAGGTGCGCGGCCTGCTGCCCGCCGACTTTGATGCCAGCGGGCCGACCGACGCGTTCATGGCGCGGCTGCCCGAGCTGGACGCGCGCATGGCCCTGGTGGTGGCCGAAGCGAAAAACCAAGGCACTGTGCTGCGTTACCTGGCCCGCTTTGATGCCCATGGCTGCGAGGTGGGCTTGCAGGCCGTGCCCGAGGGCCAGCCCCTGGGGGCGGTGCGGGGCGGCGAAAATGCCTTTGCCTTCTTGACCAAACACTACCAACCGCGGCCACTGGTGGTGCGCGGCTATGGGGCGGGCGCGGCGGTCACGGCCTCGGGCGTGCTGGCGGATGTGCTGACGATCGCGCGGGCGTCGCTGCATTAACCGTTCTAGCTCAAGCACTTTACAACCCTGTGCTACTCAGGAACGCAGACCTCAGCGGTGCTGGTCGGCGCACTCTCGCCGGGCTTGTTGCCAAACAGCATGTTGACGAATTGCCCCGAGCAGATGGTCGGCGAACAGAAATAAGGCTTGCCGTTTGAGTAGATGCACTCGGCCCCCGCGCCACAGTCGGCACTGACCTCGCACGGGTTAGAGCAAAAGCTAGTAAGCTGGGGCTGGTCGGTGGGCAAGTAGAATGGGCCATCGCCGAGGCAATAGGCATTGGCAAATGGCAAGCACGCCGCGCCGCCCGCCTTGCAAGGGGTGCCGACGCCCGTGGCATTGCCGGTCGCGCTGCACTTAAAGCCCTTGTCTTTCTTCTTGTAAATGGCGTAGTAACCGTCAAAAAGTTCTTTGCACTCCAGCGGCATGCAGATTCCACCCGCGTAGGTGACATGGCAGTAGGCGCCCGAGCCACAGCCGGTTGAGGCGTCGCAGGTCATCGAGCACAACGCCCCGTATTTCTTGGCGTCCATCACGCAGCAATTGGCGATTAGGCCCGAGCACATGCCGCTGCCCGGCATACATGGCTTGCCCACGCCCAAGGTGTTGACCTGGCCGGCCTTCCAACACAACACCGTTTCTAACTTTTCTTGCGTCGGATTCTCGGCGAGGCAGTAGCCACCCTCAAAGTGCTCGTAATTCTCGCAACCATTCTTGTCTTTCCACGAGGGAAACCACGGCTCACCCGTGTCGTTTGCGGCATCGGCAGGGGCATCGGCGGTCAGGTCGGTCGCCGTATCGGGTACGGTGTCGGCTAGCGAGTCCGGTGCGGTGTCGAGCGCGGTATCCAGCAAAGTGTCGGCTAGAGCATCGGGGGCAATGTCCGCCGCACTGTCGGCGAGGCCGGCCACTTCATCCAACTCATCTGCAGTATCAACAGGCTCTACAACATCGACCGACGCCTCCGCCGCCACGTCGCCCAGCTCGCCGGCATCGGTCGCGGCATCCTGGCTGGCATCGACGAGGGCATCGCTTGCACTATCATGCAGTTGTTCCGAATCTGCGGCCGCGTCGGTCGGTATAGCGTCGGCCAGTACAGCGTCGCTTGGCGACAGCGCGTCGGCTTCGCTGACAACCTCGCCGGCGGCCAGAATTGCCGTGTTTGAGCAAGCCAGTAGGCCCACCAAGCCCGCATACGCTATCGCCCGCCACCACTGCACCATTGCACGCCTTGCGGCTCCACGCCGGCATCCTTGGCATGGTAGGGGTCGCGGCTAGCCCGTCAAGCCGGCGGGGCAGCAAACCAAAACAAGTCGGAATCGAATCGGGATCTGCTACGTTGTAACGCTACTGCCGCACGTGCGGCGGGGTGGAGCGCGGGCGATGGATCGGCGGACCTTCATGCGGCGGCTGGCGCTCGGCACTGCCGCGGCGACGGCGGGTACTGCGCTGTTCAAAGCCAGCGAGGCTGCGGCCCATTCTGCGGGCGAGCTCGCGCAGCGTCGGTACGCGGTGCCATTTCGCGGCGCCCAGCTGTGGCCGAACGATACCCGCATCCGAATTGCCCAACTAAGTGATATCCATGTCGGTTGGGGCACACCCGCCGAGACGCTGCTCGCCGCCCAGCGCGCTGCGCACCAAGCCAAGCCCGACCTGATGGTGCTGACAGGCGATTACCTGAATCATTCCCTAGCCGAAATCGACACGCTGCAGGCGTGGGTGGCGAGCCTGCCGCGGCCGATCGTGGCAACGCTGGGCAACCACGATCACTACAGCGGCGCGACCGGGATCCGGCGCATGCTCGAAGCGCAGGGCGTAATCGTTTTAGTAAACCAGAATGTGCAGCTCGATCTGGGCGGGCGACCGCTGACAGTCGTTGGCGTCGACGACGGTTTTACCCACCGCGACGACCCCGAAAGGGCCTTTGCCGACCTGAGCCGGCCCGACCGCGCGCTGGTGTTGTCGCACGAGCCGCGCACCGCCGATCGGCTGGGGCTGCACGGTGGCCGGCTGGTGCTGTCGGGCCATACCCACGGCGGCCAAGTGTCGCTGCCGGGGATTACGGATATCCTTACTGAAATTTTAGGGATGCGCTATGTGGCGGGCTGGTATCAAGCGGGCGATGCGCGGCTGTATGTGAACGCCGGCGTAGGCGCCTCGGTGCGCGTCCCGCGGCTGGGCGAAGCGACCCTGCCCGAGCTGTCGCTGTTTGACCTGGGCGCGACCTCGCCGGGGTAGTTCCCTAGCTTAATGATGCGGTTTCGCGCCCTCGCGCAGCGCCTTCTTCTTGGCGACCCAACCCTCTTTGATGGTGGTCGGCGCACGGGTCACGATCAGCGCACCAGCGGGCACATCGCGGGTAACCGTAGTGCCAGCGCCGACATAGGCCTCGTCGCCCAGCGTCACTGGCGCCACCAGCTGCGTATCCGAGCCGATGAACACGCCCCGGCCCAGAGTGGTCTGAAACTTGTTTACCCCGTCGTAATTGCAGGTGATTGTGCCCGCACCGATGTTGCAGTCGGGGCCGATCTCCGCGTCGCCCAAGTACGACAAATGGCTGGCCTTGGCACCCTCGCCCAGATGCGCTTTCTTGGTCTCGACAAAGTTGCCGACCTTGACCTTGGCGTCGAGCCGCGTGCCGGGCCGCAAGTGCGCGAACGGGCCCACCTGGGCCGCCGCGCCGATCACGCTCTGACTCGCCACCGTATAGGGTAGCAACCTCGCATTTTCACTTACAATCACGTCCGTCAGCACGCAGCCACACTCGATTACGGCGCCGCTGGCGATCCGTGTGGTGCCGCGCAGCTCGACGCCGCCGGCAATCTGCACATCGGGGCCTAGCTCAACACCCGTCTCGATGAGTGTGGTAGTGGGGTTGTCTAGGCTGACGCCGCGGAGCATCCAGCTGCGATTGACGCGGTCGCGCAGAATTTCGCCGCAAAGCGCCAGCTCGCCGCGATGATTTACGCCTTGAATCTCGCGATGATCCGGCAGAATGTGCGCGGCCCCCGGCTGCCCCTGCGCCGCGGCCATGCCCAGCAGGTCGGTCAGGTACAGCTCGCCCTGGGCGTTGTTGGGCTGCAGCTGCGGCAGGGCCTGGGCCAAGAACTGCGCATCCACGCTCATCATTCCGGCGTTGATCAGCCGCACTTGCCGCTGGGCATCGCTCGCGTCTTTGTGCTCGACTACAGCGGCGATGCGACCGTTTTGATCAAGCAACACCCGACCATAGCCCGTAGGGTCCGGCAGTTCGCCCACCAGCAGCGACAGGAGGCCGCCAGCGCGCGCCTTGCGCAGGTCTTGCAGCGTCGCCGCGGTCAGCAGCGGAGTATCGCCATACAGAATGAGCACTTCGTCGGCACCGTGCCAGCCCGGTTGCCCACAGGCCACGGCATGGCCGGTACCGCCCTGGTGCGGCTGTTCAAGACACACCGGCACGACACCCGCTTGTAGTTTCGCGGTATTGGCGAGCGTCCACTGCGCCACCCACGCCTCGACCTGCGCACGACCATGCCCCGAAACCACGACTAGCTTGTCGGGCGCGAGCTGGGTCGCCGCGTCGAGCACGTGCCCCAGCATCGGCTGCCCCAGCAAAGGATGCAGAACCTTTGGGGTCTGACTGACCATGCGCTTGCCTAGGCCAGCGGCGAGGATCACGACGGCGAGCGACGACATGCGCGGTTCCTGTGGGAGCGGCCAAGGCGGCAGCGGCAAAAGAATCGCCCGAAGCTGCGCCAAAGGCAACACCACGCGCCTGCGATGGTCGGCCACCGGGCGGCGTTGCGCTCGCGGCGTAAACCCGGCATGATCCACAGGTCATCGGGTCGCTCTGCACAGTCTTCGCGCCGCACACTGCGGCTGCTGTTGCTTGCGGTCGCGCCGTTGCCGATGTGGCAGGGTTCGCTCATGGTTGTGCCTACTACCATCGTGCAGACAGACTCCGCAGCGACCCGCGTGCTGCTGGTCGATGACGACGCGACCTGGACGGCGATCGTGCGCCACATGCTGCGCAAGGCCCGGCCCGGGGCAGAGCTAGTATGGGCGGGCGATTTCGATACGGCGGTCGAAAGGCTTGAAACCGAGCAATTTGACTGCTGTTTACTCGACTACCGCCTGGGCGCCGACTCGGGGCTCGATGTGCTGCGGCGGCTATCGCCCGTGGCTCGGCATGTGCCCATGGTACTGCTGTCGGGCATCGAAGACCCCGAGTTGACCGAGCAAGCGCGCGCCCTGGGTGTGGTCGTGTGGTTGTCGAAAGATGCGGTCAGCCCGCAAGCGCTCGATGATGCCCTGCGCGCGGCCAAGCTGAGCCAGCACGGCTAGGCACAACACTTTAAATTCGATAACTATTCTGTAAGCTGCCCGGCGACCAAGAAGTCGGAGAACAGGTCCCAGCTAATCGACTCGACTTCGAACGCGTCGCCGTCTTCGCCGCAGCAGCCGTCTTCGCACTTGCAGTCGCCATCGCACTCGCCATCGCACTCGCCATCGCCCTCGCCTTTGCCCTTGCCGCCGCAACAGCCGCCACCCTCGCCCTTGGCGCCCTCGTGGCCACTACAGCCGCAGCCCGCCTTCTTGATCTGGGCCACGCTGGGTCGCTCGGCATGGCCGCCGCCGCCACACCCGCCACCGCCGCCGCCGCAGCCACCCGTGCCGCAGCTGCCGCCTTCTTCGTCGCCGCTGACCCAGCCGTCGAAAACTGTAACCGCGCCGGCCTCTAAGAAGGCCATGGTGCTGGTGTTGTTCCACGGCGGCTGACCGCCCTCGGCCGCGATCACGCCGTCTTGCTCCTTGCCGATGCGCCGCGCCAAATCGAGGGCCTGCGACAGCACGATAGCCTGCCAGCGCCAAAATCCGCCCTGCTCGGCCTGGGCCACTGCGGCGCGCACTTGCTCTAAGTCGATGGCCGGCGCCGGTTCGTCGAGGGCGCGGTCAAGGGCCCCGACAAACTCAGTAAAAGGCAGGGCATCCATATCTTTATGAGCCGATGCCAGCTGCCACAGCGCCAGCAGATACTCGGGCAGCGGCCGCGCCGTATCCCAGAACTGGGTCGCCAATTCTTCGATGTGGTCACAAAAATCGACGTTGGTCCGCACTTGATCGGCCGGCATTTCGAGCATCGCAGGTCTCTGGCGCTGCAGGTGCGCCGGCTTGCGGTGTGTCAAACCTGGGGCGGCAAGTCAAGCGACTGCAGCAGTTTGAACACAGACCTGTTGCGTTGGGGCCACGAGGGGCTATTCTCTGGCGCTGCGGAGGTGGCCGTGCTCGCCCAATCCCGGATCCTGGTCGTAGGCAATGACCCAGACATTTTGCAGCAGATTGGCCAGGTGGTGCAGCCACTCGGGTGTCTCGCTTTGCACGTCATCGGTATCGAGGAACTGCGCCAGCGGCTGGCCGACCTTGCGCCCGATCTCGTTATTTTGGATGGGGATTCGTCGCTCTGTCGCGAGGCGGATCTGCGTCAAGGCGTGATCGACTGCCTGCGCCGTTCGTCGACACGGCCCCAGGTGCTGCTGATGTCGCGCGTCGACGACAGCGAGCGCGAGGCGCTGTGGCAAGCGTCGCAAGCCGACGATCTGATCGATAAGCCCATTGAATCGCTTGATTTGCATGTGCGTGTCCGCTCGCTGGTGCGGGTGCACCGCCTGACGACGCAGGTGACGCGCGACCGCGACGTGCTCAACGCCCTGTTCGAGCTGTCGACCTTTAGCTCGGATTACCAGAATCCCGACGCGGTGTTGCTCGCCCTGACCAAGCGCGTGGCCGAGTGGACCAGCCTGCACCATGTGGCGGTCACGCTGGGCTCGCCGGGGCAGGCGCGCACCGCCGCCGAGACGCACCACAAGCCTGGCAACCGCGGGCAATCGTTCTTAGATCGCCGCCATGCCGAGCTATGTGCGCGCGGCGATATCTGGAGCGTCGACGAGGCCGAGGGTGTGCTGGCGGGCGAGAGCTCGGGGTCGCTGCCCTACATCGGCATTCCACTGAAGACGCAAAGTGGCGAGATTTTGGGCGCTTTGCACGCGTGGGGCGGTGGTTCGCTGCCGTCGGGCCAGCATCTGCGCGTGCTAAGGGTCGCCGCCGAGCGCATCAGCACCGAAATTCAGCTGCACGAGAGCAAGCGGCGGCTCGAAGAGATGGTCGAAGCGCGCACGTCGGACCTGACGGCGGCCTTAGAGCGCCTGCGCACGGTCAATACCCAGCTGCTCGAAGCGAGTCGCGACACGGTGATGCGGCTGGCGCGGGCGGCGGAATACCGCGATGGCGACACCGGCGAGCACGTAGAGCGCATGTCGAGCTACTCGGCGGCAATTGCCCGGCAAATGGGCGTGCCGCCTGAAGAACAGGCCCTGCTCAAGCTGGCCGCGCCGATGCACGATGTGGGCAAGATCGGCATTCGCGACTCGATCCTGCTGAAGCAAGGCAGCCTGACGGCTGAAGAATGGGATGTGATGCGCCAGCACCCGACTATCGGCGCGCAGATCCTGGGCGGCTCGCGCTCGCGGCTGCTGCAGATGGCCGAAGAGATCGCCGCGTCGCACCACGAGCGTTGGGATGGCCAGGGCTATCCGGCGCGCAAACAGGGCGAAGGTATTCCGCTTTATGGCCGTATCGTGGCGCTGGCCGATGTGTTCGATGCGCTGACGACGCCGCGCGTGTACAAGGATGCGTGGAGCGTCGAGGACGCGGTTGCGCATATCCGCCGCGAGTCGGGCAAGCAATTCGACCCGCGGGTCGTTGAGGCGTTTGATCAATGTTTGCATCGGCTTGTCGAGATTCGGTCGCAATTTATCGATGCGCCGGCGGGTTGATCGCCCTGGCTGTGCTGGCGGGTTGCCGCGAACCTGCCGCCAAACCCAAGGCCGCAGCTGCTGTTGCTGTTGCTGGCGATGTAGCTGTTGCGACCGATTCAGCCTGGCTCGCACCGCGCGCGCCCGAAGTGCTGAAGCTGGGCGGTTGTGGACGAGCCTGCGAATCGCCTGAATCTGCAGTCAGTTTCTTCTTAACGCAGCTGAGTAGCCCGGATGCCGCGACCTTGCTGCGGCCGCTCGTCGACTGGTCGCTGCTGGTAGTCGATGATCGCGACTTGGGCACGCAATGGGCGACGCAGTGGGCCGACCCCAACCTGCACGCCGCGCGCGAGGCCGAGATCAGCAAGTTCTTGGCGGAATGGACCTCTTGGCCTGGCCGCAGCGTGCAAGCCGACGGCTGGGGTCGCATGCGCGGCAGCGGCATCCAACTGCGCTTAAAGGATGAGAAAACGGCGGTAGTACGGCTGCGGCATCCCCAGTTGCGCGACGACACGAGCGAGCCGGTGTGGCAGCTGCTGTGGCAACAGCGCGGCGCCGAGTGGCTGCTAAGCGGCATCGATCACCATCCATCGCAGCGGGGGGCGCAGTGAGAGTGGCCGCGGTGGCGCTTGTGCTCGCGGCCTGCTCCGCGACCGGCGAAACGGTGGCACCGGCAAGCACTTGCAAGTCTTTGGATCTAAAGGCATGTCCCGCCGGTTACGTCTGTCCAACCGAAGCGGAATGCCAAGCCGCCGCGGGCTGCCGCGACTACGGTCTGTGCCGACCCGATGGCGCGGTCTGTGGTGCCGGCTGCCAAAGCGACTGCGAAACATCTAGACATTGTCGCTGGTTCGGAGCCTGTGGCCTAGTTGGCACAGCGTGCATCCCCACAACGGAAGCGGCGTGCCAGTCGAGCGACGGCTGCCGCTGGCAAGGGCAGTGCCACCTGGGCAAAGACGCAGTCGGCGCAAGCAGTTGCATCCCCTTGAGCGACGCCGATTGCCTGGCCAGCGACCAATGCGCCCAAGACGGGGCCTGCCGTTTGTTGGTCGGCCGCTGCTTGGCCGCGACCGGCAGCGATTGCGAAAAGGCGCGGATCTGCCAAGACTACGGCCACTGCACCGCCAGCGCGGCCACCTGCAACTAACGGAATTGGCAATGATTAAGTACCTTGGCTCCAAGCGCACGCTGCTTCCGCAGATCCTGGCCGCAGTCGAGACGCTGGGGCCGGTGCGCAGCGTGATCGACCCATTTTCGGGTACGGCGCGGGTGGGCCACGCCTTGAAGGGCGCTGGTTATCAAGTATTTTCAAGCGATCACAACCGCTATGCCGCCACCTTGGCACGCTGCTATGTGCAGGCCGATCGCGCAAGCGTGGCCGCCGACTGCGTGACACTGCTGGCGGAATTGCAGGCGCTGCCCGGCGAAGATGGCTGGTTTACCGAGACCTATTGCCGTAAATCTAGGTACTTTCAACCCCACAACGGCGCCAAGATCGAGGCGATTCGCAACCGCATCACCGCGCTAGGCCTTGAGCCCGACCGCGAGGCCGTGGTGCTGGTGGCGCTGATGGAGGCGGCCGATCGCGTCGACTCGACGACCGGCGTGCAGATGGCCTACCTAAAACAATGGTCGCATAGGTCGCATAACCAGTTGGAATTGCGGCTACCTGCCGTGCTTGAGCGACCGCAGCACGGCGCGTGCGAGGCCAGCGAAGGCGACGCACTCGAGTCCGTGCAACGGGTCAGCGCCGATGTGGCATACTTGGACCCGCCTTATAACCAGCACAAATACCTAGGTAATTACCACGTGTGGGAGACTTTGGTCCGCTGGGACCAGCCCGAGGTCTACGGCATCGCGCAAAAACGCATCGACTGCCGCGACCGGCAGAGCGATTTTAACAGCAAGGTACGGGCCAAGCAGGCGCTGCAGGCGGTGGTCACTGCCGCCAAAGTCCGCCATTTTGTGGTGAGTTTTTCGGACGAGGGCTTTCTGAGCCGCGACGAGCTGGTGGCGATGCTCAGCGAGCGCGGCGAGGTCGAGGCCCTATCGCACGATTTTAAGCGGTACGTGGGCGCGCAGATCGGTATCTACAATCCGGGCGGACAAAAGGTGGGCAAGGTCAGCCACTTGCGCAACACCGAGTGGTTGTTTGTAGTGCGCGGATAATTTGTAGTGCGCGGATAGTTTGTAGTGCGCGGATAATTTGTAGTGCGCGGATAATTTGTAGTGCGCGGATAGTTTGTAGTGCGCGGTTAGCGGACCGGCTGCGGGCTCAGGGCATTCCACACATCCAAATCGGCGAGTATGACCATGCCGTCGGCGCGGCCCAGCGTGTCGAAGTGAGGCGCGCTGCTCACCGATCGCACCGGCAGTCGCAGCCAGCTGGGCAGGTCGGCCGCGCTCGCCGACTTCTTGTTCACGGGCTCGCTGTCGGCAAACGCGAAATAGGCCAAGATGCCGCCGGCCAGCAAACCACCGCCCGAGCCGATCAGGTTGGCGCGGTAGATGTTGTCGGAATTGTTTGAGAACATTGCGGTAAACAGCGTGCACAAGCCGGCTCCCGCCATGCCACCAAAGTTGGCACCGGCCAGAATGCGCGGATCGGCGCCGACAAGAGGCGATACGGCAAGGGCCGTTGCAGCCAGGCCCACGTCGGAGGCCGCAAGGATCGAACCCGCGACGGCCGTGGTCGATCCGCCGCCGCGCAGCATCCAGGCCGAGCCGACGAGCCAGCCGCCCCAGACCGCGCCGGTGCTGCCCATCGTGGTCTCCCAGGGGCTGATGTCGGTGTATTGACTGAGGACTGCGCCGCCCAGGCCGCCCAAGGCCGCGCCGGTCAAGACGAGGCCGGGGTAGAAGCTCTGGTGGATGCCGTTGTTGCCGGCCTGGCCGTCGACGAGGAGGCCGATGAGGGTGCCGTGCTCGACGCCCAGGAGCGTGCCAATGGGGAGTAAGGTGCCGTCGCCACTGCGGTATGCCGTGTTTTGGCTCAAGTACGCGCCGGCGCCAAATCCGGCCACGCCGGCCGCGAGCTGCGCCCATTGCGCCGAGCTGCCCTGCTCGCTGGCCATGAGCGACAGACCTGCGCCCAAGGCCTTGCCATACTGGGCAAACAGCGCCGCCTCGAGCACATTGCCGGGGGTCGGGTCGATGTACTGGGTCAGCGCCGTGGTGGCCAGCGCGCCCACGCCCATGCCCATGAGGCCGCCCGAGCCCTCGTCACCGCTGCTGCTCATCAGCGAACGCAGCTGCGCGCCGTAGTACAGACCTTCGACAGTGGCGTAACTAATCGCCAAAATGTCGCCATGCTCAAAGTGCAGATTGTGCGCGACCGCCGTGCCAACACCCGCGCCGGCCAACCCGCCGAGCAGCGCCACGCCGTACCCTGCCCGCTGGTCCTCGTGCGCGGGCATCATTCCAAGGAGGCCCACAGTACCGGTTAAGCTAGCGATACCAATGGCATCAGCTGTCGCCACGTCGGCGCTCGACAAGTTCAAGCTGTCGGCGCCGTAGGCGGCCAGGCCAAAGCCCACAAGCTCGCCAGCCAGAGTGAGGCCGGAGCTCCAGCGGGTTAGCCCCACCTCTTCGTCGCTGACGCGCATGCCAAATTGGCCGTAAGGTCGGTTGATTAGGGTCCGTGCACCCACGTAGCCGGCAAACGCGCCCCAGGTCATGGCGCTCATGTAATAGTGCTGGCGCGCATTGCTGACCTGGCGGCCAAAGACATAGCCCGCGCCCGCGCCGATGACCGCGCCGGTCAGCCCACCGATCACATCGGCACCGTTGCGACCGCCGGCCAGACCGCCCACCGATTCGAGCGCCAGGCCACCAAACAGGCCACCGCCCAGCGTCGCCACCAGCGCCGAGCCACCCAGCGACGGCACGGCCCGCGCCGCCAAAATCTCGGCATGATCGCGCTGCAGCACCTCGAGCGCATGGCGCCGCACCCCCATGTCGGCCTCGGGGTCTTTGACCAGCGTGTACAGCGCTTCAGGGCCATCGGTAAGCACGTGCTGGCTCAGGGCATCGAGCGCGGCGGCATTGGGCAGGTCGTTTTCGACGCCGGTCGCGATGTCGACCAAAGCCGCAATCGAGCGCCGATCGGCATAGCGGGCCAGCTCGCGCGCCGCCGCCTGCCGCACACCTGGCTGTTGATCATGCAGGGCAATGTAGCGTAACGCCGCAATCGCCCGGGGATCTCCACCCCTGTACAGCTGCGGCAAGACCCCGCCGCGCAGCTCGGGCGTGGCACCCAGCGCAGCCAGCAGGGGCGCCAGCAGGGCCGCATCATCGGCTTGGACCACCGGGGTCGGCGCGTGCGAAAGCTCTGTTGGCGTTGTAGCTTGCGGCAGGTCAAGTGCGCAGGCCAGCGGAGTGCTAAGGGTCGCAAGTGCCGGCACCGCAAGCAGAAACCGATAAGCGAGCGAACGGAGCGTACCATGTTTGGCAAAGGGAGCTAGGGCCAGCATTGCTGCCTCCTGGGCGGGTTGTGCGCGCGAGTGTGGCGTAGCATAGGACACTACAGCCGCCTGCGGTAGGGACATTTGGTCCAGCCCACGCTAGACTTCTAGCATGAGCCCACCGCCCGCGCCCATCCCTGGCAAGCCCGAAGAACCCGTAGCCAACCTCGTCGGCCGCTGGATGATGATCGGCTGCCTGGTCACCCTGGCCGTGCTGGTCATGGCCGGCGCCGCCGGAGCTTGGGTGATGATGAGCGGCCTGATGGGCGATCGCTAAGGCAGCTTCCGCACTTACAGCACATGGCTGCGCAGCGCCCGTTGCACATGACCGGCGAGCTGGTAGCGACTCAGGACCGCCACCGGCATGTGCCGCGCGCCCGCGATAGTACCCAGACACGCCGCTTCGCCACATTGGCAGGCAAACGGTTCGGCCATGTCGAGTTCGGTCGACGGGTAGAAGAAGGTAATGGGGTCGCCGGGCTGCAGGTCGCGAAGAAGGCGCACCTCGCGGCGATCCGTGTCGAAATGCACCGAC
This sequence comes from uncultured Myxococcales bacterium, assembly GCA_903883645.1. Classification (GTDB taxonomy): domain Bacteria; phylum Myxococcota_A; class UBA9042; order UBA9042; family UBA9042; genus SXRM01. The sequence continues at coordinate 30,172 of CAISBR010000009.1, read as the reverse complement.
GGCGCACAACTGTGATTGGCATAGGCCAGCCAGTACGGATCGAGCAAGACATGTTCGTGTTCGCCCACTTGCACGGTATAGCGGCTGGCGTGGGCATGGACGGCGACCCGACCCAACGCGCTAAGTAGCGTGCCCGCGGCCATGGGCTGCCGCGCCAACAACCGGCGAAACTGCCGCCCGCGCTCGATATAAACCCTTGGATCAAGACCAATATCCTGCTCAATTGGCGTCGGCGCGTGCAAGCGGGCGACAAAATCGCTCAGGTGCCCCGCATAGGTGTCGGCGATGTCGGGCCGCAGGCAATCGCTACCGGTGATCTGGCCGCGGCACTGCGAATCGCCACAACTGCAGGCAAAAGCCTCCATCTCGGGGCCACAAAACGTCGCGTATTCCATGGTTAACGGCTCGCCCGCCGCAATCAGCCGCATCGCCACCAGGTCCATGCCCTCGAGCCAGGTGTTCGGGGCACAGCTGTGGTCGATCGGCTGCCAATCGGTGGCCCGGTCCGACCACATCACATGCACACTACCGGTCAGAGGCCATGCATACTGCTGAAACCACCGGCGATTTTGCGGATTCCAGCTGCGCTCAACGTGGCGCCGCGTCACCAAGTAGTGCGGTCGCTCTTCGCCCGGCAGCACCACCTCGCCCGCCGCCAGATTGCGCGCCGCCACCATGCCGTAGCCGCGCTGGGGATCGAACTGTACTTTCCAGGGCTTGCGCAACCTCTCGCGCCGCCGCAGCGCCGTGGCCACAATGTGTTCGGCAAAAGCGCGGTGGCCACCCGGCGAGGCCGCCAAGATCTCGTCGGCGCTGCCAAACTGCCCCGGCGGATAAAAGATACCGCAATTGGGATTAATCTCGAGCATATACAGGCTACCGGCCGCATCCATGCGCAGGTCACAGCGCGCATAGCCCACCCCGCCCAGCGCCGCAAACAGCCGCGCCGATAGGTCGCACAGCCGCGCCGCCAACTCTGGATCGTCTACGGGCCGCGTGCTCATCTGCTCAAACGCTACCCACTTCAGATCAAAGTGCTTAAACGTCTCGCCGGGGGGGAAGCTGAATTCCACGGGCGTAAACGTCGCCGGCACATCCGACCCCAGCGGCGGCTCGGCCACCAGCACGGTAAACTCGCGCCCCGCAATAAATTCTTCAATCAGCGCAGCGCCATACGCATCGATGTTCTTCGCCGTCTGCTGCCGCACTTGGTCGGGCGTGGTGCACAGCGCGTCGCGACCCATGCCGATGCTGCCATAGCTGCACGGGTGCTTGACGATCAGGGGAAAACGCAGCATTGCCGACGCTTTATCCGCATCACTCGCCTGCTCGGCCATGCAGTGACCGGGCTGACCGATATCGGCGTAGTGGCACACACGCTTTTGATCTTCGCGAGTCGGCTCGTAAAACGCGCTCGACGCGCCGGTAAAGGCTTGCCCCGCCTGCTCGAGCGTCTGCACGACCTCGATGCCGGCGCGGTCCTCGTCCCAGGCGCCATCGCACAGGTTCACAAAGACATCAAAACCTTGGCGAATCAGCGCCCGAACCTGCGCTACCGCCTTGGCCTTGTCGATGCCGGCGTGGTGCCACTCGTGCTCGGGCAAGTAGCGGGCCGGACTGGCGTTCGGGTCCAGGCCCTTAAAAGCGGAGTCGCTGGCCTCATATGACGAGCCAAGTACGCAGATTTTCATAGCTTCCTCGCCAACACTTAACGAATTGCAGCGCCCATCGCGCGCCAGGGTGACCCAAGCGGTGCCGGCCCGCAACCCGCCGCGGCGATTTGCCGTGATTTTGCGCATTCGACCCCGGCTGGGCTACCCTCTGCACCGGCCACTGGTTGGTCCAACCTGGGCAACGCGCCGTGACCGCTAGCCGAATTCCGCATACTGTCGCTGTACTTGGCACCCTTGTGGGCCTGCACGGGCTGGTGGTCAAGCTCATCGACGTCACCTCGACGGCGGGTGTGGTGGCCAAGTCGGGCTCGACGGGCCTGGTACAGGTGTGGGCGCTCGATGTACTGGTGACGCTGGCCGTCGGCGGCGGGCTGACGCTGCTGGCCGACCGGGTGTCGCGCTCCAAGTTACTGCCTCGTCTGCTGATTTTGGTGGGTCTGGGCTACGCCGGCGTCGCCGCGCTGCTGTGGAGCCAGGCCGCGCCGACGCTCAGCTATTGGCTGCTGTATATGGTCTCGACGGTAGAAGTGGCCGCCATCCCCGTGACCGCCTGGGCCATCGCCACCGACACCATTGCCCGCAGCGACAACATCAAGTGGTTCACGCGCATCGCCGCCGCAGAAACTGTTGCCGATTTGCTTGGTTACAGCCTTGCTTTGGGCGCTGGCGAGCTGCGCGGTGTAGCGGCCGAACACGACGCGGCCCTAGTGGCTCTGAGCGCGGCAATCTGCTTTGGATCTGCGGCCATCGCAAGGCGACGTCTGCCCGCCAGCCCGCCACAGCGCGCCGAGGCTCCTCCGCCCCTGCGCCAAGCCCTGGATCGCACGCCGTGGCTGCGGCCCATGGTGGTGCGGGTCACCGCCCAGTATGCGGCGTGGGTGGCGCTAGGCTGGGCGGCGATGCGCGACGTAGAGCTCGAAACAGCTGAAGACGAGGGCGGTTTTCGCCGCTGGTACGCGATCTATTCGCTGACCTCGACCGTGGCTGTGCTGGCGGGCCAAGCGCTGCTGCCGCGCTGGCTGGGCCGGCTTGATCGCTGGCAATCAACATTGATCATGCCCAGTTACGTGATCTTCGCCTGCAGCCTGGCGGTGGCGACGCAAAACCCGCGCCTGACCCTGGCCGCCCTGGCCGGCTACTTTGTGGTCAGCCACGCCTGCGATGCCCCCTTGCGCCGCAGCGCGCTGGCGGACCTCGACGAAGGCGTGCGCGGTCGCCTGGCAGTGATTCTCGACGTTCACGCTTACGCCATCGGCAGTTTGCTGGGCACGGCGCTGGTCATGGCTGGCGATGCTTGGTTGCCGGCGGGGCGAGCACGGCAAGGGGTGGCGGTCGCGGCCGTGGCCCTGGGCGTGGGTCAGTGGCTGGCCGCGCGCACGGCCCAGCAGCGCGCCAGAGTTCCCAAGCAAATACAATGATTTCATCGACATTTCCCGTCACCGCTGGTGGGCGACCACCCGCCGACCTATACTAGGTGGCCCCTAGCCAAGCCAAGGAGTTCGCATGTCCCGCTTTACCATAACCGCTGATTTAAGCGGCACAAATGCCCTCGTCACCGGCGCCAACACCGGCATCGGCCTAGTGACCGCCCGCGAGCTGGCCCGCGCCGGCGCCAAGGTGTGGCTGGCCTGCCGCTCCAAAGACAAGGGCGAGGCGGCGATCGCGCAGATCCGCCAGCAAGTTCCCAATGCAAACCTAGAGTTCTTGGCCCTCGACCTGGGCAGTCTGGCGGGCGTGCGCCAAAGTGCCGCGCAGGTCGTGAGCCTGGGCGTGCCGCTGCACCTGCTCGTCAACAACGCCGGCTTGGCGGGCTCGCGCGGGCAGACGACGGATGGCTTTGAATTACACTTTGGCACCAACCACTTGGGCCCCTATCTGCTGACCCGGTTGCTGCTGCCGGCGCTGCAGCTGGCCGGCACGGCGCGGGTGGTCTGCGTGGCCAGTCGCGCCCACTACGACCCCAAAGTCTTTGATTTTACAAATCTACGCCAAAGCACCCCCACCGTCGCCGGCTTTCGCGAGTACGGCGTGTCCAAGCTCTGCAACGTGCTGTTCGTCAAGGCTTTGTCCAAGCGCCTGGCCGGCACCGGCATCACCGTATACAGCCTGCACCCCGGGGTGATCGCATCGGACATTTGGCGGCGCATTCCGCAGCCGTTTCGATGGCTTGCCTTGCAGTTCATGCTGACCACCGACCAGGGCGCCGAGACCTCGCTCTACTGCGCCACCGAGCCGAGTATCGCCAATGAATCCGGGCTGTACTACGACGCCTGTGCCCAGCGCAAGCCCTCGCGCCTGGCCCGCGACGAAGAGCTGGCCGAAAAGCTGTGGCAGCAGAGCGCCGAGTGGGTTGGCCTGCCGGCCGAGCTGAGTTAGTTGGGTCTGGCGCAAAAAACGGCAACGCCGCCCGCTCGACAGCGCCCGGTAGATGGGGCGAAGGAGCGGACGGCGCTGCGCAAGACTCTACGAATAAACGACTTAGCCGTTGTCTTCGATGCGGCGCAGCTTGGCGGCGCGGCCCTGCAGAGCGCGCAGGTAGTAGATGCGCGCGCGGCGGACCTTGCCCGACGAGACGATGTCGATCTTCAAGATGCGGGGGGAGTGGACCGGAAACACGCGCTCGACGCCCACGCCATTGCTGATCTTGCGCACGGTGAACGAGGCATCGGTGCCCGAGCCGGAGCGGCGGATGACCACGCCCTCGTAGATCTGCACGCGCTCTTTCTCGCCTTCGATGATGCGGCCGTGGACCTTGACGGTGTCGCCGGTCTTGAACGCGGGCAGGTCGAAGCGAATGTGGGCATTCTGAACGTAATCAAGAAGGTGCTGACGCATCAGTTTTCCTAAAGGTGCGCCCTGGGGCGCCTAGGCCGGTTCGCCATGTGCGGTCGAACTCAGCGAGAGGACAGAGGTCCGGGTTTGCTGCCCACCCTGGGCGAGCAAGGGGCCGTACGTGCCGCTCAACTCGGTATGCACGGGGTTACCGCGCACAAAAGGTCAGTGCAAATCGCGATCTCCGAGCAGTCGATCCAAAATGATCGCCGCCGCCGCGCGCACCGAAAGATGGTTGTAAGGACCGTCGCCTGCCTCGGCATCCAGCAGCTCGGGCCGGCGTTGCACCGGCGGTAGCCGCACATCGGCCTCCGCCAGCACCTCGGGCGCGAGACCCCAACCGGTGCCAAACACCAACAGCAGGGGCTGCGCGTCGTCGCCCGCGCTGGCAATCTTATGCCGCCACAGGTCAAACGATTCAGGCTCTTGCGTACCCGCCTTCCTGCCTTCTGGCTCCCAGCGGGCTGCCGTCACCGCGACCACCGGCGCACGGCCGGTTCGCTTGGTGATATCGGTCCTTGCGGCATCGATCGAGGGCATCACGCTCACGCGCTGCATCGCCTCGGCCCGCCGCAGATGCGCAGAACCCGCTCCCAGCTGCCAGTGTTCGACCATCTCGGTCACCATTCGCTGCTGCAGGGCCACGGGCGTGACCACGTAACTGCGGGTGACTCCAAAGGTTCGACCGGAGCGGGCCAGGTCGTGCACATCGACGTTGGTCAATGCCGACGTCACCACCCGCCCGGAGCGATCCAGCACCGGATGGTGAACGAGGGCGAGAAAGATAGCCATTTTCATCGAATTGTCAATCCCTATCGTCGCTCGCCGGGGCTGCTGCGGCCTGCAGCGCGGCCCACTCTGCATCGAGCCAGGTTCGATCTTTTTTATCGATTACAAGACCTTGCATGAGCTCAGGCCGCCGCAGCTTGGTGCGCAGCAGACTCTGCCGCCGCCGCCAGCGGTCGATCTCGGCGTGGTTCCCGCCCAGCAGCACTTCGGGCACCGGCTCGCCCTCAAACTCGCGCGGCCGGGTGTAGTGCGGATGCTCAAGCAGGCCCGAACTATGCGACTCTTCAGTCAAACTGGCTGCGTTGCCGATCACGCCGGGCAGCAGTCGCGCCACCGCCTCGATGATCGCCATCGCCGCCACTTCGCCGCCATTCAGCACATAGTCGCCGATCGACACCACGTGATCGACATGCTGCTCAATGCGCGCATCAAACCCTTCGTAGCGGCCACAAAGCAGAATCAGTCCAGGACCTTGCGCCCACTCTTGCGCCAGCTCTTGGCGAAATAGCCGCCCCGCGGGCGACAGCAGCACCACCGGCGTCTTGGCGGCGCGTTGGGGCGTAAGCTCGCGCAAGCACGACAGAATCGGCTCAGGCTTGAGCACCATCCCCGGCCCACCGCCAAAGGGCAGATCGTCGACCGTGTTGTGGCGGTCGGTGGTCCACTGCCGCCAGTTGTGGGTGTGCAGCCCCAGCACATCGCTCGCCAGCGCCTTGCCCAGCAGCGACTCGTTCCGCAGACCGTCGAACAGCCCGGGGAACAGGGTTAGAATGTCGAATTGAAAGCTATTCTCAGGCATTTAGGTCGAGCGCCAGTCCTCGATGTGGGCCACGACCACCTTGCCGCGCTCGCGCCCCAGGGCCACCACCGCGTCGGACTGGGCCGGCACCAGCGCCGAGCCACCCGCCAGCAGCGCAATGTCGAGCACCAGCTGATTGGTCTCGATAAAGCCTTTGATCGTACCCACTTGCACATCGGTCTCGGCGTCGTGCACGGCCGCGCCCAGCAGCTCGTGCAGGTAGATCTCGTCGTCTTGCCGCGCGGGCAGGTCGTCTTCGGCCACTTGCAGCAGGCAGTGAATCAGCGGTTCGGTGGCGGAGCGATCGGGCAAACCCTCGAACGTCACAACGTAATCGGCGCCCGAGTGCCGCAAATCCAGCACCCGCAGCGGCTGCGCCGGCGCCCCCGCCTTCCACGCCCGCACGACCAGCCCCGGGCGCCACAGCGGCGAATTCGGATTATGCAGTTGCACATGCAGCTGGCCCTTGATGCCATGGGGGCGACCAATGCGGCCGATCTCGACCCAGCGGTCGGTATCGGGCAGCGCCAGCGGCCGACTATTCGAAGAATCCACCATCGTTCTACCTATTGATTACAGGACTAATTCGTCTTTCAGGGGCCGCGACATCAGCCCCTCAAGCGCGGCGCGCGGCGCCAGGCCCTCGTGCAACGCCCGGTAAGTGTGCGCAATAATGGGCGCATCCACCCCCAGACTCTCGGCAAGGCGGTGCGCACTGCGGCTCGTCAGCACGCCCTCGGCCACCGCGCTCATCGAACCCAGGATTTGCTCAATCGTTTCGCCGCGACCCAAGCGCAGACCCACGGTGCGGTTACGCGACAGGTCGCCCGTGCAGGTCAGCACCAAGTCGCCCATGCCAGCTAAACCCTGTAGAGTCAGTGGGTTGGCACCCTTGCGCACCGCCAGACGGGTGATCTCGGCCAGACCGCGGGTGATCAGACCGGCGCGCGCATTGTGGCCAAAACCCAGACCGTCAGCCGCACCCACCGCAATCGCCATCACGTTCTTGACCGCGCCGCCCATCTCCACACCGACCACATCGGTGGTGGCATAGCAGCGAAAATGGCCTGCCGACAGCTCATTTTGCAAAAAACGCCCAAACTTGCGGTCGAGCGTGCCGATCGTCACGGCCGTGGGGCTACCCATCGCCACCTCGGCGGCAAACGATGGGCCTGACAAGTACGCCAAATTCAAGTGCAATCGCCGCGGCAGCACCCGTTCAAAGATCTCGTTGACGGTCTCGAGCGAGGTGTTGTCAATGCCCTTGCTGCACGACACCAGCGCGTGATCATCCGTCAAAAACGGGAGAATTTGCGCGGAGATGCGCTCTACATGCGGCGTCGGAATCACGGTGAGCAAGATGCGCGAACGCCGCACCGCCAGCTCAAGGTCGCTCGTCGCACGCAGACTCTCGGGCAGCTTGATTCCGGGCAAGAATGTCTTATTCTCGCGGGCTTCGTTGATGTCTTGCACCGTCTGCGGCTCATAGGCCCACAAGATCGTCTTCTTGCCCGCGCGGGCAGCGTGGATGGCCAGCGCGGTTCCCCAGGCGCCCGCGCCGATGACTGCAATGTCGAACGTGTCGCTCATGGTCCCTCTCGGTTCGCTACTTGGCGTCGGGCCGAGCTTGGCGGGCGGCCGCAAACAACTCGTGCAGGCTGCGATCGCGGCTCGCTCCCCGGCAATGGCGCCGCGCCCAGCCGCGCAACTCGCGCACTTGGGTATCGTAAGTTTCTACGAACGGCACGGTTTTGGCCAGCACGGCGGCGAAATCCTCGCTGCGCGGCGGCCTTGCCTGGGCAAACGCCTGCTGCAGCCCCTCGTAGATGGCCTGTTCGAGCTCGGCGCCGGTCAGGCGATCGCTCGCCTTGGCCAGCAGTTCTAGGTCAAATTCCGCTGGGTTGCGACCACTACTGCGCAGCGCCACGGCCAAGATCTCGGCGCGGGCGGCGGCATCGGGCACATCGACAAAAAACGTCTCGTCAAAGCGGCCCTTGCGCATCAGCTCTGCCGGCAACTGTGCCAAACGATTGGCTGTAGCCGCCACAAACACACCGCTGCGCTGCTCGCCCAACCAGGTCAGCATGCTGCCAAAGACCCGGGCACCCGACTCCGACGCGCCGCTCGCCGCACCCGCAAAAGCCTTGTCGATTTCGTCGATCCACAGCACGACCGGGGCCATCGCCTCGGCCACCGCCAATGCGTGGCGCAGGTTCGCATCGGGCCCGTGCTCGCCACCGTGCAGCCGCCCCAGGTCCAGGCGCAGCAGCGGCAAGCCCAGAATCGCGGCCGCCGCCTTAGCCGACAGCGACTTGCCACAACCCTGCACACCTACGAGCAAAACCCCGCGCGGCACTGGCAAGCCATAGCTCCGCGCATCGCTCGATAGGGCCTGCCGCTGCCGGTCTAGCCAGGCCTTCAGCTCGTCGAGCCCACCAATCGCACTCGCCGGTGGCACCGGATGCACCACCTCGACCACACCACTGGCGGCTAGCAACTCGCGTTTTTCGCCCAGCAATTCGGCCAGCGCCTGCGGCAGTGGCAGCACCCGCACGCGCCGCAGCGCCCGCCGCGCTTGGGCCAGGGTCAGCCCCTGCAATGCCCGCACGGCCGCCTCAATTTGCTCGCCGTCGGCCCCCTCAAGTGCCGCCCGCGCCAGGGGTTCTAGGGTCGTCCGTGGCGGCAGCGGCACCGCCAGGCGCACTAAATCCCGAGCTAACTCAGGAATTTCGGGTAGAACTGCCCCCACTAGCACCACGCACTGGCCGTTGCGCTCCAGATCTTCGAGCCGCTCGCTCAAGAACCGCACCAACCGCGGGTCCGCCAGCAGCGTGCGCGCCGCCGGCAGCACCAGGCACGACGGCTGGTGGCTGAGTCGCTGCAGCGCCGCCAAGGCCCGCTCGGCCGGGTCATCGGTGCCGTAATGGCAAATTTCGCAAGGCAACTTCGCCTCTTGGGCCGCACGCGCAGCAAACGCCGCCCCCTCGCGCTCGTCGGCACCGAGCAAGCCGATCAGTGGATAGCGCGCCCGCAAACGCTCGACCAGGGCACTCAAGCTAGCCTCACTCATGGCATCCCCACGCGCGGCGGACGCCCGGGTATGGGCGGCGCGGCGATTCCGTACTGTTTGATTTTATATTGCAAATTACGCGTCGAGATCGTGAGCAGCAGCGCTGCCCGGGTGCGATTCCCGGCGGTGCGCTGCAAGGCCTCAAGGATTAGCGTGCGCTCAATATTCTCGATCGCCAAGGGGATCGAAAGGTTGCTTAGGTCAAGCGGCGCCCGCACCGGCAGGTCGAGCGGCAGCGGGTCCATCGCGATCTCGTCGGCGGCGATCCACGGCGACTCGGCGAGCACGCACGCCTGCTCCACCGCATTCTTCAGCTCGCGCACGTTGCCCGGCCACAAACGCCCTTGGAGCCTGGACCGCGCGTCTGGAGTTAGCCCCTGAATATGGGTGCCAAGTCGTCGATTCGTCGCGGCAATTAAGTCTGCCACCAGCAGATCGAGGTCGCCCGTGCGCTCGCGGAGCGCGGGCACCTTCAACTCGATCACGCTCAGCCGATAGAACAGGTCCTCGCGAAACAGCTGATCGCGCACCCGCTGCCGCAGAGGCACCGCGCTCGCCGCCGCTACCCGCACATCCACCGTAAAGGCCTTATTGCTACCCAGCCGCCGCACTTCGCCGTCTTGCAGCACGCGCAAAAGCTTGACCTGCAGGGGCAGCGGCAAGTCCGCGATCTCGTCTAAGAAAAGCGTGCCACCGTCTGCCGCCTCAAACAGCCCGGCGCGGTCGCTCGACGCATCGGTAAACGCCCCGCGCACATGACCAAACAGCTCACTTTCGAGCAAATGAGCTGGAATCGCTCCACAATTTACTGCAACAAATGCCGCACCCGCCCGCGGACTCGCATCATGCAGCGCCCGCGCCACGAGCTCTTTGCCGGTACCCGACTCGCCCTGAATCAGCACGGTCGTGGCAACACGGGCTACCCGCTCGATCTGGCCGAAAAGCCGCAACATCGGCTCGCTCGCCCCGACCATGGCGTAAAAGTGCCGCGGAGTCGCGAGTTCTGGCTTACCCAACGTGCTTTTGCGCCTCTTCGACCCAGGCCACGCGCAGGTCGTGCAGCACTCGCTCGAGCAGGTCCGCTTCGGGCGGCGCCAAGTTACCTGCCGTCTTCGTGCGCAACATCGTCAAAATATCAACAGCTTGCCTAGCCAGCCCAAGATCAATACCGCCGTTCTCCCCTGTCGGATCGGGCACGCGGCCTAGCTGCACCATCGCCGACCCCGTCAGCGAGAGCACAAACGTCGAAAAATCGATGCGGGGCGCCTCGGCTTGTTTACTATCGCCCGCATGGTCGCCTTTCGGGGTATGCGCGCCGTGCGCAGTGTGTCCCGGTTTGTGGTTGTGCTTGTCACCCATGTCGCGTGCCCCCTTTGCCGTGCACTAGTTCAGTGAGAGGGAATGTCGCGGCAGGCGATCGGGTTGTCAAGCTGCCGGGCCGTGGTACGGGGCGAAGCCTCGACGCTGCGTCCGACAAGCAGTAAAATGCCGCCACACCCGGGCGCCCGCGTGTCGCATCCAACTAGCGTGGCCCTAAGTCCACCTGGACAGCACCCTTCGCTAACTGTGACACGAGCCACCCAACTAGCAGACGTCGCGACCTTTTTTGGCCGCAGAGAGACCTTGCATGGCGTACCGCGAACCGATCCTGAAGGACACCTTGGAGCAATACCTTGCCGAGGTGAATCGCTACCCCTTGCTGACGCGCGATCAGGAGTACGCGCTCGCCAAGCATTATCAAGAAACCAATGAGGGGCAGGCGGCCCAGGCTCTGGTGACCGCCAACCTGCGTTTTGTGGTAAAAATTGCTTATCAATTTGCACACTACGACATCAAGCTGACCGATCTGGTGCAAGAGGGCAACATCGGTCTGATGAAGGCCGTGGCCAAGTTTAAGCCCGACCGCGGCTACCGACTGATCTCGTACGCGGTGTGGTGGATCAAGGCGTATATCCAGAACTACATTATCAATTCTTGGTCGTTGGTCAAGGTTGGCCCGGTGTCGCAGCAGCGGCGGGTGCTATTTGGCAAGCGCGGCGTGCCCGATCCTGAGACCCTTGAGGCCGAGTTGGTGGGCGGCGCCAAGCCCGCGTCGCTGGCGGACCCAGGGCTGCTGGGCGACGGCGGGGCACTCGACGCCGAAGTCGAGGTAGTGGTCGAAGACGGCGACGAAGACGAGACCTTCTTGGTGGCCGCAGAGGCCCTGCGCGAAGGCACCCGCCCGGGCCGCGCGCCACCGAAGCCGCCGACCGAGTCGGAAGTGGAGCAATGGCGCCGCGCCGCCCACGCGGCCCGCCACGACCTGAATCTCGACGCATCGATCAGCGACGATGGCCGCATGACGCTTGGCGAGACCATGGCCTCGGGCGGTCCGTCGGTCGAAGATCAGTACGCCACGGCCGAGATCTCGACCCTGGTCGCCGAGCGTCTTGAAGGCCTGCGCCACCAGCTAAACGACAAGGAACTGGCGATTCTGCAAAGGCGTCTGCTCGCCGACCACGAGGTCACGTTGCAAGACATCGGCGACGAATTCGGCATTTCGCGCGAGCGCGTGCGGCAGATCGAGACGAACTTGAAGAAGAAGATCGCCAAGGCGCTAGCGGGGTTGGCACCTGCTGGCTATTTGCCAAGCCCCGACTAGCTCGCCTGCTTGTCAGTGCGTCGCCGCCACCAGCGGTTCGTGAATGCCCAGGTCGTCGCGCGACATCGCGGTCGGATTGGCCAAAAAGCTCGCCGGGTTGTCGAGCCGCAGCGCCGCCTGCAGCACCTGATCGCCATTCTCGACCGGCACAATCTCAAGATCTGCCAGCACTTCTTTAGGAATATCGAGCAAATCGCGCTCGTTCTCCTTGGGGATAACCACGCGCTTGACGCCGGCGCGATGGGCCGCGATCACCTTCTCTTTCAGGCCGCCGATCGGCAACACCCTGCCGCGCAAGGTAATCTCACCCGTCATCGCCACATCGCAGCGCACCGGAATCTGCGTCAGCGCCGAGCAAATCGACGTCACAATCGCCACGCCTGCGCTAGGACCGTCTTTAGGAATCGCCCCTTCGGGGAAGTGTACGTGCAGGTCGATGCGCTGGTAGAAGTCTTTCGACAGCCCCAGCATATGCGCCCGCGAGCGGACGTAGCTCATGGCCGCATCCACCGATTCCTTCATCACATCGCCTAGTTTACCCGTTACGATCAGGCGACCCTTGCCCGGCACCAGCGCGACTTCGACCAGCAGCAGATCGCCGCCCACCGCCGTCACCGCCAGACCATTGGTCACGCCCACGCGGTCGTGCGCCTCGGCATCTTGGCGTCGGAACTTCTCGGGTCCGAGCAGCTCGACCACTTGCGGCCCGGTAACCTGATACTTCTTCTTGCGCTTCGACGGCTTTTCGCTCAGATACTTGGTGCCCAGCTTGCGGCACACCGCGCCCACCTGCCGCTCCAGCGTGCGCACGCCGGCCTCGCGGGTATAGCTGCGAATCAGCATCTCGATCGCGTCGTCGCCGAATTGGACGTCGGCCGCGTTGGCCAGCCCCGTCTCCTTCAGCTGCCGCGGCACCAGATATTGCTTGGCAATCTGCAGCTTATCCGGCTCCGTATAGCCGCCCAGCTCCAAAATCTCGAGCCGATCCGACAGCGCCCACGGAATCGCCTGCAGGTTGTTCGCCGTGGTGATGAACAGCACCTTGCTCAGGTCGTAGTCCAGGTCGACATAGTGATCGACAAACGCCTCGTTCTGTTCCGGATCCAGCACTTCGAGCAGCGCCGACGCCGGATCGCCGCGAAAGTCCATGCTCATCTTGTCGATCTCGTCGAGCAGCAGCACCGGATTGTTCGTGCCGGCGCGCTTCAGAGCACTGATGATCTTGCCCGGCAGCGCCCCCACGTACGTCCGCCTGTGGCCACGGATCTCGGCCTCGTCGCGCACGCCGCCCAGCGAAATGCGCACAAATTTGCGGTCGAGCGCCCTCGCGACACTTTTGGCCAAGCTCGTCTTGCCCACACCGGGCGGCCCCACCAAGCACAGCACCGGCCCGCGCCCCACCTCGCCGCGCAGCTGCTGCACCGCCAGGTATTCCAGAATGCGTTCCTTGGGTTTATCGAGCCCATAGTGGTCGGCGTCGAGGATGCCCTTGGCCCGCAGCACATCGAGCTTGTCGTCGCTACACGTGCCCCACGGCAGTGCCACCACCAGGTCGATGTACGTACGCACCACGCCCGCCTCGGCCGACATGGGGTTCATCATCTTCAATTTCTTGAATTCGCGCTCGAGCTTCTGCTTGGCCTCGTCGGGCAGGTTCTTCGCCTCGATCTGCTTGGCCAGCTCTTCGAGCTCTTGCTTAAATTCGTCTTGCGGCTCACCGCCTTCGCCCTGTGCCTGTGCCTGCTGCGGGCGAGCGCCCTGCGGCCGACGCTGCGCCTCGCTACCCAGCGCCTGCGCTTCGCTACCCAGCAGCTCGGTCAGCCGACGCAGGCGGGCATACGGCGGCGCCAGCGCCAAAAGCTCTTGCCGATCCGCGATCTTCAGGGTCACGTGCGCGGCGATGGTATCGGCCAGCTGGCTGGCATCGTCGATCGCCACCACGCTCGTCAAAATCTCGGGAGGAATCCGGCGGTTAGCCTTAACATACGCCTCGAACGCCGCCCGCACCGCCTGGCGCAGCGCCTGGCCCGTCGCGTCGTCGATCGCCGGATCGTCTACAGCCAGCAGCGGCGCAACGGTCACAGTCAGATAGCTCTGTTCGCTTTCAAAATTGAGCAGTTTAGCCCGCTGCCGCCCCTCGACCAGCACTTTGACCGTGCCGTCGGGCAGCCGCATGATGTTCTTAACTACGCCAATACACGCCACATCAAACAGGTCCGCCGCCGCCGGGTCGTTGGTGCGCGGGTTCAGCTGCGTCACAATCAAGATGTCGCGCTCCGGCCGAGCAAACGCCGCCTCGAGCGCGGCAACCGACCGCTCGCGGCCCACAAACAGCGGCACCACCATATGGGGGAACACCACTACGTCGCGCAGGGGCAGCACCGGCAGCGGGCCAAACTGGGTCGAATCGGTCATGCGAAATACCTAGAGCGCTGCGCAAAAGCGTGTGCGTTCATTGCAGTAGTAGGGGATGCGGGCAGCGCGGGGTGCGCGGCGGCCTTTACAGGTAAGGAGGCGCGGGCCGCGGCGTCAAGCCGATCCAGAGCTACGCCGCCGACTCGGCCAGACCAAGCAGCGGCCGCCGACCATGCAAAATCGTGTCTTCGTCAATCAGAATCTCGCGCACGGAGGCATCGCCCGGCACGTCGTACATGATGTCGAGCAGCGACTCTTCGAGGATGGCGCGCAGGCCGCGGGCACCCACCTTGCGCTCGATCGCCTTCTTGGCCACCGCGCGAATGGCGTCGTCGGTGAACTTGAGCTCGATGCCATCCATCTCGAATAGGCGGCGAAACTGCTTGATCAACGCGTTCTTGGGCTCTGTCAGCACCGACACCAGCGTCGCTTCGTCGAGCTCGGACAGGCTGACCACCACCGGCAAACGGCCAATAAACTCGGGAATCAGGCCGAATTTGATCAGGTCCTCGGGTTGGGCCTGCTCGAGCAAGTGCGACACATCTTTGCCGACATGCGTCGACTCCTTGCCAAAACCGATGTTCTTTTGGCCCAGGCGCCGCTCGACCACTTTTTCGAGACCCGCAAACGCACCACCGCAAATAAACAAGATATTCGTCGTATCGACGGCAATAAACTCTTGCTGCGGGTGCTTGCGACCGCCCTTGGGCGGCACGTTGGCCACGGTACCTTCTAGGATCTTGAGCAGCGCCTGCTGCACGCCCTCGCCCGACACATCGCGCGTAATCGACATGTTCTCGCTTTTACGCGAGATTTTATCCACTTCGTCGATGTACACGATGCCGCGGGTCGCCGCATCGATGTCGTGATCCGCCGCTTCGAGCAGCCGCACGATGATGTTCTCGACGTCTTCGCCCACATAACCCGCTTCGGTCAGCGTCGTGGCGTCGACGATCGTAAAGGGAACCTTGAGGATTTTCGCCAGGGTTTGCGCCAGGAGCGTCTTGCCCGAGCCCGTGGGACCCAGCAGCAGCACGTTCGACTTTTGCAGGTCGACCTCTTGGTGCTTGCTGGTCTTGCTGTCGATGCGCTTGTAGTGATTGTACACCGCGACCGACAGCACCTTCTTGGCGCGGTCTTGGCCGATCACGTAATCATCTAAGATCTTGCGCAGTTCACGGGGCTTGGGGATCGCCGTCAGCGTCGGCGCCTTGTCGTCGCGATCCACTTCTTCGGCGATGATGTCGTTGCACAGGGCAATGCACTCGTCGCAGATGTAGACCGTGGGACCGGCGATCAGCTTTTTGACTTCTTTTTGCGACTTGCCGCAGAACGAACACGACAGGTTGCTGGTCTCGCGGCGGCGGTCGCTCATATCACTTCTCCAGGGTATCGGCCCGACGGCATGGGCTTAACAGCGCGTGTCGGCGCCGGTCCGATCGGCGTCAGCATACTCGGCGCCCTTGCAGCCCGTCAAAGCTACGCCGCCGATTTGCCACCAAGGATCACGATTTCGGTTTGCGCACAAGCACTTGGTCAACAATGCCGTAGTCTTTGGCTTCATCGGCGCCCAAGTAGAAATCGCGGTCGGTGTCGCGGGCAATGCGCTCATTCGGCTGGCCGGTGTGGTACGCCACGATCTTGTTCAGCGTCCTCTTGGTCAGCAGCATCTCTTTGGCGGCAATATCGATATCCGAGGCCTGGCCCGAAAAGCCACCCAGCGGCTGGTGCAGCATCACCCGCGCGTGCGGCAGAATCACCCGCCGACCCTTGCTACCCGCCGCGAGCAGCACCGCCGCCATCGACGCCGCTTGGCCCAGGCAGATGGTCGAAATCGGGCACTGCAGGTACTGCATGGTGTCGTAAATCGCCATTCCCGCGCCCACATAGCCACCCGGGCTGTTGATGTACAGCGAGACTTCCTTTTGCGGATCCTCGCTATCCAAGAACAGCAGCTGCGCGATGATCAGGTTCGCCACCGCGTCGTTGATGGGCGTACCCAAGAACACGATGCGGTCCATTAGCAGCCGCGAGTAGATGTCCGAGTGGCGTTCGCCGCGCGGGGTCATCTCGGTCACGATGATGTTGTTCATGGCGCGCAGGGGATCGGAGTCAAAAGCGGGCATGCAGCCTCCCAACCGGGCAATGGGGCGCAGGGCGAGCGCCGGGGCAGAGGGCTACAGTCGCGAGCGCGGCCAAGTCTTCCGCTGCGCCGCCGCAAGCTAGCCGTGATCGTGATGGTCGTGATCGTGATGGTCGTGATCGTGGCCGTGATGGTCGTGATCGTGGCCGTGCTCATGGTCATGATCGTGGTGATCGTGGTGATCGTGGTGATCGTGATCATGGTCGTGGTCGTGGTCATCCATTTCTTCGGCATCGACGCTGGCTTGCTTGGCCACCTCGTCGGCACGCACGGCCCGCAGCGACTTGGGCTCGCCGATGGTCCATGCGGCCTGCGACACCAAGTAATCCATAGCCTTATCGTGCTGCAGCCGCACTTTGAGCGTGCCTTTCTCGTCCTCGCCCGTGTACTGGCGCGCGATCGCGTCGGCCCGCTCGGGGCTCTGAGCCTTCAGTCGCTCGATCTCGGCCTCGACCGCGTCGTCGTCGATGACGATGTCCTGACCCTTGGCGACCGACTCGACCGCCAGGCTGCGGCGCAGCGCCGTCTCGGCATCCTTGGCCAGCTTGCCGCGCAGGCTCTGCAGGTAACCACCCAACATCCGGCGGGTTTCTTCGGGCAGATTACCAAACGCCGAGTAGACCTGGTTGTCGACATAGCGTTCAACCACCGCCCGCGGCACCTCGATGGTGTTCGCGCCGAGCAAGTGCTCAACCGCCGCCCGACGCTGCAAATCGCGGCTGCGCTCGATCGACTCGTCATGCAACTTCTTGGTAACGCTGGTCTTCCAGGCATCCAGGCTGTCAAAGCCCAGGTCCTTGGCCAGTTCGTCGTCGAGCGCGGGCACCACGCTGTGCTTGACGTCGTGGAGCGTAATCGTCAGCTGCACTTCGGCACCGGGGGTAAAGTGGCGGCTCGTCTCGCCCGCGGTCACAGTCTTTTCGATGTGATCGCCGGTCTTGGCGCCCAGGATCGCCGCCTCGATTTCCTCGGGCAAGTGGCCCGAACCAAGCGCTACGACACGCTTTTGCCCGACGGTCGGCGCATCGTCGCTGCCCACTTGCTGCGCGCTAAAGTCGATCTCGACCTCGTGACCCTCGGCCGCTGGGCCCTCGATCGACGCCATCTCAGCGCGCTCTTTGGCCTTTTGGTTCAGTGCTTCGGCGACATCTTCGGCATCGGCGGCCACGCTGTCGGCGCTCAGGGCGGCGCCCTCGTAGCCGGTCAGCTCGAGCTCGGGC
Source organism: uncultured Myxococcales bacterium (assembly GCA_903883645.1). Classification (GTDB taxonomy): domain Bacteria; phylum Myxococcota_A; class UBA9042; order UBA9042; family UBA9042; genus SXRM01. Next base: position 12,590 of record CAISBR010000009.1, on the reverse strand, counting down.
ATCACCTCGATCTGCACGGTGACATGCAAGTCGGCATCGCGCTTCAGCTCCGACAGCTCTTCGACTTCGGGGCTGCTCACGGCGCGCACGGCGGCCTTCTCGAGCGCCTTGAACACCGTGTCTTTGAGCACTTTGTCGAGCACTTGCCGACGGATATCGCTGCCGTACATCCGCTCGATCATCGCTGCGGGCGCCTTGCCGGGGCGAAAGCCGGGCAGGCGCGTCTTGGCGTTGATGCGGGTGATCACGGCACCAAACGCGGCGCCCACATGCTCGGCCGGCACGGCGTAGCGCAGCCGACGGCGGATCTGACCTAGGGTTTCGACTTCGACGGAACCAGCCAAATACTCCATGATATCCTCATTTTGCAGTTGTTCGCGCTCGACGCGAGCCTGAATGCGCCCGCAGCGAGCCTCGTGGTGCCGCGCGCGCGGACCGGACGATCCGGGGAGCTGCCGCAGCCGTTGCCGCGTACCAAGCCCGATGGGGTGCGAGAGGGGGGACTCGAACCCCCACGCCAAAGGCGCCAGAACCTAAATCTGGTGCGTCTACCGATTCCGCCACTCTCGCGAAGATCCAGAATAAATCTGCCTAGTTCCGTGCACGTCCCGTTGGGATAGCTGCCACCAGCGACGGGTCCGCTGGCAGCCGGAAGTCCTAGAACCGATCACCCTGGCCAAAAATGCCGCACAAGCCCAAAATGCCGCACAAGCCAAAAATGCCGCGCGCCGGGCGTCCGGCTGCCGCGATCGCGACCGCGGAGTGCGGAGCAATCGGAGCAGAACGAAACGGCCCGGCGCGGTGGGTGCCCCCTGAGTGATTCGAACACTCGACCTACGGATTAAGAGTCCGCTGCTCTACCGACTGAGCTAAAGGGGCGACGGCGCAGTGTTAACGACGACGGCAACTGCAGCGCGCGGCTGCAGGCGCGGTAGTCTAATCGCCACTGCCTAATTTTGTCTAGGTCCTGATTGTTCAGTTCCTGACCTGATTGTCCAGTTCCTGAAGTGCTGTTTTCCGGGGCCAGGGCCGAAGCCTTGGCGGCGGAGCGCGCCCGGCAGGATTCGAACCTGCGACCTGCGGATTCGAAGTCCGATGCTCTATCCGGGCTGAGCTACAGGCGCTCGATGCTCCCGACTCCGCGAAAGAGTTGGGGTGTCGCTAGGTGCTCCCGATTCCGCACAGGATTCGGGCTATTGGAGGTCCGCGAGGGACCTTTCGGGGTGGATGGTGGGTTTTGAACCCACGACATCGGGATCCACAATCCCGCGCTCTACCAGCTGAGCTACATCCACCGCTGGCGGGGCGGCATGTTACGCAACCGGACAATAACGTCAAGGGTCCGCGCCAAAAAAGATGCGACGGCGCTCTATAGGGACTTGCGGCGCACGGCTAAAAACGTACGTTGCAGAAGCTGCGAACCGGGAATGAATCCCCGCGGCGCCGCGTTGTGTATCTAGCGGACCGAGCCAAGCTGCACCCGCAACAGAAGAAGGAAGACCCAATGCTAGGACTGTTTTCTTCGCAAAAACGCCAACGTGAGGCCTTCGAGCGCGAAGCTTTGCCGCACCTGGATGCCCTGCACGGCTACGCGCTGCACCTGAGCCGCGATGCGGCCGACGCCGAAGACCTAGTGCAAGAGACGTACATCAAGGCGCTGGCGAATTTCGCCTCGTACCAGCAGGGCACCAACTGCCGCGCCTGGCTATTTCGGATTTTGACGAATACGTACTTTAACTTGCGCCGTAGTCGCCGTCGCCAGAATCCGGTGGATTTTGACAACAGCCCCGACATCGAGCTGCAAGCCGCCGAAAATGCCCAAGATCAAGGTATCTACCGGCCGATCGACGCACAGTTGCTCGACGGGGTGGTGTCGGCGCACCTGACCGAAGCGCTGGATTCGCTGCCGGCCGAGTTCCGCAGCGTGCTGCTTCTGGCTGATCTGCAAGACTTTTCGTACAAAGAGATCGCCGAAGTGCTCGACTGCCCGGTGGGCACGGTGATGAGCCGCCTGTACCGGGCGCGCAAGGCCATGCAAAAAAAGCTGCTGCAGCACGCGATCAGCGAGGGCATCATCGCCAAGGCGCCGGTCGACGACGAGGGTGTGGTCGATCTGGATGCATTTCGCCTGCGCGCCAAGCGGGCATAGGCATAGCAACTCTTTGTGCTGAAACAGCAATTCGCAGCGGGTGGCTTGCTCATGAACTGTCAGGATATTCAAAAGTTCGCCTTTACCTACCTCGACGCCGAGTTCGACGGCCGTGAGCGCGGCGAATTCGAAGAGCATCTGCAGCATTGCAACTGTTGCCGCCAGTCGGTGGGCCGCGATGCGATGATGCGCGATCTGGTGGCCCACCACTTGCAGCAGGCGCCGAAGCATCTGCAAGCCCAAAGCGCGGTGCGGAGTTCGAGCGCAGAGCTGCGCGGCCGGGTGTGCGCCAGTCTGGATCAGATCGAGCGGCGGCGGGTGCAGCGCACGGTGGGCGCGACGCTGTTTTTGGCGGCGGCGGTGACGGTGGTGGTGGTGGGCCAGGCCCTGCCCGGCGATCACCGCGGCGAGCGACAGACCGACGCGGCCCAGCAAGAGCCGGCGATCGTGCCGCAGCGGCTGCCGCAGGTTGCGCAAGCGGCCATGATGCCTACGCAACTTGCAGCGCGACAGCCCTTGGTGCAAGCGCCGATTCAGCGGGTTGCCGCCCACCTCGACAACTTGGCCGCAGCGGGCGATGCCGGCGAGGTGCTGCGCGGTCGGCTCGGCGCAGGCGCGATGGTCGAGCGCAGTCCGTTTGGTGCGGTGCGGTCCGAAGATAGCTTGCGGCAGATGCTGCAGGTGCATCAGGCCGATCCGCCGCCCGAAGTGGCGGGTGCGCCGGCCAAAATCCAGCGCTACCTGGAGTCGCGGCTGCCGGGCGTGGGCCCCCTGCCGCTGGCCGAGGGTGCGGGCGTGGATCTGCGCGGGGCGCGCATCGCGGTCTTGGGCGGGCAACTGATTGTAATCTATAGCTATGCCGCCTATGGTTCGCCGCTCACAGTGATCAGCCGGGCGCTGGCTCGCGGCGATGAGCCCGATGTCGAGGCGCTGGGGCCGGGTGGCCGCGCGCCGTCGGGGGTGATGCTGGATCACCGCGCCGGCCTGCACTTGCTGCATGTGGTCGAGCAAAATCGGGTGCTGACCATGGTGGGCGAGCTGGGCGCGCCGGCGATGATGCAGCTGCTGCCTTCTGGGGCGCTGCTCGATAGCGCCGCACAGGGCGCAACCACACAAAATCGCTAGAATATCGTAACGATACCAAGTCAGCGTTGCACCGACCGCCCCCCTCATGCACAATGCTCGGCCCGCCGCAGCGGCGGTTGACGAGGGCCCGATGCAGCACTTCACCATGGACGGGTTCGGCGGCCACCGGTCGCGTTTCGACGATATTCGCCTTATCCACGAGCTACTTGAAGAGCTGCCGTCGCGCCTGGGCCTCACGCCCGCCATGCCGCCGATGCTGCTGCCCTACTACAACGGCGTGGAGCCCGACGATTGCGGCATCTCGGCGTTTTTGTTCTTGCCGGGCGGGCACTTGACCCTGCATACCTTCTCGTTTCGCGAGTGCTATTTTGTCGATCTGGTGGCGCCGCGGCCGTTTGATGTGCGCGAGGCGCAGGCGTATATCGCGACCGCCCTGCCCGTCCGCACGATCGAGACGCATACCGCGCGGCGGCCCAAGCCGTTCGACGATGTGCCGGTGCATCCCGACGAGGATTTTGGCCCGCACTTGCTATTAAATATCGATGGTTACACGGGCCCGGCCACCATGGACAGCCTGTTTCAGCTGTTTGACAACCTGCCGCCGCGCATCGACATGACGCCGATTATGCGGCCGTATGTGCTGCGATCCACAAGCGAAACTGGCGTGTCGACCCTGTCGGCCATGACCATGATCGCCGAGTCGCACATCGCGCTGCACATCGAAGAGGGCACCCCAGGCAAAGAGGGCACCCCAGGCAAAGAGGGCACCCCAGGCAAAGAGAGCACAGGTCGAGCCTATTTCGACATTTTCTCGTGCAAGTTCTTCGATATCGAGGCCGTGCTCGCACAGCTGAAGGCCGCTTTTCCGGGCCGCCAGCACACCGTGCAGCTGATTTCGCGCGGCTGTGGTTACAAGGTCAAGCGTACCGAGCGCGAGCCCGAGCACGCCCGCACCAAGGCGTGGCTGACAGCGCGCCCGGCATAGGCTCCTATCATGGCGAAAATTTTGCTTATTCTGGCCGTACTTTTGGGCACGCCGGCGCTGGCCCATGCCGAGGATGCGGCGGCGCGCACCATTCTGAAGGCGGTGATCGACAAGAATTCCGCCGGTTTTCAAACGGGGCAGAGCAAGACGACGCTGACGACCCAGTTTGCGAGCGGCAATGCGCGGACGCTTGAGACGTTGTCGCGGGTAATCCGTAACAGTGCTGGGCTGTTGCGCACGCGGGTGACCTTCTTAGGCCCGGCCGATTTTGTGGGCACCGAGCTGCTGATCGTAGACCTTGGCGGCGGGCAGGCGGCGCAGCATCTGTGGCTACCCAAGACGAAGCGGCTGCGGCGCATGAGCGGCACGGCGCTGAACGAACCGTTTATGGGCAGCGATTTTTCGTTTGGCGATCTGCAGGGTCACGGCCTACAGGGTGGCGAGGCCAAGAAGCTGGGCGACGAGGCGGTGGCCGGCGTGGCGTGCGCGAAGATCGAGGTCGCGGTCAAAGACGACAGCGATCCGTACGGGCGCGTGCTGCTGTGGATCGACGAGAAGCTGGCGGTGCCGCGGCGGGTGCAGTACTTTGACAAGGCGGGCGCGCTGCAAAAGACCTTAGAAGTCGAGAAGGTGCGAGCCATCGACGGCGGGCGTGCGCTGCTCGAGAAGTTCAGCATGACGAGCCATGTGCGCAAGTCGGTGACGCGCGTCGAGACCCGCGATATCGACACCAAGGCCGTGCTGCCCGAGAGCCTGTTTGTGCCCGAGGCGTTGGGGAAATAGCCGACGCTAGCCGACGGCGTCGCGCCGCTTGACCATCGCGCTCGCCAGCGCCGCCGCGCTCAACCCCACCAGCGCCGGCCACAGCAGACCCGCCAGATAGGTAAGGGTCGGACCCAGCTGATTGGCAAGCCAAAATCCCACCGGACCCAGCAGCGCCAGCTCGGGATCGACCGCCGACAGCACCGCCAGCCGGGCCGCCTCGACGGGATTGAGCGCGGCAAGGGCGAATACCAGCGGCGCCGGCACCCGCCACTGCAGTAGCAGCCCAATCAGCGCGAAATCATGCAGCATTGCCGTGGCCAACCACACCAGCAGCGCCAGCACCACGGCGCGCTCGGGCGTCTTGCTCACGGCCGACACCAGCGTGCCCAGGCCCACAAACGCCAGCAGCAGCGACGAGGCCACGGCCAGGGCGTGCAGCGTCATGGGCAATAGGGTCGGATCGCTCTGCTGCAAAAGGGGTTCAAGCGCGAGCAACCCGCCCAGCAGCAGCGCCAGCGGCGCCAGCAAGGTCAGCGCCCGCGCCAGCAGCAGGGCCGTAAACCACTCGCCGCGCCGCACCGGCTGGGTCAACAGCAGCTCGAGGTGCCCCACCGCCCGCGAGCGCGTGATCGACTGACAGGTGGCCACCAGGGCGACGAGCGGCAAAATCACCACCGTAGCGTTGCAAATACCCAAAACTACTCGCGAAAGGCCAGTAAAGCCAAGCACGCTCGACTCGCGCAGACCCAGCCAGACAAACGCGCCCAGACCCGCCGCATACGCCACCGCCGCCAGCAGCAGCCAGCGCGAGCGGAGCGACTCGGCCAGCTCAAGACGGAAAAGCGCCACGGTGCGGCCCACAGTGCCCAGCGGGCGGCGCGGCGGAGTGAGCGGATTGGCCAAGGGAGTCGGCACGGTTTGCACGGTCTGCATCGGGTCCTCGCGGCTTGCGTCACTGCGCATGCGACCTTTGTCGGGTAGTCACAGCTTGTTGCACGGCCTGCCAGCTCAGCGTCCCGCCCGCCTCAGCCAGATAGCCAAAGTCCATCGGCGTAGTGTGGCCGCCGCCGTACCGCGCCGCAGCCACCGCGAGCCACTGTGCACCTTGGCGCACCCAAGCCTGCTCGCCGGGCCTGGAGGGGTGCTGGGTCTGCCAACTTACTAAGCAACCCAGGTCGTCGAAGAACCACGTTTCGCCGTCGGCATCGGCGTACTGCGCCGCACTTTCGGGCCGCGACACCAGCATGGCGCAATGGGCACAGGGCTGCTTGCCCCACACGGGCTCTTCGGGCTGCGGCGGCCCTTGTTGGCAAGCCAGCAACACCAAAGCAACAACCACATACCACAGTAAATACAAGCGATTCATGGCTGTACTCCTGCCGTTGCCGCCCACAGCGCCGAGCTTGCTGCGGCCAAGACCTCGCCGGCCGGACCATCGCGCAGCAGCACACCCTCGCTCAATTCAACCACGCGATCAACCAGTTGCGCCACCTCGTCGCGGCGATGCGAGCACAGAACGAGCGCCGACCCCGCCGGCCGCTGCCGCACCAGCTCGAAGAACACTTCGCGCGCCGCAGTATCCAGATTGGCGGTCGGCTCGTCGCATACCAGCAATGGCGCCTCAGAGGCCAGCGCCAGCGCCGCCAGGATCTTCTGCTTGGTGCCGCCCGACAGGTCGCGCAGGGGCTTGTTCTTCACCTGATCCCAGTCGACGCCCAACTGGCGCGCGATGACTTCGGCGCGCTGGGGCGGCACACCACGCAACATCAAGATCGTTTTGGTTAATTCTGCGACAGGCACCTCGAGCGGCGGCGCCACTTGGGGCATGTAGGCCACTTGGCGCAGCGCGATCTGGGGCGCCTTGGCCACGTCGACACCGGCAAGCAGCACCCGGCCCTGCACGCGCACCAACCCCACCAGCGCTCGCAGCAGCGTGCTTTTGCCCGAGCCATTGGCGCCCACAAATGCCACGCGCTCGCCAGCGCAAATGTGCAGCGACACGTTGTGCAGCGCCTGCACCGCACCGTACCGCTTCGACACGGCCTCGATCGCGACAAGATTCTGCATGTTCTACCCCTTCGCCGCCAGCGGATGTTGCGGCCGCATCGCCGGCTTGGCATCGCGCAGCAGCAGCTTGGTGGCCAGCACCGGCACCGCCCGCGCCAGCGTGTCGATGACCGCCAACGCCGCCGTACCGCGAAAGAATTTCAGCACGGGCCGCGCCTCGGTCAGCGACGATGACAGCTGCTTTTGCAAGTGGTCGACATCGCCCCAGCCGTCGCCATCGAGGTCGTAACCGGCGTAATCGCTCCAAAAATTTCCGTCGAACTTGGCCGTAGTGGCATCGCCGCCGCCATCGACTTCGACCGTTTCGGGGTTGCCGACAAAGTCGTTGCCGCGCAAGGTGACCCCCTGCGGCTGCGCGTGCCAGCGCAAGGCGATATCGTTGATTGCCAACACATTGTCGCGCAAAAGCACCGGGTGCTCAGCCGAGCGCGGCGTGCTGTCGAAATAGCTGCCGACCGTGTTGCGCACCAGGTAGTTCCCCACCACTTCGATGTCGTCGCTGTCTTTGAAGCCCAGGCCCACACCGGCCGGACCGCGCGCACCGGCGAGCACCGATCCCGCAATACGCAAGTGGGCACTATACATCACAAAAATACCCACCGTATTGTCAACCAGCGCGCTGTCGGTCAGCTCGCAGTCGTGGGCGTACATAAAGTGGCAGCCGTAGCGACTGCGTATGACCACATTATTGTGTACAATTACATGGTTGCTGTACCAAACGACCACGTCGCGCACGTCTTCGACGCGGTTGCCCAGCACGCGGCCGCCGTCGGCGCTCCACAGCTTGATGCCGTCGCCGCGCAGTTCTGCGTCGCCTGTGCGGCCGGTGATGAAGTTGGCCTCGACGGTGCAGTCTTTGCAGCCCGCTACTACCGCGCCGAAAAGCACGTGACGCAGCTCGGTGTGGCGCAAGTGGTGGGCGCTGCCGCGCAGCTTGCACGCCGCATCTTCTTGGGTATGGCGCCCGCCGGTGCCGGTGATCACTAGATTTTCGATCGTGATGCCCGAACCTTCGGCGTCGATGACCGTGGCCGTGCCGCTGCCCTGCATGACCGTGGCGGGCCCCGCACCCACTAGTGTGACCGGTCGTCGAACTACCCAGTCGCCGTGCCAAGCTCGGGGCCCTAGCCAGAGCACCGCAGGCCCTTGCGGGTCGGCCAGCAGCTGCTGCAGGTGGGTCTCGTCGCGCACCTCGGTCGCCCCGGCCGGACGCGGCTGCGGGTGCGGCCCCACGCTCGCGGCAGCCTGGGGCAGGCCCATGACCGGCCAAGTAGCCGCAGCTACGTCGTGGGCCGGCGGCTGCAGCGCACAGGCCGGCAGACACAGGCTCGCAACCGCAACCACAACCAACGCTTTCATGGCGCCGCCGCTCCTACCAGCTTGTGGGCGCACGTCGGGCCACACTGGGCCAACAGCGGGCAGGACTTGCAGATCCGCCGTCGCCACAAGCTCGCCCACACCATCGCGCCCAGGGCGGCGAGCGCCAGCCAAAACCCGGCGAGCGGCATGGCATAGGTGGTGAACTGACCGATGGCACCCCAACCGAAGAATTGCGGAGTAAAATAGGGGATATTTAGCGGCGCGTGGCGGTCAAGCGAGTGGCCAAAGTGGTACAGCCAGGCCATGCTGTCGCCGACAAAGCCAGCGGGCAGGCCCAGCGCGGGCAAAAGAATTAGCCAGTTCCAACGCTTGCCGACCACCAGCGTCAGTCCAACCGTCAAAAGCGCCACGAGCCCCACGCCCCACACCGCCAGTTGCCGCTCGAGCGTCGCCGCATCTTCTAGGCTTTTCATGCCGATATAATGGTTCAACATCGAGATTTCTTTGGCATCGCCGCTGAGCCCCAGCAGCGAAATATTGAGCACCAGCCCGCCCGGATACTGCGGGGCGAACAGGTAGAACTGCCACCATGGTAGCAGCAGGCTCACCGCCCACAGCACCACCGCTAGCAAAGCCAGCCCAGCCACTGCGAAACGCGGCCACCGCGAAGCGCGGGGTGCAGGCAGTGGTCGGGACCGACGCGGAATTGACTTAAGATCAGACATGGCAGCCTCGCGATGGCCGCCGAGGATGGGGCGGCGCAGGCCAACGGGCCAAGGGGCGGACCGAGTGCGGACGCTACTTGCTCTTCAGAAACGCCAGGATATTCGGCAGTTCGGTCTCAGGATTGACCATCTGATTCGCCATCGGGGTCATGTACGCGCCGAGCAGCTTCTTGGCCGCGGGGTCTTCCTTCACCATCACTTCTGGTTTCAGCACCATGCGGGCCATCCAGGCGACGCTGTGGCGCTTGCTCACGCCGTCGAAGCCTGGGCCGACCAGCTTGGTGCCGTCGAGGTTGTGACAGGCCTTGCAACCCTTTGATGCGTAAAGCTCTTCACCTTTTTTGGCGTCGGCGCTGGCCACCTTGGCGTCCAGCCCGTCGGGCAAGACGATGCTGGTCGGGCCGTCGGGGCCCACTTCGCCGCCCGCTGCGCCTGCCACCACTTCGGCTGGAGCAGTATCGTTCTTCGCACACCCAGCGCCGATCACGGCGAGGGTCAGGCACAGGCTAGCGAGCGTGCGCATCGTATCCTCCGTAGAACTATGGAATCGAATAAGGAGATTGAATACTTAGGTGGATCTTCCCCAGGGGCCCTGCCCTCCCGGCACAAGCCCCCAGGGAAAATCACGACTCCGGTCCTTAGCGCGCTGCAGGCAGCCGATCGGTGCTCGGACCACCAGGCGCCGCTGCGGGCGGAGTTGGGGCTGGCGGCGCCACCGGATCTGCGGGCGTGCCCTTGGGCTTAACCAGCAGATAGCCTGCCATTTCAAGGTGCAATGCCGAGCAGAACTCGGTGCAATAGAACGGGAATACCCCCGCGTGATCCGCCTTGAAGGTCACGTTCTCGTGCTTGCCCGGCTCGAGCGACAGGTTGATGCCGTGCATGTTGATGGTAAAGCCGTGGGTCTGGTCCTCGCTCTGCTCGAGGCTGGTGACGTGCAGGTGCACCGTGTCGCCTTCCTCGACGATGATCTGATCGGGGGTAAAGTGGCTGCGAATCGCGGTCATGTAGATGTGCCAGCCGTCTTCGCGCTTCTCGATGCGCTCTTTGCCCGACTCGACCGCATCGGGGTCTTTCTTGCCGGTGTAGATGTTGGTACCGGGGGCATACACCTTGATTGGCTTCAACTTATCGGCCTTGATCATCTGGCTATAGTGCGGCTCACCGATACCGATGGGCGCGTCGACCAAAATGCGCATCTTGTCGCCCGTGGTATCGATCAGCTGAAAATTCTGGGGATACAGCGGACCAACCGGGTTGAAGCGGTCGATCGACATCTTGTTCATCGCGACCACGTATTTGCCGTCGGGGCTAACCGTGTCGCCCTCGGCCGCCATGATGTGGCCGATGTTGTAGTGCACGGGCAGCTTGTCAACTACTTTCAAGGTCTTGCGATCCCACTTGGCCACAACACTCTCTAGGAACACGCTGGTGTAGGCGAAGCCTTTGTCGTCGAAGACGGTGTGCAGCGGGCCCAGGCCAATCTCGACCTGGCCGTCGATCGCGTCTTTGAACGACAGAATCGGAATGCCAAAAATGTCTTTACCCTCGTACTTCTTGGCGTCGATGAGCGCCTTGATCTTGGCGAAGCTGAACACGGTGCCGTGGGTATCGAGCTTGCCGCCGACGACGATCTGCTTGCCGTCGGGCGTAACATCGCAGCCGTGCGGGCTTTTGGGCTCGCCCACCAGCGTCAGCACGCCCTCTTCGGCGGCGACAGTCATGCGGATGACCTTGACGCCCTCGACCATCTCGAACTTGCCGGCCTTGATCAGCTCTTCGGCCTTCTTCCAGTTCATGATGTGCAGGTAATCCATATCGTTTTGCGACGCGCCCGCTTCGATCGGCGGCTTGTGGTCCAGCGTGCCACCGGTGGCCATCTCGGTGTTAAACGAGTTGACGAACGCCCAACCATCGGAGTCGAGCTTGCCGGCGTCGGCCAAATCCTGTGTGTAGGGCGGCAGTTCGATGCCCCACGAGTTGGCAACGTCGATGCGGCCTTTCTCTTTGTCGAACTTCCAGTACATGGCCAAACCGCGGTATTTCTCTTTGTACTCGCTGAGCGGCGCGTACTTGCGGCCGAACGGCACCGGGTACTGGCTCGTCTCGATGACGTAGTTGGTGTTGGGGTCGACAAACGCGCCGCCGTGGTCCGAGCCGACGATGGGGTTGGTGACGATCTGCTTGGTGTTGAAGTCTTCGAGGTCGACAACGGCGACGCGACCATTCGACTTATCGTTTACAAACAGATACTTGCCATCGTAGTCGCCCTTTGTTTCCGACAAGTTCGGATGGTGGACGTCGCCCCAGTTGAGCTGGCGGCCATTTTGCGCGCCCGACGCCAGGATCGCGTCCGAGGTGCCACCGTAGCCGTAGCCCTGCCAAGGCTCGGGTGCGAACACGCCGATAACCTTGAGCAAACGCATCGACGGCGCGCCCAGCACCAGCACCTGGCCGCCGTGGCCGCCCGAGGCAAAGATCAGGTAGTCGTCGCGCTTGCCCGTGGGCACATAGGTCTCGAGCGCGCCTTGCACATCGGCTTCGCTGAGCCCGCGCTTGGCCATAAGGTCTTTGATCGAGGTGCTGACTCCAGACAGGGTCGCGCTCACGGGACCCGTGCCTGTGCCCGGCTTGGGCGGCGGCTGGCAGGCCAACAGAGCCAGCGAGGCGAGTGCGGCGCCCCCACGCAACAACCAGCGAACGGAAGATAACTGCATAGTATTCCTCGCAAGCGGCGTCTCACACCGCGAAGCCCGAGCCCAAACTGCCAGTTGGCAGCGCCCGCAGACGACGCTCTTCTGAGCGGCGTGGCTGCCCGACAAGAATATCTGCTGATCGCGAAGGTGTCTAGGCGTTATCGATAAGTTTATCGTTTTACGACCGCGACGCAGATGGTGCGGCGAACGAGAGATGATCCAGATCAATATACGGTCTTTTATGTTGTTCTTATCCCCACCGACCGCGGCCCGGCGGCCCATTGACAGCGGTCTAGGCGCATATCGGAGATTCTGCCGATTTATAGATCGCTTTATACGCCAACGCCTGACGCGAACGCCGTCGACCGCGGCCGAGGGGCTGCGCGCCGAGCGAGGGTGCAATTCGCCGCCCTTCTGGCTACCCTCTCGCACGGGTGCGCCGCAGTGGCGCGACGAGGACCGGAGTGCGGATTTTCACTTTCCTTATCGCATTGAGCCTGTTGACAGGCTGCGGTACGACCAACAGTGGCTCCCCAAGCACCGCTGTGGCCGCCGATGGTGTTACAACTGCAGACTCTGCAAGCGAATTTGACAGCAGCGGCGACGGCGACAGCAGCGGCGACGGCGACAGCAGCGGCGACGGCGACAGCAGCGGCGACGGCGACAGCAGCGGCGACGGCGACAGCAATGGCGACGGCGACAGCAGCGGCGACGGCGACACGGCGAGCGACACGGCGAGCGACGCCGGCGGCAAAGGCACCCCATGGGGCCCGATCAGCGGCGCGTGCGGCGTGTTG
>CAISBR010000008.1 GCA_903883645.1 uncultured Myxococcales bacterium | reverse complement strand
TGACCCCAGCCCGGGGACGAGGGCCGGCGCAGGCGGCCCCGGACGCCGGGCTTTGCAGACCTTAGCCCGCGGCTTTTAGCCGCCAGGGCATCCCCCGTGCTCCAGGCCCTTCTTCCGGCAACCACCGACACACGCTGATGCGGCGGGCACTTCACGCCGGAAGTCCACGGCGGGGCACAAGACCCCGCCCTACGGGTTCCCAACTACCACGAGCCCTATGTGCATGAAATCGCAGCACCTTGCCCGCGAAAGACCGCGCTGCTAGCCTACCGCCACCATGCCGACGACCACCCCGCCCGCCATCCCCTGGCTCGCCCGCCTCAGCAACCTGAAGACCGGCCGCGGTCCCACCGGCAAACCCGCGCCGCACAAGCCGGTGATGCTGCTGGTGCTGGCCGACCTCGTCGAGGCGGGCGAGCTGACCACCCCGCGCGTGCCCTTCAACGTGTACCTGACCCAGCGTTTTCGCGATTACTGGAGCCTAGTTGCCGCCCGCCAGCCCGGCTCGCCCGACATCCGTCAGCCGTTCTACCACCTGCACAGCGCCGGTGTGTGGCAGCCGCTGACTGCCGACGGCCAGCCCTCGGGCGCGCTCGCCACTACCCGCTTGTGCGACCTCGACCCCGAGCTTTGGACCTTGATGCAGCTGGCCGACTTCCGCTTGGCGCTGCGCAAGGCCCTGATAGCCCGGTACTTCGAGCCGCTCGAACAGGTCGGTCTTTGCGCGAGCCTTGGCCTGCCCGTGCCCGACACTGCCGAAATCGCCGCGATTTGCGACGATGCCGCGGCCTGGAAGTCGGCCCAGCAGAAGGGCCGCGACAGCCGCTTCAAAAGCACGGTGCTGGCCGGCTACCACTACACCTGCGCGCTGACCGGCTACCGGCTGATGACCGAGACCAGCGCCCTGGTGCAGGCCGCCCACATCGAGCAGCACGCCCGCACTGGCAACGACGACCCCAAGAACGGACTGGCCCTAACACCCGACGCGCACTGGCTGTTCGACAACGGGCTGTGGACGGTGCGGCCGGCCGGCGACGCGCTGCTGGTCGAGGTCAAGCACGACGCCTTTGCCGAGACGGGTGGCGACCGCCTGCGGGCCAAGCACGGGCAGCCCTTGCACTTTCACCCCAGCGCGTCGCTGCGGCCAGCGGTCGAGTTCCTGCGCTGGCACGCGCGGCGCTGGCACTTCGGCGCGGCAGCCTGAGCGCCATGCCCACCCCCACCATCGCCGCACCCAGCTTCGCCGCACCCGACCCAGACCAGCCCTGCAGCAAGCACTTCCGCTACCGCGACCTGGTGCAGTGTGGCGAGACCTGGACCCGCTTGGCAAGCACCGCCGCGCCCTGCGCCAACCTGCCGCAACAGCCCGAGACATGGGTGGGCTTGCAGCAGCTGGCCCAGGCGATCCTCGACCCGCTTTGCGAGCAGTTCTGGCCCCTTGAGCTCACCTACGGCTTTGCCGGCCCGGCGCTGACCCGCCACATCCGCGGCCGCATCGCCCCGAGTCTGGACCAGCACGCCGGCAGCGAGCTCAACCGCGCCGGGCGCCTAGTGTGTGCGCGGCGGGGCCAGGCGTGCGACGTGCGGGTGCCGGGCGTGGCGGCGAGCGACGTGGCGCGGTTCATCAGCCAGAACCTGCCCTTTGACCGCCTGTACCTGTACGGCGACGACCGGCCGCTGCACGTGAGCATCGGGCCTGACGACAGCCGCGCGGTATACCGGCTAGAGCTGCTGGCGAGCGGTCGGCGGGTGCCGCGGCGGGTGGTGGGGTGGTAGGTCCC
>CAISBR010000007.1 GCA_903883645.1 uncultured Myxococcales bacterium | reverse complement strand
CGATCTCGGAGTTGAACAAACCCGCTACGCGGGAGATCCCTCGCCCCGGCCAGTCGAGCCCGCCGCGCAAGCCAGCCTGACATGATGCCCGACCGAGTGCCACCCACGGCACGAAGTCGGAGCAGCGATGAGCGACCTGAAAGCGCGAATGATTGAAGAGATGGCGATGCGCGGGCTGGCGACGGCCACCCAGCACAAGTACCTGCTGGGGGTGCGGCGTTTGGTGCAGTGGGCGCGGCGGTCGCCCAGCGAGTTGAGTGCCGAGGACGTGCGACAGTTCCTGGTCGAGCTGCGCGAGGTGCGCGGGGCGTCGCCGTCGGTGAGCAAGTCGGCGCTGGCTGGACTGAAGTTTCTGTATGCGGTGACGCTGGGCCGACCTGAGGTGGTGCAGGGTCTGTGCTGGCCCAAGATCCCGCGTCGAGTGCCGGTGGTGCTGTCGCCGGCCGATTTGCAGCGCCTGTTCGCGCACGCCACGGATCCGCGCCTGCGGGTGATGATGCACCTTGGATATGGTGCAGGTCTGCGGGTTTCCGAGGCCTGCAAGCTGTCGGTCCGTGAAATCGACAGCGCGCGCGGGGTCTTGCGCATCCTCGGCAAGGGTGCGTATGAGCGCGAGACGGTGTTGAGTCCGGCGCTGCTGGCCGAGCTGCGGGCGTGGTGGCTGTGGGCACGGCCTGGCAAGGGCTGGCTGTTTCCAGCGGACACGCGCCAAGGGCACCTGCCGACGCAAAGCGTGCACAATGCCTTTCGCGTCGCTGCGGACCGTGCTGGCCTGGGGCGGCGGGTCACCTTTCACTGTCTTCGCCATTCGTTTGCGACCCACCTGCTTGAGCGCGGCGTGGACCTGCGGGTCATCCAGGTGATGCTCGGCCATGCCAGCCCGACCACGACCGCGCTGTATGCGCAGGTGCGCAGCGACCTTGTCGGGCGCACTCCCGACCTGCTGGCGGCTCTGCCCAAGCGGGATCGGTAGATGCGGCCGCCCATCGAGGCGGCGACGACGGCAGGGCACGGCAGGCAGCGGGCAGCAGCGGCAGAGGAAAAGCCGCGGCTGGTCGACGTGTTTCGCCAGCACCATGCCGCGTACCGCGGGCAATTCTCCGTCACGCCGGAGCAGTCGCGGCTGCTGGGCGATATGGTGCGCTGTCGCACGGCGGCGCTGGGCGGTCGGCTGTACCAGTGCGACCACTGCGGCGTGGAGGTGCCGCTCTACAATTCATGCGGAAATCGCGCATGTCCGCAGTGCCAGGCGCTGGATCAGGCGCGCTGGATTGCGGCGCGGCAAGCGCGTGTGCTGCCGATTGGCCACCACCATGTGGTGTTTACCCTGCCGTCGGAGCTGCGACCACTGGCCTTGCGGCATCCGCGCGCCATGTATGGACTGCTGCTGAAAACCGTAGGGCAGGTGCTCACTTCACTGGCCGAGGAGCACTTAAAGGTGCACCTGGGCGCGACCTTGGTGCTGCATACGTGGACGCGCGAGCTGAGCTTTCACCCGCACGTGCACTGCGTGGTGACGGCCGGCGGGCTGCGGCAGGACGGCGAGGGCTGGGAGCATCGCCGCGATTTCTTGCTGTCGATCCACCTGCTTAAGGCTGCCTTTCGAGCGCGGATACTGTGCGGCCTCGACCGTTTGCGTCAGGGCGGCCTGCAGTGGGACGACGACCCCGAGGCGTGGAACCGCCTGTTTGCCAAGCTGCCCAAGGCCGCAAAATGGGTCGTGTACACCGAGCCGCCGTTTGGCCGGTCGACGCATGTGCTGCAGTACCTGGGCCGCTACACCCATCGGGTCGGGCTTTCGGACCAGCGGCTGGTGGCGGTGACGGCAGATGCAGTGACCTTTCGTACGCGTGGATCGGCGACGCTGACGCTCAAGCCACTGGAATTGATGCGTCGCTACCTGCGCCACGTGCTGCCAGCGGGGCTCAACAAAATTCGTCACGTGGGGCTGTACGCGGCGGTGCACATGCGCGGCGAACTGGCTCAGGCGCGGGCCCTGCTTGGCGAGGGGGATCTGGCAAGCGCGAACGATGAGCCCCCTGATGTCACAGCACCGGCGCCCGCTTCACCCGCGGCTGCCGAGCTGGACTGGACGGAGCTGCTGGCTCAACTGCTTGGCGCCACGGCGAACTGTCCGCACTGTCGCCAGGGGCGTTTACTGCAACAGGCGGTGCTCCCGCGCGTTCGTGCGCCGCCGGAAGGTGCGTCGTGAATGTGAATCAGGCCCTTATTACGCGTGCTTGCTGGCGTGCCAGGCCCACGTGCGCCTTGATGTGGAGCCACGCGCCACGACGGACGGCTGGCTCCGCTGAGGTGATCGCCTACGCGTGGCCAATGCCGCATGGCGGAGATCTTTTGCACCGCCCGACCTGGACTGAGCCCGCGCCGCAGCCACCGCGAGGGCGTGCGGCCTGCCTGATTTCTGCATAGCGCGCGACGGCCGCCGAGGGCGGGTTTATTCAACTGGGGATAACCACGGCGCTCGCTGCGGGTTTGTGGAGGTGTGACGCAGTCCTGCCGCGGTCATCCCCTTTTTGTTCCCATCTGAGAACTCGGGCCGAGTGCGAGGGCCGAACGTCGGTGAGCGGCAAGGTCTCTGAGGTGCCGACCCGCCTGTCCGGTTCGAAAGGATTGCCAGGGGGCGAACGACCGAAGGTGATGACCTCGGCGTAATCCT
>CAISBR010000006.1 GCA_903883645.1 uncultured Myxococcales bacterium | reverse complement strand
ATTTCGCAAACAAATTACTAAGTTACAGGGGCTTACTTGCACCGCAGCGCCGATGCCGGTGGTGCCCCTACCGCGCCCAGCTGTGGCCCGACCGCGCCCTGCCGAGGCCCACCCTGCCGAGGCCCACCCTGCCGAGCCCCACCTTGCCGAACCGTCGCACCCTGGACTTGGGCCAGTACCAGGCGCCGAAGTTCCGATGGCAACAGGGCAAGTACCAGCGAATAGGCCTGCAGTTGGCGGTCCCGCTGCCGGCGGTCCGGGCGACAAGCCGACTCTGGCCTCGCCACCGCCCCCCTCCGGCAAAGCAGAACCTGCTGACAAGACGGAGCCGAGGCCCGAGCCCGCAGCCAAGGCCCAGGGCAAGGCTGCACCCACCCCCGAGGATTCAAAGTGAGTATTTTCTATAGCGTTGTGAGCGAATTCAACCTACGCGGAGGAGCGTAACCAATGGGGGGTTTTGCCTATCTTTGTTCGGAGTGCCTAGAGGTGCCGGCCGCGCAGTGCGCCTACCGTACTTGCCCACAGCGCGGGGTAAGCACCGCAACGGTGGCACGCTTGTCCCCCGCGGCGGCTGATGCCACACGGGCAGTGGCGCCAGGTAGTGCCCCGCCTGCGGTGGCCACCCCCAAACGCGATGCTTTGGCGACCCAATTTGTCGCTTCGCTGGGTGCTGGCTCTGGTCAGGACGGTGCAGCCCCAAGTGGCTCAGCCGGCGAAGGGAACTAGGATGGCGTCGCATATCAGCAATTCGGCAGCGGTCAGTCGCTCCGCAGGGGTGGCGGCACTCGGTTTGGTGGCGGTCGCCGTGCCTGGTGTGCCGGTCTTGGCTGCCGCAGCCGTCGCTACATTGGCTGGCTTTGCCGCAGCGTGGTGGCTGGCTCTGGCCGGTCGGTCGCGCATCGACAGCGTGGAACTTCGCTTTATCCCACCCGAACTGCCCTCGCTCGCAGCCGCCCCGCCCTCTGTTCAGCCCGCCAGCGCGAATCCGGCAACGGGAATGGCGTCCGTTGCAGCTGCCCCGGCTCCCCTGGCCACAGCCGCGCAAACGCAGTTTCAGGCCGCGCCCGGCGACGTCGTAACCCTGGGGTCTTCTGCCGATCCCGCCTTTCCAAGCTGGCGCTTGCACTGGCAATTGCCCGATGGCCGCGAAGGGTTGGTGGTGCTGCCCACGGGCGATCGCAGCGTGCTTGGCCGCCAGTCGGATTGCCACATCGTGGTGCAACTCGATGAGGTTAGCCGTAATCACCTTATATTTCAAGTACATCGCAACGCAGTTCGCGTCAGCGAGACCGGTTCATCGAACGGCACTTGGTACCGCTCGGCCAGCGACAGCAGCCACACGCTGTGGACGCGCCTGCAACCTGGGGCACTGCTGCCGCTCGCGCAAAGCGACCAGTTGCGCATCGCCGACCCTTGGGCCATCGTATTGACCCTAGAGGCTGTCGGCCGCGGCTGACAAGGGGATATTTGTCGTGGGCTTTCGTGTGTTTGCATCGCTTCGACCCATGAGTGGCGCTGCCGTACTGGGGCTCGCCCTAGGGCTCTTGGTCGGAGGCAGTGCGTGGGCGGCACCGGCCGCGGCACCCCCGGGCGGCGGCCACCGGTCGTTTGATGCCATCGACGCCTCGCGCCTTTTCGGCCGCTGCTGGAAGGCCGGACAGCCTTGGAATCTAAGACTTTTTGTCAGCGATAAGGGCACCGGGCGCAAGCTGAGCGAAGCGGAAATCTTGGCCGAAAAGCTGCGCGTCGGCTTGGTGGTCGATGGTGTCGAGAGCGACGTTAAGCAGGATGGCGACGGCTTCGACTTCAGCTGGCAACCACCGCCAACGGCCCACGCCTACGCGCTGTCGATCAAGCTGACGACCGCCACCAGTGCGGTACCGGGCATTCCGCGCGAAGTGTTTGCGGCACTCGACACTCACCTGCAACTGCCAGACGAAACTAGGATTTCGCCGATCGAAGGCGGCTGTAAGGGCGATGCTCACTGCGTGCCGCTCGACCTGGGCAAGTCCGCTGGCCTGTGGCCCGGACTGCAGCTGAACATCACGCGCAAAAAGCCTGACAAAACAGATGGTTGGCCCGCGGCGCCGATGCAGATCAAAGTCGGCGACAAGCTGATTGCTCTTGAGCGCGACAAGCCGGTCGACCTCGCGTACCAGCCCACGCAGGCGGTGCAGGTCTGCTATGCCGCGCCGCGCTGTGTGGCGCCACCGGCCGATACGTCTGAACTGATTGAAATTAAACCCGTTCACTTTTGTCTGACCGACGCCGATGAGGAGTGCAAGAAGGACCCGAAAGGCGTGGGTTGCGATCAGCCGCGCGCCGCGCGCACCCTCATCAAAGCCGACGTGAAGCCGAACAGCTGGGTCGACTGCAACCTGTGGTGGATCTCGATCGTATCGGGACTTTTACTCTTGATTTTCTTAATCTTAGGCATCATCTCGCCCAACCAGTTCGCCTCGGCCGCGATGGTGCGCGTCGCCAATAACGACCGCCAACTGCGCCGCGAGCAGGGCCGGCCCCTGCGCCGCGAGCCGGGTGGCAAACGCGGGTTTTATCGAACAGCCACCGTGTGTTTCACCGACATCGGCACCACGGTCAAAAGGTCGCAGGGGCATATCCTGATGCTGAAGGCTGGTCCTGATAAAGAAATTCAAATTCACCGCAAGGGCGCGACGCTCGAGCGTTTTGAACGCAACACCTGGCGCACGGTCGATCCCGTGGCCACCGGCAAAGACATCCTTACCGAGCGCACGCTGGTGAGCGGCGCGACCTATCGTGTCAACAATACATACTATTTTGTCGTCGATTTCTAGACCGACCACCGGGGCAGTAGCCCCAGCGAGGACAGCATGGCCAACGAGCCCAACCCTGCACAAAAGCCCGTCGCCCTTGGCTTCGATGACCTAAAGGGAGTGCCGCCCACGTTTTTTATTGGCATGGGCGGCTCGGGCGGCCGCGTGGTCGACGTGCTGGCGCAACGCCTGAAAAGCGAGCCGACTTGGCCGAAATTTCAGAAGCTTATTCACTTCTTGTGCGTCGACACGGACGCCAACGATTTGGCGCGGTTGGCCAAGCGGGTCGAGACCAGCAACATCTCGATATCGGACAAGAAACGCCGGATCGAGCTGCTGCGCGGCCGCATGGACCACGACGCCAACGAGCGCGTGACCTCGTGGGTGCACCCGTGGTACGGCTTTCGCGACGTGGCCGGCAAGGGCGCCGGGCAAATCCGATTAGAGTCGCGGTTTTCGCTGCACTGCCAAATTACCGACGCGCTGCCGGGCAACCTGCGCGATATCATCGTGCGCAAGCTGCGCGAGTCGATGGATGCCCTCAATCCCAATCAGCAACGCGGCGCCAGTGTGCGTTTCTTTATCTATGGTTCACTGGCTGGCGGCACCGGCTCGGGCGCGTCGCTGTCCGCGGCGTACTTGGTGCGCAAGCTGGCCGAAGATGCGGGCGTGCAGGCCGAGGTGTTCGGCATGTTCTTCTTGCCCAGCGTGTTTCGCGACCGGGTCGAGTCGGCGCTTGTCGCCAAGATTAATGCCAATGGTTACGCGGCTCTCAAAGAGATCGAGTGGTGCATGGAGATGCGCTACGACGGCGCCGGTCCGGGCGAGCTCGAGTTCGTGTTCGACCCGCGCCGCACCTCCTCGACCAAGGTGGACAAGAAGCAAGACAAAGTGACGCGGGCGCCGTTTGACTGGGTGTATATCGTGGATAAGCCAGAGAAACTGGCAATCGAACAGATCTACCAAGCGGCCGGCGAGTCGGCGTACCTGCAGCTGTTTTCGCCGATCATGGCCTTCCAAGACCGCGAGGGCGACAACTTCGCCCAGCTGCAGAGCGAGCCGTCGGATGGCCACTTTGCGGTGCAGTACGGCTCGATGGGCTCGTCGGTGCTCGAATTTCCGCGCGAGCGGCTGGTGCGCTACTTTGCCCGGCGCAAGACCGTTGAATTGGTTGAGCGTTTGGTGGTGGGCAAGCCGCCAACTGGCTCGGGCGTGGCCGACGACTTGGTGCTCAGCGGCCGCGAGTTCTTGGATCTGGCCGAAAGCGAGCAAAATCGCCGTATTGACGAGGCATTCAAACGCTTTGTCGAGTACGAGGCGCGCCAAGAGAGCGAGGCCGAGAAGCGCGGTATGTTTACCGATATCGCTGAGTTGCGTGTGGGGCAGTCGAACCTACTCGACGAATTTCGCGCCCGCCTGAATGCGGAGATCGAGGGGCTGAAGTCCGAAGTGGTGATCGCCACCATCAATGCACCGGCAATTACGCCTGAAAACCCGACCTTGAACCATGCGCGGGTGAACTTGGGCCGCGATTACAAGGCGGGCAAGCAGACGGTCGACAAGAAGGCGCAGCTGCTCGCGCGCGACATCGCGTCGGGTCAGTACCTGAGCAAATTCTTCCGCGATTTCAAAGCGTCGCCGCTGCAGCAGCGCTATTTCTTGGTGCGGCTGAACGAGTTGGCGCGCAATCAAGACCTGCGCACGGGTGTCGACGAGGAGGATGCGACGCTGCTCGACTGGTGTTTCTTGCCGTCGGCCGACATCGACTCGGTGGCCTATCTGGCGCGCAAACCGCCGGAACCGATTGAATACGATGTGGATCTGCCCGAGGTGCGCAAGCGCATTGCCAGCGCCGAAGAGCGGCTGTCGACGGCCGCCAAAAAGCTGATCGGCAAAGAGAAAGCCTTTGACGAAGCGCGTATTTCGGCAGTGCGCGAATTCCAACGCCTGGAGCAAGCCGCGGGCGACGCGCTGGTCATCGATTTCTGGCATCAGACCAACCGCGCACTACGGCAACACGCTGAAAAAAGGGCGGATCTGTTCCGGGTGATCGCCAAGAAGGGTCTGAGCCAAGTCGAGCACCTGCGCGCCCAGGCCGAGAACTGCCGCAGCCGTGGCGCCGCCGTGCCCGATATTGGCAAGACGGACGAAGATATCGCGGAATTTCACCTGGGCAACGAGGTGTTCCACGACGCACGCAACAAGCTGCGGCAGTGGCACTTGGCGTATAAGGTGCTGGTCGAAGAGGATTTTGTGGTCGATACCGGCGAGGTGTTGGCCAAGGTGAACGAAGTGCTCGACCAAGCGGCTTCGGGTGGTAACACAGCGGGAGCGCAGGCGAATTCGGACGATGTGCTGGCCGGCATCATCGACCGCATCGACAAGCAGATGCGCGAGAAGATGCAGCGCTTTGTTGATGTCGATAAGGGTATGAACTTATTCAGCGCGCTCGAGATGGAAATCCGCATGAGCCAGCTGGGCAATGTGGCCTGGATGACTGCGAAAGACTTAGAGAAAGTTGAGCTCAATGCCATCGAGCCGTACCTGAAAGACAAGCTGGGCTTTGTCGCGTCGATGTCGGTGCCGCTCGCGCGTTTTGACGAGGCGGTGCTTGCGGGTGCGGGCAAGAAGCCCTATCGACCGCGGTTTTACGGCGTGGACCACAAGCTGCTCGACAAATCGCCGGCGGTGGCGCGCGCGCTCAAGGATGCGGCGAGCGGCTTCTCGATGCTTGAGGACTGGAATTCGCATGATATTATAGCGTTTTACCAGGCAACCCTAGGTGTGCCGCTCTATGCGTGGCGCGATGTGCAAGACGACCTGGCCACTTCGTACGACTTCGAAGCCAACGAGTCGGGCCGTGGCCACCCCATGCATGTCGATTCGCGGTGGGAGAATAAGGGCTTCCACGATAATCCCACGCTTGGTTTGCCGGGGTTGTCGCTGGGCGCACGCCGCAAGTGGCAGGCCGATAAGAAAGCGTACGAAGAGGAGTTGGCCCGCAAGAAGCGCGCAGATGACGATGCGTTGTTGCGGCAGTCGGCGGCTTCTGCTGGGCAACTGGCGCGGGCGCTGGCAGCCGGCTTTGTGACGGAGCTGTATGGCGCGTGGAAGCTGTCGTATCGCGGTCGCGACTTTGAGTTGGGCACGGGACTGGGCGAAAGTTTGCAGAAATTCGCGGCGCTGCCCGAGGCAGTGCGGGGGCCGGTCGACCGTGCGGCCAGCGAACTGCTGCAGCAAGAACCCGGACGCATCGCCAACGTGCAGGGCAAGCTCGACGACTGGCTGTTCGATGCCGGCTCCGAGGGGCGCACCGCCGACGAGAAGACCATTGGGCTGCTGCAGACGCAGCTTAAGTAGATTGCTTAAGTAGCCTGCACAGTTCCAAGGAGTCGCCGTGAGCATACCGGTCCAGGTCGCCGTGACCAGCGGTACACTGATGCCCGCCGTCGAAGAGATCCAGGCGCGCCTGGGTACCATCGGTGGGGCGCAGATGTTGTGGGTTCTCGGCGACTTGGAGCAGCCCGACGTGCAGCAGCGCGCCGCAGGGCAAGTGCGGGCCATGCTGGGCGCGCGGCGCCACGAAGGCGGTTTTGCGCAGATTGTGCTCGCTCACGACGTCGCAGCGATGCAGCTGGCACTGAGCGTGCTGCAAGGGGCTGAGCCGGGGCGCACGCCGTGGGCACGGGTGGTAATCGGCCTGTTCGAAGAAAATGATGTGGCTGAACCGCTACCTTTGGGGGTATCGGCGATTCACGTGGTGCCTGCGGCACTGGCTTACCGCGAACTGGTCTGGCGCGAGCGCGAGCGGTCGGCGGCAAATCTGCTTGGAATGCTTACGGATCTAGCCCGTTCGGATCGGGCACGCGAGTCGTGGCAGCAATGGGTGAGTATGTACGGCGGCGTGCGCGTGACGTTGGCGCAGGCTGCCCGCTTCCAAGCGCCAATGGTGCAACGGGTTTTGGCTCGGCGTCTGGCTTCGCGCGTAGTCGAGCGGATGGTCGATGCGTTGCAGCAGGGTGGCCGTGGGCAAACTGCGCCGCGTTTGGCCGACCCGCCGGCTGCGCCCGATCACGACGTGCAAGAGGCCTTGAGCCAGCGCGCGCACAGCCTGGGCGAAAAAGTCGCGGTGCGCATTGTGGGCGGCGACGACGATGGGCAACCGCTAGCGGACGAAGAGGTTTTGCACCAGCGCGCCCGCCGCGAAGTGCGCGAACTGCCACAGAAACTCGAAGATGTGCTCAAGCGCCATGGCAGCGACCTGCGCGAAAAGGCGCTGGCATGGCAAGGCGAGCTGCGGCGATGGGTCGATGCCGCGCTTGAGCAGGCCAGTTTTGCGGCGCTGGCCGGGGTGATTGCCCGGCTTGACGGCTGGCAAGAACAGCTGACCTTTCCGGACCACGCTGGCAGCCAGCACGGGCCACGGCAGGCGCTGCAGCTCGACCCGCCCGATTCGGCGCAGGTGCGGGCGGCGGTGCTGGCCCTTGAGACGGCGCTGGCAGCACACGACGACTCGCACCTACTTTTTGGTGGTTGGTCGCTGGCGATCGGCACTACGGTGGGTCTGTCGAGCGCCGCTGGGCTCCGGGCATTGGGGGTCCAGGCTCCGCTAGGTGCTGGCGGCGTGGGCGTGCTGGTCGTTTTGGCAGGTGCTGGTATTTCGGCGGTGCGGGCACGGCTGGCCCAGGCCCAGCTCCGGCGGCTGCGGGCCGACGAACAGACGGCGCGGCAGGCCTATCGCACAGCGTGGACACGGCTTATCGAGAGGCAGATCGCGGATATCGGTGCGGTACTGAATCAGCGCATGGTGCGGTTTGCGGCCGAGGTGGTGCGCAGCGAGCTGGTATGGCTGCGGTCGGTGCACGATACGCTCAGCGACCTGCAGCAGCAGTACCAAAAGCCCGAAAGGCTGCGCATGGCTTCGGATTCGGCCTTTGAGTCCGACATCCGCCTGCCCGAAGAGTTCTATGCCAAGGCCGAGCAAGTGGCCGACGCCTCACCGCTTTTTGCCGAGTATGAGGCGCAGCTGGCTCAGCCCAACTGGCGACAGCGCCTTGGTTTTATGAACAGCGACGCGCTGATGAAGCAGTGCGAGGTCGCCTACGGCAGTTTCCGCGAGCAAATTCCGTTTGACCAGCGCGCCGAGTTGCGCGACGTGGCCCTCGGCCCCACCGGTCTGGCCATTCAGCAAATGCTGGATAGGCTTGGTGATTACCTGCCGCCCGAGTTCGGCGCCGACACGATGGTAGTGCTGCCACAGCGGCTGTCGGATGCGGTGCCTAGCGACCGGGTGGGCGCGCTGCAGTTGCACCTGGGCGTAAGCGACGTGTTCGCGGCGATGTCGCGGCCGGCACAGGCGGGGCGGGTTCCATGACGGCAGCGACACTGCTCTTGTATATTGCTGGAATTTCAAGCGTACTCATCGTTGCTTGGCTGTTAGCAGTGCAGGCTGGGCCCGATTGGCTGCGCCCGGGGCACGGCCCGCTGTGGTATTTTTCGGCGGCAACGACGCTGCTGGTGGGGGCGGCCATTGCCACGCTGCAGCAGCTTGGCTTGATTGCCGAGCACCGTATTGGCGGCATGCCGGGCACGCTGAACGCCGCAATCATGGCTGAAATCTTGGTGATCGCGCTGTTTCCGGTGATGTGGCTGGCGTTCTCGCAGCTGCACCAGCCGGGGCCGCGCGAGGCGCCGATTCCGCGGCTGTTCCTGTATCTGGGGATCGCGCCTGACGGCTCGCCGCTGCTCGAATTGCGCTGGATGCTCAGGACCTTGGCCATCGTCGGTCTGGTCGTGGCAACGCTGGTGGTGCTGGGGATGGATCTCTCGTCCATTATCGGCAAGGGGCCGCAGCAGCACACGCTGTGGGCCTTTAGTTACGCAGCCTTGCTTGGCGTGCTGTTCGGCTCGACCCATCCGGTGCGGCCCGTGCCCGAAGCGCGGCGTGCCCCGTCGAGCGAAGCTGCTCTGCCCAAGGCGCCCTTTGAGCGGCGGATTGACGCCTTGCACCGTTGGCTGGGTAGCCCAGTCGAGGCGGAGTCGCTGCCCGAGATTCGCCGTGATCGCAAGGGGCCGCGCGCGGCGGACCAGCGTTTCGGTCTAGATCTGTACCCTTACCAAGCGCGACTGCTCGACGAGTTGAGCGAGGTGCCGGCGGTGGCTCTGGCAGGTCCGGCGGGCACGGGGCGTACGACAGCGGCCCTGTTGCGCGCCATCGATATGGCCCTGGCTACGGGTGCTTCGTGCGCGGTCATTACGCCAACGCGCGAGGCCGTGCGGCAAAACCTGTTGCATGCTAGGGCCTTGTGCGAGCGCATCAGCGCTGGTGCGGCGGTCACTCTCGACGACGGGGTACCGCCGCGCTCCGCCGACCTATGGCTCGTATCGCTAGACGATCTTGAGCGTTTCTTAGACGAGACCATCGATCCGGCGGCGCTTCCGATCATTGGGCGCCTGAAGCTGGTGGTAGTCGACGACCTGGATCAGCTGTATGGTCCAGAGGTTGCGCGCCTGCGCTTTGTAGTATACCGCCTGATGGCCCTGCGCGGGGCGACACCGCCGCAGCTGCTGCTCGCCGGCAACCTGTCGCCGCAGGTGCTGCAGCAAGTGGCCGAGCGTGTGGCCACGGGCACAGTGCGGGTGCTCGCTACGGCCGGCGAAAACGATGCCAGTGGCGCAGCTTCGCGGGCGGTGCGGCGCTTTGTCGTCGATCCGGCGCGGGTCGATCACAAATCGACCTCGACGTTTGGCCTGCTGGGTATTCGCGACGGGTGCGAGCGCCTTGTTACCGAAGTGCCCGATCCTTCTCTGCGTTTGAACGCATCGCTGCTGGGCGAGCCGTGGGCGCCGTGGCCGCCACCCGAGCAGAGTCAACCCGACCAACCCGCCGAGGTGCTGCTGGCGCGTGTGGGGCCGCGGTCCGCGTGGCACGTGCTGGGGCATCGCCGCTACTATCCCGAAGCCCTTGCGCCCGCTCACGAATACTTGCTTTTTGCCGATGATCCGCTCAGTCAGCTGCTGGTGGAGCAGTTCCGCGCCCGTCGCAGCTGGTGGCCGGCTTGGTACGATACCTCGCGCTTTCCGCGAATTCTCTCCGCAGTTCCTGGTGGTAGCGCTACGCCGCAGGGTCTATTGCTCCAGGCGCGGGTGCACATGCGCGCGGCCCTCGACAAGGGATTTTGCGACGTCGAGCGATTGCGGCAAGTCTTCTCGCCCGAGGTGGCCGATCAGGTGCTGGCAAGCTTGGATAACTCGCGCAATTTTGAGCGATTCGAGGCGTGGCGCCCCAATCCGGCCGACCCGAAGAAGCCGCAGATTGTGCAGCTGTGTCGGGCCCAGGGCGCAGCGACGGCCGACCGCAGCGCCAACTACGAGACTGCGGAACTGCGCGATCCGTCTGTAGGTTTAACGTTTAAGGTGCCCGCGCCTCTCCTCGATGTCGATTATTACGACGGCGCCATCATCCAGCGCGCGGGCCGCCGCTATAAGGTCGTAGCCGATCCGCGCCAGCCGAAACAGCGCCAACTGCAAGTCGAATCGTCGGCCATGACCGCCACGCCGATTCGCGCCATGCAGTTCAAGCGCCACGGTAGTGGCCCGCTCGACGTGCGGTTCCAGCGCTATGGCGGGCAAAAGGGCCTAGAAACGCTTCGGTGCGCGGTGCAGCTGCAGCTAAGCCACCACGGCGTGCACTTTTTTGGCCACACGCGCACGCCGGGCACAAGCGGCAACACCGACTCGCTGCAACGGCTGCACGAGCAGATGCTCCAGCAACCACTTATTTCGCAAGGTTTTGTTACCCGCGCTTGGGTGGTCTGCCCGCCCGAGGCCGACGAAGTGGTGCTGCACACGCTGACCCACGTGCTGCGCGACTGCCTCGATTATTTCTTCTTGGGCGCCAGCGACTTCATCGGCGTCGGCTACGAGATGAACCTCGACGGCAAGGCCGGCATCGTGTTCTACGACCGCCATCCCGAGGGGCTGGGCTGCCTCGACGATATCGACGATGCCAAGGACTTGCAGGCGATTTTGGCCGCGGCCCGCGAGATCTTGGCCGGTTGCGACTGCGAGTCGTCGTGCGCCAAGTGCTGCCGCTCCGTGGGCTGCACGCGCCGCCCGCATAACCACGACCTCGACCGCAAGCGCACCGTCGCCGTACTCGACGCCCTGCTCAGCCGCACGAGGGTCGGGTGATCCGCCTCGATCGCAACGATGTCGCCCTGGCCGGCGCGCCGCTGCCAGGTTCGGCGCCAGCGGTGGTGCAACCCGCGCGCTGCCAAGGTGCGCCGGCTCTTGCCAAGTCATACCCCATTCCGGTCGACCCGGCGCAGGCCGGCGCGTGGCTGCAGGGCGAGGCGTTGGCCACAGAAAAGGTGCAGCACCCCTGCGTCCCCAAGGTGCTCGGCGACTGGCAAGGCGTTGATGGAACAGCACATTTGCTGGTGCAACGGCCGGCAGGGCGGCGGTGGGACGAGATTGTGCGCATCGGTCAGCAGCGCCACAGCTACATGGCCGCCCGCGCCTGGGACGAGGCGACCCGCCATGTGGTGCGCACGCTGGCCCACTGCATTGAAACTGCCCACTTTTCTGGCGTGGCCCACGGCAATTTGGCCCCCGATAGCGTGTGGGTTGACCTGAATGCCGCTGGCGATCTTGACATTAAAGTCCTTGATTTCTTAGGCACTACTCCGCTAGTGCCGGGCCCGCGCCTGCGCTTTGCCGCTCCCGAGCAGTTGGGTGGGCAGGCGGCCGACGCCCGTACCGACGTGTATCGCCTGGCTTTGTTTGTGTATTTTTCGCTGACCGGTACCACGCCGTGGCCGACCGACGACTTGGCTGCCAGCCGGGCCGCTCGCCTAGCACCCGTAGACCGCGTGCCCGATGAGCGCGCCGCCGCGGCCTGGTCGCTCGTGTCGAAATGGCCCGAAGTGGCGCGTACGCTGCAAGCTGCGCTGCAAGCCGACCCCAATAAACGCCCTCAAACAATTGCACAATTCGTCAGTTTACTGGGTCTTGGCTGGGCCCTGCCCGAAGCGAAGCGCACGTTTGACCCGTGGTACGCGGTGGCGGGCACAGTGGCGGCACTGGCTGCCTTGGCCGTGTCGTGGCCTGCCGAAGACAGTCGCTTGACGCAGGCCATGCTGGATCGGCAGCCCCTTGCGGCATGTTCCACGCAACTACCCGTGCTAGCTCAACAAGTTTGTACCAAGTACGGGGCGAGCCATCCCACCTGCCAGCAGGCGCTCGCGTTCTTGCTCGGCCGCGAAGAATGTCCTAACCGCGTCAAGACGTTGCGCGCTTGCCTAGGCGAGCCGTAGCTCTGGCGACAAAGATCGGTGCACGTGTCGAAAGCTATCGAATACATTCTGGTATTTGCCCTCGTGCTGGTCTCTGGGATCGGCATGGGCCTGGGCATGAGCGCCAGCCAACGCCACCACGAGCTGGCTATAGGTCTCGATACCGGCGTGCCATCGTCGTGTGCCGCCACGGCGCAGGGCAAGGGCGATTCGTGTAAGACGGCGCTGACTTCCGACGCGGGCAAGCTGCTGGGCGTGCCGGTGGCGAACTGGGGCATGGCCACCATGGGCATCGCCTTTATCGCCGCGCTGGTGTTCGCTGGAGCGCTGGCGACGGGGGCATGGCAGGTGGCGGCCCACGTATTTTCGCTGCTGGTGCTGCTCGCGCTCATCGATCTGGGTGGCACGCTGGTCTACTTGTACATCGGCCTAGTGCAGCTGGGCACCAAGTGTACGATGTGCCTGGCGATGCACACTTCGAACGCCGCGTTTTGCTTGGTGGTGGGCCTGGCTTGGAGCCATATGGGCAACCGTATGCGCGACCTGGCCCGCACCCAGGGCCCAGCATGGAAGCGCCAAGTGGCCGCCACGGTGGCCCTGGGCATCGGCTTCTGGTTTATCGTAAGTGTGGGCACCGACTTCTATTTTACCGAGCAAGAGCGCCGGTTGCAGCAAAAGCGCACGGATGGCGCACCGCTGATTCAGGCCCGCGGCGAGGTGATGCTGGCGTGCCCGGCCAAGAACTGCATGTCTTCACTACAGTATACTTCGCAGGATATGCCGCCGGATGGCGCGTCGCTGGTGCTCGCCAAGGCCGCGCCGGGCCGGCAGACTCTGGTCGAGATGCTCGACATGTCGTGCCCGCACTGCCGCCACGAGTTCAAAGAGCGCATGTCGGTGCTGTATCACCGGCTGCTGACGACGCCCGACGGCACGGGGGCGCGGCTGCTGCTGTGGCCCGCGTCGAACGAGTGCAACCCCGAGTATAGTGGCCAGAAATTGCCGAATTGCGAGGCCAATGCCGCCCTGCTGTGCGCCTGGCAAGCGGGGCCCGACAAGGGGCTCGCCTACGCCGATGAAGAGGCTGGCCATGCCCACGAACAGGTTACTTTCGACCGACCAGCCTGGCTCAAGTCCCATGCGGGCGAGGCCGCGGCGCAGTGCTTCAACCGCGAACTTGCTAGCAATTTCGTAACACTTAAGCGTCATGTCGCCGCCGCGGTCAAGCTGCGCGAGGTCGCCCGCGGCAAAAGCGTCGAGTGTCGCACCGGTCTGGATGCGGGCGGCAAGCCCCTAGAACCCGGCGTCTTGTACTGGTGCTTTGCCGGCACGCCCAGCTATGCCGTCTTTGGCGATCGCACCGCACTTCCCGGCGCCGATCAGCGTCTACAGGCCGCGCAAGCACTGGATAAGTGGCCGTTCTTGGCTGGTTGTCTTAAGTAAGCGGACCTTAGGGCATCACACCAAAGCCGACCCTGGCCGCACGGCGAGGTCGAGTGCGCGACTCATCGGCCGGCCCCCCCAGCATCTCGATCCGCACGCCCGCCATCTTCTGCTTCGCTTCTTCTGACAATTCACAGGCTTCGTCGCCACACGTCAGGCGAATGTGCGTGTGGTCGTCGTGCCCGGCCAGGTGGCGAATCGGCGTCTCTTGGCTGCGCTCTTGCGGCCGCGGATACTGGATCAGCTTGAGCAACGACTCGGGCGTCTCGCCGGCCCGCAGCGCCGCCTGGTACAGCGCGGGCTGCAAGCTATAGTGCACAAAGGCATATTGCAGCCGCCCCGTCGCCATGATCGCCTTGAGGAACTGCCACGAACGGTCGGCATCGAGCGTCGCATCCGTCGCGTCGGCCAGCACCCTGGGCTCCACGCCGCCGCGCAAGTAATAGCCCACGTCGACGTCGAGCCCACCGCGATGGCTTTTGTGGGGCGGCAAACATCCGCCGCCTTCTTTCGCCAAATCACCAATCATTACAGTAGCCAGCTGCGGGGTCTGCATCTGCACGGCTGCCGACGCCCGCTGCAGCGCCTCGACCAGGATGGGCTTGCCCCACGCGTTTTGCGGCCGGCGCAGGCGAAAAGTGCTGCCGTTCAGCGGCATTTGCACCCCACCCACCAGCACCACGCCGTCGTGCGGCGACTTCGCCACCAAGTAGCGCTTGCCCGCCTTCAGCTTGACCTTGCCTTCGCCCAAGTCGTTGAACTTACGAACTGCTGCTTCGCTGACACCATAACGCTTGGCAAACTTGGCCACCGACTCTTTCTTGCGCGGCCGCCCATACTTGCGCCCGCACGGGTCGGCCTCGGCCTTGCTGCCCTTGCCCACCAACACCTTGCATTCTTTCAGCTTCTTGTTCTTCTTGTCGCTGCATTTCTTGTCGAGCGCCGCGGCGTCGGCTTCAGCCTGCCGGTCCTTCTGGTCGCTGGCGAACCGCTTGCACTTGGCCGTTCGCGCCACCTTCTTGTCTTCGCAAGCCTTCTTCAGCGCGCTGCGTTCCTTATCTTGCCGCTTCTTCTCTTTGGCAGTCAGAGGTTTATCGTCGTCGTCACTCTTGTCTGCTTTTGAATTGGCACCCTTTGACTTGGCACCCTTTGACTTGGCCCCCTTTGACTTGTCGCCGTTGCCCTTTTCAGCCTTGCCCTTTTCAGCCTTGCCCTTTTCGCCCTTGCCCTTTTCAGCTTTGCCTTTCGCTGTCTTACCCTTGCTCGCCTTGGTCTTGTCGGCCGTGGCCTTCGCCGACTTACTAGCCTTGGCAGCGGGCGCACGCGCCTCGGCCGCACTGCTAACAAGCAGCAGCAATCCTGCCAGCAGGCTCGCCGCCCACCGCACTAACCAGGGGTTGGGCATGGGCAAAGCCTAAGGAAGCACGTCGATCTTCACGTCGTCGATAAACCAGCCAGCCCCTGCGTTATTGGCGGCGTCGATCGAGTCGAAGCTGAAGCGAATCTGCACGGACTTGCCCGCTAGTGCGGTAAGGTCGATGGTCTGAAACAGCCACTGCTGGCCGGGGTCGCCGTTCTCGAGCTGCTTTTGCACTGGCGTCGAACTGAACTGGTCGGCCGAAACCGCCACAGTGCGCGTGTCGTAGTTGCTCGAAAGCTCCGTGTCGTGCCACGACCAAAAGCTCAGGCGAACCTTGCCGGTAGCAGGCAGCGCGATGCTGGGCGAGGTGGCCGTGCCATCGACTGCGACGTTGTCGTCAAAGTTGGTGCCGTTGTTGAAGTTGAGCGAGCAGGCCCCCGACTTGGGTTGCGGCGGGTTCGGCGTGCCGTCGATCGCCCAGGCCGACTTGAATGAGCCCGCCGCGGCCGAAAGCGACCAACTGCTGGTCGAGGCGCAGTCAAAGGCGTCGCTGTAGCTGGTCGTGCAGCTGCCGCCCTTGCCCACGCAGGCCCCCGAGGTGCACACGTCGTTGATAGTGCATAGGTCGCTGTCGTCGCAAGTCGAGCCTTCGCCGATGGCGGCGTGGCTGCAGTTCTTGGCTCCGTTGGCGCCGTCGCACTTGTCGGCGGTGCAGGGGTTGCCGTCGTCGCACGCGCCCGAGTCGTCGGTGCCGACGCACTGGCCCGACACGCAGCCCTCGTTGCTGGTGCAGGGATTGTCGTCGCTGCACCACGAGCCTTCGGCCTCGGTTTCGTACGCACAGGCTCCCGTCTTCGAGTCGCACTTGTCGAATGTGCAGTCGTTCTTGTCGTCGCAGGCTTGGCTGTCGCCGTTGCAGTAGCCCCAGCTGCAGCTGTCGTTGCTGGTGCACGCATCGCCATCGTCGCACGGCGCACCGTCCGCGGCGTCTTTGCCCCAGCACAAGCCCGTGTCGCAGGCGTCGCCGGTGGTGCAGCTCTCGCCGTCGTCGCAGGGTGTGCCGTCGGGTTGGCCCGTGCCCTCGCAGCCGTTGACCGTGCACAGGTCGTTCACCGTGCAGGTCTCGCCGTCGTCGCAGATGGTGGTCGCGGGCAAGGCCTTGTGCAGGCAGCCGCTGCCAGGGTCGCAGCTGTCGGCCGTGCACTCGTCGGTGTCGTCGCAATCGGCTGGGCCGCCACCCACGCAGCTGCCCGCGACGCAGCCATCGCTGTCGGTGCACGGATTGCCATCGGCGCACAAGTCGCCATCGGCGGCCGGGCCGGCTACGTTGCACTTGCTGGCCTTGCACTCGCCGACCTTGCATTCCACCGCTGGATCGCACTCGGTGCCATCCGCCTCGGGCACGTTGCTGCACTTACCGGTCGCGCTGTCGCAACTGTCGGCTGTGCAGTAGTTGTCGTCGCCGCAGTCGAGGTCGTTCGAGTCGCACATGCCCAGCACACACACGCCCGGCTTGCACTTGTCGCCCGTGTCGCAGTCGGCGTCGGCCTTGCAGGTGCAGAGCGCCTCGTAGTCGGCACAGCAGTCGCCCGACTCGACGCAATACGCATCGCAGTGGCAGTCGCTGTTAAAAAGGTACGAGCCGCAATTTCCTGCGCAGCTGCCCACACCGGGGTCCACATCGGCCGGTCCAGCATCGGCGGCAGTGTCGATTTCGCCAGCACTTCCATCGGGTTGCGCGGCATCGTCCGCCGTTGCATCGGTGACCGCATCACCGCCAGCGCTGTCTTCAACTTTGCCTGTATCGCCCGAACTATCGGGTTTGGCGACGTCGTCGTTGACGGTGTCGACCGGGCTCTTGCCATCGCCCACAACGCTGCCGTCGCTGGTTGTGCTGGTATCGGAGACAGTCGTGCCACTGCCGCCGCCGGTCGATGACGTCGAGCAACCTGCCGACAGCAAGGCGCCTGCACCTAACAAGATGGCTAAATAGGGCAAACGGATCGGCGACATAGTTACCTCGACGGGGCCGGGTTGCAGTGCGCTCACCAAGCGCGCTGGCGGGCCACCTTGGCACTCTAGCGCTGCCCCGGCGTCGTGAGCAAGCGCCGCTGCGGTTTTGCGACCCGGTTGTCGGCCAGACGGACCCGCGCTATACACCGCTAGTCGCCAAGCTCGCGTCTTGGCACGGCGGTCCGATGAGCTCAGCGTCGCGCATCTGCGTTACTGCACCGGCTTCAATTGGCAATGTGGCCGCGGGCTTCGATGTGCTGGGTATGGCCCTGCAGCCGCAGACCCCGGGGATTTGGCGTGATCGGGTCACTGTCACCTACGCGGACTGCGATGCGCTGACTATCGAGGGGCGCTTTGCCAGCGCGGTGCCCGGCCACCCCGACGAGAATCTGTGCATGATCGCCGCGAGACTGGTGCGGCAACGCTTGAGTTTGGACGATGTTGCGTTGAGTGTGACGCTCGACAAGGGCTTGCCGGCCGGTAGTGGCCTGGGGTCGTCGAGCGCGAGCGCGGTGGCGGCCGCCGTGGCGACCTGCGAGCTGCTCGATCCAGGCCGGAGTCGCACCAAACGCATTTTGCAAGTTCTTGATATTGCTAGACAGACTGAGGCGCACGCCACGGGTGCCGGCCATCTCGACAATGTGGCGCCGTGCCTGCTTGGCGGGCTGCAGCTGCTCACGCCGCTGGGTCCGCGGGCGGTAGCCTGGCCGGCTGAGCTACTGCTAGTGGTGGCAAGCCCTGATTTTGCCGTCAAAACTAGAGACGCGCGGGCGGTGCTGCCCCAGCAAGTGAGCGCGCAGTTGGCGGTCGAGCACGCCAGCAACCTGGCAGGACTGATTCTGGCGCTGCAGACCCACGATTTCTTGTTGATTCAAGCTACGTTGCGCGATCTGCTGGCGGAACCGCATCGCGCCGCGCTGGTGCCGGGGTTTGCCCAAGCCAAGGCCGGGGCTTTGGCTGCTGGTGCGCTGGGTTGTAGCCTGTCGGGTGCCGGCCCCGCCGTGTTTGCCGTGTGCCAAGCCGCCAAAGTAGAGGCTGTAAGTGTGGCTTTGGCCAACGGTTTTACGGCATATGGCCACAGCGCCGATGCCCAGGTGTGCCAGGCCGCGCAGCTCGGCGCCATCGACCGCATTGAGCGGCTGTAACCAAGGTGGCCTGATGCAGTTGCATAGCACGCGCAATCCCTTAGACCACAAGACTTTTCGCCAAGCGATGGTGGCGAACCTTGCCGGCGATGGTGGCCTGTATGCGCCCGATCTGCCGCGCTTTGCCGACTGGGATGCCCTGCTCGCCCTGCCCTGGCCCGACCTAGCCGTCGAGTTGATACAACGCTTGATCGGCGACGAGTTTGGGTCGGAGCCCTTGCAAGTGGCTGTGCGCGATGCATTTTCGTTTCCGGTGCCGCTGCGACAAGTCGAGCCCGACCGCTGGTGCCTAGAACTGCACGCCGGCCCCACGCTGGCCTTTAAGGATTTTGGCGCGCGGCTGCTGGCCCGCCTGCTGCGGCTGCACGACGGCGAAGGGGCGCAACGCACGATTCTGACTGCTACAAGCGGGGATACGGGCGCGGCGGTGGCGCAGGCGTTTTGGCATGTGCCGGGGATGCGGGCGGTGGTGCTGTACCCCGCGGGGCGCGTATCTTCGCAACAAGAAAGGCAGTTTGCTACGCTGGGCGACAATGTTCAGGCGCTGGCGGTAGCGGGCTCGTTCGACGACTGCCAAACGCTGGTCAAGGCTTGCTTTGCCGATGCCGAGCTGTCGCGGCGGCACGGTCTAACTTCGGCGAATTCCATCAATATTGCGCGGATCTTGGCCCAGCTGTGCTACTTCCCGCTGGTGGTGGCGCAGCTTCGGCAGCAGGGCGAGACCCGAGCGCCGCTAATTTGCGTGCCAAGTGGCAATTTTGGCAATCTTTGCGCGGCGTTGTATGCCCAAGCGCTCGGCCTGCCGCTGGCTGGGCTGGTGGCGGCCTGCAATGCCAATACGACGGTACCCGACTACCTCAATGGACAGGCTTATCGCACGCGGCCCAGTGTAGCGACCCTGTCGAATGCGATGGATGTGGGCGCGCCGAGCAACTGGGAGCGCATCGATCACCTGCTGGGTGGCCAGGCGGGGGCGCAAGCGGCGCTGCGTTGGGGCTGGGCGAGTGACGACGATACACGCAACGAAATCATGAGGTTATTTGCTATCGGCCAGCTTGTGGACCCCCATGCAGCGGTAGCCTCTGCGGTGCTGCGGCGGGTGCAGCGGCCGGGCGAGGTGGGCGTGTTCTTGGCGACGGCGCATCCGGCCAAATTTCCTGAAGAACTCGAGCGGCTTACGGGGCGAAGGCTAGAATTGCCGCCCGAACTGGCGCAGTTGGCGCAGCGACCGCTGCTGTCGGAGCCGCTGGCCGTGTCGGTCGAGGTCTTGCGTGTAGTGCTCAACCGGGGTTAGCACGATTGCCAGCGGATGGTAAACCTGCGAAACTAGGCGAACTTGGAGGCGAAGATGAACGGAGGAACCCTGGTGGCGCAGGTGCTGCAACGGCGCGGCGTCAAGCACTTGTTTACGCTGTGCGGCGGGCACATCTCGCCGATCCTGGTCGAGGCAAAAAAGCTTGGTATTCGCGTGGTTGATACCCGCCACGAAGTCAATGCTGTGTTCGCGGCCGATGCAGTGGCGCGGCTGACGGGCATCCCCGGTGTCGCGGCGGTGACGGCGGGGCCGGGCCTGACCAACACGATTACGGCGGTCAAAAACGCGCAGATGGCGCAGTCGCCGCTAGTGCTGCTGGGCGGCGCGTCGGCCACGGTGCTGCGCGGGCGCGGATCTCTGCAAGATATCGACCAGTTGGCGCTGATGCGGCCGCACGTCAAGTGGATGGGCGCGGCGCGCAAGGTGCGCGATCTGGTGCCTATGCTCGAGATGGCCTTTGATATCGCGCAAGAGGGCGTGCCGGGGCCGGTATTTGTCGAGTGCCCGGTCGATTTGCTGTACCCGCCCGAGGTCGTGCGCATGTGGTACGGCGCCAAGTCGGCGGCAGGCAAGGACGCGAGCCTGACCGATAAAGCCATTGAACTTTATCTGAAATTTCATTCTAAGCGCTTGTTTGCCGGGCTGGATAGCGCGGTTATCGCTGAACCGCCGCCCTTGCGCCCGGTCGAGGCCTCGTCGGGCCAAGTGGCCGAGGCGGTCAAACGGCTGAGCAAGGCCAAAAAGCCGGTAGTGCTGCTTGGTTCAGGCGCGCTGCAGATTCCTAGCGAAGCGGGGGCGATTGCCGCTGCGCTCGAACGCATTGGGATTCCTGTGTTTCTATCTGGTGTTGGGCGTGGCCTGCTGGGCGCGGGGCATCCGCTGCAACTGCGCCACGGCCGCAAGAACGCGCTGAAGCAGGCCGACGTGGTGCTGCTGCTGGGTGTGGCCGCTGACTTTCGGCTGGATTACGGCAAGCATCTGACTCGACGCATGTTTGTCGTCAGTGCCAACCGCAGCCGCGAGGATTTGCTGCTCAATCGCAAGCCCGATCTGGCCGTTCACGCCGAGCCGGGGCGCTTTGTGCAGGCGATCGCCGGGCGTTGGCCCAGTGGCACCGATTTTACCAGTTGGGTGGCCGAGTTGCGCGAGGGTGACCAAAAGCGCGATGCCGAGATTCAGCTCGAAGCCGCGGCGCCGGCCGACGAATTCTGCAATCCTTTGGCGGTGTGCCAGGCCATCGAGGCGGTGCTGCCCGACGACTCGGTGCTGGTGGTCGACGGCGGCGACTTTGTGGCGACGGCCTCGTATATCTTGCGACCGCGGCGGCGGCTGTCGTGGCTCGATCCCGGTGTTTTCGGTACGTTGGGTGTGGGCGCCGGTTTTGCCATCGGCGCGCAGTGCGTGCGGCCCGATGCCCAGACCTGGATTGTCTACGGCGACGGCTCGCTGGGCTATTCGCTTATTGAATTCGATACCTATGTGCGTCATGGTCTGCCGATCATCGCCGTGGTCGGCACCGATGCGTCGTGGATGCAGATTGCCCGCGAGCAGGTCGACGTGCTGGGCGATGGCGTCGGCACCGAGCTGCGGCGAACCGACTACCACAAGGCGGCCGAGGCTTTGGGCGGCGTGGGGTTCGAAGTGCGCGATCCCAGTGAGCTTGCTGAGGTGATTGCCAAGGCGCAAGCGGCGAGCCGGGCCGGCAAGGCGGTGCTGATCAACGCGCAGATTGGCCGGACGCAGTTTCGCAAGGGCTCGATCTCGATTTAGCCGCTCGCAGCTAGAACAATGCAGCCATTTTCTACTCAGCCATTTTCTACTCCCCGAAATTGCAGGACTTCGCAGTTTCCGGGGTGTCTGGAAAACCCGACACGCTGTCGAAAAAGCCGGACGGCAGGCTAACTAGCGAACACTACGCAGGTATGACACGGCAACGACCTGTCGCCCTTTCGCGACAGCCCGCAAAGCCCGACACGCAGAACATTGCAGCCATTT
>CAISBR010000005.1 GCA_903883645.1 uncultured Myxococcales bacterium | reverse complement strand
GTCGACGTCTTCGACGAGGTCTTGCGCGAAGAGATCTTGCTCGCCCAGGTCGGTGCTGACGTCGGCGGACGAGGCGTCTTTGGTCGCGCTGGGGGTGCCGACGGCGGCGGTGTCGCTACCGCAGGCGGGTAGGGCGGCGAGCAAAACCAGACCGAGTGCGACGTGCATGGCTCGACAGTTCGTGCAAGAAATCAAGGACATGGTTCATTACCTCAAGTGGCCGCGAGCCAAGGCTCAGGGTGCCGATTGGTGGGGCAGGGCGTTGGGCGCAATGGCTGCCGCCCGGTGATGGTACCAGATGGCGTGTCTAATGGGACATGAAGAAGTCTGTTGTGCGTCATGGCTTGGTCGCGCCTGCGCCATTCACATCCCTGGCACGCGGTTGAGCGAAGATCAGATAGCGTTGTAAATACAAGACTAAATAGCGGCGCGCGTGCGTAGTCGGGTCCCTGCAGACACCTGTGATTCGGGCAGGTCACGGTTGCTGTGTTCACCGGGTTTTCAATTCCTCTAGGTCGTTTCGCGGTATCCCGGGATGTCTGCCGGCGGCCGCAAGCCGCAGCCTAGGATTGCCAAGCCCCACCCCGCGGTCGGCCCTTTGGCTGGCCTGCTCGTGCGGCTTCTAGTTGGCGGGCCACGGTCAAAACGTCCCGATCGCGCTAGCTAAGCAGCGCTTCGACCCAGCTGCGCACGACCTGTGCGGCGGCCAGCGCACTGCTACCGTCGCGCCGCCCCTGCACGATTCCATTGGGTTATTGCAGGGGCTTGGCGGGTCACGGCGATGCGAGGAACCGGCTCGTTCCTGCTTTTCTGCCGGCGGCTGCAAGCCGCAGCCTAGGATTGCCAAGCCCCACCACGCGGCCGGCCTTCGGCTGGCCTGCTCGTGCGGCTTCCCAGCTCGCGGCAGCTCCGGCGATCACGCAAGACACGCTGCCGACAA
This sequence comes from uncultured Myxococcales bacterium, assembly GCA_903883645.1. Lineage (GTDB taxonomy): Bacteria > Myxococcota_A > UBA9042 > UBA9042 > UBA9042 > SXRM01. The sequence continues at coordinate 2,720 of CAISBR010000005.1, read as the reverse complement.
CGCTACCCGACAAAGCCTGTCCACCTGCCTGCCGACTTGCCGAGCTCGCCCCCTTAGCTTGCGCGCACGAGCCAACTGCGGTCGTCGTCCATTGCGGCCCTGGCCCGCTCCAGCTCACCGTCGCGCATCACCGTTTCGTTGCGCAGGCGGTACTCGATGACAGCAAGTGACAAGATTTTTGCCTGAAGACCCGCCCGCAGCCAGCGCCGGTCGCGATCTTCGCAGCGCGCGTATTTCGAGATGGCGGCGTCGTTCGGATCGAGAAACCATGCCGTAACGCCACCGTCCAATGGGACCTGGATGAGCCTCGCCTGCCAGCCGTCTGGGAGCGTAGCGAGGCTCGGCGACACGGGATCCGCGTAGTAGCCAAACTCGAGTTCGAACGGGCTGCCCAGCCCCAGGGCGCGCCCCACCTCGTCGGCGCGGCGCGGGTCGTCGGCCGGGTAGAGGTCGACATCAATCGAGCCCAGCATGGCGAGCGGCGGCGTGTCCGTGGCGCCCAAGATCGACAGTGAGCCTATGATGACATAGTCAGTGTGGTGGATGACTGCTTGCGCCCGTTGCAGCAGCAGCGCGATGTCCGATCGTTTCATGGCAACAGTCGCCCGACCAGGAAGCCAAAAGGCGAGTTCTGCCGGATCGCCCTGCCGTTGGGGGTTGGCGCGAGCACCGCGGCTGCTAGCGCATCCGGGTCAAGGGCGAGCAGGGCCTGCCACTGCTCCACGTACAGCGGGTCGCACAGCTGGCGCTCGCGCCACATGGCCACGCGCAATCGGGCCTTGGCCAGGATGTCCGTGGCGTCGGTGGCTTGCACCAAGGTGGCCACTACGGCACGGTGCAGCGCCAGGAGTTCATCGTCCCGCGAGGCTTGCTCGCTTCGCGCAAGGTCGCGCTGGCGCAGCAAGTCGGAGTGTGTAGCTCGATCCTGCATGGACACCCGCTCGTCCGGCACCGAGGACTCGCCCTCGGCAAGGCCGCAAGATCAGGTTACACAAGCGAGTGTGGCAGGGCAAGCTGGGCCACGGCGATGCGAAGAACCGGCTCGTTCCTGCCTTTCTGCCGGCGGCTGCAAGCCGCAGCCTGGGATTGCCGAGCTGGGCACCTCGCCTGCGGCGACCGGGCTGCGATTTTCGGCGTAGGTTGGTCTTGTCCGTATCGGAGTCGCCTGCGCCGAAAACGGCGTCGGACGCCGTCGCTAGCGCGATTCGCATCCCTGGTGCGGGGTTGCGTATCGCCAAGCGTGCGGATGGAGTGCGAAGGTGGCGACCCAGGAATCAATTCCCGGGCTCGCGATGTGCAACGCCCTCCTCCGAGGGCTGCTCAAGCGGCTAGGTGGTGTCTGCCAAATCGCGTAGGGCGCGGTCTTGTGCCGCGCCGCCCCTGCAGGATTCCATTGGGTTATTGCAGGGGGTTGGCGGGGCACGGCGATGCGAGGAACCGGCTCGTTCCTGCCTTTCTGCCGGCGGCTGCAAGCCGCAGCCTAGGATTGCCAAGCCCCACCGCGCGGCCGGCCTTCGGCTGGCCTGCTCGTGCGGCTTCCCAGCAGGGGCGTGGTCCAGAATCGAACGTAGCCGAGCGCCTAGGTCAATAGCCACTCGCCGGTGGCCGTAATGGCGTCGTACATCGCATCGGGTGCTAAGTCGAGCTCGCCTGGCCAAGTGACCGCGCCGTGTTCGACAAAAGCTTGACCGAACACGCGAGCATCGCGAAGTGCGGCAAAGACGCCGGGTCGTGGGCCCCAAATCGCGCCGCCACAGCGAACCCGCCCGGCAGTTCCGTCGGCAAAGGTGACGTGGAGTGTATAGTCCGCGTCGACCTGTACTGCCGTCACCCGCCAAGGTACCCGCGACCTTAGTCCAGGGGAGCAATCTTGAGCAGTTCCTGCCGTGTCTGACATCGTTGCCAGTCCTCCATGAGTTCGCCGCGGTGTAGGGCAGCCCATTCAAGCACCAGTGCGGTGGCCCGCCGAGGCAAGGCCCCGCGCTGGGTGGCCAGTGTCGCAATGTCGAACTAGGCCTCGTCTTCGCCATAGGAAGCGTGAAAATGCGGCGGCGCGTGGTCATCCCAGTACATTCGAATTAGGACGCCGTAGAACGAGGAAATTGTTGGCATCCGAGTCCTCTATGGCGTTGTCGCGCGTTGCGCCATCGCTCCGCAAGTCAGGGTAACCACGGCTCGGTCTGGCGTCAATGCTGGGTTGCGGAGCGAGGTAACGCTCTGAGTGCTGTTGAGCCGGCGGCTGCAAGCCGCAGCCTGGGATTGCCGAGCTGGGCACCTCGCCTGCGGCGACCGGGCTACGACTTTCGGCGACGAAGAAACCGACCAGAACCCTGGCTCCTTGCGCCGAAAGCGGCATCGGATGCCGCGGCTGCGCCGTTCGCATCCCTGGTGCGGGGTTGCGTATCGCCAAGCGTACGGATGGAGTGCGAAGGTGGCGACCCAGGAATGAGGCGATCAGCAGAAATAGCTTTCTGCTTGGCCTCTCCTGCTGGGTGGGCCGCAAATTCGCGGCCTTAGGGCCGACGAATCGCGACGCCGAATGGTCCGGGCGTATTTCCGCTGACCCCCTGAATTCCCGGGCTCGCGATGTGCAACGCCCTCCTCCGAGGGCTGCTCAAGCGGCTAGGTTGTATCTGCCAATCCGCGTAGGGCGCGGTCTTGTGCCGCGCCGCCCCTGCAGGATTCCATTGGGTTATTGCAGGGGGTTGGCGGGGCACGGC
>CAISBR010000004.1 GCA_903883645.1 uncultured Myxococcales bacterium | reverse complement strand
TGTTCTGCGTGTCGGGCTTTGCGGGCTGTCGCGAAAGGGCGACAACCCCTTCGCCAGCGATTTGCCAGCAAATACAAGTAGATATGGCGTTGTCTGGAATTTCCGACAGCCTGTCGCCAAACCGCGACGGCCTGGGCGAAAGGCGCTAGTGCGGGGCGTCGCCGCCAAAAATCCGCCGCGCATTGCCCCGCAGCACCTGCTTGCGCAGCTCGTCGTCGTCGCTCGCCAGCAGCACCTTGGCCAGCGCGATCCCCTGGTGGTAGAACGGCCAGTCCGAGCCAAACACAATCCGCTCAGGGTCCGCTTCTGCCATAATCTTGCGGACATTGCCCAGGCTTTGGCTCGACAGCTCCAGGATCACATTCGGATACTTCTTGGCAAACTCGAACGCCAGCTCCATCTGTAGCGCGCCCGAATGGCCCAAAATAAATAGGGTTTTCGGATTCTCCGCGATCGCCCTCTCGTAAAACCGCACCTGACTGCAATAGCGGCCCAGCTTGGTCTCGATCTCGACTGGCCCGCAGTGAAATAGCACCGGCAGCTGGTGTTTGCCACACAGATCATAGAGTTTCATGGCCCGCGTCGCATCCGGCCGCAGCAGCTGCACCGCGGGATGTACCTTGATACCGCGCGCGCCCAGCGCCTTCTGCCGCAGCAGGTTCTTTTCCATCCCCAGCCGCAGCGGGTGCACAGAACCAAAGCAAATCAAGCCCTTCTTATCCTTGCTCGCCTGTAGCCACGTGCCGGCATTGTCGCTGCCATAGGCGAAATCGATCGGCAGCAGCACCGACTGCTCAATGCCCAGTTCCTCCATTTCTTTCAGCAGGTTCGGCATGGTGTGGGTGCGCCGCATGCCGCCGGCCGTCAGCGCCCCCAGGCTCAGATCGCGCTCCATCCGCGGCAGATCCTCGGCCAAGAAGTTCTTGTTGACATAGATCTCTAGGTCGATCGCGTTGGTTTTCGGCAGGTAATGCTCGGTCTCGGGCCAGGCGCGGTCCAGATCGAGCCGCTGCGGCACCATAAACGTCAGCGCCAAGTGCGTGTGCAGGTCGATGGCCGGACCCAGGCGCCGATCGGCCAGCACCAACCGGCCCTCGTTGACCTCAAAGAACGGCAACCGCGCCAAATCCGCCAGGTTTTCGAACCGCGTGGGCAGCCCCTTGGTCACCGTGACCGCCATCGTCGCCCCCTACTTCTGCGCATCGAACAGGCCCGACAGGTCCGGAACCAAAAGGAATTCCACGCGTCGGTTCTTGGCCCGCGCCTCGACCGAGTCGTTCGGCACCATCGGCGAATAGGGCCCAAAGCCGGCTGCCGACAGCAGTTTCGCCGGCACACCCAGGGTCACCATCTCGTGAAGCACCGCGAGGGAGCGGTCGGTCGACAGCCGCCAGTTCAGCTGATCGGCACCAGTGTCGTCGGTATGGCCGGCGATCTGGAAGCGTCGATCATTTAACTCCCTGAGCGCACTGGCAATCTCGCTCAGCACCGGCCGCGCCGCAGGCTTGACCTCGGCCTTATTCAGATCGAATAAAATGTCCGAGTTCACCTCGATCACCAGCAGGCCATCGCGCGAGCGAATCCGCAGCTTGCCCGCATCCACCAGCGCCCGCAGCCGATCTTGCACTTTCTTTACGCCAGCTTGCACCTTGCCCAACGCGTCAGCGAGCGCCTTCTGCTCCTTTTCAAGCCGGTCGCGCTCCTTTTGCAGCCGCTCACGCTCCTTCTGCGCTGTCGCCAGATCCTCTTTCGTCTTGCGCAGTTCGTCCTCGATCTTCATCTTCGCCATCTGCGTGTCGGCCAGGTCCTTGGCACAATTGCCGCCGCGATGGGTGCATTGGTCCAGCACGCTCTGGGTCTTTTGCAGCTCGTCTTTGCACAGCTCGCGCTCGCGCACGGTCTTCTGGCCCGACTCAACACAGCTCGCCAGCTCCTTCTTGCAGCTATCTAGGCTGTTTGACAGAGCTTTCTTCTGTGCCTCTAGCTGATCGGCCTGGCCCTTCATGCCCGCCAGATCGCGGTCGTAGGCCTCGCGGCTCACCAGCGCGTTGCAGCCGCCCAGGGCCATCAGCATTGCCAAACTCAACAGAATTCTCGTCATTCGCGACCTCGATTTCGGTTACAGCTCGCGCGAGCGCAGCCAGCTGGCCAGCGTCAGCAGTAGGGTGCCAACCCCCTGCGCCAGCAAAAGAATTTCGTACCACCACACCACGCCCCAGTGCGGCGCCGTGGCGGCCTGCGGCAGCAGCCAACTAAACGACACCCACGCCACCACCGACCATCCCGCCAGCAGCGCGCGGTTGACGACTCGCTCGTTCTTTGAACGCACCGCCTCGGCGTCGGGGTGGCGAATTTGCAGTTGTAGATCACCGGCTTTAGCCCGGCGCAGCAAGCCGCGCGTCTCGCCCGGCAGCACCTTGAACAGCCCCCACCAGTCGTGCAGCACCCGGTAGGCGTGGCGCGAATAGCGTTTAGGATCCAACACTCGGCGCACGTACAGCTGCACCAGCGTCGGCCGGATCGCCCCCAGCGGGTCATACGCCGGATACAGCTCCTGCGCGATACCCTCCATCGTCGAAATCGCCTTGCCAATCAGGATCAGCTCGCTCGGCACGCGCACCTGGTAGCGCACCACCGCCTCGAACACCTCGGCGATAAAGCTGCCAATATCCAAGTGCTCGAGTGTAACCCCGTTGTAACGCCGCATGATTTCGCTGATCTCGCCGCTCATCACCCGCACGTTGACCGTGTCGTCGACTAGGCCCAGATCGATGAACTGCGTCACCAGCATCTCGGGGTCGCTCAGCAGCAGCGCCACCAAGAACGTCAGCAATTCATCAATCGTATCGCTATCAACTGACCCCATCGAGCCAAAGTCGATCAGCGCAATTCGCCCGTCCTTCAGCACGAAGAAGTTGCCCGGGTGCGGGTCAGCATGGAAAAAGCCGTGCTCGAACACAGACTTGATGAATAACAGCGTGCCGACCTCAGCCACCTTGCGCCCGTCGATCTGCCACTCGGCGATCTTCTGCTTGTCGGTGACCTTGCAGCCGTCGATAAACTCCATCGTAATCAAGCGCTTGCTGCAATACGTGGGGTACACAATCGGCAAGTGCACATCGGGATTGTCGGCGATGATGCGGCGATAACGCTCGATATTATTGATCTCGTTGGCAAAATCCGTCTCTCGACGCAGGTTGCGACTGAACTCGGTCACCGCGATGCTGGGGCGAAACTGCGCAGCCTCGGGCACATTTTCTTCGAGCGTCGCTGCCACCATCTGCAGCAGGTCAAGATCTGTCTGGATGATGCGGTCGAGTCCGGGCCGCTGCACCTTGACCACCACCGCCTCGCCGGTCTTGAGCGTGGCGCGGTGCACCTGGGCGATCGACGCCGCCGCGATCGGCTCGGGGTCAAAGGTCGCGTAGAACTGCTCGATCTCGCCGCCTAATTCGCGGCGCACCACCTCGCGCACTTCGTCGTAGGCAAAGCCGCCCACGTTGTCTTGTAGCTTGCGCAGCTCAAAGATCAGCGACATCGGAATCAGGTCGGGCCGCGTCGCCGCCACTTGTCCCAGCTTAATAAAGGTGGGCCCCAGGGCCTCAAGCGCCAGCCGGACTCGCTGCTCCCAGCTAAGTTCAGCCATACTTTCGTCGGGTTGTGGCTGACCGCCCAGGCGCCCCAACCAGCTGCCATAGCGGTCGAGACCTGTGCGCAGCAGCAAGTGGCCAAAGCCAAAGCGGATCACCGCCGCCGTCACCTGCCGCAACCGCGCCATATTGCGGGCATATTTGGGTAGCTGCACCAGCCGTCCAAGCGCGCTCATGGCAGCTCCTCGGCGACGGAAGCCGAATTTTCTGCAGTTGCTGCGGTAGGTTGTATGGCATCGGCCATCGTTTGTGCCCGCTCTGCCGCCGCCTGGGCTGCCCGCGCCGCGACCCCCAGTGCCACCCGCGTGGCGGTACCCGCAAGGTCGCGCAAAGGCAGTTGGCTCGCGGCAGCCAGTCCAGCACCCGCTAACTGACCAAACGGCAGGGTCTTTGCCACTTCGCGCAGCGCCGTGCTCACTAACTCGGCGTACGGAGCCCCTTCGTCGCGCACTTTCTCAAGATGGGCCCGCGTCTCTTGGCGCAGCGCCGCCACCTCTTCGGGCTTGAGCACACCCGCCGCAGCCACCCGCTCGATCAGCGCTTCGGCACTGCCGTCGAGCATCCACCGCGCCACAGTCGAGGCCAGGCCCTTTTCAAAAACCTCTCGCATCATCGTCGGTTTCCTACCCGGCGCCGCGTGCTACAGGCTGCAGCGCTTGATTCGCCAGTGCTTGTTGTTGGCGAAGTCGAGGTACACGCTGCACGGCGTCGGCAGGTCGCGCTCGCGGTTTTCGATAAAGAAGTCGATGCCGTCGTTTTGCATGGTGCGGAAGTCGCGGAGTACAAAGCGATCCTGGTCGTCGAGGTACAGGCTCACTTGGCGACGCAGCCGCGGCCAGCCGAACTGCTGCCAGCCCTTTAGCGCATTGTTCGTCCGCTCCTGGCTGTGCAGAACCTTTTGGAATCGTTCCCAACCGCGCTCTTCGTCCTTGTCTTTCGCCGCCATCAGCGCTTCGCGGATCACCCACTCGGCCGTCTCGGGCTCGGGGTTCGACACCGTCACGCCCAGCAGCTTCATCCGCGCTTTATCGACGATCTCGCAACTGGCCAGCGTCGCCAGCAGCACTAGCGCCGCGAGGCACCTGCTCACAGTCCAACTCTTGCGCGTCCAATATGCCAGCATCACTGTACCTCAGCGGGGTTTGCGGCCCTCGTCATCGCGGCAGTGTAGCCTAGCGGCCGGCAATGGCAAAATGCGTGCGCAGCGGCTCAAATGCGCGACATGCGGGCCGAACGCCGATTCCGATTGCCAAACTTGCCACAGCGCCCGTATCCTATTGCACCTCGCGCTCCCCCCGCGCGTTGTACAGGAGCCAGCCACATGACAGGAATTCACCGCCTTGCCCGCGACGCCACCCAACCTGCGGTCGGCCGCGACGTCGAAGCATGGTGCAGCAAGTGCGGACGAGTCCTCGAACATATCATCGTGGCAATGGTCGGCCTCGAAGTGGTGCAGGTGCGCTGCCGGACCTGCGCGGGCACCCACAAGTACAAGACGGCGCGCGAAGTGGCCAAGGCGAGCGCCGAGCCCAAGCGCGAGCGCGCGCCCAAGTCGACGAAGACCCGGGCGGCCGCTGCTCCAAAAGAAGACCCGATCGAAATCCGCGCCGCCCGCCTGGTGTGGCAGCGCAGCATGGCGCAACTCGACCGCGCCAAGGCCACCGGCTACGCGCCGACGCTGCACCCCGAGCCGGGTTTGCTGCTCGACCACGCCACCTTCGGCTTCGGCATCGTCGAGAGCGTTGGCATCGGCAAGGCGCGCGTCTTGTTCGAGAACGGCTACAAGCTGCTCGCCGTCGGTCGCTGAGGCCCTGTGGCCGGTTCGCGCTGGGTTGTTACTGCTCTAGCTGGGGCGCTGCTGTCGGCTACCCTGGTGCTGGCGGTGCCCCGCGCGCGACCGCAGCCGGCACTACCTACCACGGCACAATGGCAGCAACTGCTGGCGGCGCTTGACCCGCAGGGCGTCGCCACTCAAGTTCCAGGTGGATGGCGCCTGCAGCCCCAAGGGCGTGCCGCCTGCCATTTCGAGCTCGATAACCTGCTGCGCCCGGCGCTGCCCGCAACTGCCAGCCGTGATCTAAGCTGTTTAGCTTGGCGCGATGCAGCTTTGCAAGGCTTGGCCTCGCGCTGGCCCGCCTGGTCGGAGGTGCGCGCCGGCACCGATTTGCCTGCCGCGAACCGCCTCGACCGCATCTTGCTCACCATTGCGGCCCTCGTGGCGGGTGCGCTACTGCCCCTGGGCGTGGCGCTGCTTTTGCGCTTGCAGGGGCCGGAGCGCCGGCTTATTGCGCGTATCTTCGCCTTGTCGCTGCTTTTGCGGTTGCTGTGGCCGTGGCGCTGGACGGCGGTCTATTTCGCCTACGAGTGGTTTGACCAGGCGCGTTTCTTAGACAGTGTGCCGCGTTACGGCCCGGGTGCCCTGGTGCCATGGGCGTGGCTCCTGGGGCCTGTGGGCGAGTCGCCGCAACTGGTGCACGCGGTGCAACTTGTCATCGGCAGCCTGGGTGTGGCGGCGTGGACGGCGGCGGCGGCGCAGGCTACGGGCAGGCTTGGGTCCGCGCAGTGGGCAGGCCTCGCGCTGGCGGCGACACCCGTAATTTTGCGCAATGATGTCAGTGAGTCTATGCATGTGCCGGCGCTAGCCGCGCTGGGCTTGGCGGCCTGGGCCGCGGTCGACGTTCGCCGCAGTGCCAGTTGGCTTTCGGCGACGACCCTTGCCGCTAGCTTAAGTTACGCCGTGTTGTGCCGCGCCGACCTCCTGCCCACGGCCGTCTTAACTGTCCTCGCGATGGCTTGGATTGCCCCCTCTGCTGCCGCCGCGCCGAAGCGCTGGCATTGGCTGGCCGCTGTGCCCGCGGCAGGAGTCCTCGGCTCGGTGGCGTGGCTGGCCAGCGACCGCGCAAGGACCGATCAAATGGCTGGCAACTTGCCGCAAGTGCAGCGATTTGCCGCCGATTTGCCCCAGCACCTTCTGCACGACGCGGTGCTCTGGCGCCCCGATTGGTGGCCGCTGGTGGCCTGGCTTGCGCTGGTGGCAGCGGTGCTGTGGCTGCCCAGCGCCGAGCGGCGCACCTGGCGCTGGCTGGCATTGCTGGTCGTGGCGCTCCTGTCGCTGCTGCCCAGTTGGCTCGACTACAACGAGACTTCGCTGCCGCGTCTGCAGGCCCCCGCTCAGGTGCTGGCCACCGTTGCGTTGGTCGCATTGGGTGAGCCGGCCCTTGCACCCCGGCCTCGGCTGCGCTGGAGTCTGGTAATTTTGTGGACTATTGGCGTGTTAGCAACCCTTCCGGCTACGCTGCGCCGCACGGCTGCCCACGACGAAGACGAGCTGTTAACCAAGCTGCTGGCGTCGAACCTGCCGCCCGGGGTGGTGGCGCTGCGCAGCTATGCCGACGAGCCGGCCCAAGGTCTGCATCTGCATTGGCCGACGTGGTGGTTGCGTTCTGCAGGGTTGCGGCCTGTGCCTGTCGGTCAAGTGCGGCAGTCGCTCGATGCAGGGGCGCAGCCCGTGGTGCCCCTGTATGTGTTCCGTTCGCTGCGCTGCCACGCCTTGCCCTTGGGCGGGCCGACCAAACGGCAGGACTACGAGCAGCCCGACTGCGAGCGCTTGGCCCACCACAGCGACATGGAGCCTATCTGGGAGTTCGACCTGCCGAATCACAGCGACACGGCCACTTTTGCCTGGTACGGCCGCAATGCTGCGCTGCGCGTTGGCTTGTATCGTTGGCACCCCAGCCGCTCGCTTGGAATGCAGCCCCAACCGCGTTAGCATAGCTAGCGGAGGCAGATGGACGGCATTGACCCGCGCGTTGTCAGTTACGCCATTGTGGCCCTAGTGGTCGGCGGTGGCGGCTATCTGATTGTGCGCATGATGCAGAAATTTGCGCGCGACCAGAGTGCTGAACCCGTCAAATCCATACCCGATTGGCAGAAAGCGCTCGACGATGGCGAGACGGCCACCGCGGCCAAACTGGCCATGGATGCCGGTGAGTGGAATCAAGCGGGCGAGCTCTATTTGCAGTTGGGCCAGACCATAGACGCGGCCAAGGCCTTTCGCTCAGGCAAACACTGGGACCAAGCGGCTGAACTCTTTGAGCAAGCCGGCGACGACAAGGCCGCAGCCCATTGTTACCAGCGTGCCAACAACCCGCGGCGCTTGCTCAAGACGCTGATTCGGCTCGAGGATTGGCATGGGGCGGCCGAGGCTGCCGAGCAAGTGGGCGACAAGGCGGTCGCGGCCGACTTTCATCTAAAGGCGGGGCACGCGCAGAAAGCGGCGGCACTGTACCGGGCGGCGGGGCAGCCGCAGCGTGCTGTGGGGCTCGAGGCTGAGGTCCTTGAGTCTTCTGGCGAGTGGGCCGGCGCGGCGGAGCGCTGGTTGCAAGCGCAGCAGCCCCAGCGCGCGCTCAATTGTTACGAAAAGCTAGGTGATCACCTGCATATGGGGCGGCTGCTCGAGCAACTGGGGCAGGGCGATGCGGCGCTTGAGCACTACAACGAGGCCGGCGCGTTTGCCGAAGCCGCGGCCCTGCTCGTGCGCGCCGGTGCCTACCGCAAGGCTGCGGTCTACTTTCAGCGGGCCGGCGATACCGAAAAGGTCATCGAGTGCCTGCTGCGCGAGGGCGACCGCTTGGCGGCGGTCAAGCTGCGGCTCGCGGGGGGCAAGCCCGAAGAAGCGCTGCGCATTGCCAGTTCGGCCAAGCCCAGCGACCCGGGCTTTACTGAGCTGACCAAGCTGGCATCTGAGATGCTGTTTCAGAATGGCGACTTAGTGGCCGGCGGTCGCACGCTGCTGACCCTGCTCAAGGTGCCGCTGCCGGCTGACGAGCGGTTGGCGATTGGCCGTCAGGCGGTCGAGGCATTTTTGGGCGCGGGCGACCACCTCAGTGCCCGTGCCGCTATCGAGCGACTGCTGCCGCTGGCGGCCGAGGGGTCTGAAGTCGAGGGCTGGCTCAAGGCGACCGCCGCCCGTGTTGCACCCAAAACTCCTCAAGAAATGCCTGCATTGGCGGCTAGACCCTCGGCATCGCGGCTGTCGGTCCCGATACCAGATGCCGGTCGCTTAGCCAGCGAGGCGACGCAAACGGCGCTCGACGGCGACCTCGACGTTCCGGCGGATCTGCCCGAACCTGGCTGGCCGCAAGGTGTCCCGTTCAGTCTTGCGGCGCGCTACGCCGGTCTGTCGCGGCTGGGCCAGGGGGGCAACGGCATCGTGTTTGGCGCCACCGACAAGCTGTTGGGGCGCCAGGTTGTGCTCAAGTTCATGATCGAGGGCACCATGCCCACCGAGGTGGCGCGCCGCTACTTCTTGCGCGAGGTACAGCTGGCCGCGGCCTTGAACCACCCGAATATTGTGCACATCTACGACATGGGCGAGACCGACGGCGTGCCGTGGTACTGCATGGAGTACGTCGACGGGCAGCCGCTCACCGCGTACATGAACCACGGCGTGCCGATTGCCGACAAGCAGTGGCTTTGTAGCATCCTCGACCAGCTGTGCGAGGCCCTCGACAACGCCCACGCCCAGGGCATGGTGCACCGCGATATCAAGCCCGATAATATCCTCGTCGACAAGAAAGGTAAGGTAAAGCTTCTGGATTTTGGTCTCGCCCGCGTGCTGAACGAGGGGTTTGGCGAAAATTCGGTGCTGGCCGGTACGCCGTACTACATGGCGCCCGAGCAGCTCGACGGCTCGGCGGTCGACCATCGCGCCGATATTTATGCGCTTGGGGTCATTCTATTTCGGATGTGCACGGGCTACTTGCCGTTTGTACAGGGCAATGTCTTCGTGTCGCACGCGGTCGATCCGGTGCCAGATCCCCGCAGCTACAACCCAGAGCTGCCAGTCGATATTGTTGCCGTCGTCTTCCGCGCTATGGCCAAGAAGCCCGCCGACCGCTTTGACGCGGCCAAGCCGATCGCTCAAGCCGTTCGCGCCGCCTTTCGTCAATAGTTAGCCAAGGTTCTGCGTCCATGCTGCCAGCAGCAGCTTGCCGGCCGGACACGCGGTTTCGTCGCCCAGCCAGCCGCGTTCGGCATGAAACTGGCAGCCAAGCCAGCGTTTTTCCGCCACGGTGTACGCTTCGACCGGTGTCTTGACGCTGTGGGCCAAAACCATCCAGGCCGGCGGCAGCACCGTCAGTTGCTCCGCGTGGCTCTGCCACAGCAGCTGCGGAATTTTCCACAGTTGGCGCAGCTCGGCCGCTGCTGGCCCCTGCCACTCGCTGGGCAGCGCCGCCGTCAGCGCTACGGCCGTTGGACCAGAAATGCGCGGAATTTCGCCGTAGTGCAGCCCTTGCGCCTGCGGCCCGCCGTCTACGCCACCCAGTTGGCCGCCGTGGGCCAGCGCCAGCGCCTGCATGCCGCCGCAAATTGCCAGCACCGGCGCGCGCAGACCCAGGCTCCACTGCCGCAGGTTACTAAGAAAATCGAGGGGATAGGCCGCAAATGGCGTGCCCTGTGGCCCAAGTACGACCCCATCAAACCCGGTGGCATCGGGCCACGTCGCAAAGTGCGCGATGGTCACTTGCGCGTCTACCTCGCGCATCGCCGCCGAAATCTGTGTACACCCATGTAGTTCCGTAGGGTCCAGATTCAAATTCAGCAGCAGCAGGCGGCGCATGGGAGCCTAGTCCTGAAATGCCGCAGTGCCGTCACCCGTCTTGGCCACGCTCTGCAAGAAATTCGCGTACAGCCACGCAGCATTCGCCTCGTCGAAGATGGCAAAGTGCCCGTCGTGCGCCCACTGCGACAGCACCAGCGTCGTGGGGAAGCCGTTGCGCGCTTGGTTGTCGGTCACCGGCGGCGAAAGCACCTGTGTACCGCGCAGTTGCATGGCATCGCCCATGTGCACCAGCGGCGTCAGCACATCGAGCCCCAGGCACGCCGCCAGCGCTTCCGAGGTGTCGGCAGGCGTATACACATCGAGCTTGCCCTCGGTCAGCAAAATGTGTGGCGGCCGCACACCCGGCAGGCGCTCCGTAGCTTGGTAGCCATAGGCCAGCGGGTCCACCACATCGGCAAGGGTCTGTACTAAGCTGATCGCAGGGTGGAATTCGCTCAGCTCCCCCTCATCTAGGTGCAGCATCTTGGTGATCAGCTCCGCGATCGGCAGCGGATCGATGCGCTGCATGATGGTCAGCGACAGCCCCGCGCCCGCGCCCGACAGCACAAACGCCTTGATCGACGGCTCGATCGCCACCACCAGCGCCCCCGAAATGCCGCCTTGGCTATGGCCGATAAAGCTAGTTCGCCCGCCATCTAGGTGATACTGCGCGCCCTTGGGCGACAGTTCGGCCGGCGGGTCGAGCAGGCCATGGGCGGCCATCTGGTTCAGCACCACCGTATCGATCGCGGACTGGCGAAAACCGCCGCGACCGGCCACCATATTCGTGTAATTAAAGGTCTTGAGCCCTAGTGCCATATCCGTCAGCTGCGGCTCACAGCGCGGTCCGTGCAAGGGCTGATCGACCGAGGCAATGGCTAAACCCTGCACGGCCAGGTAGTTTGCAATGTCGTACGGCCCACCGCTAGCGTAGCTTTGGTAGTCGCCACCCGTGCCATGGGCCGACAGCACTAGCGGCGTCTTACCGGCCGCATCCACGGGGCGCGTCACCGGCAACATCACCGAAACCCGCAGCATTTCGTCGTGATCTACAATCGGCTCGCCCTTGGCATCGTACGCAAACCCGCCGCTGCCCGGCGCATCGTACGGGCACTTGCCCTGCTGGTAATTCGGACTGGGATATGTGGCCTCGACCATCCAGTAGTTGTTGGTCTTTTTGCTAATCTTCCAGCCCGTCGCCGCCTTGGTCTGCCACTTCGTGCGCACCCACTCGGCCATGTCCTTTAGCTCTTTGGCCGGGTCGGCTGTGGTAAAAACCGTCATCGCCGCAATGTCGTCGTAGGCCACAGGCACCTTGCCCGCCAGCATCGCTTGGTGCAGGGGCTGTAAGCTCGCCGCCAGCTTAGCCAATTCGGGGTGCTCCGTCGCAGGGTCCGCGCCCTTGCGCCACGCCGCCGTCACCTGTTGGACCACCAGCGGCTGCCCCAGCACCTTGCCCGCCGCGTCTTTGAGCGAGCGCCGCACCACGAGCCCGTAGCGATGCCCCGGCAGCAGTGGTTTGCCCCAAACAGGCTGAATCATCAGCAGGTTGGGCAACAGGTGCTGCCCACGCTTGGTCGGCGACAGGGCGGCGCGCACCGGCAGCGACTGGCCATAATCGGGCGATTGCGCATCCAAACCCGTCACGAAGTAGTTGCCCAGCTGCTTGGGGCTGTCGAGCGGCGCATACAGCTGGCTGGCATCGAGCGGCAGGTCGAACTGCACATAGATCGTCGGCTGGATCGAGAAGCCACCCTTTTGCGCATCAGGTGCATAGCTCAGGTAATCTTTTAGTAATTGTGCAGATTCACCATCGCGCGCGGCTGGGAAGCCCGAGAAATCGACCTTGCCATCGGCCCCCAATCGGGTATCGCTGGGGAAGGGTAGGGCGTGCCAGTCGCCGGCCGCCAGCTCGTAGCGGGCCATCGCGCCGGTTTGCTCGCCCACGTACATCTGCGTCGTTAGGTCGAATTGGCTGACGGTGTCGGCCGTCGTGGCATCGGTCTCGGCCGTGGTCGACGAATTGGCTTCGCAGCCGATCGACAGTGAGCCGATCAACAACAACCATATAATTTGTTTGAGCATATTAGTAGCCGCCGACTCGTCGCAGCTGCGGCTTGCCCGCCTCGGGCTTGTTCGTCACGCCGCGCACGATGGCCACCGATGCGCTGGCACCGATGCGGGTGGCGCCGGCCTGGATCATCTTGTCGACATCGTCGGAGGTGCGCATCCCGCCCGACGCCTTGACCTCGACCTCGGCGCCGACCACCGCCTTCATCAGCGCCACATCGTCCGCCGTCGCGCCACCGGGTCCAAAGCCCGTAGAAGTCTTGACAAAAGCCGCGCCGGCGGTTTTGCTCAGCGCGCAGGCGATCACCTTTTCGTCGCGGGTCAGCTCGCCGGTCTCTAAGATAACCTTGACGCGCTTGCTACCTGCCGCCTGCACCACCGCCTGGATATCCGCCAGCAGCAGCGCGTAATCCTTCGACTTCAGCGCGCCGATGTTGATCACCATGTCGATCTCTTCGGCGCCGTCGCGCAGGGCCTCGCGGGTCTCGAACGCTTTGGCCGCCGGCGTCATGGCGCCGAGGGGGAAGCCGACGACCGCCACCACCGGCACGCCCGAGCCCTTGAGCTCGCGGGCGCAGTAGGCGACGTTGACCGCATTGACGCACACCGAGGCGAACTTGTACTTGGCGGCTTCACTGCACAATTTCTTCAGCTCGTCGCGATCCGCGTTGGCCTTGAGCAGCGTGTGGTCGATGTAGCGGGCCAAGTCCGCGCGCAAGATGCTGCCATCGAAGCCGGGTGCGGCCGACACGCGCTGAGCGCCCAAGTCGACGATTTTGGCCACGTCGTCGGGGCGGCGCGAGATCGACCAGCCACAGCCGGTGCATTCGCCCTTGCCGGCCTTGCACGGTGAGCCCGAGGCGTGGTGATGGCCGTGGCCGCCGTGATCGCCGTGGCTGCTTGGGCGGCTTGCTGGGGCGCTGCTCGCCGCGACGCCCAGCGAGGTCTGACCCTGCCGATTTAGCTCCGACCGTACGCGATCGGTAATAGTTTGAACGAGTTGTTCGAATTGGCGGTCAGTGCTCAACACGGCCTCGCGGGGGCTTGGGCCCCAACCGCCGAGGATAGCGCAGAGTGCGCCGCAGGGCCAGCCTTGCGCCGCGCCAAACCGCGCCAAAGGGCCTAATCGAAGTCGGGTAGGTGGTTTAGCAGGCCCTCGAGCGCCGCGCCCACCTGCTGCCCTAGCTCAATGGCCGCCATGTCGAAAAACATCGCCGGCACTGGCATTCCTGCGGGATCGCCGTTGCGGTCTTGCCACGCACCCAAGGCGTCGTCGTCGGCAAACAATCCACCGGCTGCGCTCGCTTGACTGGGTGCGATCAGACCATCCCAACTAGGCAAAAATAGACCGATTGTTTCGGGCTGGCGCGCCTGCACCCCATGGGCATCGCACATCAAGCGCAGCCGGGTCTGGCCGTTGCCCAGGCACGTCGCCCGCACTTCGCCGGGTTTGCCCAACGCGCGCGCCACGGCCAGCGCCGCCAGCGGCCCTACTAAGTGTAACTCATGATGAGTATCAACAACATAGCTTAGTCGAGTCGGTCGCGTCGCCAGCAGCCCCACCAGCGCCACTACTTTGCCTTGGTCCAGGCTCAGCAGGTCGCGGTCGACCAAGAACTGCCAATCCGTCTGCACTTGATGGGCAGGTTCGGCCAAGTGCTCGACCGCCTGCACCAGCAAGTTGTCGGCGCTGGCCAACCAGCCGCGCGAGGCAAGGCTCGACGTAAGATAACTAAGCAGACGGCGGGCCGAATCGGGAACACCGATCGCCGCGCGCCGCCAATAGCCGGCAAGCTCAAGCCCAGGCGGGTCCTTGCCGATCTGCAGCAGGTCCTCGTTCCTGAGCCAAGCCATGCCGGCCTTACTCCTGTGCTATGCAACCCCAAGGCCCAGATAGAGCCGTGGAATCTAGTTCGCCTTGGTCGCGTGCAGCGCCTTGGCCAGACGCGAGATCTTCCGCGAAGCGCGCTTCTTGGGGATCACGCCTTTGGCCGCACTGGCGGCGAGCTGCGACATTACGACGGGCAGCGCCGCGTCGCCATTGCCCTGCTCGACGGCGGCCAGGAACTTCTTGACGGCGGTGCGATTGGTAGCCTTGTCCGCGCGGTTGCGGTTGCGGGCCTTCTCGTTCTGCTTTGCGCGCTTGAGCGCCGACACATGGTTCGCCACGATGGACCTCGTGCGGCGGGTCTAAGCCAGCCGCGACGTTGGGGTTGCAGATCAACTGAGCGGGTAGACTGCGGGGTGCGGTCGATCGCCAGGGCGCTGCAGGGTGGGTTCTCAGCGGGCGCCAAAGCCCACAGAGGGGCAATAGCTTAACGGGCTGCCCGATTGTGGTCAAGGTCGAATCTGCGCTCGGGCGCTTGCCGCGGCGGATTGCTGGGGCGCAGGGGCCATGCGACACTCGCCACAGACAGCAACCGAGCAAATCGAGGCAGGCGATGCGGATTCTATACGGAGTGGTCGGCGAAGGTATGGGGCACGCCACGCGATCGCGGGTGGTGCTCGAGCACTTGGTGGCGGCCGGGCACGACTTGCAGATCGTGGTTTCGGGGCGCGCCCATGCGATGTTGGCCAAGCATTTTGCAGGGGTACATCGTATCCATGGTCTGCACCTGATCTACGAAGACAACGAGGTCAAGAAGACGGCGACCGCTCTGTCGAACCTAAAACAGGCGCTGCTGCCGGCGACATGGCACGACGGCCTGCCGGGCAACATTCGCCAGTGGTTCGAGATCGCGCGCAACTGGCAGCCCGAGTTGGTGATTTCGGATTTTGAGTCGTGGTCATTCTTGTTCGCCAAGGCGCACGCCCTGCCGGTCATCAGTATCGACAACATGCAGATTCTGAGTCGCTGCCACCACGACGACGATGTGTTTCGCGTCGATCCGGCGGCGTTCTTGCTGGCCAAAGGCATTGTCCGCACCAAGCTGCCTGGGTGTGAACACTATATCATTACTACGTTTTTCTATCCGACCGTCAAGCGCGGGCGCACGACGCTAGTGCCGCCGATCCTGCGCCCCGAGGTGCTGGCCGCGCAGCCCTCGCTGGGTGAACATGTGTTGGTCTACCAGACGGGCGAGGGCGCCGAACGCTTGGCGGATGTGCTTAAAGGCTTTGCAGATCAGCAGTTTTTGGTCTACGGGATGCGGCGCGGCATTGGCGAGATCCAGGTCGATGGCAACCTGCAGCATCAGCCGTTTTCGGAGACCAAATTTGTCGACCACCTCGCTTCGGCCAAGGCGGTGATCGCGGGCGGTGGATTTTCGCTTATGGGCGAGGCGGTTTACCTGCGCAAGCCGCTGCTGTCGGTGCCGCTGGTGGGGCAGTTTGAGCAGACGCTGAATGCGATCTACCTGCAAAAGCTGGGCTATGGCCTGCACCGGGCCGAGATCGAGGCCAAAGATGTCGAGGAACTGCTCGCGCGTGCCAGCGAATTTGCCCAAAATCTAGCTAGCTACAAGCAACTAGGCAACGACGAACTGTTCCGCGTTCTCGACGACTTGCTCGCTCAGCAGGCTGAGGGCGGCCACGAGCCGATGTAGGCCGACCCGCGGCTATTGCCCGTGCTTCTCGACAAAATCGCGCAGCGCTGCCGCCAGATTCTTCAGCTCACCGCTGCGGCTGTTGGCGTTGTCTAGGCTTTCGCGCAGCATTTCAGCGCCTTCTGTGTGATCGTCTTCGTCGTCGCTCAGCAGCAGCTTGGCGGCATCGTCGATCGAGCGCAGATCGGGGCGGAACGACGATACTACCCCGTACAGTTCGTCGATCAGGCGCGCTGCGGGGCCCAGATCGATCGCGCCCCCCGGGGTCGCTGCGGGGGCTGCGGCAAGTGGCACTGCGGCAGTCGCCTTTTGTGCTTGCTCGGCCTTCTGTTCTGCCGTTTGGGCGCGCCGCTCCGCCTCGCGGGCCAGCTTCTCGGCTTGCTCGGCGCGCTCGACGGCCTGCTGAACTTCGGCCTGGGCCTGGCCTGTCCCCTGTTTGGCCGCGCTGACTTGCGCCTCGAACTCATGCAGCGCCGCCTCGGCCGCCACGCGCGCTGCTTTGACCCGCTTTAGGTCGCTTTGCGCTTGATCCAACTCTGCTTGCAATCCATCGCACTTGGTCTGCCACGGGCCGCTGGTGTCGGCAGCCGCCTGCGCCTGGGCACCCGTCAGTTGGGCCTGGGCACCCGTCAGTTGGGCCTGGGCACCCGCCAGTTGGGCCTGGGCACTCGCCAGTTGGGCCTTCAACTCGCCCGACTGAGCCTCCAACGCACTGGCCTGGGCTTGCAATTCGCTTGTCTGAGCCTGTAGTTGCGTGGCCTTGGCCTGCTCGGCCTCGAGGCTCTGTGTCAGCTTGCCGAGCTGATTCTGCTCGTCGGCCGCCGCCGCTTCGGCCTTGGCGTGCGCCTGCTGTGCCGTGACCACATCGCCTTCAAGCGCATCAATCTGGGCGAGCAGCGCCGCGGTACTCGCCTGCGCCTCGCGTTCGCCCGACTCAAGCTCCGCGACCCGCAATCGCGCCGCATCCAGATCCGTTTCGGCGCCCTGCAGTTGCTGGCGAAGCGCGCTCGCCTCATCGCTGGCAGAGGTATGCACAACGTCGAGCTGGGCTTGCAACGTGTTGATATGATCCTGCAATTTAGCTGATTGCGCCGTAGCAGTCTCGCCCGCTTGTTGCGCTTGGGCTAGCTGTCGCTCGGCGGCGCCGGCCTGCTGCCGCAGGGCATCGACCTCGGCTTCTGCCTCGCCAAGCTGCGCCCGCAGCGCACTCGCCTCGCCGGCTGCACCGTGGCTAGCGTCTTGCAAGTCTGCTTGCAGTTTGGTGATCTTAGCATTTAGCTCTGCGGCACTCTGCTCCAAGGCACTGGCCTTGGCATCGGCCTCCCTCCGCGCAGTGGCCAGACTAGCATCGGCCGCGGCCGCGTCGGTCGCTACCTGCTCTTGCAGCAGCTCGCGTTCAATCTGCAAGTCGCCCAGCTGTTCCTGCAGTTGCGATAGCTGCATTTGGGCCGCGCTCTGGCTCGCAGTCAGCTCGGTAGCCTCGCGCGTGGCCTCGGCCAGTTGGCTGCTCAGGGCCGCCCGATCGCACTCCGCCTGGGTGGCCAGCTCCTGGCGAGCCAGTTCCGCAGCCGCGAGCTGTTCTTGCAGGGTCGCCAGCTGTTCTTGCAGACTTGCACTCGTACCTTCGCTCGATGCTAGGGCTTCTCCCAGCTGTCGGCGCAGGGTCTCTAGCTCGGCCTGTTGGTGAGCCACGCGTTCGCCACCATCGCGCTCCGCTTGCTCGGCCTGAAGCTGCAAGTCGAGGATCTGATCCTGCAATTCTGCAAGTTGTGCCTGAGCCGCCGCCCCCTCGCCACTGTGTGCCGCCACGGTCGCCTGCAGCGCCTGCAGCTCTGCCTGCGAGGCCGCAAGCTCAGCGTGCGCCGAGGTTAGCTGAATCTGACCACCCGACAGTTGCTCGCCCAGTTGCTCTAGGTTGGCCTGCAGCCCTGCCTGCTCTTGGAGCGCCGCTGCCAGGGCTGCGAGGGCCTGGGCCAAGTCGGCTTGCACCACGGCTACGGCCTGCTCGCCCTGGCCAAGTTGACTCTGCAGCGCCGCGTGGGCCATTTCGGCCATGGTCAGCTTTTCTTGAAGCTGGGTCTGCAGTTCGAGCCCTGCCGCAGCTTGGCTTTGCGCCTCGACGAGCTGCGCCTGCAGAGCTGCAACCTGCTGTTCAACCGCCGCTGCGTGCTGGGCCTGCTGGGCTGCGAGCTCGGTCTGCTGGGCTGCGAGCTCGGCCTGCTGGGCTGCGTGCTGGGTCTGCTGGGCTGCGAGCTCGGTCTGCTGGGCCATGTGGGCGAGGCGAGCCTGCTCCAACTCGGTCTGTGCAGTGCCATGGGCGCCCTGCAGCAGCTCGTGTTCCGCTTGCTGCGCTTGGAGTTGCGACCTGATCTGCTCAAGCTCGCTGTGCCACTGCTGCCCCTCGGCGCGCGCGCCCGCCAGCTGGGTCTCTAGATTGCCCAATCGAGCCTGCGCCTGTCCGGCCTCGCCCGCGGTGGCCTGCAACGCCTGTACCTGGTCGCGAAGACCTTGCAGCTGCGTCTCCAGCTCCTCCACTTTGTGTTCCGCGAGGTCCATGTCTTGCTCGGCAAGGCGCCGCGTCAGGCGCTCGCCATCCACAAGCTCGCGCTGTTCGTCGGCCTCGCGGGTCTTCGCTGCCAGCAGGGCTTGGGTCGCAACGGTCTCGGCTTCAACAGTTTGGCGGTAGGCGTCGGCCTGGGCCAGCCTTGCATCGGCATCGGCGAGCTCCGCACGCGCTTGGTCGAGCAAGTCTTGCGCGTCTTGCAGTCGAGTGGGTAGCTCGAGGTCCACAGCCGGCACTTCCGCGACAGCGGCTTCCGCTTGCTGCAGCGCATGGCGCACCTGCTCAAGCTCGTCTGCGCGCTGGCTGGCCAAGCCTTCTGCGGCCGCCGCGTGCTCGTGCTCCTCGGCCCATGCCGCTTGACTGGCGGCGAGTTGTGCGCGCAGTCCGTCGATCTCGGCTAGGAGGGCGGCATCGGCCACGGGCTGCTCGGTCTCGGTTTCGGCTTGCGCAGCCTGCGAAATGCGCGCAATCAGCTCGCTTGGGGGCGCGGTTTCAGCTTCTGCAGTCGGTCGTTCAGTGCCCTCTGTGATTACCGCCGGCGCAGGGGCCTCGTCGTCGCCCATGCCCATCGCGTCGAGCAGCGAGTCTTCGACCTCTTCGGGCTCCACTTGTTCCGCTTCGGCCAGTGGTGCCGGCGTGCCGCGGTGTGGGGCTGCGACCGCGGCGATGGCGGCTGCGGCATCGGTCGAGCCATAGGCCAACGTGGGGCCGGGGCCCTGGGCGCGTTGCGCCGGCACTGCCGCAGCGCCTACCTCGACCGGCGGATCAAGCACTACTGGCAGCGCTGTGGGCGCCCATACCGGCTGGCCCAGAGTCGGCAGCCCATCGCGGTCGGCCGGCAACGTCGCACTATCCACCTCTACCCACTCGGGCTCCCCCAGGCTCTGTGCCGGTGGCGGAGGCGGAGGGGGCGGCGGAGGGGGCGGCGGCGGCGCCAAGTTTTCCACAAACGACGGCGGCGGCGGTGGTGGTGGCGGTGGCGGCGGTGGCGGCGCCAAGTTCTCCACAAACGGCGGCGGCGGCGGAGGTGGTGGCGGAGGAGGCGGCGGCGGTGGCGGCGGCGCCAAGTTCTCCACAAACGACGGCGGTGGCGGTGGCGGAGGGGGCGGCGGCGGAATAGCCGAGACCGCGTCAACCCAGGCTTGCGGTCCAGGCGGTGGCGGCGGTGGCGGTGGCGGCGGCGGCGGCGGCGGCGGAATAGCCCCCGGCTGGTCCCACCCCTGCTCCGCCATCAGCAAGTCGGCCTCTTCGTAAGCAAGCCGCAGCTCAAACTGACCGCACGCAAACAACGCATCGTCCTCGAGCACAACCGAGTCGCCCGCCGGCAGCCGCGTGCCCGAATAGAACGTACCGTTCGACGAATTGAGGTCTTGCAGGATGTACTGCCCCTGGTCGAAGTAAACACGGGCATGGCGCCGCGACACGCTTTGGCCGGCCGAGCGGATCTCACAACTGGCCTGTCGACCGACACTGATCTCGGGGTAGTCGGGGCTGACCTCGACGTCGAGCAACTCGCCTTCGTCGCTGTAGAAGTAGATGCGGGCCATCGGGCGTCCTCCTCGGTCGGTGCTGCGGTGCGCCATCGCGGTGGCAGCTTCTTTTCGCTAGTAAATACGAGGTCTTGGTGCCTAGCGCTTGCGGTTGATCGGGCTACAGTCGCAGCGATTCTGGCGAGGTCGCAGCAGTCGCGCAAGTGCACCGAATAATAATTTGCAGATCAGTTACTTGTGTTAGGCCCTGGCGTAGGTCCTGGCCGGCCGAACTTGGTCTTGGCCGGGTTAAAGTAGCCAAAGCGCAGTTTGGGGAAGCGCCGCCGCAGCTCGGCCACCATTTCGAGCACGCCAATCGGCTGATCGACCGCCCCCTCGGGCAGTGCGCGCAAGTACAGCTCAGGATCGATATTCAGATTGCGCAGTTGAATCAGATCGACGCCACCTTCTTCGATGAACTGCGCCAGCGCCTCGATCTCGGCCGGTGAGTCCGAAACCCCTGGAAATACAAAGTAGTTTAGCGACACGTACTTGCCGCGTTGGTGCATCTCGCGGGCACTCTGCACGATGTCTGCAAAATCGTAACCGCGCGGCTTGTAATAGGCCCGGTACAGCGCCGGTCGGGCCGAATTGAGCGAGATGCGTATCGAGTCGAGTCCGGCCTCGGCCAGCTTCGCCACCTTGTCGGGCAGCGAGGCATTGGTGTTCAGATTGATGACGCCCGCCTTGGTGCGCTGACGGATGCCAACTACGGTATCGAGCAGCGCTTTCCACTGCATCAGCGGCTCGCCCTCGCAGCCTTGGCCAAAGCTCGCCACGCCATTGGGCACGCGCTCAAAATGCAGACATGCGAGCTCGACCAGGTCGGCGGCGTGCGACGGGATGGCGATACGCTCGTGATTCGCCTCGAACGTGGAGCCACTCTGGTCCGAAATACAGCCAATACACGCGGCGTTGCAGGTGCTGGCGGCCGGCATCGGCGCTTCCCACCGGCCCAAGTAAAAGTTCTGCGCCGCCCGGCAGTGGTAGACCAGGGCACAGTGCTCGATGTGCTCTAAGGCTTTGTTCTGCGGGTGTTCACTGCGGATTTTGCGGACCCCGGCCTCGACCTCGTCGATATCGAAGCGGTACGGGTCTTGGCGTTGGTCCGCGTCGACGCGCATCGCCGGCACTACAAAGCGCCCATCGCGCCAACCCACTGCCGTATAAGCATAAAGCGTCAGATCGGGCGCACCGGCCGGCGTGTCGTAGGCCGGGTGCAGCAGCCGCGCATAGGCCGGCGCAACAAACGCAGCCACGGCCTGCAGTTGCCCGGTGTCGTCGTCGCCAATCACCTCGACCGGCTCGTCGCTCTCGGGGTCGACCGCGTAGGGAATGCGACCCGGAAGCACAAACATATCCGAGCCCTTAGGCAGCGTAATCAGCTCTTCGGGCCGCGGCTGGCGCCAGACTTCTCCGTCCCACGCCAGCATGAGCAGCTCGGGGTGATCAAAGATGTTGCCGCAAGCGTCGGCCACCACGGCGCGCGCCGGATTGAGATTGGTCATAAGATCCGTATGTTACAAGCTAATTTGGGCGTTGAGCAGCATGTTGACGCTCGCCGGCGAGCCCAGGTTGATGCCGCCGACCGGCACCGTATCGCCGTCGCCCGGTTTGGCCAGCGGCAACTGGATGGCAGCACCGATCTGGGCTTTTTTCAAGAACAAGCGCATGCCCGCCGTCACAAAGTAGGTATTATTGTACGCCGGCGCGTTCTTCACGTTGAACAGGCCATCGACCGCCAGCGACAGACCCACAAAGCCCATGTCGGTCGACAGCGCGGCACCCGCGTTCACGTAGCGCATTAAGTGTAAGTCATTCAGCGGATTCGAGTCGCTGTTCAGGCTCGACGACGGCCGCATCTCGACGTATTCGCCGCGCACTTGCAGGTCAAAGACCGCCAGCTCGGCCGCCAACACACCGTAGCCCGTCCACGACGCGTAGTCGTGCATGTAGCGCGGCGAGGCGAGCACGTTCGAAAGCACAATGGTACTCGAGTCTTCGCTGCCCAGCGGCGCCCAGCCCGACGCACCCACGGCATAGGCAAAGGCCGCGCCCTGCAGACCAAAGTGCTGGCCAAGCCGCACGTCGAGACCAGGATTGCCAAGCACCATCGTATCTTGCGCGCTCGTATGAAAACCGGCGATCGGCACCTGCGCCGTCACCATCAGCGGCCCGGCGATAAAGCCGGCGTAGGGCTCGAGCGAAAATGTGGTAGTCGGTTCAGGCTCTTGGTACATCTGCACCACGGTGGCCAGCATCTTCAGCTTGCTCGAGTCGATCGCGTTGATCTGCGCGGTCTGGTCGGCGGTCAGCGTCTGCCCTTGCGCCGCCAGCTGCTTCTTCAGCTCGGCCTTGTATTGCTCGACCTGGCCACTGTCGGCAAACTGCTTGACTTGCTTGGCATCCACATACTGCATGTACTGGACCATCTGCGCGGCACCGGGGTTTTGTGCCGCGTAGTCATTCACCTTCTTCTTTACCACCGACTGAATCACCGCCTTGACCGGTGCGACTTGAAAATGCGCGCCCGCAAAGAAGTGTTGGTCGTTGCTATCGGGCACCACCGACTTGCCCACAAACTGGTTCGCGCCAGAAAATGGTGATGCTACAGCAAGTTGTGTGTTCAGTGCGGTGGCGATCAGCACCAAAGGTAGACCGCACACAAGCCACCAGCGAGGCAAAGTTGGGTACATCAAAAGCCCTCCTGACGGTCGCTGCGCGGGCCGCTCCAGCATGCTAGGAACGTCGCGACCTTGGCGCAACCGCAGACGGGCCCGCCAAGGCTAGCCGCGCAGCAGATTGTCGAGCGAAATCGAGCGGTCGCGTGGGTTGCGCTCGGCCATTTGCCGCAACGTGCCGAAATGAAACTGCTGCAGCAGCGCCTCGAGCTTGGCCATCACGCTACCCAGGCCGACGTAATACTTGAAAGCGCGCTGGGGCGGCAGCGGCATTCGCGGCTGATCGATATCAATTTCGCGGGGATGCAGGTAGCACACCGCGCCATGACCCTGGCGCTCGACTTCGGCAAAACTGGCGCGCAGCAGGGGCAGGGGCAGCAGGCGCAGGTAGCCACCGCCCGAAAACGCGAGATCGCGGTTGCCAAAACGACGCGGAATCACAGGAACTTCGAGCAGTTTGTGCCCGTCGTGTAGCTGGATGGTAAACGGATCTTGGCGACCCAGCGGCAGGCCGCCGTGGGCCCGGTCGGTCAAGAAAAGCGACGAGTCGAGGTCGATACCGCGCGAGGCCAGCAGCGGCAGCGCCCAGCCCACTTCGGTGCGCGTCAGCGAAAAGCCGGGCGCGCGAAAGCACTTAATCGTGGTGCCCGTCGCGTGTTGCAGCGCTTGCAGCGAGGTGTCGAGGTCGCGGGCAAAACTCTCGGCGCCAAGGGGCCCCACCAGACCGTGCAAATGGCTGTGCGAACCCAACTCGTGGCCGCGGCGCACAATTTCTTGCGGCACGGTCGGGAAGTGCTCGGCCACCCAGCCCAGGCAAAAAAAGGTCGCCTTGACGCGGTGGCGGTCAAAAAGATCCAATAAGATGCCGGTGTTGCGTTCTACTCGCGATGGCAACTCGGCCCAGCGGCTGGCGTCGGGGCTGCCCTCGCAGTCTAGGATATGGAACCAGTCTTCGACGTCGATCGAGAGCCCGTGGACGATGGGATGCGAGGCCATGGCGCCAGTGTTGCGATTGCAGCCGCTGCCGTCAATGCGGGGCGGGCGCCTCGCTGGGCCATCCGCGCGAAAAGTCGAAATGATTCAGTACAATACTGCCTTTGGGCTGGCGACTCCAGCGGTCGACCACGTCGAGATCGCGGCACAGGCCAAAAATCACGCCGTGATCGTCGAAATCGGGCTCGGCCTGCAGCGTGATGTAGAAGATCGAGCTGGTGCTGTGCGGCCCGAGCGGCAGCAGACCCAGCACCCCAGCAATGCTATGGCGCAGGCTGAGATCGAAGCGATCGGCCAGACGAAAACCGGCGTGACCCGTGCCGAGACTGAAGGGGTCGCCCGCCTCGATACGCCGGCCGGGCAGGGCGCGATAAATGACGGTGCCATCGTAGAAGCGCTTGTGCTGCCACACGTTTTCCATGGTGCGCGCCTCGGCCTTGCGCGATGCCCGCGCGCCGGTGGCCAGACCTACAAAATGTGCCACGATTTCGGGCATTTGCTGCTCGTGCAGCAGGCAGTGGACGTCGCCCTTGTCGCTATGCAGCGTCACGACCAGGGGCTGCTGCGGATCGCCGCTCGGAGTCAAAGCCTGCGCCAGAGTTACCGAGTGATTCTCATAGTTTATGGGGCCTGTCCACGCCGGCTGCAGCGCCCGCGTGTCGGCCAAGTCGAGCAGCCAGGCGCCGTTGCGGTAGTAGAACCACGAGGTCTGCGGCTGGGGCTTGCCCACGGTGCGCACCGCCGCCCGCGCGCCAAGGTACTCTACAGCCTCGATTTTACTGGCAAAGCGCGCCAAGACGCTGCCCGGGGTGAGCGGCAGTCGCCCCGCCAGCCCCGCCTCGGTGCGGGTGCGGTCAGCCAGCCGTGCCACCGATGCCGGGGTCGCCAGCGCGGCCAGCTTGCCCAGGGCCGGCTTGGTCGCCTCGGTTTTGATCGCCGCGATCGCTTGCAGCAAGTCCGGCGCTCCTGCCGGCGGATTACCCGTGATGGTGGCATCCCTGAACAAATCTAGGGCTTTGTTGGCCAAGACGGCCTGAGGCTCTGGCACCGCGTGCGGTGTAGCCATCGGCGCCGGGCTGCGTCGACAACCCATTGTAATAAGTAGGATCAGCCCAAACACGCGCCAGTTCATGGCCCCTAGGTTAGCGGAATTGTGGCGGCAAGGGGAAGCGGCGCGCGGCCAGCGTTTGCACAAATGTCACAAGCTGGGCACCTGGTTTTGCTTGACGCAGACTGCCCTGATCCGTACCCTCTTGACCCCTATTTGGCGCCCGAATGCCCGGTTGTCTTGGAGAATCATGATGAATTTCAGTACGATTCGTTGGTCCTTGGCTCTCACTGCGCTGCTCGGCCTCGTCGCCGTCGGCTGTGGTGACTCCGGCTCCTCGCAGACGCAGCAGACGACCGGCAAAGACGTCGCGGGCGATGACATGGGCGTCAATCTGGGCGACTCCACCCAGGTGAACGATACCGCCAAGCTCGATACGACCAAGCCCGACACGGCGGCCGGGTGCACGACGGACGACGACTGCGTGGGCAAGGTGACCAACCTCGCCGCGTGCGAAAAAGCGTGGTGCGCCGCAGGTGTATGCAAGGCCGGCCCCTCGGCCGAGGGCGACCCCTGCGACGACGGCAACAAGTGCTTTGCCGGCCGCACCTGCAAATCCGACAAGTGCCAGGGCGGCACCGCGACCAGTTGCCAAGACAACAACCCCTGCACCGACAACAAGTGCGATAGCAAGACCGGCTGCGTGGCGACCAACAACCAGGCGCCCTGCGACGATGGCGACAAGTGCACCAGCGACGACACCTGCACGGCGGGCGCTTGCAAGGGCACGGCCAACGGCACCTGCCAAACCGGCCCCGAGACCAACTGCGGCAACGCCCAAGACGACGACAAAGACGGTCTAACCGACTGTGCTGACAATGATTGTGCGTCGGATACGGCCTGCAAGTCAGTAGGGCCCGAGACGGCGTGCCAAGACCAGCAAGACAACGACAAAGACGGCGCTACCGACTGCGCCGACAGCGATTGCGCCGCGGACAACGCCTGCAAGAAGCCCAGCAGCGAGATCGACTGCGCCAACAAGGTCGACGACGACGGCGACGGCCAGACCGACTGCGCCGACAACGACTGCGGCAAAGACGCGGCTTGCTTGATCAACCCCACCAAAGAGGCGAACTGCACCGACGGCGTCGACGACGACAAAGACGGCCAGACCGACTGCGCCGATGCCGACTGCGCCGCCGACAATGCCTGCAAGACCGCCGAGAAGAACTGCAGCAACAGCATCGACGACGATGGCGACGGCTTTACGGACTGCAAAGACAACGACTGCAGCGTCGATGTTGCGTGCGCCTCGACCGTGACGACCGAGACCAATTGCACCGACGGCAAAGACAACGATGTCGACGGCAAGTTCGATTGCCAAGACACTGACTGCGCCAAGGACCCCGCGTGCGCGCTTGTGGCCGAGGCCGACTGCGGCAACAAGCTCGACGACGACAAAGACGGCTTTACCGACTGCGCCGACAGCGACTGCGCCAAAGACAGCAAGTGCGCGAGTAAGTGCGATGTTTGCCTCGAGAGTGGCACGCCGCTGACCATCGGCTGCGATGCCTGCGCCGCGACCGTGTGCAAGGCCGACCCGTTCTGTTGCAAGACCGCTTGGGACGTTACCTGTGTCGAGGAAGTCGGCACGCTCTGCAAGAAGCAGTGCACCGCGCCCACCACCGAGACCAACTGCGCCGACAAGCTCGACGACGATCAAGATGGCGCTACGGACTGCGCCGACAGCGACTGCGCCAAAGACGCGGCGTGCGCCGGCAAAGAGACCAACTGCGGCAACAAGATCGACGACGACAAAGACGGCCTAACCGACTGTGGCGACAGCGATTGCAAGGCCGACGTCGCCTGCGCAGCCAACAAGTGCGTCGACGCGGCCAGCACCACCTGCGGCGGCAACGAGAAGGGCACCAGCGACGCCAAGGGCTCGACCAGCGCGCTCAGCGCCTACGCGTGCACCGACGGCAACGTCAACGGCGAGACCGGCGCCGAGTTCACCTACAGCTACACCGCGGGCTGCGATGGCCCAGTGGTCGTCACGCTGGTTAAGCAGAGCACCAAGGCGGGTTACCTCGACTTGTTTATCCTAGACGCGGCCAAGGGTTGCGCCTCGTCGTCGTGCATCGCCCACGCGCTGATGTCGTCGACGCAGGCCACGCAGACCTTTACTGCCAAGAAAGACGCCAAGTACTTTGTAGTTGTCGATGGTTACCAGGGCTTTGCGGCCGACTACACGCTCAAGATTACGTGCGGCTGCGAAGGCGGCAAAGAGACCAACTGCACCGACAAGATCGACAACGATGGCGACAAGTTGGTCGACTGCCTCGATGGCGACTGCGCTGCGGACCTGGCCTGCGCGCCCACGGTTGAGACCTCGTGCACCGACAAGATCGACAACGACAAAGACGGCAAGCTCGACTGCCTCGACAGCGACTGCGCCACCAACTTGGCCTGCGCCCCCACGGTCGAGACCGCGTGCGGCGACAAGATCGACAACGACGTAGACGGCAAGACCGACTGCCTAGACAGCGACTGCGCCAAGGACCCCGTCTGCACCGGCGGCACGACCGAGACGCTGTGCGCCGACAAGCTCGACAACGACAAAGACGGCAAGACCGACTGCGCCGACGCCGACTGCGCCAAAGACGCGGCCTGCATCGCGCCTGCCGGCGAGACCAACTGCACCGACAAGGTCGACAACGACGCCGACGGCTTGGTCGATTGCGCCGACCCCGACTGCTCGGGCAAGGGTGCGTGCGCCTGCGTCCCGGACTATCCGCTCGCGTGCAATAGCTCGGATTCGTGGAGCAATAACGGCACGGGCTCGACCAAGGTCGTCAGCACCTACGTGTGCCAAGACGGCACGATGGGCAGCGAGACCGGCGCGGAATACACCTACGACTACACCGCCTCGTGCGACGGCCAGCTGACGGTCGCGGTGACCAAGACCTCGACCACCAGCGGTTACTTAGACCTGTTCTTGCTCGATGGCGGCCAGGCCTGCGGCAGCAACGCTTGCGTCGCCCACGCGCTGATGAGCGGCACCACCGCCACCCAGACCGTCACCGTCAAGAACGGCCAGAAGTTGAGCATCGTGGTCGACGGCTACAACGCGTACTCGGCCAACTACAGCATCAAGACCACCTGCAAGTGCGGCGCCACCACCGAGACCAGCTGCACCAACAAGGTCGACGACGACAAAGACGGCCTAACCGACTGCGCCGACAGCGATTGCGCCAAAGACGCCGCCTGCATCGTAGCCGGCACGGAAGTGCTTTGCGCCGACAAGGTCGACAACGACAAGGACGGCAAGACCGACTGCGCCGACACGGACTGCGCCAAAGACGTCGCCTGCAGCACCCCGGCCACCGAGACCAACTGCGGCGACAAGGTCGACAACGACAAAGACGGCAAGACCGACTGCGCCGACAGCGACTGCGCCAAAGACGCCACCTGCCTCGCCGCCACCCAGTGCAAGGCCGACTACCCGATGAGCTGCGGCGATTCGGATAGCTACAGCAACAACGGCACCGGCTCGACCAAGGTGGTGAGCGACTGGCAGTGCGCCGACGGCAGCATGACCGGCGAGACTGGCTCGGAGTACACGTACACCTATGTCGCCGCGTGCGATGGGCCGGTAACCGCCACGCTGACCAAAACGTCTACGACTTCGGGCTACATCGACCTGTTCGTGCTGGATGCCGCCAAGACCTGCACCAGCAATGCCTGCTTGGTCCACGGCCTGATGAGCAGCACCACCAGCAAAACTACCTGGACCGCCAAGAAGGGCCAGACCTACTACGTGGTCGCCGACGGCTACAACAACTACAACGGCAACTATACGCTGAAGGTCGACTGCAGCTGCGCCGCGCCCACCACCGAGACCAACTGCAGCGACAAGATCGACGACGACAAAGACGGCCAAACCGACTGCGCCGACACAGATTGCGCGGCCGATCCCGCCTGCAAGGTCGCCGCCCCGCAATGCGTTTCTGACTACAGCCTGGCCTGCGGTGGCAGCGACCAGTACAACAACGGCACAACCGGCAGCACCGATGTGATCGACAGCTGGCAGTGCGCCGACGGCGCCGAGGCCGACTACACGGGCCCCGAGTACACCTACACGTACGATGCCACCTGCACCGGCGATGTGACGGTTACGCTGAAGAAGACGTCGAGCACGAGCGGTAACTACGTCGACTTGTTCATCTTAGATGGCAGCAAGACCTGCGGGCCCGGCTCATGCACCAGCCACGCGCTGATGATGGGCACCACGGCCACCAAGACCTTCGCCGGCGTAAAGGGCAAGAAGTACTTCATCGTGGTCGACGGCTACCAAGACGCGGTCGAGGACTACCAGATCGACGTCGCGTGCGCCGCCACCTGCAAGTAAGGTAGCGCGATGGGCGTTGCCGGGGGCGACCGTCGCAGGCGACGCGGCATGGGCCTATTGCAGAGAATTATTGAACTTGTGCCGCTGGCGATGTTGACTGTGGTGGCGGGGTTGGCGTGTAGCAGCAACCCAGCCGCCGCGCCTGCTAGTTCGGTGGCCGGCGACAGCGCCGTCAGCGATAGCCTAGTGGGTGAGGCGGGCGCCGAAGTCTCAGGTAGCGACACTGCGGGCGACGCGACAGCGACCGGCATCCCCTGCGCCAGCGACGGTGAATGCCCGGCTGATAAGCCGATTTGTAGCCCGATTACCAGTCGTTGCGTGGCCTGCATGTCGGCCGCCCAATGCAGCGGCGAGCACGAGTGCATCGGCCACCATTGC
Source organism: uncultured Myxococcales bacterium (assembly GCA_903883645.1). Classification (GTDB taxonomy): domain Bacteria; phylum Myxococcota_A; class UBA9042; order UBA9042; family UBA9042; genus SXRM01. Next base: position 52,966 of record CAISBR010000004.1, on the reverse strand, counting down.
CTACCGCTCACTGCCTGCTCCACGATCGCTGATTGCGCTAGCAACCATAGCTGCGACGCAGGCCTTTGTCGGCCATTTTTGCCGTGCGCCAGCGATGGCCAGTGCCCGAGCGACACCCCCCATTGCGACGTAGGCAAGGGAAAGTGCACAAAATGCTTGGCATCGCTTGACTGTGCGCCCGGTCAATTCTGTGCGCCCTTTGGCCCCGCTGGCACCGGCGTGTGCACCACCGACATCTGCAGCCCCGGCCAAGGCATCTGCCAGGCCAACGCGCGCCTGACCTGCAACAGCGACGGCAGCAGTTTGTCCGCGCCCGATCCATGCCCGGCGCAGTCCACGTGCACTCTCGATGGCGCCATCCCGGTGTGCGCGGCTTGGACATGCTTGCCCGGAATCAGTTGCGTGGGCGCGCAGTTGCAGGTGTGTGCCAGCGATGGGTTAAAGGTGGTCAGCACCAAGGCCTGTGCTCCCGGCGAAGTGTGCCTCGGCGACCACTGCGCGGCCACTTTGTGCGCGCCCGCAAGCCAGAGCTGCCAAGGCAATCAGGTGATGGTTTGCGCCAGCGATGGCCAGTCCGCTTGGGCGACCCAGACTTGTGGCGCCGGCTACTACTGCAGCGGCGGCGCGTGCTTAGAGCAGGTGTGTCTGCCCAATCAGGCCACGTGCGTGGGCAACGCGGTCGAGGTGTGCAACCCACAGGGCTCGGGGCCAAGTGGTCCAGGCCAGGCGTGCGGCGGCCAAGTTTGTGTTGCGGGGTCTTGCATTCCAACCACTTGCACGCCAAACACGACGTATTGCGTAGGTGGCGACGTGGTGCTGTGCGGGGCGAATGGCCTGTCAGGTTCGGTCGTTGCCCCCTGTGCCGGCGGGCAGGCCTGTGCCGGCGGTTCGTGTCTGCCTCTAGTCTGCAGTGCAAATTCAACAACTTGCCAAGAGAATGTGGTTGCGACATGCAACGCCTCGGGCACGGGTTGGCAGGGTGGCGGCCAGGCGTGCGGCGCGCAGAAGTGCTCAGAAGGGCAGTGTAAAGATGTAGTTTGCGCGGCCGGGGCCACGGCGTGCAGCGGCGCCAAGCTCAGCACCTGCAACAGCGATGGCACAGCGGTGCTCAGCTGGCAGATCTGCCCACCCAGCACCTACTGCGGTAGCGGTCAAGGTGGCGCGCCGGGATGCCAGGCAATCCTATGCAATCCTGCAAAGTTGACCTGTAATGGCACGGTCGCGACCGTCTGCAACGCCGACGGCTCGGGCTTTGTATCCGGGGGCAGCGACTGCACCTCAAGCGGCCAGATCTGCTCGGCCGGCGCGTGCGTCAGCTTGCTGTGTGACCCGCAAAATCCCCTTTATTGTCAAGGTAATGTTGCAATGAAGTGCGATGCGTTGGGGGTTAGCCCTACCGCGCTACAAACCTGCGGCACCGGACAATTCTGCCAAGCGGGCGTCTGCCAAGCACAGGTTTGTGCACCAGGGGCCGCCAACTGCAGCAGCAATACCGTGCAGGTCTGCCTAGCCGACGGCTCGGGCTGGTCGACCAGTGGCACCGACTGCGCCGCCGCGGGCCAGACATGCAGCGCCGGTCAGTGTGTCAGCGCCGCGTGCGGCAACGGCACATGCGACTCGGGCGAGACGGCCAGCAGCTGCCCGGGTGACTGCGGCGGGTCGGCAGCAAGCTTTGGTGACCCTTGCCCTGCCAACGGCGTATGTCCGGCGCCGATGGTGTGTTTTGCGTTTACTATTGGAAAGTTATGTACCATTCCGTGCACCTCGGCCGCGGACTGCCCAGGCGGTGCAAGCGGCGCCGGCTGCAACGGCAAGGGGTTCTGTAAGCCGTAACCGCCGTCCGCATTGGCAGTTGCCAGGTCTGCTAAGCGGCGCTAATCTGCGGGATTGGCGCGTACGGGCCGTCTTGTATTCAAAGCCATACGCCTGAGGCCGGTCAAGGCGAATCCAGCGGGAGCATAATCATGGAAAGCAAAGGAAATTGGACCACGGCGGCGCGCATCTGGGCAGCGCGCGCGAGCTGGCAGGTCGCCATGATCTGCCTCCTGTTCGGTAGTGCCTCGGCCCAGGCAGCGGTCCCCCCTACCATCGGCATTGAAGGTACGCTGACTTCGACCGGAGGTGCTGCTCCCGACGGTAATTACCAGCTTACCTTTGCGATTTACAAAGATGAGTCTGGTGGTAACCCCATCTGGATGGAAGGCCCGCTCCCGGTCGGCGTCAAAGCTGGCACATGGAGCGCCGTTCTGGGCGCCAAGTCGCCGCTCACTGGCTCGGTCTTGACCGGTGCCGCGCTATGGGTTGGTTTGCAAGTGGGAACCGATACGGAACTGCCGCGCCGACCGCTTTTGGCTACAGCCTTTGCCATGCGCGCCGCCGTGGCCGAGAGCATGGATTGCACGGGCTGCATTACGGCGGCCCAAGTTGATCCAAAAATTATGAGTGGTTACGCTAAGGTATCTGACCTTGCCAAAGTGGCCACCACGGGAGCATTCACCGACCTGAACGGCGGTCCCGACCTGAGCGGCCTCGCCAAGCTCACCGATCTCGCCGCCTATGCCAAGTCGAGCGACCTCGGCGCGTTCGCCAAGCTCACCGACTTAGGTGGCTACGCCAAGCTAACCGACCTCGCTGCATACGCAAAAAGTGCCGACTTGGCGGGCTACGTCAAAGCGTCGAGCCTGGCCAAGGTCGCCGCCAGCGGCAGCTATGCCGACCTGAGCGGCACGCCCACGCCGACCCAGCTCGGCAAGACTTGCGGCACCGGCCTCGTTATGAACGGCATCAACAGCGACGGCTCGTACGCGTGCGTCGCATCGGCCATCGCGCCAGACTTGATCGACGAGGTCTCGAACGGTCTAATCTGGAATCAATTCACAGACTCCACTGCCGGCAAGAGCAATATCGTGATTCCAGACGGCCTTGGCCCAGGCACCACCGACACGCTTAACTTTCCGAGCATCGGCCAAGCGCAAAAGATTTGGATCAACGTGCAGGTGACCAACTCGGACATGTCGGGTGTGCGCATCGAGCTCTATGGCCCGCAGATGGCGACACCGTATGTCCTTTACAACGGCAACAAGACCGGCACGGCCCTGACCACCAACTTCAACAAAGACTTGGCGTTGGTTTCTGGCAATATGGACTTGGACTGGGTCGGCAAAGATATCGCCGGGCAGTGGTCCATTACGGTCAAGGACCTGAAATCGGGTGGCGGCTCCGGTGGTTTCGACGGCAAGTTCAGCTGGTCCGTGAACATCCAAACGCTGTCGAACAAGAAGATCGAGATTAAGGGCGACCTCATCGTCGATGGCGGCCTGACGGTGGGCGGCGCCTCGTTCTTGTCGGGCATGGTCGCGCCTTTCAACCTGAATACCTGCCCGGCGGGCTGGGTGGCGGCGGATGGGGCAAACGGTACCCCCGACATGCGCGGTCGCCTTGCCCTCGGCGTCGGTCCTTTGCCCCAGGGTGGCACAGTGGCGCTCGGCAGCGTGGGCGGCTCGCACACCTACCGCATCGGCGGCTACACCCAGCGTGGCCCGGGCACTTGGCACTCGCCGGGTTCGTACAGCTACGTCGGCTTCGAATGGCAGGGCGAGTCGCAGCAGACCGTCGCCTCGGGCGGCCAAAACACGTGGACGTGGACCAATTTCACCAATCACTTGCCGCCTTATGTAGGTCTCATCTACTGCATCAAGCAGTAAGACGGCGATGGCGACGCGCGGTGCCTTCGTCTTTGCAGTCCTGCTAGTCAGCGCGGTCGCTGGCTCGACGGCGTATGCCGATGCTCCGGCCTATGTGCGCGTGCAAGACACCATCAGCCTCCGACCGCTCGAGGTTCAATCCAGCCTGGGGGCCGAAGTGGTGCGGCCGCTCTCGCCCGTCAAGGGTGGGGTGGGCAGCGGCACGGGGCAGTATCAGGGCGTAAACGAACGGCTTAGCCTGCGCGCGGGGCTAGTTGGGCCGCTGCAAGTCAGCCTAGAGGGCGCTTTTCGCCAACTCTCGAGCAGCGATGTGCGCGTGGCGGGCCTAGCGCCGCTGGCGACGGTGGTGCTGCCGGTCGGCGAGAACTGGCACCCCTTCTTGACGGCGGGCGCCCGGGTACGCCTGCAGGCGACGCGGCCGTCGACGGCACAACTGGGCGCGGGTGTGGCGGGGCGGTTCGGGCGGGTGCATCTTTCGGCCGTGCTGGCGATCGACGGACTGACGGGCGACGACCGCCGGACTCGCTACGAAGCTGCGGCGGCCTGGCAACTAACTGATGTGTGGACCATTTCGGCCGAGTCGTGGGGCGTGCGCAGCGCTGTCCTAGCCGGTGGCGAGGGCACAGCGGACCACATCCACCTTGGTGCACGGCGCACACTGGGGCCGCTGTGGCTCGGCGCGCAATGCGGAACGGGGCGAAACGCCAGCAAGGGCGGCGATATCCAAGACGCCGGCTGCCTGCTCGTCGTGGGCGGCGGGGTCGGCAAGGGGGCGCGATGAGGCGGGTAAACAAGGTACTGCAAGGGCTGCTGCTGGGGGCGTTGGCGAGCTGGGCACTATCTGGGTGCGCCAAGACCGAGTCTGCATCGACTGCCGCCCAACCCGCCGCGACCGCTACCGACGCCACGGCCCTGGCCAATGCGGCCACAGGCACGGCTGCCGATGCCGGCGCCGGGGATCACCTGGGCCCAGCGGGCTTTGGCGAGGCGTGCCCCGCAGCGGGCGTTTGCCCGTCGGCCATGACCTGTTTTGCCTACGGCGATGGCATCAAACGCTGTACGCTGCCGTGCAAAACTGCCGCCGACTGCCCGGGCGGAGCAAGTGGCGCCGGCTGCAACGGCAAGGGCTATTGCAAACCCTAGACCGCGCCAGCACTCTCGCCCATCGCCTGGTGCAGCAGCCGATCATGCAGTGGGCAAGCCATGTTGCGCCGCTTGGCCTCGGCCACGAACCAGCCATTGCGCCAAGGCCATTCTTTGACGGCGGCGCGATAATCACCAAGCTGCAGGCTATAGCTGATAATTCGCTGGGTTAATGCCTCATTGTCTGCCTGCGCCCGCAGCGCCGGGCGGCCCACTTGCGCCAGTTCGGCTACTAAGTCAGCTAGTTGTGAGGCGTACACCGTTGCGGCCTCTGTTGCCGTACAGTGCTGCGCCTGGCACACCACACCAAGGCAGCAATTCCAAAGCAGCTTCTCGAGTTCAATGTCGGCGAACTCCTGCGCCGTTACCGCCGCGGCCGGCAGGTCGAGCGCGTTCAGCCAGTTGGCAAACTCTTGGGCATGGTGGCCCCATAGCGGGCTGACACCGCCGGGCGCCGGGTCACAAGTACGGTCGGCTACAGCAAAAAACAGCAGACCGCGGCTCGCCTGGGCCAGCCCCTGCTTCGCCAGCCAATCGCGCAACATCCCATTCTGCAGAAACAACAGATCGCAATGGCGATGCTGGGGGATGCGCGGCAGCACCACTGCCAAGTCGTCGTTGCGCACACATAGGGCGATCGGCTGCCCGGCCGGCTGGTCAAGCACATCCCAACGGTCGTGCCGGCCAAGTAGCTGTGTGGGCGTGCCTTTCGTCTCGGCTCGCCGCGCCAAGGCCAGGCCAATCCGCCCGGCGCCCACAAGAATTGGTTCGATCATGCTTGCTCACGCGCGCAGCTACCGCGCCGGCCGACACGGTAGCAGATGACGGCAGAACGTGGCACCCTTGTTCTACTGCCTGAAAATACGCAGCTCTTTGTCGCGACTAGACATCGGCAGGCCTGCGGGCCACCATCGCGCCGTGTGGTCGCAGTCGGACCCGCAGGAATCGTATGCGCCCATCGCTGCTTTGGTTGCTTGCCCTTGCCGTCGCCTGTTCCTCGCCTGCTCAACAGCCTGCGACGCCTGCGAAATCCGAGCTGCCGCAGCCGCCGCCGACGCGCACCAGCGACCAGGTTGACGACTACCATGGCCACAAAGTCGCCGACCCGTACCGCTGGCTCGAGCAAGACAGTGCCGAGACGCAGGCGTGGGTGCAAGCGCAGAACCTGGCCACGCGGGCGCTGCTCGATCGGGTGCCACAGCGGCCGGTGTTGGCGCGGCATCTCGCGCAGATCTGGGATTTTCCGAAAGAAACGGCGCCTACGCTGCGGGGCGGGCGGGCATTTTGGCGGCACAACGACGGGCTGCAGAATCAGGCCGTGCTGTGCTGGGCGCCGCAAGACGAGCGCACGTGCAAGGTTCTGTACGATCCCAATCGGGCGGCGGGCGACGGCACCCTGTTCTTGCAGACGATTTCGCCCAGTGACGACGGCAAGTTGCTGGGCTATGCCCTGGCGAGCGGCGGCTCGGACTGGAACGAGATCCACGTGCGCGAGGTCGACAGCGGCGCCGATCGGCCCGACGTACTGCAATGGGTCAAGTTTAGCTCGATCGCCTGGCATCCCGACGGCAGCGGCTTTTGGTATTCCCGCTACGACGCGCCCAAAGCGGGCGAAACGCTTACAGGTGTCAACAAGTTCCAGAAGGTGTGCTTCCACAAATTGGGCACGCCGCAGTCGGCCGACGCGGTGGTGCACGAGAACGCCGCGCAGGCCGAGTGGGGCTTTGGCGTCGAGGTGAGCGACGACGGGCACTGGTGGCTTTTGACCACCTCGCGCGGCGCCGAGTCGAAGAATGGCTTGGATGTTCGCGAAATTACGACCAAAGGTCTGGGTCCCAATCGGCAGCTGGCGAGCGGCTTTGGCGGCGCGTTCGAAGTGGCGGGTGTGGCTAGTAACCAGCTGTTCTTGCGCAGTGATTGGGGTGCGCCGCGGGGCCGGCTGCTGGCGCTCGACCTGCACAAGGCGGCAAATCTCGACAGCGACAAGCCGGTGGGGCCGCTGCCTGCGGGGTGGCGGCAAGTGCAGGGCGAGGCGGATTCTACCTTGTCGTTCGCGGTGTTGGCGGGCAAGGGTATCGTCTTGGGCAAGCTGGTCGATGCCTCGCATCAGCTCGAATTCGTGGACTATCAGGGCAAGCCGCTGCCCGCGCCGACGTTTCCGCGTTTGGGCTCGGTGGTGGGGCTGTCGGGCCACGCGGGTGATGCCAATTTGTTCTTTGCATACGTAGACTTCTTGGCGCCGGCGCGGGTATACCACGCCAACCTCGACAAGGGCGAGCTGCAGGTGCGTTTCGACGCCAAGCGCGGTCTGCCCGCCGAAAAGTACAGTACGCAACTGCGCTATGCGACTAGCAAAGATGGTACCCGGGTGCCGATTTTTGTCACTGCCCGCAGCGACCTGCCCCGCGATGGCTCGGCGCCGGCCTACCTGTACGGCTATGGCGGGTTTTCTGTAGAGATGACGCCGTTTTACAAGCCCGACCTGCAAGCTTGGATCGAGGCGGGCGGCGTGCTGGCGGTGGCGGTGCTGCGCGGCGGTGCCGAGTTTGGCGAGGCTTGGCATCAAGCTGGGCAGCTAGGAAAGAAGCAGAATGTTTTTGACGACTTCATTGCCTCGGCCGAGCTGCTCACCCGCGAGAAGTGGACGACCTCGGCGCATTTGGCGATCGCGGGCGGTAGCAACGGCGGGCTGCTCGTCGGCGCGTGTCTAGCGCAACGGCCTGAATTATTTGGCGCTGCTCTGCCGGCGGTGGGGGTGATGGACATGCTGCGCTACCACCTGTTCACCATCGGCTGGGGCTGGGTGCCCGAGTACGGCAGCAGTGCCGATGCCAAGGCCTTCGAGTGGCTATACAAGTACAGTCCTCTTCATAACTTGCACAAGGGTACGGCCTATCCCGCCACGCTGGTGACCACGGGCGACCACGACGATCGGGTGGTGCCGGCGCATTCGTTCAAGTTTACAGCGGCGTTGCAGGCGGCTCAGGGCGGTCCGGCGCCGATTCGGGTGCGGATCGAGACGCGCGCTGGGCATGGGGCCGGCAAGCCCACCACCAAGCAGATCGACGAGGCCACCGACCGGCTGACCTTCTTGGTGCAGCAGTTTGGCTTGCAGTTGCCCGAGGCGTGGAAATGAGAGCATGGGCCCAGGCTTGCCTGCTCTTTGCGCTGCTGCTGCTGGCCCCAGCGGCGCACGCGCTGCCCATCTTTTCGGGGCCGGCAGGCAAGGCCGAGGCGCACTTGGCGGCGGGTCTGGCGCAGGCGGCGCAGGCGGTGCCCGGCGGCGAGGTAGTGACGCCCACTGCCACTGCGGGATCGCTGGATAATCTAGAGAAATTGCTCGCTCAGCCGGGTCATGCGCTGGCCGTAGCGCGGGCTGACTTGGCGCGGGCGGCGTGGCTGGGTACCGGGCGCTTCCAAGAGCCGCACAAGGACTTGCGGGCCATTGCCGTGCTGCATACCACCTACCTGGCCGTGCTGGTGCGGCAAGATCTGAAGACGCTCGACCAGTTGCAGGGTAAGCGGGTGGCCCTGGCGGCGACGGCGACGGGCGATCGCGAGGCGCTGCTGGTGCTGCTTGAGCACGCCGGCCTGGCGCGGGCTGCGGTGCAAGTGCAGATGTCCGCCGACCCTCTGGCCGCGCTGCACGCCGGGCAGGTCGATGCCGCGTTTGCCGTGGTGGCGCCCGAGGATGCGAGCCTTACAGCGGCTTTGGCGGCGGGCGATCACTGGCTGTCGCTGCCGTCGACCAAAGAACTGCCCGAGTCGGCCTGGCCGTGGCAGGTGGCGACCGTGGATCGCGCTCAATTTCAAAAGCTTGGCGACAAACAGGTGGTGACGCTGTCCGTTCCGCAGGTGCTGGTGGGGCGGGCTGCCTTGCCGCGCCTGCAGGTCGACGATCTGGTCGAAGCCATTTGGAATCAAAGCGATTTACTGCGCACCGCCGATCCCGGTCTGGGCAGTCTCCAGCGCGCCACCGCCGCCATGCCCTCGCCGCTGCCCCTGCATCTGGGTGCCGCCGATGCCTATGCCCGCGGTGGGCCGCTCGACAAGCCCATCGATGTGCGCGTAACGGTTTGGCTGATTGCGATTAGCGCGATTGACCTGCAAAAAGGCACCTTTACCTTTGATGCGACGCTTGAGCTGCGCTGGCTCGATCCGCGCATGGGTCCCGAAGATCCGCGGCCGTTCGAGGTGATGAACGCCGACGAGGTCGAGATCACCCCCAACGGCTACGAGCCGCACGGTCCGTGGCACAGCCTCAACTGGCGGATGCACGGGCGCGCCCGCAGCCATTTTGACCTGCACGCCTACCCGTTCGATGCGCAGCGCTTCGAATTAGCGTTTGAACACCCTCTGTTGCAGTACGGGCAGCTGGTGTTCCACTGCGAGACGCGCTGGCACCCCGAGGCCAAGCTGACCCTCGACCAGCGCCTGGGCCCTAACTTCTCGCTGCACGACTGGCAGTTGGTGGCGGTGCGCTCCGAAGAGGTCAAGTCGCAGTATGGGCCCACCGAATTCTTTAGTCGTTACAACTTTGTTGTCGATGTGCGCCGCGAAGTGCTGCGTTTTGCCGTGGCCGACTTGGCGCCCCTGCTGCTGATGGTGCTAATGGCGCTGGCAGCGAGCCTCATCCCCGCCGAAAAGCTAGATGCCAAGCTGCTTTTAACGGTGTTGGCCCTGCTATGCGCGGTCGAGTTGCAGGTCAATACGGCCGGCCACCTGCCCGAAGTCGGCTACCTGACGGTCGTCGATTGGTCGTATTTTGCCGCCTATGCCTCGATCGGCATCGCCACGCTGCAAGTTATCGCCGAGTACCGCGCCCATGCTGTCGGTCGCGACGATCTGGCCGCCCGCTTGCGCAATTGGGGGGCACTTGCCACCATCGGTGCGTTTGTGCTGCCGCTGGCATGGATGCTAATTGCCCGCAAACTCTCGGCTTAATGCCTTGCTCAGGAAAATCTTATGCCCCGTGCGGTGATCTTTGACCTCGACGGCACGCTCATCGACTCCGTGGCCGACATCGCGGCGGCGGCGAACGCACTGCTCGCCGAAGTGAACCTGCCTGTGCACCCCGTGGCCGAGTATTACCACTTTGTTGGCGAAGGGGCCGAGATGCTGCTGCAGCGGGCGACAGCGCCGGCCGAGCCGCAGTTAGAGTGGCTAGCCCGCTACAAGATCTTGTATACACAAAGGATGTGCGACCAGACTCGTGTCTATCCGGGCCTAGAGTCCGTGCTCGATCAGCTGGTGCTGGCCGGCGTGCCGCTCGCGGTGCTGTCGAATAAGCCTCACCCGGCGACCCAGGCCCTGGTTCAGCACTACTTTGGCCGAGTTCCGTGGCGTGCGGTGGTGGGGCAGCGCCCCGACTGGCCGCGCAAGCCCGATCCGGCGGCGGCGCTCGATATCTGCCGGCAACTCGGTGTACAGCCTGCAGATTGCTGGTTTGTGGGCGATACCGAAGTCGACCTGCAAACGGCCGTCAATGCCGGGATGCGGCCCGTGGGGGTACAGTGGGGCTTTCGCCCGGCCGAGGTTGCGCATCTTCGCCATACGGCCGCAGATGCCGCACAGTTGCTGCAGATTCTTACCTCGCTCTAGTCAAACCGCACAGAATCCGCCATCTTCTTGCCAGGAGGCTCCATGAGTACCGCTACGCTTGCCCACTTAGACGACCACCGCGACGAGTCGCCCGCCATCGTCGAAATGCGTACAACCTTCGCCAAGATGCACCAGCTGAGTCGCAGCGAAGCGCCGCCCAGTGTCGCCTGCCGGCGCGCGTGGCTCGATGCCCTGGAACGGGTGATTCGCGCCCACACCGAAGACATTGTCGCCGCCATCCAGGCCGATTTTGGCACCCGCTCGCGCCACGAGACGCTGCTGGCCGACCTGTTTCCTACTCTGGCGGGCCTAAAGCACGCGCGGCAGCACCTAGCGCGCTGGGCACGGCCGCGAACCATGCCGGTGCACTGGGCTTTTCAGCCGGGCAGCAACAAGGTGCATCCGCAGCCGCTGGGCGTGGTGGCGATTCTGGCGCCGTGGAACTACCCCGTGCAGCTGGCGCTGGCCCCGCTGGTGTGTGCGCTGGCGGCGGGTAACCGCGTGATCATCAAGCCTTCGGAGTTTACGCCGCAGACGTCCGAGCTGCTGGCGCGCATGATCCGCGAGGTCTTTGCCCCCGATCAGGTGCAGGTGGTCCAGGGCGGGCCGGAGGTGGCCGAGGCGCTGTGCCGCTTACCCCTCGATCATATTGTATTTACCGGATCGACGCGCGTGGGCCACGCCGTGATGAGGGCCGCCGCCGAGAACTTGGTACCGGTGACGCTCGAGCTTGGCGGCAAGTCGCCGGTTATCGTGCATGGGTCGTATCCTCTTGAAAAAGCAGCCGAACGTATCTTAGTGGGCAAGCTGCTGAACGCCGGCCAGACCTGCATCGCCCCCGACTATGTGCTGGTGCCGCGCGGCCAGACCCAAGCGTTTGTGCAGGCTTGCCAGGCCGTGATCGCGCGTCTGCGGCCGACCCTGGCGCAGAGCCCCGACTACTGTGCGGTGATTAACGACCGTCAATTCGAGCGTTTGCAGGGCTATCTGGCCGAGGCCAAGGCCGGTGGCGCACAGCTGGTCGAGCTCAATCCTGCCGGCGAGACCTTTGAACCCGCGGCGCGCAAGCTGGTGCCCACCCTGGTGATTGGCGCAAACGACACGATGGCCGTGCTGCAAGACGAGATTTTTGGGCCGATTCTGCCGCTCGTCGAGTACGATTCCTTAGACAGCGCCATTGCTTACGTGAACGCCCGGCCGCGGCCCCTCGCCTTGTACTACTTCGATCGCGACAGTGGCCGCATCGGCACGGTGGTCGAGCGCACCACTTCGGGCGGCGTCACCGTCAACGACACCATCTTGCATATTGCCCAAGAAGAACTGCCCTTTGGCGGAGTTGGCCCGGCTGGTATGGGCGCGTACCACGGCAAGGTGGGCTTCGACACCCTGTCGCACTGCAAAGGCGTCTTCTACCAAAGCCGCATGAACGCCGCCGGCATGACCAATCCGCCCTACGGCAAGCCGATTGAGAGGCTGCTCAAGGTGCTGATCGGCATCTAGTTTTGGCTATTTGTGCGCCGCTGCATCGAGCTTGGCCTGCGCCGCGGCCAGCTTTTGCGCGCGATCCACCTTCGCCGCATCTACCGCCGCCAGGGCCGCGTTGACCTTGGCTTGCGCCGCTTGCGAGGCCGGCCCCACCTTGGCCCGCAGCTCGGCCGCCCGTTGCTTCAGGGGCTCTAACTGCCCAGCATACTTGCGTTGTACCGCCTCTAGCTTACCCGGCTTGCACACGGCGATGGTGCCCTTCACGTTGGTCAGGTGCTTGTCGAACGGCTCGCCGTTCCTCTCGATTTCGGTCTTGCTGTTGCCGCACACCGAACAGCATTTGTTTTGGCGCACTTGTGCCGACTCAATCTCCATGCTCAGCGCTACCTCTTGGATCTTGCGCGATACCGCAGCCAGTTCGGCCGCGATGGGGGCATTGGCCGCCGCAGCTTCGGCAGTGGCCGCGCGCAAGGCGGCTTCGGCCGCCGCAATCGTCGCAGTATCGCCCTGAATACGCGCAAGTTCGGCCTGGGCGGCCAGGAGCTCGGCGCTCGGCCCCGTTGGCTTGGGGTCCGGCTTGGGTTCCAGTTTCGGCTTGGGCTCGGGCCTGGGCTCGCCCTTGGCCACCCTGGGCGCAGATTTTGCGGGTGGCGCGCGGTATTCGAGCACGGCGTCGAGCGATCCGGTTTCGAGTGGCGTCGCGGCTTCGGCCACCGCAGCCGTTGCCACGCCGGTGGCACTGGGCACATCGCAGCCCGCCAGGATGCCTAGCAACATCGCGATGATAAAGGGCTTACTTGCGTGCAGTCGCGCTGAATGCATAGCCGGTTGCCTCGCTGCGCGGTCGCCAGGGTTTGCGCCAGCGATGGTGGTCGCGCGCGCTACGGTTTGCAAGCCAGCGTGGGCGAAAGAAGCTTGCGCACGCGGAAGTTGAGCGTATCCGCTACGAACCACAGCCCCTTGCCCGCCCACACCACGCCGAGCGGGCCATTGAACTTCGCTTGCAGCGGCGCCGCATCCAGGTAGCCCGACGCGCCGCCGATGCCCGCCAGTGTCGTCACGACCGTGCTGCTGAGCGCGCGGATGGTGTGGAATGCGTCCGTTGCGTACAGCGTGCCGTCGCTGCCGATGCTCATGCCGGCTGGGGCGGCGATGCAGGCGTTTTGCAGCAGGTCGTCGGCGTATCCGTAGATTCCCGTTCCGGCAAAGGTAGTTACTACCCCGCCGCTGATGGCGCGGATGCGGTTGTTGCCCGTGTCGGCGACGTAGACAGTGCCGTTCGCCGCCACAGCGATGCCCTGCGGTGCGTCGAACTTGGCGCTAGTGCCCGTGCCGTCGAGGTAGCCTTGGCTGCTGCCGGCGAGGGTCGTGACCGTGCCGTCGCTATCGACCACGCGGATCTTGTGGTTGGCGGCCTCGGCGACGTACAGCTTGCCGTCGGGGCCCAGCGCGATCGCGGCGGGTTCGTCAAAGCGCGCCGCCGTGCCTTGGCCGTCTTGGTAGCCGCCGATGGCTTTGGTATCCAAGAAGCCCGGCTCGGCCGCGTCGCCAGCGAGCGTAGTGACCACCCCAATTGCGGTAATCTTGCGAATACGCTGGTTAAACCGGTCAGCCACGTAGACCGTGCCCGAGGCATCGACCGCGAGGCCGGCGGGGTTCCAAAACTGGGCCAAAGCGCCGCTGGCATCGGCAAAACCGTCGATTCCCTTGCCGGCAAGGTTGGTAACAGTGCCATCTTGCAGTACTTTTCGGATATACGCCCCATTGGCCGCGGCGTCTGCGATGTACAACGTGCCGTCCGCGCCCACTGCGATGGCCGAGGGCAGGGTGAACTTGGCCGCCGCGCCCTTGCCGTTTATGTAGCCCGAGCTGCCCGCACCGGCTAGCGAGCTGACCGCGTCTGCGCCAAGATTACCTGTACATTTGCCGCTTTGGCAGGCATCGCTCAGGGTGCAGGTGTCGCCGTCGTCGCAGGTTTGGCCATCGCTCACTGCCGCGACCGTGCAGCCGACCGAGAGGTCGCAACCATCGCTGGTGCAAGGATTCTTGTCGTCGCAGACCTTGGCCGTGCCGCTGCAGGTGCCGCTGGTGCAGGCGTCGCTGACCGTGCAGGCGTCGCTGTCGCTGCAGCTGCTGCCGTCGCTGGCGTTGGCGTGTTGGCAGCCAGCCGTCTTGTCGCAACTGTCTGTAGTGCAAGCATTTTTGTCGTCGCAGTCGACCGCGCTGCCGCCGCAAGCGCCATTTGCGCAGCTGTCGGCCTTGGTGCAGGTGTTGCTGTCGTCGCACGATGTGCCGTCGTTTAGCTTGGTTACGGTGCATTGGCCGGGGCTGCCCTCGCATTGGCCAACGGCGCAAGGGTTGCCGGGCAGGGTGCAATCGAGCGCGGTGCCGGCGCATACCCCGCCTTTGCACGTGTCGCCGCTGCTGCAGGCGTCGCTATCGTCGCAGCCGGTGCCGTCGCCGGTGGGGGTGTGTACGCAGCCGCTGGCCTCACAACTGTCGCTCGTGCAAGGACTCTTATCGTCGCAGCCGACTTGCCCCGTGCCCACGCAGCTTCCCGCAGTGCACGCGCCCGCCTGGCAGCCGCCCAAGTCGCAAGGCAGGCTGTTCTCGGTGTTGCTGCAGCCCTTGAGTGGGTCGCAACTATCGGTTGTGCAAGGGTTATCGTCGCCGCAGATCACGCTGGCACCCGCGCACTTGCCCTGCTGGCTGCAGACGTCGCCCACCGTGCAGAGGCTGGCGTCGTCGCAACTTTGGCCCACTGCCGCGGTGTGGGTGCAGCCGCTGCCGTCGCAACCATCGATCGTGCAACCATTTTTGTCATCGCAGTCGACCCCGACGCAGGCGGCTGGTATGCAGTTCCCCGTCGTAATGGGCACGTGGGTGCAGTTGCCGTTCAAGCCGCAGAGGTCGGCGGTGCACGCGTCCTTGTCGTCGCAGCTTAGCTTGGCCACGCAAGCGCCCGTAGCGCAATGATCTTCGGCGGTACAGGTCTTGCCGTCGCTGCATAGGGTGCCGTCGGCCTTCTTTTTGATGGCGCAAAGTCCGGTCGCGGGCTGGCACGCGGCGGTGGCGCACGCGTTGTCGTTGGCGCACGCTTGCGTCGTGCCGCCGGTGCAGTTGCCGCTTTGGCAGGTCTCGCCGGTGGTGCACAAGTTGCCGTCGTCGCAGGCGGTGGCGGGGCCGGGCAGATAGATGCAGCCCTTGGCAGGGTCGCAACTGTCTATGGTGCAGGCATTTTTGTCGTCGCAGACCAGCGTGGTGCCGGCGCATTTGCCGCCCGCGCACGTGTCGGCGCCCGTGCAGGCGCTGCCGTCGCTGCAGGGTGCGCCGTCAACCGGCGTGGCGGTGCATTCACCGGCGCTGCACGTGTCGGCGGTGCAAGGGTTTTTGTCGTCGCAGATCAGTGGCTTGCCGCTGGCGCACGCGCCGCTGCTGCACGCCTCGTCTTTGGTGCAGGCATCGCCGTCGTCGCAGGCCTTGCCGTCGCTGAACTTGGTCTGGCAACCCTTGATGGGGTCACAAGTCTCGATGGTGCATGGGTTTGCGTCGTCGCAGTTGACCTCGGGGCCTGGCTGGCACGCGCCGTTCTTGCAGGCATCGCCCTCGGTGCACGCCGTCTTGTCGGAGCAAGGCAAACTGTCGGCGGGCGCGTGGCTGCAGCCTTTGGATAGGTCGCAACTATCTATTGTGCAAGGGTTGTTGTCGCTGCAGCTGGTCTCGTCTGTCTGGCCGTCGCAGTCGTCGTCTTGGCCGTTGCACTCTTCGTTGCCCGGTGCCGCGCCGCTGCACGCCGCCAAGCCCGCGTCGCTGCAGCTGCGTTTGCCCTTGCAAGTACCTACGCCGCATACTGTTTCAAGCTTTTGGCTCTTGGCACGCGCGCTGCACTCGCACACGCCCAGCTGGCCCGGTTGAACGCCGCTCTTGACACACTGCATGGCCGAATTGCCATCTGTTGTGCTCACTTGCCCGCAGTGGTAGCCCGCGCCGCACTCGGCATCGCCCTGGCAGGCTAGGCCGCAGAAGTGCCCGTCGCTGCCATAGTCGACGCAGCGGGCCTGCGGGTGGCCGGCAATGGCACAATCCGCAGTCGTGGCGCAGGGATCGCACAGGTGGGCCGTCTTGCCGATGCACCAGTTGCCGCCATCTTTCGCGCTGGGCAGCGGTCGGCACACCTCGCCGTCGCTACAGTAGCCCTCGGGGCAGGGTACCGCGCAGTGTGCCGGGCCCTTGCCGTCGGCGACGCACAGGCCCGAACTGGGGCACGCAGCGTCGTTTTCGCACGCGCAGCCATAGCCGCCCGGGCACAACCACGCCGCTTGATCGCTGCTGGCGGCCAGCGGCAGATCGACCACTTGCTGGTCGGCTTTGGCGTCGCTCAAGGCCTTGCTGCCGCTGGTGACAACGTTTTCGCTGCAGCCGGCCGCTAGGGCTGCCAGCGCCACCATGGCCGTAAAGTGCTTAATCACAGACAAGTACTTCAAAGAATGACCCCGACCGTGCTGGCCTTGCATATTGACTGCGCCTTGGCGCCGCGTGCCTGTGCCGCCAGCCGCTACCGCCATGCTACCCAGACCGCGGCACGGACACAAGAATCGCCTGCTGCGATGCACCGCACCTAGCGCGACACTGCCGGCGTTGCGGGCAGCGATCCGCGCCACAACACATTGACTAAGCAGCCGATTGTTCCGTGATGTCGCCACACTCCGGCCACATGAATCGGCACGACGGCGAACCCCGCACGCTGCCACGGCGCACGCCCCGCAGCGTCTAGGCGGCCAAGCACCGAATCGGCGGCGTCGGTCGCGCTCGCGTAGTGCGGCAGGTACACCCGCGGCCCCTGAGCGCCGATCTCCGCGACCACATTGGTGTAGCTTAGGTAGGTGCGGTCGTCAAAAGCGACCACCGGCGCGCGCGTCACCGCCCAACCTTGGGCTTGCAAGTCTTTGGCTGCACGGTCAAAACGCGCCTGAGTCACCGTCGAATCGTCGGCCAGCAGCAGGCTATCGTCGTCGGGCGAGCGGTCGCCGGGCTGCCACCTAGGCCCAGTAAGTGCGCGCCCCAGCTGCGGATCACCCACCAGCACTCGCTTGTGCCCCAGCGGCATCACGTACATCGCCATGTGGTAGCGCGGCACATCGCCCTCGTCGTGCCCCAAAGCCAGCGCCGGCCGCCCGGTCCAACCCGCCACGGCCGTGGCCAATTCCGCCAAATTCGCAAAACCGCGCCCACGGTTTTTGGCCAGTAAGTTGGCGTCAAACAGCGTCGCTTCGTCGCTCAAGATCAGGTCGCCCGCGTCAAAATCAATAGGCAGCTCTAGGCTCTTTGTCCCCTGCCGCCCGCTTGCCAGCCACTGCACGGCGTGCCAGTCGCCCTGCCGCTCGGGCCAGCTCTCACCCGGTTCCGGCGGCACTAGCAGCGCCAACTGCCCGCCGCGGCGCAGTGCCAGGGCCCGATCGCGGGTCCACGGCGTCAGCGGCCCGGGCACCTCGATCACCTGGGACTGGGCGTTTAGCGTCACCCCGCCATGGCTCAGAAAGTTCCGTAATTGCTTGGCTTCCTCGCCGCGCGCCACCGTCCAGACCTGCGCCGTCGTCGCCGGCAGCGCCCGCACGAACTCGAGCTGCGCCGGCCCCACCACCGCTTGCGCCGCGGCCGAGTACTGCAGCCAAACCTGGCTCAGCCTGCCATCCAGCTCCGAAATCGCCTGCATCGGCAAGGTTTTGTCAAGTATCTTGCTCGGTTGTAGGCCATTGACCAGCAGCGCCGCCAGCGCGCCCGCTCCAAGTCCCCCGGCAATAGCGGCCCAACGCGGCATTGGCAACGACCTCAGCAATTCCATATGGATCCTGCGCCTGCGCCGCGCTGAAGGCAATCGCTAGGGCTGCGGCGCCTGCTTGGCCACCGCGTCGCCCTGGGCTGGCGCGGCCATGGGCGGCTTCTCAAGGTCGTCGAGAAGGTCGCCAAGGTCGCCAATCGCCAGTGATGGCAACAGCTTTCGCCCCATACTTTTCGCCGCCACCAGCGTACCGTCGGCCCGCCGCAGCTTGTCGATGGCCACCCGAACCGCGGTCGGCCGCAGCACCTTGTCGCCCTTAATGCTCAGCGTGCCCTTGGGGATGGCCACGCGCTGCTTGACCCGCGCACCGGCCAGCAGTTCGAGATGGGTCTTTTGCGAAAATTTAACCACGGGCATCGCGGGCATGCGCGACATGCCGCCACCGCGCGACTCCGTCACCGCCACCACCACGTCGAGCCCCACGGTCTCTTGCGCCGGATTGGTCACTTCGATCTCGGCCGACCAGCCCGACGGCGACAGCGGGTCTTTGACAAGCCGCCCCAGTGCCTTGACGGTCTCGGGCGTTACCGCCACTAGCTGCGCGTGCTCCTGTTTGGCCGCCGCATCGTCGTCTGCATCCAAGGGCGGTGCGCCCAGTGCACCAAAGGCCACTGCCGCCGCCACCATCGCTGCCAACGCCCCCCGCTGCCCTGTCGCTCGCGCCGTCGTGTGTGCCATCGCTTGCTCCTCGGCGACTTCTGTTGCCGCACTCAGCAAGACGCGCCACGCCGGCACTCGATCTGCCCCAGGGGCAAAACTAGCTGGCATCCATTGGTTGTAACCAAGGCTCGTGGCCTTGCATTGGCCGCCGCGTTGGCGCTGGCAGTGCGGGCTTAGAAGCAGCCGCCCAGCGAGTCGGGTGTGCTTTTGGGCGGATTGCCGCTCGTCAAGCCCGAACAGGTGCCGACGGTGCAGGTAACCGTGCCCGTCGTCGTGCATTTTTGCCGGCAAGTCGATGATTTGCCATCGTTGACGCAGATGTGGCTCGTCTTGCAGTCGGTGTAACCTTGGCACACCGCGCCTGTACCGCCGGGGCCCGCGATCACACAGCCCTTGGTTGTGCCGCTGAAGACGCACGCCTGGCCGCTAGGGCACCCCGAATTGTTAACCAAATTGCAGGTTTGCCCGCCAAAGCACACGCCCAAGTTGTTGGGCAAGGCTACGCCGTTGGCGCTCAGCTCGTCGCAGATGCCACTGTTCGGACAGGCGTAGCCGGGTGTCAAGTTCTTGGTATCGCAGACTTTGCTGCATTGGCCCGAGACGCAGATATAGCCCTTTACGCAATCGGCTACGGCGTTGCAGGCCAAGCCTGCGGCCACGCTGCCGGGCGCGCCGCAGACCGGTTTCATGTCGCTGCCCAGGTAGCATTGCTCAGCAGCTTTGCAGCCTTGCGAGGTAATGGTGTTGCAGGTGCCGGTCGGGCAGTTGCCACAGTCCGCGCTACAGGTGCTGCAATTTTCGCCCGGTTGCTCGCAGGTGCCGTTGCCGCAGCTGGGGGTGCAGCAGTCGGCTGGGCAGCCGCCGCAGGTTTCCGAGCTGTCGCACGTGCCGTCGCCGCACACGGCGGGGCATACGCCGCAGTCGCTGGGGCAGTTGGCGCAGTCCTCGCTTGCCGCGTCGCACTTCTTGTCGCCGCACACTGGGCTCGCGTCTACTTTGGCGTCGACCGTGTCCGATTTTGCGTCCGCCGTGTCGGATTTGGCGTCTGCTTTGGTGTCGGCCTGGGTATCTTTGCCCACTTGATCGGCGATCGCGTCGATGGGGTTTGCGCCGTCTTGGCCCTGACCATCCTCGCCGATTACGGTGACGTCGGCTAGAACGGTTGTGTCGCTTAGGCTTACGTCGGCTGCGGCGTCGGCTTTAACGGTCGCTGCGTCGCTAGCCGGGGTCACAGCGCCCGAGTCGCTGCCGAATACTGGCGCCGGCCCGCCCTCGTCGTAGTAATTGCCGCCCGAGTTAGGGGTCGCACCACAAGCTGTCGCCCCAAGAATTGCCATCAGAACGAGCATTCGCATCGCACACCCCTGTCGCCTGCCGCTCGCCGCGTTGGGCAGAACCCCTCGGCGGCGGCGACTCTGGCGATCATGGTGCGGTTTCTGCGTCGCAGCGGCAAGTATTCTGCGCGGGTGCGGTTCGCTTCGGCTGCAGTTATTCTTCGAACGCGATGATGCGCCCGGCGGGGCCCTCGGTCTCGCCGGTGGCGGTGTGGCACGTATTGCACGACCCGTCCGACACCTTGGTGGCCATCGCCCCGTATTTCTTGCCGTTGTAGAGCAGTTGTACGGTGTACGGGAACTTGACTGAGCCCTTGCTGTTGCTCAGCGAAAAGTTGCCCGCGGCGTTGCTGGTCACCGAGGTGACTTTGCCGTCGGCGCCCGTGATCTGCACCGTAATGGCCGACTTGCCTTCGCAGTTGTCGTGATCGGCGATGTCGCCGTAGATCGTGCCCGCGACTACGTAGTTGGGTCCTTCGCCGCGACTTTTGTGGCAACCGATGCAGTCGCCACCCGGACGCATTTCGCTGCTGCCATGGTCGCCGCCGGACCAAGCCACCTTGGCCGAGCAGGTGTTGTCGGCCGTGGTCTGATTGCCGCCTTCCGAGTTACAGGCGGTGGCGAGCAGGGTCAACAGGGTGATGGCGACAAGGCGCATGAGTCCTCCATGGGTCGTAAGTTCTTAAGTATTCTGCAGAAAG
Organism: uncultured Myxococcales bacterium; assembly: GCA_903883645.1. Lineage (GTDB taxonomy): Bacteria > Myxococcota_A > UBA9042 > UBA9042 > UBA9042 > SXRM01. The sequence goes on along the minus strand of CAISBR010000004.1, from coordinate 32,499 downwards.
ATGGTATAGGCCGTGAACAGTCTGGCGCTGCGACGTCGGGCGCCGGATGGGTGCCCGGTGGGGCCGACCACGGCTGGCCGGGCAGGGCAAGCCTAGCAACTCCGCCGCCTGCCTCGCTAGGTCGCAGGGCACCTACAATCTTAAAATTTGTGTCGAAGGTGCGATCGCGGCAATTGCGTCGCATCCGTCGCGCGTTCTACGATGGCGGCGGGTCGCTCGTCCAGTTGCGGGGCAAAAGCTATGAAGATTAGGGTCAAACGCAGCTTGCTGTTGGTGCTTGGCGCGATTGCGTCGCTGCTGTTGGTGCCGGCTATGGGCCTGGCGGGGCCGCGGCCTGCACCGCCTGGGGCAAAGCCGGGGACCCCCGCCGCGACCGATCCCGTGCCTGTGGCGCCGCCGCCCGTGGTCGCCGTGGGCACCGTTGCGGGTATTGTTGGCCCGCTACCTCAGCAAGATCCTGCCGCAATTCGCAAATTGGCTGTGGCTGCCTTGGCCCGACTGCCCGCGACTGCCGTCGACGATGGCGACACGATCCACGTCGCCTACGTAGGCTCTGTCCGCCACCGTGTGCGCTACAGCGACGGTCGGGTGGTCGATGTCGGGGCCGTGCAAGCCAGCGCCGGTTGGTCGGCCACGATCGTTTCGGCCGGCATTGTCGGCAAGACGAGCTGGGTAGCCATGCGACTGGTGACGGAGTACGTGCCGCCGCCCGAGCCGCCCAGCCCAGCACCGGCGGGCGCCGTCGACGAGTTTGATGCGGTGCCCACGCCCGATCTCGCGGCTGCGTCCATCTGGATGCTGCGCGAGGCCAAGGTCGACAAGGCCACTTTATGTCCAAATCACCCAGACTTAACCGATGAGATTCGCCCTACGGCCGATGCTGTGTGTGCGCGCGACTGGCCTGCAGCGGCCGGCAGCTTGTTCGACCCCGATCTGCTCACGCCTAAGGGCGATACCGGTCTCGGCTTCGGCTCGGCCTATGTAGGGGGTAACTTCAGTGGTGGCCAGCAGAAATTAGCCGGCGACCTGGGCGTACACATCCTGAGCGCCTCGCGGCAGCAGGGCTGGACGGCGACCCTGCGCTTGGAGTTTGGCGGCGGCTTGCCCCTAGGATTTTCTTATGGTTTGGCAGGGTTTCTAGGCGCCCAAGTCGGCAACGCCCGGCATGGCTTGGCTGTACAGGGCGGCCTCAGCGTCACCGGCGTGACCGAAAGTGTCTTGCCCGGCACCTTGCTGATGTCGGCCCGCGCCCAAGGCCACACCACTCTTGGCAAATACGACACGATCGCCTGGTTCGAACCCAGCTGGTCGGCCAGCAGCGACCGCCGCAACGGCTCGCCCACACTTGGCTGGGCCGACGAATTGCGCGCCGGCGTGTGGTTCAGCGGCGACGGCGACGGCTTTCGCTGGAACGGCCTAGGCCTTGAGTTGTGGGAAACACAGCGCGCGCGCATCGTTCAGGTCCACATTGGCATCGCCACCCTGTTTAGCTTGTTCCGTTAGCGTCAGAGCCGGTCTGTGGGCGACCTCGCCGTCGCGCCCGCGGCCACTTGCGCAAGCTGGCGGGTTACCGCACGATGAGCGGTTGCTGCGCGGGCTGTGGTCGCTGCCAATTGCGTCAAAAGCGGCCGATGGGGAATTGCATGCGAACCATGCCATGGAACGTGTTGATTATAGTCGCGCTTTTGCTGAGCGCCTGTGGCCAAGACGCCAGTACCTCGACCACCGCGTCGAGCGAGGGCGGTGGGCTCGAAAGCTGCCTAAACGGCGTGCAAACGGGCCTCGACTGCTACGCCAAGGCCGAGGTGCGCCGCCTAGCCAACAGCCAGCAAATGACCGGCGCGACGGGCGACAAGACCGAGTTGCAGATCGGCTCGGTCGCGTTGGGGCAGACCACCGATGCTGAGTTTCGCATCACCAATACCGCCAATTTGACCTCGGCGGCGGCGCTGCGCATCGACGACATCAAGTTCAGCTATACGCCCACTAATCCGCAAGAAACGTCTGTGGTTGCACTTTCTTGCTGGGACTCGACCGGCACCGTTCCCTGCTCAGAAAAGAAGGGGATGTGGAAGAAGCTCGCGCCCGTGGGCGGCGCCACCCCAAGCGGTCTGTTCGCGCAGGAAACGTTCAAGATCCGCTACACCCAGTTCGACACCAAGGTTCGCACCGCCAAGGTGTGCATGGTGATGGGCGGCGACAAGGATTTTGCCAAGAAGAACCTGTGTTTCCAGGTGGTTACCACGGCAGGCAAACCGAAGATCAGCGTGCAGCCGCCGCAGGTCGACTTCCCCTACGTCAAGCTCGGCAGCGAGGCCACGGGTACCTTTGCGGTGCTCAATGGCGGCGAAAGTACGCTGTATCTCAGCAAATTTGAGCTGAACCTCGACTCGTCGTTCGCGGTCGACATTGCCGGCAAAAGTCTAAAGGGCGGCACCGCGCTGCCCGCCTTTGATCCGCCGCTGGCGATTGCGCCGGGCAGTACCCTCGGCGGCGTCGTGCACTTTAAGCCCGTCGACGACAAGAAACGCGCCGGCGAGATCAAGATTTTCAGCAACGATCTCACCATTGTCGGCGGCCTGCCGATCCTCGTCACCGCCAACACCAAGGTGCCGTGTATCCAGGTTACGCCGTCGCCGGTGGTCAATTTTGGCGCGGTCAAAGTCGGCAGCACGGTTCCGCAAAACATCACCGTGGCCAACTGCGGCAGCGAAAAGCTCACACTCAGCAACATCGGCCTCAACGCCGGCGCGCGCGATGCCTATACGGTCGATTTTGGCACGCTGGGCAAGCCGACCGCCGCAGCGCCGTGGGTGCTCGCCGTCAACGATAGTAAAGAGTTTAAAGTGACTTACATGCCGCCTGCGCTGGCGGATGCGCCCGACCTGGGCAGTTTGGACTTTGAGTCGAATGCCTCGCCCGTGGCGCTCAAGCTGACGGGCGTGTGTGTGGCCGAGACCTGCCCGGTGGCGCTGGTCACGGTGCAAGAAGGCGAACAGGTCGTGCCGCAAACCGTATTGCACTTAAAGGGTTCAGCGTCGTATGCCCCCGGCGGTGGCAGCGTGTCGAAGTACGTGTGGACCGTGGCCAAGCAGCCCGAAGGCTACAAGCAGACATTTGTGCCCGGCGCCAACTTCCCCGACCCCACCTTTACCACGAACGCCGCGGGTACCTACGAGTTTTGCCTGGATGTGTACGACAATCAGAGTCCGCCCAAGAAGTCGTGCGGCGACCCCGTGTGTGTCGAAGTGCTGGTGATTCCTAGCGAAGCTCTGCACGCGGAGCTGCTGTGGAAGACGCCCGCCGATTCGGACGAGACCAACCAAGGCCAGGGCGTGGGTGCCGACATGGACTTGCACTTGGCCCATCCGCTGGCGCAAGGCCAGGATCTCGACTGCGATGGCGAGCCCGACCCGTGGTTCAATCAGCCGTTTGATTGCTTCTGGTTCAACCCCATGCCCAAGTGGGGCAGCGCGTCGACTACCGACGACGATGCGCATCTCGACCTCGACGACACCGATGGCGCCGGGCCCGAGAACATCAACCTCGATGTGCCGCAGGGCACGGTGAGCGAGCCGTTGCAGTACTCGGTCGGTGTGCACTACTGGAACGACCACGGTTTTGGCAAAAGCTATGCAACTGTGCGGATTTATGTCCTCGGCAACTTGAAGGTCGAGTACAAAGACCAAGAGATGAGCCCGGTCGACATGTGGTACGTGGGCAAGATCAACTGGCCGAACGACGCCATTGGCGGCACCGACGCCGTGTTTAAGCCGTGCTTGCAGACTGGCAACCAGTGCTTGGCCCTGAAAGACCCCAAAGACCCCAAGGGCGGCAAGATGTGGAGCGATACGGGCACCGCCTGCATTCGCCCGTGCTACCTAAGCCCGCTCGGCAGCGCCGACGCCGCCATGTGCTCCACGAAATAGCTTGCCGCTGGCCCGCGCCGACCTACCTTGAGTCTAGGCAGCGAAAGTGGAGGGCGATCATGGTATTCTCCGACGAACGCAAGGTCTTCTACGCAGACAACCCGATGGACGCCGAGCCGATTTTGCAGTGGCTTCGCGGCAACGGCATCGACGCACAGCTTATCGACGAAGATGACCTGGGCGGCCTGGACCCGGCGCTGGCGTTTGCCCACGGCACGGGGGTGGTGGTGCCGCTGGACGACGCCGATCGCGCCGAGGCCCTGATTGCCGAGTACGGCGATGCCAAGGTGCAAGACACCGAAGAATTGCGCGACGACCCGCAATAGCCGAAGCCGTGCCTTGCGCGGCCGAAGTGGCGTGCTTTGCTGTGGAGCCTGCCGCCTAACGCGGCGTATGGAACCCAGCGCCTGATGACGCAAGACACGCAAGCTACTAAGATCAAGAAGCAACTTGAACAGATCGATCAGCGCTACGCGGCGAATTTTGCCGGTCACGCGCGGGCGACGCGCAGCCTTGACCTGCTCGACGACCTGATCGCTTCGTGCCAAGACCTTGCCGGGCAACTGCGCAGTGCCAAAGGCGAATCGGCAGAACGCGACGAGGTGGTGGCGCAGTCCGAACGGCAGCTCGAGCTGTACCGCAGCGAACGCACGCTGATCGACCAAGCCAAGCGCCAGGGGCCGCAAGCGACCGAAGCGGGCAAGCTGGGGTCGCGGGCCAACCAAGTGTTTCATGTGTATGCTCGCCACTTTGCGGGGCAGAGTCGCACGAGTCGCGACGGCACGCTGCTGGGCGACATGCTCGATGAACTCAAGACGATTCGCGCGGCGATGGCGGCCTTGGTGGCGCAGCGGCCCGACCTCGAGGGTGCGCGCAGCGACCTGGCGGTGATCGACGGCCGTATCGACCAGTTCACCAAAGAGCGGCAAGAGGTCGCAAAGGCCCAGAGCGACGGTGCGCCGGATGACCAGGCTTCGGCGCTGGGCGGCACGGCCAATAACCTGTTTGCTCAGTACACGCGCTGCTTTGCCAATCAGCCGCGGGTGTCGCGGCGCCCCGAGCTGCTGGTGCGGCTGACCGGTGCGCTGCAGACCGTGCGCGACAAGATGGTGGCGCTGAAGAAGCAGGGCTTGGCCGATGCGAGCAATGACCAGAACCTCGGTATTGTCGAGTCGCGGCTTGTGGCGTGGCAAAGCGAGCTGACGGCGATTCGTGCGGAGCGGCAAAAGGCGAGTGCGGCCTCGCTCGAGAGCGACCTGGCGACCGCGGCGAACGCGGAGTTTGAGTCCTACGGCGAGCACTTTGCGGGCAAGACGCGCGCTACCCGTGATCTCGATCGGTTGTGCGGCATTATCGACCGGCTGAGCGAGGTCGAGCGGCAGATGCAGCGCCTCGACGATGTGCACGGTAGGCCGGCGAACACGCAAAACCTGCAGATTGTACGCAATAATCTGGGCATGTATACGGCTGAATACGATGAGATCGTCAAGGCCCGCGCCCACTAGCCGGCGGTCGAGCGTGCGCATTTTTTGACGGCGCACGAGGCTGGGCCACTATCGCAGTCTGCCGCAGTTGGCAGTCTAGGGCCCCATGCAGACCGAGACCACTTCCGTCGCCTCTCGCCGTGCCCCGGAGCAGCGCGCGCCGCACGCCTACCGTGTGGGGCTGCATCGCCGGCGTGCCCAGGACGAGCCCGATTGTGTGGCCACCGCCCAGCACTTTGATCTGCAAGGTGTAAGCCTGGCCGAGCCGCCGTCGGCGGTGCTGGGGCGCTATGTGTGGCTCGACCTCGATGTCGACGAAGGTGAACCCGTCCGCGCACTTGGCGAAGTGATGGGGCCGTCGCCCGCGAGCGAATTGGCCTGGGCAATCCGCTTCAAGCACCTGTTTCCAGACCAGCGCAAGCGCTTGATCGCGGCGATGGCGCGCGACGAGGGTTAGCTAGGGCTTGATAGGTAGGTAACCCTGCAACCAAGCATACGAAAACGCCGTGATCACCAGCGCATGCGTAATGGAGCCATCGCCCACCAACGCGCCGGCCTGATCGGCTTGCACCACCTTTAGGCGACAGTCTTCCGTCGAATCGAAATGCGGCTCGCACACTTTGTGGCAGCCCAGTGCCACGAACGAGTGGCAGCGATTGGGTTGCAGGGCCGGATTGGGATGCACCGCGCCCAGTGGGCGGATCTCGCGACAGGCATATCCCGTTTCTTCGAGCAGCTCGCGGCGGGCGGCCTCGAGCGGCGACTCGCCCGGGTCGACCATGCCGCCCGGCACTTCTAGTGTAACTGCAGAAATGCCATGGCGAAATTGCTCGATCATCACCAGCTCGCCGGTATCCGTCAGCGGCACCACATTGACCCAATCGGGGCAGTCGATCAGGCCAAACGTGTGGACCGCGCCCGTACGCGGCGACGCGCGCTGGGTCGACCACACTGTAAAAACACGGGTTTCGGCTATCTGCGTGCGACTGTGTTCCATCCAGGGCAGGGGCATTGCGCGCTCAAGCGGGAGCGGCCCGCAGCTGCGTTTTTTCGAACTGTGGCTACGTTGTCAACCGCGCACGCGCATGTGCCCTTTGCAGGTCGCCGCACTTGACCGACAATGCCGGCCCCGGAGGTCACCATGCGCTTGCTTGATTCCCTTGCCCCCTTGCCGTTCAACCTTGGCAGCGTCGACCCGATTGCGGTGGCGCATATCCTGGCCGACGTGCGCGAGCGCGGTATGGCGGCGCTGACCGACCACACCCGCCGTTTTGACCGTGTGGTGCCACCGCGTTGGACTCTGGGCCGCGATGAGCTGCAAGAGGCGTGGCACAGCCTGCCGCCGCAGACCCAGCAGGCGCTGCAGCGGGCCGCCGCCAACATCGAGCGCTTTGCCAACGCCCAACGCGCGGCGATGCAGGCCTTCGAATTCGAGATCGAGCCCGGCGTTTTTGTAGGCCAGCGCTTAGAACCCACCGCGTCGGTCGCTTGCTATGTGCCGGGCGGTCGCTATCCCCTGCCCTCGACGGTGCTGATGACGGCGCTTCCGGCGCGGGCGGCGGGCGTGCAGCGGGTGGTGATCCTGACGCCGCCGGGGCGCCAAGGTCTGCCCGACCGCCACATCTTGGCCGCGGCGTGGCTGGCGGGTGCCGAGGCGGTGCATCCCGTAGGCGGTGTCCAGGCTATTGGCGCGGCCGCGTACGGCGCCGAAGAGATTGCGGCCGTCGACCTGATTGTCGGCCCGGGCAATGCTTGGGTAACTGAGGCCAAGCGCCAAGTTTACGGCGCAGTTGGCATTGACTCACTCGCAGGTCCGTCTGAAGTAATGGTCTTATTTGACGATTCGTCGAACTTGCCGCGAGTAGCCGCCGACCTGCTGGCCCAGGCCGAGCACGACGTCGACGCCCACGCCATCGCCGTGACGGACAGTCGCGCCGCCGCACTGCAGTTACTCGACGAGGTCGAGCGCCAGTTGACCACCCTGCCGACCGCCGATGTGGCCCGCCAGAGCCTGCAGCGCCACGGAATCGTAGTGGTGGTGGCCGACCGTGCGGCCATGGCGGCTGCGGCCAATCTGCGGCGCCCTGAGCACCTTGAAGTGCATACCCGCCATGCCGCCGAGCTTGGGGCGCAGTGCACCGCGTTTGGCGGGCTCTTTATTGGCGGCGACGCGGCCGAGGTGCTCGGCGACTACTGCGCCGGTCCGAGCCATGTCTTGCCGACCGCGGGCGCGAGCCGTTACACCGGTGGCCTGGGGGTGCAGACGTTTATGCGTGTGTTGACGACCCAGCGGTCCGAAAACGGCGCCTCGGCACCTCTGGCGCACACGGCGGCCCTGTTGGCGCGCATCGAGGGGCTCGAGGGCCACGCGCGCGCCGCGGACTTGCGCAAGTAGCCGCAATTTCGCCTGTTGGCGTCTGCCGGTTTACTCGACGTCGACCGCGCCCTGCTTCGCCGACAGCAGCGCCCGATACAGCTGCTCTTGAATGCGCCGATTGATGCGCGGCCACGCCACTACCACACGGGCAAACTGATTTGGCGTCAGCACCTTGCGTAATGCCGCGGTGCGCTCGGCCTCGATGTCTTCTAGCTTTCTGCGCTGGGCCATCAGGGCGTCGACCGCTCGGTTGAGTGCCGGGTCATCTGGCTTGGGTTGGGCTAGCAAGATATCGATAGCGCTGCGCTTTTGCCTGAGATCTTGGCGGGCCGCCACCAGCTGATCTTCAAAACCCGACGACAGCTCGACCACCTTGGCCACCGCCGCGGTATCGGGGTTCAGCACGTCGCCCAATTCTTTGGCCCGCATGGCGCGGATGCTTTGCAGCAATTTCTGTTTCGCCGCCTCGCGCTGTTTGGGATCGACCTTGCTGGGCGGCTTGGCCGGCTTGGCGGTGGGCGGCTTGCCAAGTTGCGGCGGCAGGGGCGCGGGCGCAGCCGTCGTGCTGGCGGCGGGGCGGGGCGGCAGGGCATCCTCGGCCAGCACAGGCGAGGTCGCTAGGCCCAGCACGGCTACGGTCACCGCGGCATTCAAGGCCGCCCAGTGCCGGCGAAAGGGGCGTACAAGCATCACCTTAGGCTCCATGTCCGTTATTCGGGTCGTCCATGGCAGTGCCCAAGGCGTCCAGGTCTACATCGTCGAGGTCGTCGAGTTCATCGACTGTGCCCAGCGGGTCATCGTCCGTCGCAGCCAGATCATTTACAAAATTGCGATCTTCAGTAACGGCCTCGCTGGCCGTGCCAAACACTGCCACCGCGTCGCCCGTCGCCGCGGCCTCTGCCGGAGCTTGGGCCAACCAATGCGCCATCGGCACCGCCACTGCACCCAGTACCACGGCTGCCAGGGCCGTCGCGAGCCCAAAGCGCCACGCCGAGCGTTGCCACCAAGGCGTCGCCTGCGGCTGTCGATCGACCTCGGTAAGCACCGACGTTTCCAGTGCACTCCAAAACCCGGGGGTCCGCGCTGGGCGACTGCGCTCATCGGCATCGCGCAGCAGAGCCAGCGTCTCGCGCAAAGCCCGGGCCTCGCTGGCACAAGCGCGGCAAACACGAACGTGATCAGCTACTTGCTGGGCCTGCTCGTCGTCGAGCGCATCGTCGGTCCACAGCGCCAACTCCTCCGCGAGCTCTTGACAGCGATCTGGCTTGCCGCCGGCGATCACCTCAAAGCGTGGCGCAGGCCTTTGCCTTAAGGGATCATTTTGGGGATCATGGGGTTGCATCGTATCCTCCTGTGGCATCGCCTGCGGCTAGCGCTCGGCCTTGGCCTGGGGCACCGGCGCGAGCAAGCTGCGCAAACGCTTCAGCGCGTAGTGAAAATTGGCTTTGGCCGCGTCTTCGCTGCACTCGGCGATGTCGGCTACTTCTTTAAACGAAAGGCCCTCATGCACGCGCAGCTCGACCACCATCCGCTGCTTGGGTGGCAGGGCCTCGACCGCTTGCCGCAGCTGTTCCGCCGTCTCGGCGTGGGCAATACGGTCGGTTGGGTGCTGGGTGTGCGGGTCGGGCAGGGTGGTCTGCTCGTCGCCCAGGGGCTCTTGGCGGCGCCGACTGCGATCACGGCGGAAATTCAACGCCAAATTGATGGCAATCTGCACGAGCCAAGTGCGAAAACTGGAGTCGCCGCGAAAACTTGCGCAATTTTGCCAGGCGCGCACAAACGCGGCTTGGGTCACATCGCGGGCATCTTCGTCGTCGCCGACATAGCGCCAGGCCACATGAAAAACCGTGCGCTGATGGCGGCGAACCAGCACGGCAAACGCTTGGCGGTCGCCTTGCACCACTTGCTGCAGCAGTCGATTGTCATCTTGCTGGGGATCATCGTGCGCGGCGGCCATAGGTACCTGCGGCAACGGAAGATGAGCAAGGGAATTGGACGACACCGACATGGAACGCTCCTGCCGATTGGACACCGACCGGGCGCAAAAGGTCAAACTGTGAGCCCTTGCGGTCGGCTTTGCGCCCAAAGGTTTGCGAATGCGGCCGAGCCGTGGCAAAACAGTTCAACGGCCATGCCGCGGTGATCATGAAGCACGACGCGCCCAAGCAGCAGCAGACCACGCGACCCGCGCCAAGCTCGGGCAAGACGGTTGCGGTTGGCCGTGGTGCGACCGATAGTGCCGCTGGCCATCGCTACCAGGGGGCCGCTGCAGCGCGTTCGCCGGGCACCTCGGGGTCGCAACCTGCGGTAACTCCTACGGGGCCAGCCAGCGAGCTGCATCAGGCGGCCCTCACCCTGGCGGCGCAACATGGCGAACAACTGCAGCAGTCGGCGGGCAAGTTGGGTGTGCCGGGCGAGAATCTGGCGGCGGTGGTGCTGACCGAGGGCCAGTACGTGCCCAAGCTCGCCGGTAACGAGACTCTGGCCATTCGCTTTGAACCCTATGCTTTTTTTCGCGAAACGGGGCGCTGGCTGGCGGCGACCCACCGCGACCAGCAGGCTGAGCAGCGCGTCTTCGACCAGGCCAAAGCGCTCGACGGCGAGGCGGCGCATCGCTCGTTGCGGATGGGCCTTGGGCAAGTGAGCGGTAGCGAGGCCGTGGCAGCGGGTTATCCGTCGGCCGAGGCGATGAAGCAGGCGCTCGATGGCAATGCGACGGCACAACTCGATGCGGTGACGGCGGTGATTGCTGGCGATCCCTCGCTTAAGACCGCGATTGGTCAGGCAGATTGGGCGGGCGTGGCCCTGTTGCGTGCTGGTCCGGGCTACGGTGCTCTGGGCTACGACCAGGCGCTGGCCGCCTCGGCGCAGGCATACAAGCAGGCGGTCAAGCCAGGCGGCGATGACGACGACGATGGCAAACCGGTCAAACGCACGCGAAAAAAGTCGTAAGATTCAGTTGGTTACAACCTAATCGTCATCGTCGTCGCTCGACAGTACGGCCAAGAACGCCTCTTGCGGCACATCGACCGTGCCGACCATCTTCATGCGCTTCTTGCCCTCTTTCTGCCGCTCTAAAAGCTTGCGTTTCCGCGAGATATCGCCGCCATAGCACTTGGCCGTCACATCTTTGCGCATAGCCTTGACGGTCTCGCGCGAGATGATGCGAGCACCCACCGCCGCCTGGATCGCCACGTCGAACTGCTGACGCGGAATCACTTTGCGCAGGCGATGCACCAGGGCCTTGCCCTTTTCGTACGATTTTTCGCGGTGGACGATCACGCTCAGGGCGTCAACGATGTCGCTGTGGAGCAAAACGTCGAGTCGCACCAGGTCGTCGGCACGGAACATCTTGAATTCATAATCTAAGCTCGCGTAGCCGCGCGTCGCTGTTTTCAGCTTGTCAAAAAAGTCGAACACGATCTCGGCCAGCGGAATCTCGTACTCGAGCATGACGCGGGTTTGCGAGATGTAGCGCATGTCTTTTTGGTGACCGCGGCGATCGGTGCACAGCTTGACGATCGGCCCAATGTGGTCGGTCGGCGTGTGGATCGTCGCCCGCACGATCGGCTCCTCGATGCGGTCAATGTCGCCCGTGGGCGGCAGATCGCCGGGATTGCTGATTTCGAGCATGGTCTTGTCGTTCTTGTAGACATGATACACGACACTGGGCGCCGTGGTGATCAGGTCGACGTCGAACTCGCGCTCGAGCCGCTCTTGGAACACCTCCATGTGCAGCATGCCTAAGAAACCACAGCGAAAACCGAAGCCGAGCGCGGAGCTAGTCTCGGGCTCCCACGAAAACGCCGAGTCGTTGAGCGCCAGTTTTTCGATGGCGTCGCGCAGCTTTTCGTAATCGTGCGATTCCACCGGGAAGATGCCCGAGAACACCATCTGCTGAATTTTCTTGAAGCCCTTGAGCGCGTGCTCGGCGCGGCGCTTGGCCCCCGTAATTGTTTCGCCGACTTGCACATCGCGCACGGTCTTGATGCCGCAGACCAGCACGCCCGACTCGCCAAAGCTCAGCTGATCGACGATCACATCTTTGGGAGTGCGAATGCGGACTTCGAGCACCTCGTACTCGCTGCCCGACTCCATGAAGTAGACGCGATCGCCCTTCTTCACGCTGCCATCGATGATGCGAACCTGCACCAACACGCCGCGGTAGTTGTCGTACTGGCTGTCAAAAACCATTGCGCGAAGCGGGGCTTCGGGGTCACCTTCGGGCGGCGGCACGTGGGCAATCACCGCTTCGAGCAGCTCTACAATACCCAGGCCGGTCTTGCCCGAAGCGAACACCGCGCCCGAGGCGTCGATGCCGATACCCTCTTCGATCTCGCGCACCACCTCGTCGGGCCGGGCCGCGGGCAGGTCGATCTTGTTGATCACGGGCACCAATTCGAGCCCTTGATCGAGCGCCAGGTACACATTGGCCAGTGTCTGCGCTTCGACCCCTTGCGACGCATCGACCACCAGCAGCGCACCCTCGCACGCCGCCAGCGAACGCGAGACTTCGTAATGAAAATCCACATGTCCGGGCGTGTCGATCAGGTGCAGCATGTAGTCGATGCCGTCTTTGGCCACATAGTGCAGCCGCACGGCCTGCGACTTGATGGTAATGCCGCGCTCGCGCTCGATATCCATCGAATCGAGGTACTGCTCTTGCATATCGCGCTTTTCTACGGCGCCAGTCAGCTCGAGGATGCGGTCCGCCAGCGTCGACTTGCCGTGGTCGATGTGGGCGATAATGCTAAAATTTCGGATGTGGTTGGCCTTCATCGGCTCGCTGCGGTAGTGGGCCAGCGACGGGCTGGAACGTCGCGCAATGTGCGGTCATTGCTGCGCGCTGTCAACTACAGAACGCGACGTTGCCAGCGAGCCCCCTTGACGCTGCCGGCAATCGTCTCTAAACTTCGCCGGCCCTGCGCGGGCACGCGGACTTAGGCCACCGCAACGTGACACCTCTCAAGGACACTTCTCAAGGACACTTCTCAAGGACACTTCTCAAGAGTGTCTCCGGATTCGCCGACCTACCGAGCCGGTAGCTCAGTCGGTAGAGCAGCAGACTTTTAATCTGTTGGTCGAGGGTTCGATCCCCTCCCGGCTCACCACGTCCCCATCGTCTAGCGGCCTAGGACACCGGCCTTTCACGCCGATAACGCGGGTTCGATTCCCGCTGGGGACGCCATACCGTAAGCCCGGGCGCGCCTTACTCTTTGGAGTAGGACCGCGTTCCGGGCTTTCGGTTTTTTAGCCCAGTTGGTTTCTTGCCCAGGGTCGCGAAGTTAGTCGTCGTCGACTTGCACGGCCAGCGGCGCACCCGAAGCCGACGCCAGCAGATAAGCCTTCATAAACTCACCCAAATCGCCGTCGAGCACGCCAGAAGTGTTGCTGGTCTGATGCCCGGTGCGGTGGTCTTTGACCATCTGGTACGGCTGCAGCACGTAGCTGCGAATCTGACTGCCAAAGTTAATGCCCAGCTTGGCGGCCTCGATCTCGTCTTTGACGGCGTTGCGCTTCTTGCGTTCCAGATCAATCAGCCGCGCTTTCAGCATCTTCATGGCCAAGCTGCGGTTCTTGTGCTGGCTGCGCTCGGCTTGCACCGCCACCGCAATGCCCGTGGGGATGTGGGTCAAGCGGATGGCCGAGTCGGTGCGGTTCACGTGCTGGCCGCCTGCGCCCGAGGCTCGGAACGTATCGACTCGCAAGTCCAATTCGTTGATCTCGATGTCGATCTCGTCGTCTTCTTCGGGCACCACGAATACGCTGCAAAAGCTGGTGTGGCGGCGTTTGGCGGCGTCAAATGGGCTGATGCGCACCAGGCGGTGCACGCCGTTCTCGGCCTTGAGCCAGCCGAAGGCAAACGGCCCCTCGACGCGGATCACGGCGTTGCGCACGCCCGCTTCTTCGCCGGGCACTTCGTCGAGCAATTCGACCTTCATGCCATGGGTTTCGCCCCAGCGCGTGTACATGCGCAGCAGCATCCACGCCCAATCGGCGCTTTCGGTGCCGCCCGCGCCGGCGTTGATTTGCAGAATTGCGGGCGATTTGTCGGTGTGTCCCGACATGGTGCGGGCGAATTCCACCGCGTCGAGGCGGGCGCTCACGTCGTCGAGCTGGCTCTGCAAGTCGTCGATTAACCCGCTTTCGCCTTCCATCTCAGCCAGTTCAGCCATGTCGCGCACATCGCGCACCACGGCTTCAGGCTCGAGCACATTGCCCAAATCGGCGGCAATGTCGCCACGCTCTTTCATCAGCTTTTGGGCGCGGTCGGCATCGAGCCAGAAGTCGCCCTCGGCGCTTAGGGCTTCAAGTTCATGTAATCGTGCGGCTTTGGCATCGCAGTCAAAGACTCCTGCGCAGCGCATCGATTCGCACATCGATCACGCTGGCGCAGGCCCGCAGGTCAGAAAAAGTAGCCATATATCCTCGCGAAGGGTCGCCCCAGACCGGTCTGGGCAGCGCGGCGCAGTGTACGGGCCGGCCCCCGCAAGTGCAAACCGCGCCTCAGATCGCCATGCTGGGGAAGATGACCATCCACAAGCTGGTGATCAAGTAGTCGACGATGAGCACGGTGACGCTGGCGGTGACCACGGTGCTGGTGGTGGCGAGGCCGACGCCGCGCGAGCCGCCTGAGGCATTGAAGCCCTTGTACAGGGCGATGGCGCCGATGATCGCCCCGAAGGCCGTGCCCTTTACGACCGAGCAATAGATATCCGACGGTATGAGCCAAGCGTAGATGCGCGAAAAAAACGAAGCGCGGTCAATACCTAGCAGGCTTGTGCACACCAGATAGGCGCCCACCATGCCTACGCCGTTAAACGCGATGGTCAGCATCGGCATCATCACCGTGGTCGCCACTAGCCGCGGTGCGACCAAGTAGTGCAGCGGATCGACAGCCATTGTCTCGAGCGCATCGATCTGCTCGGTCACGCGCATCGTGCCCAATTCGGTTGTCATGGCCGAGCCTACCCGCCCCGCCACCATCAGCGCACCAATGGTCGGGGCCAGTTCGAGCACCAGCGCCTGGGTCACCGAACCGCCGATCAGCGCCTTCGCGTTAAAAATACCAAAGGCCACAGAGGTTTGGATGGCGAACACCGCGCCGGTAAAGGTGCCAGTGAGCAAGATAATACCCAGCGAGCCGACGCCGGCGAACTCCATCTGCTGCAGATAGGAGCTGAAGCGATACGGTCGCCGCCGCGCGCGCCACACTGCGGTCACGGCAAAGAGCACCACCGCGCCCATATAGGTTACAGCGGCCAGCGGCACGGACCCCAGCAACAACAGCGGCTTGAACCAAGGGGTTGTGGGCTGAGAGTCCCCGTCGGGCACAGCGTCTCGCACGGCGCCATTGGGCGCCAACTGCCAGCATAGCGCGGGCTTGGCGTGTCGCGAGTTTTCGCCGCTTCGCAGCCTCGCTACACTTGGACGATCATGCCACATCCCCTTCGTCACTTGCCGCTTGTTGTTGCCCGCCCGGGTTGGGTGTACCTGGTGGGGGCTGGGCCGGGTGCCGCAGATCTGATGACATTGCGTGGGCTTGCGCTGCTGCACTCGGCCGATGTGGTGGTCGTCGACGCGCTCGTCGATCCGGCACTGCTGGGCGGGCTGGCGGCCGAGGTGATCGATGCCGGCAAGCGCGCCGGTGCACACGGCATGAAACAGTCTGAGATTAATAATCTTCTTGTGCGCCTAGCCAAGGCTGGTAAGGCAGTGGTGCGGCTCAAGGGCGGCGACCCGATGGTGCTGGGGCGCGCCGGCGAAGAGGTGGGGGCGCTGCTCGCTGCCGAGGTGCCGTTCGATGTGGTTCCGGGGGTGTCGTCGGCCTTGGCGGCGCCCACATTGGCGGGGATTCCTCTGACCTTGCGAGGTGTTGCTGATGGATTTGCCGTGATCTCGGCGCACCGCCAGAACGAAGCGCTGCCGATCTGGCCTCTGTTTGCGCCGCAACTGACGCTGGTGGTCCTGATGGGCGTGGCCAGTCGCGGCCTTTGGCTGGGGCAGTTGCTGCAAACCGGCTACCCGCCCGACC
Source organism: uncultured Myxococcales bacterium (assembly GCA_903883645.1). GTDB lineage: Bacteria > Myxococcota_A > UBA9042 > UBA9042 > UBA9042 > SXRM01. The sequence goes on along the minus strand of CAISBR010000004.1, from coordinate 16,674 downwards.
TGCCGCTCGCGTGGGTGACCTGGGCGGGCCGCGACGAGCAAACGTGCAGGATTACAAATCTTTCGCAGGCGTATGCCGACCGTGATGCGCCGGACCCGCGCAGTCCGTCGGTGGCGATTTTGGGCGCCGTGGTGGCGCAGCGGTGGCTACCGTGAGCCGGCTGCCCTTGCCCCTAGCCGTGCGCCTCGAGGAGCGTGCTGTCTTGCTGGTTGGTGCTGGCAACGTCGCGGTTCGCAAGCTAGAAACGCTGTTGGCTGCCGGCGCGCGCGTCGATGTGGTAGCACCACAGGCCTTGCCGGCGATCCAAGACTTGGCGAATGCGGGCGCGATCACCTTGCACCTGCGCGAATTTGCTCCAAGCGATGTGGTCGGCCACTTCTTGGTGGTGGCCTGCACCGACCAACCCCAGGTGGATGCAGCAGTTTTTGCCGCGTGCGAGCAACATCAGACGCTGTGCACCGCGGCCGATCGCCCCGAGTCGTGCTCGGCGTGGTGGCTGGCGGTGCGGCAGCGTGGCGACGTGCAACTGTGCGTAGGTACGGCAGGAAATGCCCCGGGCCTGGCGGGTCGCATCGCCGACGAGGCTATGGCGGCGCTGCCCAAGTGCCTGGACCGGGCCGTGCAGCACTATGCCCAACTGCGGGATCACCTGCGGCAACACCCCGAACTGGCGGCGGATTATCTTGAGCGCGGCGCGTTGCTGGCCCGGCTGAGGCGCCTGCCCTGGCGCACACTGGCCACGGCAAAAAGCACGAAGCTTGCCCAGATCGCTCTGAACAAGCCCGTGAAGTAGCTGAAGCTAGTGGCTATTTCTTACGGCGTGCAAGAGCCGGGCTTGGTGGTAAAGCCGGGCATGAGCAACTTGTTGTAGCACTCGGCGACGCACTGGTTCAGGTAGGTCTGGCCGTTGTCGCCGCAGACCAGCTTTTCTACGTCGGAGCATTTGCACAGGCAGGGGCCGTAGTACTGCTGCTCCCAACCCGTCTGGCCGGTAGTCAGGCACTTAAACTCGTTGGTATTGCGAAAGGTTACCCATAGCTCAGGGCCGCCCGCGGGGTCGACCTTCTTGGCGCAAACCTGCTTGATGCCGCCGAGCGTGTAGTTGACGTCGGCGCAGCAGCCGCGGTTGCTGTACAGCGTGTCGGCGGCGCACTTGTCGTCAGGGGTAGCGGTGATGCCGGTGCAGTCTTTAACCTTGGCGCCGGCGTTGGTGGCCAGGCACTCGTTGCGGAACGATTTGCCGCGGCCGGTGGGCAGCACGCCGCAGACCGAGTTGCAGTCTTTGGGGCAATTGGCTGCCGTGGCGCTGACTTTCGAGGCATCGGCAAAGCACTCGCCGTCGCATTCTTTGGTCAGACCGGTGCCGCAGGCCAGGGTTGCCGCGGTTTCGCCCGTGGCGTAGCAACCGTCGAGTGAGCAGTTCTTCAGCGCGCAGGCGGTGTCGTACGACTTGCCGTCTTCTTTGGCGCAGACGGGCACAGACGGCACGGCCGACGACGGCTTGGTCGTGGGGCAGCTGGCTGGCGGCGCTGAGCACTTGGTCTTGCAGGCGCCGGGCGTGGGGTTGGTGATGCCGGTCTTGAGCTTGAGGCAGCTGGCCTGGCAGGGCGAGTCGATCTCGACCTTGCTGCCGTCTTCGAGCGTCGCGCACTGGGTATAGGCGGCAGCGCAGTCGGCGTCTTTGAGGCAGGTCGAGGTGGTCTTGTCGACAAACACACCGTTTTCGCCAATGGCGCAGTGCTGGCTCTGGGTGTTGCACTTGATGGTCTCAGTGCCGCACGCCGCGCACTCGGGGCAGGCGCCCTTCTTGACCTGGTCGAGGATCGGCCCCAAGCCCTCTTTCAGGTCAAGCTTGCAGATCGCGTCGCAGTCATTGTTGTACGTGACACCGCCGACGCACAGGGGCGCGGTCGGGCAGTACGAGCACTTGGCGCAGCTGCCGATGGCACAGTCGGGCAGAATAATCTTAGGCCCTCCCGTGTCGCCGACCGTATCTGCGCCCGCGTCGGTGGTGTCGCCTGTCGACGACGCATCACCGGCCGCATCTACGCCGCTGTCGTCGTCCGTGCCGTCGACTTGGCTGTCTTCGTCGGTCGTGTCGAGGGGTGTGCCGTCGGGGCTGACCGCGACATCGGCGGGCTTGGCGTCGCCCACGAGCGTGTCGCCTTTGTCGGTGCTGCCGTCGACACCCGGCTCGGCGTCGCCCTCGTCGGTGGTCCCCTCGTCGGGGGTCGCGGCCGCCGTGGAACTCGAGCTGCAGCCAGCCGCCAGCGACGACAGCGCGAGCGCCGAAGCGACAACGAGACAGAGCAATGGATTGGAACGAACAGCAAGCAGGCGCATGAGATCAGCCTCCGAATTCGGGGGTTGCGAGTCCAGGCCGCTTGGGGGGGCAGCGACACGCTAGCGCCAGTATGCCTGACACGTCGCCGCTTTCCAAGCACCTTGCCGCATGTGCCGATGTGTTGCGCTGGCTCGACGCCATGCGATGGCGACCGTATGCTGCAAGTGCGCGGTCTGTAGGGGTCGCGGCCCTGGCACCGGTGCCGGCCTCTGGACCTGCCTGTATGAATAAAAGCGTTGCTAGTCTTGCTGTTCTACTACTCGCGACCCTTGTCGGTTGTGGCTCGGGCAGCAATGCGACCGCCACCTCGGCGTCTGCGGCCCACGACGCCAGCGCCGATAGCACTAAAGTAGCCGATACAATTAGCTTTGCCCCCTGTCAGCCCATGGCGGGCGACCCCAACCTTATTCGCTTGCGGGGCACGGTGTGGACCGGCGAGCTGCGCCTCGACGACGGCGAGGTCTACGTCAACGCCAATACCGGTCAGATTCTTTGTGTTTCTAGCGATTGTAGTGAGTCGCCCCAGGCCGCCACCGCCACCGTGATCTGTACCGGCGGGGTGATCACGCCGGGGCTTATCAACGCCCACGACCACGGCACCTACGACCACTTGCCGCGTTGGAAGCACGCGCAGCTGTACCAAGACCGCTATGCGTGGCAGAAAGATAATAGTTACAAGGCATTTAAGAAGCCGAACGCGAGCGTGGGCACGGCAGCCAAGTGCGAGAACTTGAAGTGGACCGAATTTCGCGAGCTGCTTTCTGGTGTTACTTCGATTCAAGGGGTGTCGAGCGCGGTTGGGACCTGTGCGACGGGCTGGGTGCGCGATCTCGACGACAAGAAGGGGGCGAGCGGTCTTACCGGCTATCTTATTGAAACACATGTAGTTCCGGCGATCGCGGGCGCGGCGCAGTCCGACATCGACAACTGGAAACAGGGGCTCGACGCGGCGACTTACCAAAACGTGATTATCCACTTGGGCGAGGGGGTGAACGCGGCAGCCAAGCAAGAGTGGTACGATCTCGTAGACTTGGGGCTGGCGCGGCCGCATGTGTCGATGATCCACGCTACGGGGCTGACGGGGGTGGAGCTGGCCGAGGCGCGGCAGCAGAACATGGCGATCATCTGGTCGCCGCAATCGAATTTGGACCTGTATGGCGACACGACGCGGGTGCCGGCCGCGCTAAACCTGGGCCTGACCGTGGCACTGGGGCCGGATTGGACGGCCTCGGGGTCGATTCATCCGCTCGACGAGCTGAAGTGCGCCAAGACTGTGAGCGATAAGCGTTTTGGCGGCATGCTTACCCCTGAGATTCTGGTGGGGATGGTCACGACGCAGGCCGCGAAGGCGGTGGGCGCCGATAACTGGGTGGGCAAGTTGGCAACCGGTTATATGGCCGATATTGCGGTGTTTACCGGCGATCGCAAGAAGCCGCTCGAGAGTGTGATCGCCGCGCGGCCCGAGCAGGTGCGGCTGACCATGGTGGGCGGCAAGGCGCTGTATGGCGACGACGAGTTGATGCTGCAACTGGGCAAAAGTGATTGTGAAACGCTGGATGTGTGCGGGATTCCAAAGCGGCTGTGTAGCCAAGATCCGACAACGGGGGCGAAGGGCGGCGAAAAACTGGCGGATGTGCAGAACACGCTCATCTCGACGCTGGCGACGGCTAAAGCCAAAGACCTGCCTTCTACTGAATTTCTCTACGCATATGAGCTCTGGCCGCTCTTTTTGTGCGGTACGGCGGGCGATGCCCTTATCAAGTGCGACATGGCGCCGACCCTGGCCGACCCGCCCAGTGCCGCGGATCCGGACGGTGATCGCCAAAAAGGCACGGCCGATAACTGCCCCAACGTGTGGAATCCGGACCAGGGCGACCTGGACGGCGACAAGGTGGGCGATGCCTGCGACCCGTGCCCGCTGGTGCAAAATGCTACGCAGTGCCCCAAGCCGGGGCCGACCGACCTCGACGGCGATGGCCGGGCCAACGACCAGGACAACTGCCCGCAAGTAGCCAATGACACTCAAGTTGACGGCGATGGCGACGGCAAAGGGGATGCGTGCGATCCGTGCCCCAAGGCGGCCAATCCCGGCGACGCTGCGTGCCCTGTGAACGAGATTTCGGCGGTCGAGTTCAATCAAAACCCGGATAAGTGGCCCGCGGGCGAGCAGATCCGCATCAAAGGCCTGCAGCTGGCGGCGGTGACGAAGAAGGGCGACATCGCGTGGGCGCAGCCGGTGCCCGCGGTGCCGTGGGGCGGGGTGTATATCCAACTCGCCAAGCCGAATCTGGGCCTAAAGCTGGGGCAAGAGCTGACGGTGACTGGCAAGGTCGCGGATGTGTTTGGTTTGCGCTCGATCGCGGGTGCGCAGCTTGAGATTGGGGCGGTGCTCGGCGAGCCGGTGCCGCTCGCGGTCGATGCCACCACGCTGGCGGCGGCGCCTACATCGCTGCCGTACCGATCGCTGTTGGTACAAGTGCAGAATGCGCAAATCGAAAGTGACAACGCGGACGCGGACTCGGGCAAGGATTTTGGCGAGTTGCTGGCGCTGGGCGGTCTGCGGATCGACGATTTGCTGGTGGCCTGGGACAAGGACGTTCCGCGCCCCAAAGCTATGAGTATATTCAGCTTTATTCGCGGCGTGATGTACTTTAGCTATTCGGAAGAAAAGCTCGCTCCGCGCAGTGCCGCTGACTTTGGCGCCGCCCCGTGAATCGTCGCTAGGTTGCGCGCACGCACCGTGCAAGCTGCCGCGAACCGTGGCAGACTTGCGCCTCTGCTGGCCAGAGTTCGCCGGCGAATGGACTCGATCTCGGGCCAAGCCCGTTGGAATCAAATATGAAAATTGCTCCCAATACCGTTGTCGCTATGAACTATCAACTGCGCGTGGGCGAAGAAGACGAGGTCATCGACGAGTCGAGTGACGGTCAGTTCTTCTTCTTGGTCGGCCACGAAAACATCGTGCCGGGCCTCGAGAGCGAACTGCTTGACTTGGTCAAGGGCGACAAGCGCGTCATTTCGGTTTCGCCCGAGCAGGGTTACGGCGTGCGCGACGAGTCGAAGGTCATCGCTTTGCCGCGCACCGCGCTGCCCAAAGACTTTGTGGTCGAGATCGGCCTGCCACTCGAGCTCGAAGATCAGCAGGGCAATGCGTTTCCGGTGTGGATCGCGGGTACCCACGACAGCGATGTGGTGCTCGACGGCAACCACCCGCTGGCGGACGAGACGCTGCACTTTACCATCGAAGTCATGGATGTGCGCGCGGCGAGCGAGGAAGAACTGACCCACGGCCATGTGCACGGCCCGGGTGGTCATCACCACTAGCCCGTTCGAAACGCCACTAAGCCCTTCTGAACACTGCAAATCGGGAGAAAGGCGATGTTCGATCGTCCTCTGCGTACCGCTCTTGTGACCGGCGCTGGCGGCTTTGTTGGCACCACGCTGGTGCAGCATCTGCTGGCCCAAGGCACGCGGGTGGTGGCGCTCGACAGCTTTGAACGCGGCCATCGCGACACCGTGCCGCCGAGCGTGCATGTGGTGGCCGGCGATGTGCGCGACCCCGAGGCGGTGCGCGAGGCTTTGCAGGCCTGTGGCAGTGTTCCCGAGGCGGTGTTCCACTTGGCGGCGCTGATCCTGGTCGGCGAGTCGGTGGCGCAGCCAGACCGTTACTTGTCAGTTAATGCCGAGGGGACGCGCGTGGTTACCGAGGCCTGTCTCGAGGTGGGCGTGCCGGCGCTGGTGCTGGCCTCCTCGGCGGCGGTGCTGGGGCCCGAGCAGGGTGGGGCGGAGCAACTCGACGAGTCGGCGGCGATCGACCCTGAGAGTCCATACGGTCTGAGCAAGTGGCAGGCCGAACAGACCTTGGCGGCCGCGGCGGCGACGGGTCGGATCTCGACCATTGCGCTGCGGTTTTTCAATGTGTCGGGCGCCGATTGTGGCTGCGCCGAGCGCCATGAGCCCGAGTCGCACTTGATTCCGCTGGCGGTGCGCGCGGCCTGGGGCGATCTGCCGCCGCTCAAGGTCTTTGGCACCGATTGGCCCACGCCCGATGGCACTTGTCTGCGTGATTACGTGCATATGCGCGATGTGATCGCGGCGCTGATTCGCGGTGCCAAGTACAGCCGCGCCACCTGCTTGGCGGGTCAGGCGGGGCACGAAGTGCTGCACGTGGGCTCGGGCCGGCCGTCGAGTGTGCTCGAAGTGATCCACGCCGTAGAAAAGGTGATGGGCGTGCCGGTGCCACACGTGCTAACTAGCCGTCGCGATGGCGATATTGCGGCCCTCGTCGCCGAGTCGTCCAAGATGCGAGTGCTGCTGGGCATTGAGCCGTGCCGCGACCTGGTGCAGATGGTGGCCGATTGTGTGGCTACCTTGCGGCGAGCCTAGCCGGTGCTCCGGCTTTTTGCTTGTGCTTTAGCGGGTTTGCTGGCCATGCCTGCACTGGCCGACGATGCGCCTAAGAATCCGTGGCACACGACCCGGCCGGTCCGCGCTGTGGTGCTGGGCGGCTCGATCTCGCGCTATTACGCAGGCAACTTCGGCCAATACCTGCAGTATGGCTGCCGCGACCTCGAAGTGGTGAACCGGGGCGAGGTGGGCGCCGGTGCGGCTAAGATCTTGAAAAACTTGCGCGACGGAGTCCTGGCGGAGCCGACGACCCGCAGTGGCCTGCAGTGGGTGATCATTCAGGGCGGCCTGAACTCGGTGTGGGCGCCGGAGTCGACGGCGTGGTGGCTCAGTCGCCTATTTACCACTAGCCATGACGCGGGGTTAAAGGTGCTGGCGCTCTCGCTGTCGCCGTGGGGTAGCGACGATGACCCGCGCTTCGACAACTGGAAGGCCCTGCATCTGCACCGCGCCACCGAGCATGTGGTCGAGTTTGTGCTGGGCCATCTGACCCCGCCGACGGCGTTTGGCAAGCGCGTCGCGCAGCGCGCCAGTGCCGATGCGCCGTGGCAGAAGGGTGAACTTCCTGATATTGCGATTGATCTGTGGCGATCGCCGCTGCGAGCAGGTGCGAGTGCCGTGCAGCGGCCGCGCGAGCCACTAGAGCGAACGTTCGATTCAAGCCCGTGGGCCAAGCGCAGCGCCGAGCGCGACCGCTGGATCGACGCCGCGCGCGCCGTGCCGCAGCAGTATTTGGCCAAGCAGTACCACGACTTTGATCACGTGCATCCCAATGGTGGCGGGCATCGCTTGATTGCGGCGCTCGTCTGCCAGCAGGCCCCCGCCGAGTGGCACTGCGACTGCGACGCGATTCGCCACGCGATCTACAAAGGCAAGGTCGTGCCCGGCAAGGGCTGAGACGCGCTAGCTTCGGTTCGTTTCTTCGGGATCTGCCGCGGGCTGTGCCGCCAACCCCGGCCGCGGTGTGTGCGACCGCAGCACGACAGGCCAGCGAATGCCGTGGTGGGCCGGCAGAGCCCTCGGTCGCCGTGTGCGCACCGTATACAGGTCAGACGGCAGCAGCTCACCCTGTTCGGCCACGAGACCCAGCACTTTCGCCAAGTGCTCGGCCGCCGCTCGCAGGTTTTGGGTCGCCGCCATCGCCACGTGCCGCTGGAAGCGCAACGCCACGGGGGCTTGCGATGCCAGCAACTGTTCAAAAATATCGCGAGTCATTACTAATACTTCTGTATCCGTCGCCGCCATCACGGTCGCAGAGCGCGGCGACCCGTCGATGAGCGATAGCTGCCCGACCCACTCGCCCACGCCCGCACGGGCGACTTCGATGCGATGGCCGGCAATGCCGCGCACGACCTCGAGATGCCCGTCAAGAACCAGCCAGCAGCACGCGCCGGGCCGCCCTTCTCGGCACAACATAGCGCCCTGCTGATAGCGCTCGAGCACGACTGCGCCGGCCAAGACCGTCAAGTCTGCATCCGGCCACCTAGCGACCGCGGGATTCGCGCGAAGTCGCTCTAGAATCGCTTGCGCCATCTTAGGTTATGCTCCCTGCTCTGGGTCATCGTTCACCAGCTTGCCCCAAAGGCGTGCCAGACCGGTAGCAGCCTGCTCGGGCGCCGGCGCCAGTTGAGCGGCCTGCCCCACGTGCCGCGCTACCCGCTGGTCGAGCTCGCGGTTGATGTGCCGCAGCCGGCGCAAGCTGACCATGGTCAAGCTGGCCAGCACGCGCGAAGCCACCAGCGGAGCCCGCCGCTCCAGCAAATTCAGGTCCGAGTCCGTTAGCTCGGCTAGCACCACGGAGCTCGCGGCAATGGCCGTGTTGGCGCGTGTCGCCATTTCGCCAAATGAAAGTTCACCTATCAATTCGCCCGGCTGCGCGTTGCATACGCCGTGGCTGCGGCCAGTGTGATCCGCGACTTCGAGCCGCACAATGCCCTGCAAAACCCACAGCAGCGCGCCGCCTCGCTCACCTTGGCGAAAGATCACATCGCCTGCATCCACGGGGATCATCCGCAGCCAGCGCGTCAGCTCGCGGCGGCCATCGTCGTTCAGCGACCGCATGACCGGCAAGTTCTCTAGCAAGCTCGCCAGCACGAAATCCATCGCATCCCCTTGCCTTACATCGCTTACCACGCCGCCACAACTGGGCTGTCGTCGGGCGCGGCCGGCGTTGCAGCGACCAGTGCTCAGTTTAGCATGCCCACACCCGGCGCTCGCTAGGGCGCTCACCGGTCGTCACTCACTAACAATTGTGGCCAAAGGCTAGCACAGTTGCGATCGCCGAACAACGCTGGCTGGCATCTGGCTGGTATCTGGCTGCAATTGCGCGAGGTTATCCAGTTTCGCCTAGAACTCGCCGCGGACACCCAGGCTCGGAATGATCGGCAAGCCGGTGGCGTAGGTAGACTGGGTGGCGTCGTAATTGTACTGGATATTCTCGGGGTTACCGTGGTTGTAGGTATTCTGCACATCGAGGTACAGATTCAGCAGCCAACTATCGAACACAATCTTCTTGTCGATGCGCACGTCGAGCTGGTGGAATCCCGGCAACCGCTCGCTCAGCAAATTCGGCGACTGCACGCGGGTGTAGGTATCGGTCTGCTCGTTGTACACCGCCGTGGATACCGGCGTAATCGGATTGCCAGTTACGTAGCGGAATCGTAGACCTACCTCCCAATTGTCGGGTAGCTTGTACGAGCCCAGCAGCGTCAAGATGTGGGTCTGATCCCAGCCGAACAAGCGCACCGGGTCGCTCGGCGTGTCTTGCCGCTCGGCGCGCTGCACGGTGTAGGCGATCCAGCCAAAGAAGCGGCCGACCGGGCGGTGGCGCAGCAGCACCTCGGCGCCGGTGATCCAGCCTCGGCCGGCGTTGATCGGCGCTTGGGGTAGCACGCTTTTGGGGTAGATCACCAAGTCGTGCAGGTCTTTGCGGAACACTTGCACATCCAGATCCACCGCCTCCGTCGCTTTCCACTCAAAGCCGCCCGCCGTCTCATAGCTGCGAAAGGGTTGCAAATTAGGATTACCAAAGCGATCGCCAAGCTCTTGCGGCTGCGGTCGCTGCACCGCCATGCCCGAGGCGGCCTTCAGCGTCAGGCCGCGCAGCGCCTGCCAGCGCACGTTGAGCCGGGGCGTCACCGCATCGCCGCCCGACAGACCGCGGAACAGGTCCAAGCGCAAGCCGGGCACCACTTCTAGCCCAGGACGCAGCTTCAGCACCGTGTCGAAATAGGCTGACGGCGAGATCAAGACGCCCTCTTGCTTGGCCAAGACGCTGCGTGGCAGGCCGCCCGAGCCGCCGCCACCGGTGCCGCGCTCGCCGCTGCTCGTGAGTGGTGGGGCGTAAACCTCGATGCTGAAAGGATTGCACAAAATATCGAGGCCGGGGCGCAGCTGCACCGGGCCGTCGCCGATGGTAAAGTCTTGCCGCAGCGTGTACTCGCGGTTGAACAGATCAAATCGAAACAAGTCGGCGAAGTTGGCGTTGGCGGTGCCCAGGGTGCCTGCCAAGGTGGTGTTCGACGTCCAGCCGTTGCCGCGGTGGCGCAAGATGCCCAGCAGGGTGTGGAATGAGGTGCGAGTCTCAATGTCGCCCCTCGCCTGCGGAAATGCCGCCGGGGGATTGGGCAGCACGGCCGACAAGCTGTCGTCGCTCCCAAACAGGAACATGGTCGCGCTGGTCCGATCCGACACGCGGTGATCGAGCTTGACCTGGTAGTCGTAGTAGCGCGGCGCCAGAGTGAGCGGCAGCAATTTGGCAATCGGCTCAAGGCTTAAGAAGGCATCGATGTACGAGCGCCGCGCCGCCACCGTCAGCTGCGTATCGGGGCCCAGGGGGCCCTTGATCAAGAAGCCGGCGTGGAAGATGTTGGCCTCGGCGTATCCGTGCCAGCCGTCGAGATCGCGCGGCGCGGCCAACCTGGCGTTGATCAGGCCACCCGACTGGCGCCCGTAGCGCACGGGATAGCCGCCGGGGTAGAAGTCGATGCTCTCGAGCAAGTCGGTATTTAGGATCGAGTACACGCCGCCAAAGTGGTAAATCAGCGGAATGTGTACTCCTTCTACTGCGATCAGCGTGTCTTGGGGCGCCGAGCCGCGCACGACCAAGAAGCCTGAGCCCGCCGCCGGCCGCGCCACACCAGGTAGATTGGCGATCACCTTGAATGCATCGCCCTGAGTGCCAGGAATGCGTTGAATTTCTTCGACACCTAGGCTGCGCCGCGCAATCTCGCCGGCCTCTTGCGGTGCCTGGGCCGTGGCCCGGTACACCGTATACGACAACCGCTCGACCTTGAACTTGGCCGTCGCCGCGCCCATAGCCGGGACCGTAATCTTTTGCCGCAGCGGCTTGTGATCGGTGCCCGGCAGATACACCTCGTACGTGCCCGCACGCAGCAGGCCAAAGCGAAAGTGTCCGTCGCCATCCGTGCTTGTCTCGGCATTGAGGGCTGGCACCGTGACCGGCGCTGCCACCACTGGCCGACCGGTGCCGCGCTCGGTGACGGTGCCCTCTAGGCTCGTCGCCCCTGCCGGTGCCAGTTCCAAGTCGCGGCGATCATAGCGACCTTGCGACGGAGCCAGTCCGCGCCGCTCGGCGACCAAGGGCGGCCTAAAGGCAAAACGATAACGAATTCGCACGGCAATGGCCTTGCCCGCCTGCTTGGCCGGCGTCCACTGCAGTTGCTTGGCTGCGACCAGCGCGGCGGCATCGAATTCGGGGCCGGCCGACTCGACCACTTGGGCCGCCGTCACTTGCCCCTTGGCGTCGATATCGACCTCGACCACCACGCTGCCCGCCACACCGCGCGCAGCCAGCTCGGCCGGGTACACGGGCTCGATGGGCCTTTGCAGGGCAGGCGGCTCGATCGCCGCGGGCGTATCCACGGCCCAAGCTGCGCCCATGTGGGCCAGCAGTAGCCAGAAAACCAAGCCAATTTGCAGACTAGTGCGGTGTCTCTGAATCACTTCTGCCCCGTTGAGCCAAAGCCGCCCTGGCCGCGTGCCGAAGGGGGTAACTCGTCTACTTCTTTGAACTCCAACTGCTCGACCTTGGCCACCACCAACTGGGCAATACGGTCGCCGCGTGTCAACGTCGCCGCCTGACTGCCCAGGTTGACCAGTAGGATGCGCAGTTCGCCCCGATAGTCGCTGTCGATTGTGCCGGGCGCGTTCAGCACCGTGATGCCGCTGTGCAGCGCGAGGCCCGAGCGAGGCCGGACTTGAACCTCAAACCCGGCTGGAATGGCCAGGGCGAGCCCAGTCGAAATGGCTGTGCGCTCAAGTGGTTGTAGGGTAATTGGCGTGTCGATAGCAGCCACCACATCCGCTCCAGCGGCGCCGCTGCTCATATAGCGCGGCAGGGGTAGATCGGCATCGCGGTCGGGGAAAAGGCGGCTTACACAGATGATCGTGGCAGACATGCCGCCAGTTTCGCCGATCGCGACCGGCCTGCCAAGATAGCGGGCCGGTCGCAATCGCGAAACGACTGCGGAGCTACTTGGGGGCGGCCACTTTCTTGGCTTTTTTCGCCTTGGGCGCCTTGGCCTTCTTCTCTTTCTTGACCTTGACTGGCTTGCCTTCTTTCATCGCGCCGCCGCCGCTCTTGCGGCTATCGCCGGCTGCCGCGGGGGCGGCCGCACCGGTGCCACCCGAGCGCGCGTCTTTGACAGGGGCTGCGGCCGGAGCCGGAGCCGTCGCGCCGGGGGCTGCCGGAGCCGCAGTTGCCGGATGGGGATTGCCACCGCCACGGCCATCGGCGTAGGCGGGCAGGGCAAGGGCGGTACCGATAGCCAGGGTCATCAAGATCTTAAGCAGATGCATGGGTTACTCCTCTGTCGTTGGGCGGTAGCTGGCGCGATTTCGACCCTCCGCCCCGGGTCGCGCGTTCGGTGGACTTTGGCTGGCCCTGTGCCGCCCAGTCATCCTGCCGTTGGGGTGTCCGACCTGGGCGCATTGCCCAAGCGGCGGTTTAGGCGCGGGCTGGCGATCACGCCCGTCTTGAGCCATTCGCCCAGTGCGTGCTGGCTGCCGGTAATCGCTACGCCGGGGCCTTTGCCCACTTCGCGGCGCGCCTGTTCCAAGCACTTGTGGGCCGAGCCGACGGCTACTGCACACGCCGGGGCGACGCGGTCGATCAGTTCGGCGAGCTCGTCGGCCGAGCGCAGGGTCGAACCCTCGCAGCGCGGCAGCCAAAAACAGGCGGTGACGGGGGCCAGGGCCCGCAGCAGCTGTTCGGCGTCGCGATCCGTGCGCACGGCCAGCATCACCTGCCAGCCCCGACCGCGCGCGCCCAGCCAATCGGCCAATGCCGCGATACCCGAGGGATTGTGTGCGGCATCCGCGACCACGAGCGGGCCTGTGCTCAGGATTTCAGCCCGCAGCGGCCACTGCACTTCGGCCAGCGCGGGCGTCACTTCGTCGAGCGGCGGCAACGGCTTGCCGTGCATGGCCAGCCACCATTCGGCAAAGGCCAAGTACGCCAGGGCCGCCAAGCCCGCGTTATCCAACTGATGCAGACCCGGCAAGCTCAGCTCGATGGGCAGCGCATCGCCAAGCGCGGGGCCAGCAAGTTGCGCACGCGACAGCCATTGTCCTTGCAAGTCAGCGGGTTGTTGGACCAGTAAGTCGTGCCCCAACGTGAGCAACCGCGGCACGATACCGTGCTTGCGCAGCGCCGGCTTGACCAGGCCCGGCTGGGCACAGACCAAGGCGCGGCCATCGCGCGCGATCGCGACCTTTTCCCAGGCGATCTGGGGCAGGCTGTGTCCCAGAACCGCCACGTGATCGTAGTCCAAGTGCGTGATGATACTGACAACTGGCTCCGTGGCATTTACCGCGTCGAGTCGGCCACCCAGCCCGACCTCAAGCACGGCCACGTCGACCTGCGCCTCGGCAAAGACGAGCAGTGCCGCCGCCGTCAGGGCTTCGAACGGCGTGGGGTCCAGGTCGCCGGCGCAGGCGTATTGCACTTTGGCCAAAGCCGCATCGAGCGTTTCGGCTGGCACGGCCTGGCCAGAAAGTACAACACGTTCACGGGTTTCGAGCAGGTGCGGCGACGTGTAATGCCCGACCTTGAGCATGGCCGCTTGCAGCATGGCCGCCACCATCGCCGACGTCGAACCTTTGCCGTCCGTCCCCGCTACGGCCACCACCGCAAACGGCTGTTGTGGGTCGCCCAAGCGTTGCAGTAGCGTCTGAATGCGCTGCAGCCCAAGTTCCATGCCGCGGCGGCCCAGGCTGGCCAGCCACAGGTGGCCCGGACCGTCGTGTGAGACGATTGCTTCGTTCATACGCCTACTTCGGCGCCTGAGGCTGCGGCCCCAGACCCTGCTCTAGCAGCTGTTGATGCGCAGCGCGCTCACGCTCGACCGCGCCGATCTGATCGCGGTACTGGCGCTCGTCGTCCAGGGCGTAAGCCGCGCGCAAGTCGGCCTCGGCCTGGTCAAACTGTCGCGAAAACTCGAAGACAAGTGCACGGTTCCACAGCACTTTTGCGCGATCATCCTTGTTGGCACCGGCGCGATCGAGCTGAGCCAAGGCGTCGGTAAAGGCGGCCGCGGCCTCGTCGTAGCGCCCCTCGGCCATCCGTTGTACGCCCACTTCGCAAGTAGCTTTCGCGGGTTTCTCGCAGTTGTAGAACACCACGTTGACGCGCTCGCGATGGGCCGCTACCAACCACGCAATTTGCTCGGCTACGCTCATTCGCAGCTCTTGCAAGATCGGGTGCGAATTGGGCGGAGTTGGCATAATATCACGCACTTGCATCGTGCTGCCACTCCTCTGCGCCGAGATCGGGCGGATTAGCAGCACCCGCCCGCCCGCGTCGGTCACCTGCGTCGTAACCACCACCTGGCAAGTCCAGTCGAGCCACCGCCAAGTGCAGGGTCTGTCGATGTATTTGGTGATTGAGCCCTTGCCCTCGTCGACCTTGATCGGGTCGTTGCAGGTCGCCATGCGCTCGCGCGAATGCAGTTGCGCCGCGTACAGATCGACGCGTCCGCTGACCGACAGTCCACCACCATATTCAAGCAGTTGCACGGACCCCGGCACCGAGCCGTTGGCGATGCGCTCGGCCACCTCGCGCTGCAGCTGGCCCGCCACTAGGGCATAGTCCGGGTAAACCGGCATAAATCCCGCGACGCTTACCGTGCCGCCGTAGGCGCGCGCATTCAAGAAGGCGGGCCGCACCGCCATCATGCTGACCGTACTAGTACCGCACCCCGCCACGCTGAGCGCCGCCAGCAGCCCCAACGCTGCCATGATGGCTCGCACACCGCGTATTTTGATCTGCTTGCCTGCACGCTGCATCGCCCCGGTCTCCCCATTTTCTACAAGTGCGTGGCCCGTGTTGCGTCGCCCGCTGTTCTACGCTGCCACCGCGCATTTGATTCATGGCAGCAGCGATCATGCGACGCTGCCGCAAAACCTTCAACTCGGCATAGGCGGTCACGGACTTGTCTCGCGCCCGGCAACCCCTGTACTCTGCGACTGGGCCGGCGCCCGAACGGTGAGTTCGTGTTCAACCTGCAGCAACTTGGCGAGCAATTGCAGCGGGCCGTCGAGGCTGCGATTCCGGGCGTCGCGCTCGACTTGGATGCGGCGACCGATGCTGTGGCCATCTCGTTTGTGCATCCGGGCCACGAAGCGACGTGTATCCTGGTGCTAGAACCCGATGCAGCAGTGGGGGTTGCGCTCCTCTGTGCCGTGATCGTCGGGCCGTGGGAAGAAGCGGCGGCGGCGGACGGCGGCGTGTCGCTTTTTGCCCTGAATCCCCGGCTAATGACGTGTTCGATCGGGCTGCTGCCGATCAACGAAGACGAAGTGGCGGTGGTGCTTTGCCGCCGTATGCCGGCCGAGGCGGTCGAACCGAGCGAAGCGGTGGCGCTGCTCAACGACATGATCTGGGAATATGCTCAACTTACGGGCGGCTCAGAGCCAGCGGCCGCCGCAGCGCCAGTCGATCGCGGGCCACGCCTGATTCATTCGCTCGACGAGGTATGACGATGGGCCGAACCGTCTTGGGCCGGATCAATCGGGCAGTGCTGCCTTTGATCGCGCTGCTGATCGCTGGGACAGCCGCAGGCTGCAGCGTCGGCTTGCAACAGACCGTGCTTATGCCCAAAGTCGATGGAACCTATACGTTTTCGGGCGTCGATATGCTCGCTACTAGCCCAACGGGGTGGTCGGGCAAGTCGTTTACATTGCCGGTCAAGCTGGCCCCGCAGGCGGGCAAGGTGGGCCCCACGGGGTCGATGACGCAGATTCCGCTTGGGCTCGATTTTTCGTTTGCGCGTCTAGTGGTTGCGCCCGGCCTGTCGAGCGATGCGAACCTGGATATGCTGCAGGTCGACGCGCTGTACAAGCACCAATTGAGCGGGTACGACGGGCGGTTGCGCGCGCTGGGGGGCATCAGTTGGCTCAATCTGGACGCGAAGGTGCAGGCCAACTATACGCTGGCAATCCAAGACCCGGTAAGTATTGGTAATGCTATTATTCAGGCCGGCGATGCCGTCAAATACACGTCGAAAGAGAGCCGGAGTGGTTGGTACGCAACGGGCGGCGTTGAGTACACGCTGGCCTGGTGGGCTCATGCATTTGTTCAGGTTTCGGCCCGACTGACCGACTCGAGCTCGCGGTCCGAAGACTTGGTGATCACCGCGACGCAGGGCGGCTACGATACGCAAGGGCGGCCAACGAGTAAGGATTTTCATGTGCTGACCGACGCCAACTTTGTCGTACAGCAAAAGCAAAAGGGCACGCTGCAGGCGCAATTCGATCTGCCGCCGCTGATGGGCCTTGTCGGCCTCTCGATCACCTGGCCGAGCTGGGACCAGATCAAAAGTCGCAGTTTCCGGGCGCCGCCACCGGCGTACCCACCTAGCCCGCCCCCTGGCGCCTATCCACCGGGCGCCTATCCACCGGGC
>CAISBR010000003.1 GCA_903883645.1 uncultured Myxococcales bacterium | reverse complement strand
GCAACAGGCAGGTGGCGACGAGGACGGCTTGGCGGGTGCAAAAAAGGGACTTCATGGCGGCTCCTGGGGTTGCGCAACCGCCCTGGCAGCCTGCGAGTTTCTGGTCGGCGCGGCATCGGCAGCGGGGCAAGGGGCAAGGGGCTAGGAGCCTCGAATCTCGCGTTGCGGATGGGCCCGACGTTTGGTCCTCGTCGACCTCCAGATCCCGCCCGGTCTCGTCGATGCGTTAGGGGAAAAGCTCAGCGTGGCCTAAGCCCTATAAGACGGGGCGTGACTCCGCCATTGCGCTGGTTGGCCGCGGGTGCCGAGCTCGAGCTGGATGGGCGCGCTCAACGGTCACAAGGGACTGCAAAAGCTAGCCTTTCCAGAGGGTCCACACGCCCACGGCGATAAAGCCCACGCCGGCCAAGCGGGTCAGCCACTCCGGATCGACGACCCTACTTACTGCGTCGCCTGCCAGTACACCAAGCGCCGACGTGGCCACCAGCGCGAGCGCCGCCGCGGCAAACACAGTCAGCTTTGGATTTTCGCTTTTGGCGGCAAAAAGCATGGTGGCGAGCTGGGTTTTGTCGCCGAGCTCGGCCAAAAACACGCTGGTAAACACGGTAAGAAAGAGTTTGGTATCCATGGGGCTTAGCATGCCCTACTGGAGCGCCGGTGCAACTTCTGCGCAAGAGGACAGAAAGCTGACAATATGCTGACGATGGCGGGAACGCCGCGCCGTCGCTTTGGGTTACCGTGGCTCGGTCGCACTTACAGGGTCGTACAGGGTCGCACCTACAGGGTCGCACCTACAGGGTCGCACCTACAGGGTCGCGGCACAGGAGCAAGGGATGCAAACGGGCTTGGAGCGGCAACCCGGTTGCGCCTTAGGCGACCGCGGCAGACCGTGGCCATGAGCAGGCCGGCAAGCGCAGGATCGTCGCCGTCGAATTCCTCTCCTTCCGCCTCTTTGAAACCCAGACGGATCAGCTGCTTGTCGACCCGCAGCGTGATGTCGTGCAGCACTTCTTGCACGACCAGCGTGTCGAAGTGCGAGGCCGGCCGGAACTCGACTTGGCCGTTGCGCTCGCAGCGAACACGAACCTCGCCGCTTCTCCCTTTCCCGTCATGCCGGCGAAAGCCGGTACCCAGGCAGAAAGCCCCGATTGTGCAAGCATCTTGGCGCTGAGGGGCCCTTGTCTATCCCTCGCCGAGCTCAGGCCACAAGTCGCGCCAGGTCGGGTTCCGCTGCTCGATAAGCTGCAGTTTCCACAAGCGTCGCCAGTTCTTCAGCTGCGTTTCGCGGGCGATTGCCGTGTCCATGCGGTCGTGGAGCTCGTACCACACCAAGACCGACACCTGGTACTTGGCCGTAAACCCTGGCAAGGAGCCCTGTTTGTGCTGGGTGATGCGCTCGCGCAGGTCGCTCGTCACGCCCACATAGAGCGTGCCGTTGCGCGCCGACGGGAGCAGGTAGACGGCTGGTTGGCGGGGCCGAGTTGCCATAAAGCCTAGCGCGGTCACTTGAGTGCCGCGCGTCGCTCGCTCGCCGCACTCCCGCTCAATTCCGCTTGCGAGCCGATGACTTCGCCTGCGACCAGCCAGATTCAATGTCTGTTGCGCGATATTCAGGCACCGCTGCCATCGCGTCGCCACCCACCGCCAGCACTAGGGGTAGCGGCCTTGCCTCCGCGCCGGCCGCCCCTGCGTCGTGTGCACTCAAAGCCTATGACAGACAGGGGGTATCCGCTCCGCAACCGTCGCGGTTCGTTGCGCGATGTTCAACCCTGCCGCTAAGAAGTGTTTTACTGACAGTAACATATAGTAAACACAAGGATCATCGCGATCACCCATTCGCACTGCTAAGTCGGAGAAAATCTTGAGCGGATCGCCGCCTTCCAAATCATGGGGTGAAACAATTCCAATGGACATCAAGTCGGCAGCGATGGCCTTGCCGATGTTCGGCAGACCGGTCAACTTTGCCACCCGATTTACCTCGGCGAATTTGCAGCACCCACCAGCTTTGAAGTGGCTTTGCTATCTTGGCGGCGCCGACCGGACTTGAACTGCGCGCGACCTGACACGGGGGCTAGAAATCTCAGTTACGAAGCGCAGATGACACAAGGGTGCCACTTTTCCGCGGGCACCTACTTCAGGGCGCCGCCCAGGATCCACGCCTTGACCAAGTCCGAGTCGGCCTGGCTGGCAGGCCCGCTGCCGGGGGGCATATAGCCGCCACAACCGAGCACAGCGCCTGGGGTAATCTTGAGGTAGAACGCGCTGCCCGCCGGGTTGCCGGGCTTGACGTACACGGGCGCCGCGCAGCTGCCGCCGCTGGGCATGTTGACCAGAGCGCTGTAGGCGCTGTCCGATGTAGGGCCAATCGACAGCCCGCCCGAGCCCGGCTTGCCGCCGTGGCAGTTGGCGCAGCCGTAGCCGGTGACAATGGTGGTATAGACCTTGGCCCAAGAGGGCGTGGCGCTGCAGCCGGCGATGGCGGTGTGGCTACAGGTGCCGCTCGCGGCGTCGCAGGCGTCGGTGGTGCAGGCGTTGCCGTCGTCGCAGTTGGGTGCCGCGCCGCCAGAGCAAGTGCCGCTTGAGCACGTGTCGCTGAGCGTGCAGGCGTCGCCATCGTTGCAGGGCAGCGTGTTGGGGTTTTGGCTGCAGCCCGTCGATTTGTCGCACGCGTCGGTCGTGCACGCGTTGCCGTCGTCGCAGTTGGTGGTGCCGCTCCCCGTGCACGTGCCGCTTTGGCAGGTATCTGTGGCCGTACATGGGTTGTTGTCGTTGCAGACCGCGGTCGAAAACGCCTGCTGGCAGCCCGTGCTAGGTACGCACGTGTCGATGGTGCAAGGATTGGTGTCGGCGCATTCACTGTCCACCTTGCACAGCGGTGCGCCGCAGCCGCCGATAGCCGCGTGTGTACACAGACCGCTTGAGGGGTCGCAACTGTCGGTCGTGCAGGCATTCTTGTCGTCGCAGCCGTTGGGGGCGCCGCTGCCGCACGCGCCGCTCGCACACATGTCGTCGACCGTGCACGGGTTGCTGTCGCTGCAGCCCACGGCGTTGTTGGCGTGGATGCAGCCCGTCTTGGGGTCGCAGCTTTCGTCTGTGCAGGGGTTTTTGTCATCGCAGCTGGCCACGGTGCCGCCGCACTTGCCGCCCGCGCACAGGTCTTGGCTGGTGCACGAGCTGCCGTCGTCGCAGGCGAGTCCGTCGGCGACAGCGACAAGAGCGCAGGTGCCAAGCAGCGGCTGGCATTGGGCGTTTTGGCAAGCATTGCCGCTGGCGGCGCAACTCACGGCCGAATTGGGCTTGGGTGCGCAGTGCGCCGTACCACTGGCGAAGTCGCAAGACCAGATGCCATTGCACAAGTCGCCGTCGTCGCTGGCTGCGCAGTCCGCATCGGTAGCGCAGCTTGGCAGCGCGGTGGCGTCAGCGTCGGGCGCGGAAACATCCTCCTCACCGGCACTATCTTGCGACGCGACCGCATCGCCCGCAGCCGGGTCGCCCGCGCCGTCGTGGCCAGCTGTGTCGCTTGCCTGGGCCGTGTCACTTGCCTGGGCCGTGTCACTTGCCTGGGCCGTGTCGCTTGCCTGGGCCGTGTCGCTTGCCTGGGCCGTGTCGGAGCCCACTGCGGTCGTCTCGCCGCAACCCGCCGCAACAGCGAGCAACGCTGCCATCCACCACGCTTTCGCCATCAGAAACTCTCCATTTAGGGCAAAGCATTGCCCATGAGCTCAACTAGCAACTCTGCTAGACACTGACCACACAACCGCGCTTAGAATGGTAGTTGTCTTCGAGTATGCGGCGCGAGTTTAGTACCCTAGTACACCAAGTCCGAAGTCCTTTCAGGGTTGCTCGACCTATGCTTGGTGTACAAGGCGGGTGTACCAGGCGGCGCTAGCCGCACGCAGGGGTCGCAGGGGGCGGCGCGAGTGGTTCTGGTAGCCGGGCTGTTACCCATGACCGAGGTTGCACATGCTTAACCGTCTGCGCTTTCTCCAATGGTCTCGGCCTCCTTCAAAATCCGCATGGGGGCGAGACGGCGCTGCGCGGCGAAGCCTTGGCTGGGTTGAGTTATTGCATAGAAATTAAGGGGATTTTGATGTTGACGAGGCTCGATCGGCGGCGTACGCTGGGCGGTGCGGCTTGCGGAGCATCCGCGTAAAGCGAACATGCGTAGCCTAAAACATCTCTTCGAAACTAACAAAAGCTGGGCCGAAAACATCCTTCGGCAGGACCCGCAGTTTTTTCAGAAGTTGTCACAACAGCAGTCGCCGCACTACCTGTGGATCGGCTGTTCAGATAGCCGTGTGCCAGCCAACCAGATCGTCGGCCTGCTGCCGGGCGAGCTGTTCGTGCACCGCAACCTCGCCAATCTGGTGGTGCATACCGACCTGAACTGCCTGTCGGTCATGCAGTTCGCCGTCGACATTCTCAAGGTGCGGCACATCATCGTTTGTGGGCATTACGGCTGCAGCGGCGTTCAGGCGGCACTGCGGCGCGACCGCATCGGGCTCAGCGACAACTGGCTGCGCCATGTGCAAGATGTGCGCGAAAAACATGGCGCGCAACTGGGCGCTACCAAGAGCGAAGCCGCCGCGGCGGCACGCCTGAGTGAACTAAACGTTATCGAACAGGTTGCCAACGTCTGCCAGACGACAATTGCGCGCGATGCCTGGGAGCGTGGCCAACCCCTGACGGTGCACGGCTGGGTCTACGGGATCGACAACGGGCTGTTGCGCGACCTGAACACCACGGTCACCGCGACGCACGAAGCAGATATCATCTACCGTTCGGCGATTGCGGCCTTGAGCTAAAAGCTATCAAACCTCAGCCGCACCAGTAGTACTTTGCCGGCCAGCGCCGTCGCGTCTACGGTCATTCGGCTCCACGCTTGAATCGGCCCGTCGTCGAG
The DNA here is from genome assembly GCA_903883645.1 of uncultured Myxococcales bacterium. Classification (GTDB taxonomy): domain Bacteria; phylum Myxococcota_A; class UBA9042; order UBA9042; family UBA9042; genus SXRM01. The sequence continues at coordinate 3,852 of CAISBR010000003.1, read as the reverse complement.
ACCATGATCCGGCAAGAGGCGCAACCCAGCCTACGCTAGCTCAAATTTGTCGCGACGGCCGAGACCAAGAACCGGATTCGCGCTTTGCACTGGCCGCCGCCCAACGTGCCCGCGCCGCCGGCGTCGTTGTTGCACATCATCGAGACGACGGTGGCACCCTCGGCGGTGCTCGGCGTTCGTTCGACACAGCAACCGCACGCGGCAGCCGAATCGTTCGCTCTGGGCGGCGCTGTGGGGCGAAATTAGCCCGCATCCCAAGATGTTCAGACCGAGTAGCGCTGCGATGACCGGCCTTCGCTTCGTGCTCAATCCCAGGCTGGCGCCCTCACTTGGACCGCCCCCCACACCAGTCTCTCCGCCTGGTTGACAGCCGCAGCCGTGGCGGCTCAGACTGACTGGCGTCGCGGCGGTACCGCCCATGGAGGGGCCATGTCTGCTCAGTTCCTAAAGCTTCACAGTGTTGTAGCGTGCGCGCTTCTCTTGTCGGCGTGTTCGAGCGAACCGACAAGCTCGACCGACGCGTCTGGCTTTAGCTGCGGCCCCATGACCGATGCCGGCCCCACCGAGTCGTTCGCCACCTTCAACGCCGGCTTAGCCCGCAACTTTGTAGGCTATGCCAGCGAGCGCGTGCAACCCGTCGCCGCCGCCCTGGCCGGGGTCGATGCCGACTTCTTGTGCGTCGAAGAAGTGTGGGAAGACGGCGACGTCGCGGTGGTCACCGAAGCCGCCAAAGCTAAGTTTCCGTACCAGTATCAAGTGCCCACCGCTGCCGAGTCGACCGCCGGCTTGCCCCCGTCGTGCACGCCCACGGATGCCGCCCCGCTCAAAGCCTGCGTCGAAGCCCACTGCGCCAACGCCCCCACCTTGGCCGAGTGCGCGCTCGCCGAGTGCAGCAAAGAATACCTCGCTACCTCAAACAGTTGCCAGACGTGCCTCGCCGCCAACATCTACCTGAACAGCATAGGCAGTATCTTTGCCGCGTGCGCCCAGTCCTCGTCGCAATTCATCTTTGGGGGGCGCAACGGCTTGATCCTGCTGTCAAAGAAGCCGCTCAAGCAGCTCGAGTACAAGAAGCTCGACTCGTACCTGATTCAGCGCGTCATCTTGCACGCGGTTGCCACGGCCAGCGACGTCGAGACCCACCTGTTTTGCACGCACATCCAGGCCGGCCTGGGCGACATTGCGTACAACGGCAAGGCGGGCTCGTGGGAGGCAGAGCAGGGCGACCAGCTCAAGACCCTGGCCGCGTGGATTCTAGAGCGCTCGGTGGGCGGGCCATGGGTGCTGATGGGCGACCTGAACGCCGGGCCGGATCGGCCGCCCGAGCTAACCGGTGAATTTCCCAAGAACTTTGACTTGCTCATCGACGGGCTCAACGTCGCTCGCTCGGTGGTCGCCATGCCCTTTACCTACGCCGCGTCGCCGGTGTGCTCGTGGTGTGACGCCAACTTGCTGACAGCCACTACACCCAACGAAATCATTGATCATATCGTGCTGTCGCAGCAGTTCAGCGGTCTGGCGGGGCAGCGCATCCTCGATCAGCCGTTGACGCTGCCGGGGGGCGCGACGCAGGTCAACTTGTCGGATCACTACGGTGTGCGCATTACGGCCAAGCGTTCGGCTTTAGGCTGCAAGTAGCCGGCCCAACCCCTAGGTGCTGCTGAGTTTGCAGCTGCCGCTCCCAGTCATCAGACTTTATTATCCAGAGTTTCGGGCGCGAGCGTGAGAAGTAGCCGCGAGTCGTCGATTACAATCGAATTGTGCAGGACTTAGCCGGTCGATTTGCGGCAATGTGACACGGCAGCGGCTGGCAACGTACCGCCCCCTACTTGTCCCAATCCCAAAAGAAGTCGGCGTTGGTTAGCTCGCTCGCCTCGACCGGCGCCACGGCAGCCACCTGCACCGGCTCGGCCACGGCTTGGTCCAGAGCCTCGTCGAGCCCTTCGACCGTTTCGAGCCAAAACGCCTCGCTGGCAAACTGCGGCCACGTCTGCGGAAAAATCGGGTCGTGCCAGCGCGCCGCCAGCCAACCGCAAAAATGGATGAGGCGCAGGCCGCGCAGGGGTTCGATTAGGCGCAGCGTGCTGCGGTCGAAGGGTCGAAACTGCTCGTAGCTCTGCAAGAATAGCTCGCGCCGGCGCACACTGTCGGGGTCGCGGCCGGGTAGCAGCATCCACAGGTCTTGCACGGGCGAGCCGGTGCGGGCGTCGTCAAAGTCGAGCGCGTGCAGCAGGTTATCGCGAAAGACCAGGTTGCCAAGGTGAAAGTCGCCGTGGATGCGCTGGGTCGCCACGCCCCGCAAACACAGGTCGGTGTGGTCGATCAGGGCTTCGCCCGCATCGAAGAACCGCTGCCGCGCACGGCTGGGCACAAATCCAGACTTTTCGAGCAGATTCAGCGACGGCATGCCATAAGCGGCTCCGCTGAGCCTCGGCCGCGCCGCAAAGCTATGCCGAGCGCCGACCGCGTGAATGCGCGCACACAAGGCGCCCAGCCGCGACGCGAGGGCATCGTCGACCTCTTCGGGCGCGCGCCCGCCAAAACGCTGAAAGATGCAGAACCAAACCACTTCTGCGCCGCCCGCCACCGCGACTTGGCGCAGCGTGCTGCCATCGGCAAAGGCCAGCGCGGGCACCACGGGCACTTCGTCGGCATGTAGTTCGTTCAGAAATTCATGCTCTTCAAGAATCTGCGCCTGTGTCCACCGCTGCGGTCGATAGAATTTCGTGACGAGTCGGGTGCGGGCGCTGTCGGCTAGTTCGACCTCGAACACACGGTTTTCGTACGAATTCAACGGCCAACACACCGATGTGCAGCGAAGACCGGCGGCCTCGAGCGCGCCGAGCACGGTGTCGGGGTCCAGGCCCAAGAACAGATCTGCGGCAGTTGCCATCGCCCTTACCTCGAACCTTTGCGGGCACTTCAGCCGCTTTGTTGCACTGGTGCTGCCCGTTGCGCCCATCTGCGGGCGGTTCCGCCGAGCCACGGCGCTGGCCAATACTGCAGGTTTGCCCTGGACTAATCCTGGCACGTGCCCACAGCCGGCTGTGCCACAGTGACCTGAGCACCGTCATGGTCCAAAAGCCGAGTTGGCGTGGGCTTGCCGCGTACGTCGATGGTGACGACCTGCTCAAACAGGCGACTGGCCTGCGCGGTGGCCTTGTACCACAGTGTCACGCTGGCGCCCGAAACTTTACGCTGAATTTCATCAGAAAGGCGCCGACCTACCAACGCTCCGCTTGGCAGGCTACGAGCAGGCCGCGGCGCAGGCGGGCTGCTGACCCGTGCTGGGCTGCGGCTCAGTTGGCGGTAATCGTAATGGCGACGCCGCCGAGCTGGCCGCCCTTGTCCGACACAAGGTAGACCGTATCGCCGGTCTTGGGGACAACTGTGGTCGGCAGCGCCTGGATGAGCCACGCGCCGTTGGCCGCTACGGTGGCCTTTGCGATGGGCTTGCCGGCGGAGGGCAGACCGAGGAAGGCGGTGACCGCGTTGTTGGTCGTCACGGTGGCCGTTCCGGCAATGTCCCAGCGAAGCTTCTTGGTGCGGTATTGCAGATTCGTTACCGTCAAGGTGTCGCTGGATGCGATGTTGCTGACGTTGACGACCGCGGAGGACGTGCCGTTGGGCCCGCTAACGGTGAGCTTGAACTGCAGAGCTGCGATGCCGCCAGGCTGACCGACGACGGCTGTGGCTGGAAATACGAAGGTCGCTTTGGACGCCGTGGAGCCGACTAGCGTGACCGCAGGGCCAGCGGTTTGGAGCCAGGCCCACGATGTGACACCTCCGGTGCTGGCACTACCGTCTAGGTTGACGGTGCTGCCGAGCGCAACTGGAGCGAGCGCTTGGATG
>CAISBR010000002.1 GCA_903883645.1 uncultured Myxococcales bacterium | reverse complement strand
GCGAGTACCTATTGTCACGGCACCACGCTGCTGGCCGACAAGACCGGCGCAACCTCGCTCAAGGTGCCGACCTGGACCCAAGTGGACGGTACGGCAAAAACCTGTGGCGCGGCCTGCCATACCACCCCTCCGGGCGGCAAGCATCCGCAAAATACCAACTGTGCGCAGTGCCACGGCGCGGTGATTGCGGCCTTCGATCCGGCGACACAAAAGGCGACGTGGAAGGATGCAACTCAGCATGTTGATGGGAAACTGGATGTAATTCCAATGACCTGCACGTCGTGCCACGGCAACCCGATTTCGCTGGACCCCGCGCCGCCGTTTGGTACCCAAGGCGAGACCAAGACCACGCAAGCGGCTGTAGGTGCTCACCAAAATCACTTGCAGTCGGCCGATTGGCATCGTCAGGTTGTATGCGAAGACTGCCATAGCAAGCCCACGGACCCGCTGCACAGCAACGGCATCATCGATTTTGCCTTTGGCGCGGTGGCGACGGCAGCGGGTGCTCAACCGGCCTTCGATTTCGCGAAGCAGACTTGCACGGGCTCGTATTGCCACGGCAGCCAGTTGTTGGCCGACAAAGCCGGCGCGGCTACCCAGCGCACACCGGTTTGGACGCAAGTCGATGGTACTGCGAAGAATTGTGGCCTCGCCTGCCATACCACGCCGCCCGGCGACATCCACCCGCAGCAAACCGATTGCGAGTCGTGCCATGATGAGGTCGTCGCCAAGTTCGACGCGGTCACGGGCACAGTCACCTGGAAGAATGCGGCCTTGCACATCAATGGCGTGGTCAACGGTGGCAAGTACCACCTGCTGGCCGGCTGGACGGCGCCCAAGTTCACGGCCAATGGCGCGGTGAATCCCGAGCACCACGGCGCGACGTATTTTGTCGCCAACCAACAGCGCGATCCGAATGGCAAATTCTGCAGCGACTGCCACGGCAGCGACTGGGCGGGCGGCAAGGTGGGCGTGTCGTGCAGCAACAACGGGGTAGGGTGCCATGGCGCCAACCCTGCGGGCGGCACGGCGGGCAACTGGAAAGCCTGCAACTTCTGCCACGGCAACGCAATTCACAACAACCCGCCCATCGGCGTGGGCAACGAAAGCACGACCGCCACGCTCGCAGTGGGCCGCCACGACGTGCACACGAGCGCCTCGGCCACGCACATTGCCTTTCAGTGCAGCCGCTGCCACACCGTGCCCGCCACTGGCGACGTCAGCCACACCGTGCAGTACGTACCCAGCGCCGACTTGAGCACCGCAGGCCACCACGGCGTGGTCACCCTGCCAGCGCCATCTACTGCTTATAACTCAACAGGTTCAATGGCATGGAACGTTGCGGCCACAAGCGGAGCGCCCGTCACGGCCCGCGGCACTTGCACCGGAGCCTGCCACAGCGACGGCCGCGGCGGCGCCCCCAACGTAACCCCCTATTGGGCCGGCGGAACGTGGACTGCGGGCAGCTGCGCCAACTGCCACGCTGCGGCGCCCAGCACCAAGCACCACCCCGATCACCTTTCGACTGACAACAACGTGCCGTGCGCTGACTGCCACCCCGACGCCAGCTCTGCTAGCCATCTCAACGGGTTGCGCGACGTCAAGCCCACTATCTTGGGCACGCCCTACAGTGGCAGCATCACCGTGACAACCGGCAACACCAGCGGGTGCGCGACGGGTGTACACTGCTCGGGCGTCTGCCACAACGAGGCGCACACCAACCGCTGTTGGTAGCACTATCCGGTAGCACTATCCTGCTAAGGTATTGATTTGCTTATTCTTACTCCCCCGCCGATCAAGCCGTCGGAGCCGGGCCTGTCCGCCTTTGCCGCTGCCCAGCTGCTGCGTCGCCTGGGTGGCCGTGCGCGGGCTATCGACGCCTCGTTGGGTTGGCATCGTTATGTGCTTGATCCGCAGCGTCTTTCTGCGCAATTGCAGCAGCAGCGGGCGCTCGGTCTGGGCGACACCGAGGCCAAGATTTTCGAGCGGGCGGTGCGCTCGGTGGGCCACGCGCGGCCGCTGCATAAGCCAGCAACCTATCAAGATCGCAAGGTATATACCTCTGCGGTAAATCACCTTGAACAAGCGTTGCGCCTCGTGGCCAAGCCCTATCCGGGGGTGCAACTGCGGGTGGCGCAAATCGAAGTCGAGCGCCCGGGTCTGCGCGCCGAGTCGTCGATTGGGCTGGCGCAAATTGCCGACCTGCCGGGGCCGTGCGACGACTACTTTGTGAACGAGTTGCTGCCCGAAATCGCCCGCAGTGGGGCCACAAAGGTCGGGTTTTCGCTCACGTTTCAGCCACAGACTCCCGTGGCGGTGCGTTGGGCGACGCTGCTGCGCGAGCACTTGCCCCACATCGAGCGCATCTTGGCCGGGCCGCTGGTGGCGTGTTGGAAGACCGCGGGTACGCCCCTGACGCAGGCGCCGTTCGACCGCTTCGACCGCATCCTGGTCGGCGACGACGACGAAATGCAGATTCTGGCTCACGAAACGGCGCACGACATGCCCGGCGATCTGCCGCACGACCTGCCCGAGTCGCCGCTAAGTGTCGATGTCGACGGTCTGGACTGGTCGCAGTACCTGGGGCCGCTGCCCACGGTGCCGGCGGTGCTGGGGCGCGGCTGCTACTGGCGGCAGTGCACGTTTTGCCCAGACCACCTGCATCCCCGCCTGCAGCCTACAGATCGCGGGGGGATGGAGGCCTGGCTGCACCACTTGGCCAACCGCTTCCCCGCCGGCGCCATGATTCACTTTACCGATTCCGCCTTGCCACCCGCGCACTTAGGCCGCGTGGCAGACGTGATTGCCCGCGATCGCTTGCCGCTGCAGTGGCGCGGTTTTGTCCGCTGCGAAAAACACTTTGCCGATCCCGTATTTGCCCAGCGTCTGCGCGACGGCGGCTGTGCGATGCTGCAACTCGGTATCGAGACGGGCTCCGAGCGGGTGCTCGACTTGCTCGGCAAGGGTACGGGCGACGCCGACCGCTCGCGCCGCGTGCTGCAAGTTCTTGGTAATGCAGGGATTCGTAGCTACGTCTACCTGCTTTTCGGTGTGCCCAGCGAGACGGATGCCGACCGCGAGCAGACCCTAGCGCTTGTCGAAGCGGAGGCGCGGAACATTCACGCGGTCAATCTTGCGATCCTGAACCTGCCGCGTGGCAGTCCGATGTGGCTGAATCCGCAGCAGTTTGGTATTACGCGCATCCAGCCGTTTCATGTCGAGACCGACCTGTCGCTGTACGACGACTTCTATTGTGGCGACGAGCATCCCCGCACCCAGGCGCGGCGCTGGCTCGACCGGCGCTTTGGCAAGTCCGCGGCCGTACGCCAGATAGGTGCGGATTTTCGCTCGCCTTTTAAAGAGAATCACGTCTGGGCGCTCTGAATCGTACCAGCCGGGCAGTGCCTGCCGCCACAGACCTAAGGGCAGTACGGGCACTCGCTTTTCGTGTAGGTCCAAAAGGGCCACACATGGCTGCTGCCGTCCGCCCCAGTCGAAACGAGAAATCCAACGACACCCGGAAAGCCGGTCGCGGAATTGCCATCGTAGCGCGTGACGTTGACCGTGAGCACATCGCCATTGTTGATCTTGGCGTCTTGCGCGTTGTTGTCGCCAAACGTGATCTCGAGCAACGCCGGCCCGCCGTACATGCTGTTCAGATCGGCGCCCTGCACGCTCCAGCCCTTGGTCGGAATATCAGAAAATGCATGAGCAACAAAGCTGTACGTGTCATCTACGGCGAGCTTGAAGTGCGTGCCTTTCTTCTCGGGCGCCAAGTTGAAGTACGGCCCCGGCGGCGCGGGCACACACGGGTTATGGCTGCCCTTCGCGGCCAGATTCGACCACGAGCGCGCCACGATTTGGCCGTTCTCGTCGGCATACGTCAGATCCGTGCCCGGGATGTAGGGGCACAGGTCCGCGGTCTCGCCGCCACCAAAGGCCAACATCCATGGAATCACGTTATAATCCGTTGTGTTCAGATTGTAGCCCCCCGGCATCTCGCCGCCTTGCACCTGCACAAAATAGGGGTCGGTTGCCGCCTCAATGATCTCGTGGCTGCCCGCAAATAAGAAGGTTTCCACTTTGGATAGGCCGCTGCCCTGGCCGCCGCCGCCGCCGCTACACTCAGGCACAACCGCGTAAGCAATCGGCTTTCCCTGATACAGCATCGAGTGGTGGTAGCCGCCAAAGGCCTGGCAACTCTGCGCCGACTGGCCGCCGCCCTCGCTGAGCGTAAGCTTGGTCGTATTCGGAAAATACAGCACATACAGCGTATCCGTCGCTGGCGCCGGCAGGTCTTGCTGGTCGATGTGCGATTTAATAAAATCCTGAAGAGTCGCGGCTTTGCCTACCACAGTGCTATCCGTGTAGCTCATCGCTGGCTTTTCGGCCAAGTGCACCACTGCCGAGTCACCGCTCTCGATACACTTTCCGGCCGCGTCGCAATACCCTGCCGTGACCGCACTCCACCACTGCAGATTCAGCAGTTTGCTATTGTACGCCTCAATCTGCGCGCGGTACGGATCACCGTCAAAGGTTACCGTGACCACGTGCGGATGTTGCAGTATGGCCTCGCCGCCGAACACTAGCTGCGGCAGTGCCGTGTGGCTGGCTGTTTCAAAGTCAGCAGTATCAATCGGTTCTGCATCAACGCCCGCATCCAAAGCTGCGTCTGCTCCCTTGCTGTCGGCCCCGGCCACCGCGTCGCTTGTGTCTGCACCTTGGAACCCGGTTGAGTCGAGGCTGGCGCCATCCGCGCTGCTCGCGGTCTTACTGCCGGCAACAGCGCTATCGTCCGTGCAGGCCGTTTGTAGCGCCGCGACGAGGCCAACTACGGTCAGCACAAGGCGGGGGTCAAGCGCCATCTTCACGTTTAATATCATTGATCTATCCAGTGGCTGCCAGCTGCCTGTGCCGGCAAGGGCTACGCAGTATGCCGGATTGGCCCGCGGCCTGCGAGCGAATTAATTCGCCCCATCACCCGCTCCCTTCAGCGCCTTCTCGACAAATCCGCGACAATTCTTTGCATCGCCCGCCCTGGCAAATCGGCTGGCAGTGGCATACCGTCTTTGCGCACGGCACCTTTGGCCGCGGCGATGGTGGCCATGGACGAACTCTTGCCCAAGCCCTGGTGGCGGCGCGCCCTGGCGTTTACGTGGCGCTTGGCGCTGTTGGCGGCCGTTGCGGTCGCGGCGTGGCAAGGCTGGTCGCGTTGGCAGATCGCACAGCAAAAAGGCCCTGAATACGCTACAGAAGCAGCCTTCCGTGCTCCCTACTTGGTCGAAAAAACCACGGCTACCGGCACGCTGCAGGCGCTAGTCAGCGTGCAGGTTGGCGCGCAGGTGTCGGGCCGTCTCGTACAAATCTACAAGGATTACAACAACGAAGTGCATGAGGGTGAGCTAATCGCCGAACTCGACCCCACGCTGTACAAGTCGCAGCTTGACCAGGGCCGCGCCAATTTGCTCAATGCGCAGGCGGGGGTGCAGCGCGCCGAAGCGGCTCACCGCGCCGCCGAAAAGACGATGCATCGCACCCGCCAGCTCTACGACAAACAGCTGGCCACGCAAGCCGATTTAGACCAGGCCCAAGCCCAGCTCGAGCTGACCGCTGCCGACGTGGTGGGCAATAAAGCGCAGGTAGCTCAGGCGCAGGCGCAAGTGCGGGTGCAAGAGATTAACCTCGCGTATACCAAGATTTACTCGCCGGTCGATGGCGTTGTCCTCAGCCGCAATGTTGACGTGGGGCAAACGGTGGCTGCCTCGCTGCAGGCCCCCGTGCTCTTTCAGATCGCTAAAGATTTAAGCAAGATGCAGGTTCATGTTGCCATCGACGAGGCCGATATTGGCAAGCTGGCCGACAAGATGTCCGCGAGCTTTACCGTCGATGCCTTTCGCGGCACCACCTTTTTCGGCCAGGTCACGCAGCTGCGCTTGAGCCCGCAAACTGTACAAAATGTGGTGACTTACGATGCTGTGGTCGACGTGGCCAACCCCGGCGCGCGGTTGCGGCCCGGCATGACCGCCTCCGTCACGTTCGAGACGGCGCATCGCCGCGACGTGCTGGCAGTTCCCAACGCCGCGCTGCGCTACAAGCCTGGTGCTGACGAGAAGATTGAAGGATTACCGGCAGCTCCTACCGCTACGGCAGGTGTAGGCGGCGCTGGCGGCGACGACAAGGGGGGCGAGGGGCGCGGCAAGTGGCGGCAACGCAAGGCCGAAGCCATGGCCCTAGCCGCCGGCGCAACAGGAACCGCTGCCGGGGCTTCACCGCCGCCGGTCGCCGCTAAGCCATTGGCCAGCAAGCTATTTGTTCTCCGCACCGGCAAGGTCTGGCAGGTCGAGGTGACCACCGGCATCAGCGACAGCCGCTCGACCGAAATCGTCAGCGGCGATCTCAAGGTGGGCGACCTCCTCGTCACCCGCCGCACCGACAAAGTCACCGGCGCACCCGGCAGCCCAGCAGCGGGTCCCGGTGGTCGCAGTGGCGGCAGCGGTGGCGGTGGCGCGCCAAGGCGGTTGTTCTGATGGAGCAAACGACCCCAGCCGTCATCGATGCGCGCGGTCTGACCAAGATCTATGCGAGCGGCGACGCACGGGTGGCGGCGCTCGGCGGTGTGACGCTGCAAGTTCAACCTGGCGAATTTATCGCAGTAGTGGGCGCTTCGGGCTCGGGCAAGTCGACCTTCATGAACCTCATCGGTCTGCTCGACCGGCCCACGGCTGGGCAGCTTTTGCTCGACGGCATCGACGTGGCCCGCCTAGAGCCCGACCAGCGTGCGGTGGTGCGCAATCGCAAAATCGGATTTGTATTCCAGGGTTTCAACCTGTTGCGGCGCACCTCGGCGATCGAAAATGTCGAACTGCCCATGCTCTACGCCGGGCTGCCGAGCCGCGAGCGGCGCCAGCGCGCTGTCGAAGCATTGCAGGCTGTTGGGCTTGGCAACCGCTTGGATCACCTGCCCAATCAGCTCTCGGGTGGCCAGCAGCAGCGGGTGGCGATCGCCCGGGCCCTGGTCAATCGGCCGGCGCTGCTTTTGGCCGACGAGCCGACCGGCAACCTCGATTCAGCCACAAGTCGCGAAATTCTTAAGCTGTTTGTCGAGCTGAACCGCCGCCAGGGCATCACTATCGTCATGGTGACCCACGAGACCGATGTGGCCGCGGTGGCGCAGCGCGTGGTGCAATTTCGCGACGGCTTGGTAGTGCTCGATGGTCCGCCGCCGGCCGAGTGGCACGCCTCGTTCGACCTCGAGCCTGCAAGCGAGGCGGCATGAGCTTGCTGACTTTGCTACGTTTGTCGTTCCGCGTGCTAGGCCGCAACAAGGCCAGGGGCCTTTTGACTGTGCTCGGCATCGTCATCGGCGTGGCGGCCGTGATCGCCATGGTTGCGCTAGGTACCGGCGCCCAGCAGAATATTGCGCAGCAAATTGCCTCACTTGGTAGTAACCTCATCGTGCTGATGCCCAGCTCGAACAACATCGGCGGTGTGCGCGGCGGTGGCGGCTCGATGAGCACGCTGATGGTCGACGACATCGAAGCCCTCAAGCGCGACGTCGCTCTGGTTTCCGACATTGCGCCCACCAATCGCACTAGCGCGCAGATCGTCGCCGGCGATGCCAACTGGTCGACGAATGTGCAGGGAACTACGCCGTCGTACTATCGAATTCGCGACTGGGCCGCGGCCATCGGTTCTGTGCACAGCGAGCTCGACGAGGCGGCGCGCAACAAGGTCTGTGTGCTCGGCCAGACCGTGGCCACCCAGCTTTTCGGCACCGAAGATCCGGTCGGCCAGACCATTCGTATCCGTCGGATGCCGTTTCGCGTGTTGGGCGTGCTCACTGTCAAGGGCCAGTCGCCGATGGGCGGCGATCAAGACGACACAGTCATCATTCCTTTCAACACGTTTCGGCAGCGGCTCGCCGGTGCGCAAAAAGACAATGTGCAGTTTACCTATGCCTCGACCGCCCAGGCCGACGATACCCCCTATGCCGTCGAAGAGATGCGTGCGGTGCTCCGGCAGCGTCACAAGCTACGCGACGATCAAGACGACGACGTGGCGGTGCGCAACTTGCAGGATATGGCCAACGCCAGTCGCGAAGTCGCCGACTCTATGACGCTTCTGCTCGGCTCCATCGCTGGTGTGTCGCTGCTGGTGGGCGGCATCGGCATCATGAACACCATGCTTGTCAGCGTCACCGAGCGCACTCGCGAGATCGGCATCCGCATGGCCGTGGGAGCTAAGTCGTGGGATATCCTAGTGCAATTCTTGGTCGAGGCGGTGGTGCTCGCGCTCATCGGCGGCGCCATCGGCGTATTCTTGGGCTGGCTTGCCGCAAAATTACTCAGCGATACCACGGGTTGGACCACGGTCTTTGACCCCAAGGCTGCTGCCGTGGCGTTCTTGGTTTCGGCCGGTGTGGGAGTCTTTTTCGGCTATTGGCCGGCGCGGCGGGCGGCCAAGCTCGACCCGATCGAGGCGCTGCGCTATGAGTAGGCCGACGAAAAGGATTGGACTGGACGTTCAGTCTAATGGAAAAATGCTTAGACTGTACTTGCAGTCTATTCTATTTGTCGCGCTTTGCTCACAGGCGCTGCCCGCTCAAGCCGCTGAAATGCCAGCAACTCTTGAGCAGGCGTGGCAGCGCGCACTGCGCAACCATCCGTCGCTGGTGGCGGCGCTATCTAAGCTCGACAGCGCCCGCGCGCAAATCGGCACGGCGCGCAACGCTTGGCTGCCGACCGCGAGCATCGACGCGAACCATTCTCAGACCATGGCGGCGCAGGCGTCGGCGCCCAGCACGGTGCAGGGTAGTAAGTCTGCGGACTCATTTACATTTACCCCCTCGTTTCAGCTGACAGGCAGCGCCCGCTGGACGGCGTATGACTTCGGCCGCACGTCGGCGAGCATCGATGCGGCAGAGAAGGGCGCTCTGGCGGCCGAGCAAGACGTGCGAGCCTTGCGTGCGCAGCTTTGGCAAGGAGTGGCAAGCACTTGGCTGAGTGTGCTGGGAGCGGATGCCGCGCTCGATGTGGTTCGGGCAGGTCGCGACCAGCTTGCGCGCACGCGCGACTTGGTGACGCGGGCCGTGTCGGTTCGCGCCAAGCCCGATATCGACCGCCTAAAAGCCGAAGCGGATCTGGCTGCCGCCGAAGGCGACGTGCTGCGTGCCGAAGAGGTGGCCCGCGCTCAGCGGCAAGTGCTGGCGGTGGCGATGGGCGAGCGGCGGGTGGCCGCGGGGCCGGTCAGCGAGCCGGTGTTCGACTTGGGGGCGGCCGCGACGGTCACCTTCGACGACGACGCAGGGATCGACGGGTTGCTGGCGCAGGCGGTTGAAAAACGACCTGAGTACGCAGCGTTGCGCGAGCGAGTGGCGGCGCTGCACGCCCAGTTGCTAGTCGCTGAGCGGGCGACGCGCCCGAGTCTGTATGTGTCGGGCGTCACGCAAGCGTCGGGCACGGCTTGGTCCGACGCGTCGACCCACGTGGCGGGGACCGTTGGGCTCAGCGTGCCGCTGTCGGCGCTGTGGACGAGTGGCCCGCAAGTATCGGACACAAAGGCGCAAATCGCTACGCTGATCGCCAACCGCGACAATCAGGTGCTAGCGCTACGCGGCCAGGTTGTCGCCGCGCTGTCGGCCTGGCTGCAGGCGAAAAAGCGCTTGCCGGTCGCGCAGTCGCAGGCCCTGTTCGCCCAGGCGGCGCGCGACGCGGCTCAAACTCGCTACAAGGCCGGCGCCGGGCTGTGGATCGAGTTGGCCGACGCAGAAACCGCCGTGATCAAGGCGCAACTGGCGGTCGTGCAAGCTCGGCTCGACCAGAAGAGCGCCGAAGCGCAGCTGCAAGTGTTGCTCGGTCAGGCGGGGCTTTAACTCTAGGCGCCGACTTCGACTGGGGCGCGGCATTGCACCGCGCGCCTAACCTTGCCATCCTGCGGTGAAGCGGTCGGTTGGCTGCTGGCGCCCGCGATGTTAAACGTCCCCATTGTCGATGACCGGTTTGAGCTCCACAGCGTCGCGGGGCGCGGTGGCATGGGCGTGGTCTATCGCGCGACGGACCGCGCATTGGGGCGCGAAGTAGCTGTTAAGATTCTGCAAGCGAGCGACGCTGAGTCCTGCGAGCGGTTCTTGCGCGAGGCGCTGCTGCTTGCGACCATGGCGCACCCCGGCATCGTGCGCCACGTTGCCCACGGCTACACTGCGTCGGGCGAACCGTATCTGGCGATGGAGTGGCTGAGCGGCGAAGACCTGTCGGAGCGGCTGCAGCGCGGGCGGCTGTCGGTCGACGAGACGGTGCACTTGGGTAGTGATATCGCAGAGTCATTGGCCTATGCCCACGGGCAGGGTGTCGTGCACCGCGACCTGAAGCCGGCCAATGTGTTCTTGCTGGGCCGCGACTTGAGCGAGGTGCGGTTGCTCGATTTTGGCATCGCCCACCTGCAAAGCGGTGAGTCGCACGCGACGCGAACGGGTACGGTCATTGGCACGCCGGCCTACATGGCGCCCGAGCAAGCGCGCGGTGAGCGGGGGCTCGATGGTCGGGCCGATTTGTTTTCGCTAGGTTGTGTGCTGTACGAGTGCCTGACCGGTCGCGCACCGTTTGTGGCGAGCTCGGCGATGGCGGTGCTGATCAAGGTGCTGCTCGAAGAGCCGCCGCCGCTGAGCGAGCTGCGCCGCGAACTGCCGCCGGGTTTGGTGCGGTTGGTCGAGCAGCTGCTGTCGAAAGATCCGGCCGACCGTTTGCCGAGTGCGGCGGCGGCCAAACAGGCCCTGGGCGACGTGGTGTTGCTGCAGGAGCCGGCCGAGTCAGCGGCTGCGCCGTTAGGGCTGACCCAGAGCGAGCGGCGGGTGGTGACGCTGCTGGTTGTCGCCAATCCGTGGCCCAATTCGGTTGATGCGACCGAGGCCCAGCAGCCGACACGGCGCAACTTGGTGGCGCCCGACGACATGACCACCGTGGTCGACCTCAATGCCACCGTGGCCGAGCTCGAAGACGGTGCGACGCTGCAAGTGGTGCCGATGGGGCCGCTTCTGCAGCTGCAGCGCCGACTTGGCGCGATTGGGCTCCGACTGCACCGGCTGCTCGATGGTACGCTTTTGGCCTTGGCTCCGAGTCGCGCGACTCCGTCGGAACAGGCGGCGCTGGCGGCGGAGGGTGCGCTGTTGCTCCGCGAGCGTATACCCAAGCTTACGGCTGTAATTACAACCGGGTATGGGACATCGAATGCGCAAGACGGCGGCGAGGTCGCGATTGGTGCGGCCATCGAAGCTGCGGCAGAGGCGCTCCGCGGGCTGGTCGAGGCCAATACCGGCATCGTCGCGCTCGACGACAATACCCTGAGCTTGTTGGGGGATCGCTTTGGCATCGACGCAGCAGTGGGGCTGCCGCCGCCGTTTGCTTGGCGCCTGGGTCTGGGCCAGCAACAAGTGCGCGGCAAGCACCTGCTTTTGGGCAAGCCGACGCCTCTAGCCGGGCGTGGGCGTGAACTGGCTATCTTTAGGGCGCTATTTGACTGCTTGAAGACGGAGGGCGGCACCAAGGTGCTGGTCACAGGCGACCCGGGCTATGGCAAGTCGCGCTTGCTCGAAGAGTTTGCCCAGTGGGTCGAGCAGCATCACCGCACCGCGCAAGTGTGGCGGCTGCGCTCCGAGGCCGGTGCCCAAGATTCCCCTTACGCATCGCTTGCCTCGCTGATGGCCCAGACCGCGGGCCTGCAGGCGGGCATGTCCGATGCCGAGAGAACGCAGCGCGTGCGGGTGCGCATTGCCCGGCTAGTGCCCACAGAACAGCGCGAAGCGGTGATGGATTTGGCGCGCGCGGCCCTGGGGATCAATCCCGGTGGGGCCTCGCAGCGGCTGCGGGCGGCGCGCGAAGACTCGAGTCTTATGGCCGACCTGGTGCGCGACGGCTTCGCGGCATGGCTGCGTGCCGAGGCAGGTCAGGCGCCGCTGCTGGTGGTGGTCGACGATCTGCAATGGATTGATGCACCTTCGCTGCACGCGATCCGGCTGGTGCACGATGCGGTGACGGACGAGGCGGCGCTATTCATCGGTGTGGCAAGGTCCGAGATCTATGACCGCTTTACCTTTTTGCGCGGCAATGCCCGTGTTTGGCACGTGCACCTGGGGCCCCTCTCGGCCCGCGCCAGTCGCGAGGTGATCACAGCGGTGCTGGGCGAACGGGTAGATGCCGAGCAAGTCGAGAATCTGACGCGGCTTTCGGCTGGCGAGCCGTACTATCTCGAAGAGCTGCTGCGGGCGGTGGCGACGGGCAAGCAGGCGCAGGCGACCACGCTGCTGGCGATGGCGCAAGCCCGCATCGATGCGCTGAGTACGGACGGGCGGCGCGTGCTGCGAGCGGCGGCGATCTTTGGAATGCGCTGTTGGTCCGAAGGGTTGGCTGCGCTCATTGGCGGGGCGGTGCGCCAGCAACTGCGCGAGCTCGCCACGGCCGAGATTTTGATGCCGGCGGATCGCAACACCCTGCACGGGCAGCACGAGCTGGTGTTTCGCCAGGCGTCGCTGCGCGATGCGGCCTATGCGAGCTTGACCGACGGCGACCGGCAGCTCGGTCACCGGCTGGCCGGCCAGTTTCTGCAGCAGGCGGGCGAGACGGATGCGGTGGTCCTGGCGCGGCACTTCGACTTGGGCCTCGACGGCGAGCGCGCGCAAATGTTCTATGGTATCGCCGCTGAAAATGCCCTGTCTGCGCACGATTATGCGGCAGCGCGGCGTTGGGTTGACCGCGGCCTGCAGTTTGAACAGCCCGGCGAGAGCCGCGCGCGTTTGCACCTTGCCCAGGCCGACTTGTCGATGGCGGTGGGCCAGCCTATGGATGCTCTGGTCACGGCGCAGGCTGCGGCCGAAGGCTTCCAACCTGGCACGCGGCATTGGTATCGGGCGATGGCCGAGATTGGCCGGGCGTTGGTCTACTCGGCGCAGTTGCTCAAGATTGGGCCGGTCGTTCAGGCCTTTTTGCGACCGGTGCCCGAGCCAGCCTCGATCGAGAGTGCGGTCTTCGCTGCGGCGCGGCTGGCGGTCAATGTGATGTTCGTCGATCAAATCGGCCCGGCCGACGAGCTCATCGCCTTTGCCGAAGCGCTGCAACAGCGCGCCGACCCTCCGATTGGCGTAGCGGCGCGGGCGCGGCTGGCCGGTGCGAGCTCGTCGCGGTTGGCGCTGCACGGCGACCTGGGCGGGGCGCTGCGGGCGACGCAGGCCGCCCTCGATGGGTTTGCCAAGATCGATGACCGGCGCAACGCAGCCTCGCAGCAGCTCGACATTGGCGTATTGCTGGTGCGCATTGGCGACCATGTGCGCGGCGAAGAGGCCGTCGGTATGGCGATCGGCGAGCTGCAATCCCTTGGGCTTTCTGGCAGCGCCAGTGTGGGCAAGATTTGGCTGGGCATCGCCAGGTTGCGCGCCGGTCGCGACGTACAAGCGCAGGCGTTGCTCGAGGCGGCGGCCACCGAGCTCGAGGGAGGTGTCGCGTTGACGCGCAGTTGGGCCCAGGCCGGGCTGGTGCACCTGTACCAGCGGCGTGGCGACTTCGACAAGGCCGATACCGCGCTCCAGCTGCTGCAGAACTTGGTGCGCACTGCGCCGCCGATGTGGACGCAGGCGATGGGGCAAGCGGCCGAGTTGCGCCTGGCGCAAGGGCGGCTGCCCGAGGCGCTCGAACTGGCCAAGAACGCGCTGCAAATCTGGCGCGAGGGCGTGCCGAGCCCCGAGCGCGGGATGCGCACCCACATGGTGCTGGCCGAGGTGCTGCTCGCTACCGGTCAACCGGCCGAAGGTCTTGCGGCCGCCCAGCAAGGCTTGGACGCGGTGGCGTGGATTCGCCGCAGCCTGCACGACCCCCAGCTTGAGGCGAGCTTCGACGCGAGCGAAGAGCCGCTAAGGCTAGGCCGCGTGGCACTGGCCTGCCGCACGGCCGTCTTGAGCAGAACCCCGTAATTTCAGCTAGTAGAAAATGGCTGCCATGCTGTTGCGACGGTCTTGTCGGGGCGGTTAGGTCGCCTCGAACTCGCCAGTGGGCACGTCGCGGACGCGCGCCGACTCCTGCAGTGTGGCGCCGAACTGGGGGTCGTGGGCTACCGCCCGATCAAAGCCGGTGCGGGTCAAGCGGAATAGGTCGCAGTAGTCGCTGGCCACGGCCGCCGCGCTGCGCACAGTCCCGCCGAGCAGCGCCATTTCGCCAAAAAAATTACCGGCATGGAGTGTCGCTAGGGTCTCGCCGCCAGGGCTGACAATCACTACTGCCCCCGACCGGATAAAATACATTCCGTCGCCAGGGTCGCCCGCGGCGAAAATACGCTCGCCAGGCACCGCGACTACCGCCAGCATTTCCTCCATTAAATCCTGAACAAACGAGTCGCTCGCACCCCGCAGCAGCGGAATCTTGCGCACCATGTCGCGGTTGAGGTGCATGGTAATCTCGCCGCGCAGCTTGGCCGGCAGCCCCGTCAGCACCTCCGAGTCTTGGTAACCCTGCCGCGTGACCCACATGTAGCGAAAGTACTCGCGGACACGCCCGCGCAGATCGCCAGGCAACCTGTTGTAATTCATATAGGTTTCAAGCCGATCGAGCTGCTCCATGTGGTGCTCGCGGGCCGCATCCAGGCGCGTCAGGATGCTCGCTACATTGCTGATCACAAAGCCGAAAACGCCTACGCCCAGCAGCTGGGCCACGCAGACGTACAGCATCTGCGGCACGCTTTTGGGCGTGATATCGCCATAACCTACTGTTGTTAGGGTAGAAAGTGTCCAGTACACCGCGCGCACATACTCCGTGCCAGGGTCTGGGCCGCGACCCGCACTGCCACTCCCCAGGCCAATCCAGCCGCACGCCAGCAGATGCACAAACGGCGGCAAATACAGCACCAACGGCGCCAAGCGGTGTAGCACGGGGTGGCGCGATGCCAGCGCCTCAAACCAGGCGCGCACCAGCGAAATTCGCCCAAGCATCAGCAACTTGACCAGCAGCAGCTGCGCCGCCTGATCGCCCAGCCACGGTTGCGCCAGCAGGTCGAGCGGCAGCGCCAGCGCCAGATCCAGCGTCAGCTGCCGAGTCCAAGCCCAGCGCCCCCGAGCCTGCCGGTTTGGGTCGCGCGGCCCCAAATAGTACAGACCGACCACAATGGCCGACGCCAGGTCCACCGCCAGGTCCGTGCCGCGGCCCACGGGCCCATACAGCAGCCGCAGCGGCACCCAGCTGGCCACGGCCACCACAATGAGCACGACCATCGCCTCGGTCACTTTGTGGATGCGTCGCCCTGTCGTGTCGATGGCCATGTCCTCTCGTCGCGCCGCGGCCCAGCTAGGGGGCCCCTTCGCGCTATCTGAGCGACCAGCGTTCCACGAAGCGCCAGCGCAGGCAAGGGCTTTGCACTACGCGCATCCGCCTGCAATTGTTGGCGTTGCCTGGCCAATCGTTAATTGCGCTGGATATGACTTGAGTTGCGAGGCGTCGCTTGTCGTAGAGCGCATCGCCCCGACGGGCCGGCGTGTGCGATTTTGCCCGCAAAAGGCCGCAACACTACTTCAGCGCCGCGCCACCCGGGTAGCCGTACGAGACGTAATCGGCCCAACCGTAGACGACCAAGCCAACCTTCTCATCCGCGACCAGCTGGTGCGAACCCACCGGCACTGCCAGCCGCGCCACCTGCCAACCAGGCGCAAACAAAGTAAATTGCGCTGGCGTAATCGCCGTATTGTCTAGCTTGACCACCGACCCTACCGGCGCCACCACGTTGATGTAGTTCTCCGCATAGGCACTGGGCACCAAGAACACGTAGCTCATCAGATACTGGTCTTGCGCTACGCCGTTGATCATGTCGGGGTCGCCAATGCCGCCATCCTGGTCGGGCTGCACGATATTGGGGCAATCCGCGTTGATCGTGCACGACATCGGCGTCTGCTGCTTGTTCCAGAAGTAATTGCACACCTTCTGGCCCAGGTACGAGCCGGTGCACTCGTCGTTATTCGGGTCGGGCGCGTTCGCCGACGACATATACTGCATGACTTCAATGGGGAAATTCGCGGTCATCACAAAGTCTTGATCCGTCTCAAACTCGTACCACTGGCCTTTCATCAACTTGGGAATGTCGGCCTGCTTGGGCGTCGTAGTCACGACCGTGTCGTCCACGGCGGCGAGCACGCGCCAGGCATCCTTCTCTTTCTTGCGTTTTTTCAGCTTGGTGCAGTTGTACACCTTGCCCCAGGCCGAGACCGGGAAAAGCTGTTGCTCCATATGGTCGGCGCAGCAGGTCTTGGGGCAGTCGGCGTTGGTGGTGCACGTCCAGCCCTGGTACTGGCACTTGCCGGCAATGCAGTGGTCCGTGTTGGGCGAGTTCGACGCCTCGGTGCCGCCGAATACCGCCACCGGCGACGTCGCCAAAATGTAGGTGCCGGTGGGGTCCGCACCAATGGCATTCGTTTCAATGTTCAGCACTTGCCCCTGCTGCAGGGTGTAAACGGCCGTGTCGCCCACTTTCAGCGCGGCGATCGACGGGCCGGGCAGGGTCTTGGCCGACGACACCACCGTCACATCGGTCTTGCCGGGTTGGGTGGCGATGACCGTAAAGTACGACTTCAGCAGGTCGTGGCTCTGCTCGCGCGCCATCACCCAGTATTCCTTGCCAATCGAGTTCGACGGCAGCAGCAGCGAGGCCCCGTTGCTAAATACCTCGTAGTTTTGCAGCGGATTGAACTGGTACGCCACGATCGGTTGGTCCGACTTGATGCGGTACACATTCTTGTTAATGCTGGTGTTGTCTTGGTTTAGCGGCGGAATCTTCCAGGTCGGGTCGGGCAAGTTGATGATCTTAATGCCGTTGCCCTGCACCGTGTACTTGGCGGTGTTGCCGGTGCCGGCTTCGACCGTGACCAGCGCGGCCTTTGGCTTGGTATTCGAAATAATTACAGCAAATTGCGAATTCTGCGCGTCGTAGTAGCCGCCCGAGCCGTTGGGCACTTTGGCGTTGTCGAGGTCGATGGCCCAGTAGTCGCAGCCCACGTTGGTGTTCGACTTGATGTCTTTGGCGCAGGGGTTGACGCAAATACCACCTTGGCAAACAAGGGCCTTGGTGCCGCAGTCCTCAAAGATCTCGTATCCTGAGCCGTCGTCGGCGCAGACCAGGGCGCGGTCGTTGTCGCAGATCTTGTTGCCGGGCACACAGATTTGGCAGTAGGCCTTGAAGTCCTTGCCCAGGCTGCAGCTTTGGCCATCGCCGCACTCGGTGTCGACCGCGGCGCCCGAGCCGTCGGCCGCGCACTTCATCACGGCTTTGCTGACCTGTTGGCCGGGAGGGATCGGTTGGCAAAACGAGCTGCCGGGAACGCACTGAATGCACGCACCATCTTTGCAAATCGGCGCTTCGTCAGGGCATTTCTGTACATCGGCGCCGTCGCCGGTCGCGTTGCAAGTGGCCAAGAAAGTGTCGCCGTCGCACCACGTTGCGTCGGGTTCGCACGACACGCCTTGGCACATGTGGTTCATGCACTGCTGGCTTTCTTTGCAGTTGAAGTCGGTCAGGCACGCGACGCACTCGTGGATGCCGATGGCGCAGAACGGGGTGTCGGGCAAGTTCTTGCAAGCGCCTGAATTGTTGCACACCGGGCCGGTGTAAGCGTCTTCAGGCGTTGTGTCCGCGGCGGTGTCGTCGCTGTCGTCCGTGCTCGCGTCGTCGGTGCCCGTGCTGTCGTCGTCCAGCACATCGGCAAGTGTGTCGCTGCTGGCCTTGTCTTGGGTCTTGACGTCGGGCGCAGTTAGGCCGCCGTTGACGTCGAGCCCGCCTTGACCAGACGTGTTCGTCGGCGTCGACGATTGCGAACATGCCGCCATTGCAAGGCAAACGGAGAGCAGCACCCCAGCGAGCACCGCGGGTGTGCGCGGCGTAGGGGTGATCAGGGTGGTCGTGGCCAGTTCCGACATGGGCACCTCAAGCAGTTCTTGCCGCGGCCGGGGGGTCGCGCCGCATTGCTGCGGCTGCCGGCGTTGCAATCTTACAGCATACCGTTGCCGCCGCGCGGGTACAATGGCCAACGTGCGCCTTTGCATCAACCCGCAACACAAGGTACCCTCGTGGCAGAACCTTGATCTTATAGCCGAACTACGGGCAACACTGGTGGCGGGTATGGGCATGGCGCAGTGTCTCAAAGCGCGAGCCATCCGCCTTAAGAGCGGCGGCCGCGGCGTCGAGCGGCGACCACTCCGCAGCACGCGGCGGATCGACGGCGACCAGCGGACCCAGCAAACCGAATTGCCGACACAGCCCCGCCACCGCGCGCTGCGCCACGTCGCGCTTGCCCTCAAGACTGTGCCCGGCAATGTGCGGGGTCGCCAAGTCACAGTGCGCCAGCACCGCTGGGTCGGGATGCGGCTCGCCGGCAAAAGTATCGATCGCCAGCCAGCTTAACGCCCCCTGCTTGCGCAGTTGCGCCGCCCCCTGCGCATCCAACACCTCGCCGCGCGCCGCATTCAGCACCAGGCCGCCCACCAGCAACTGCAGCCGACCCGTAGTGAGCAGATTCGCCGTACGATGGGGGCCGTCGCGCGTCAGAGGCACATGCAGCGTCACGGCATCGACACCGGCTTCAAGCAGCACATCAAGGTCCGTGCTGTCGAAATTCGATTCGCTTTGCGCCCGCGGCGGATCGCACGCCAGCACCACTGTTCCCTGATTCCGCAACCGCTCGGCCACTAGGCTGCCCACCGCGCCCACACCGACCACCGCGACGCGCAGCCCTGCCAGCCGACGACCGCTGCGCGTGAGCGCCCACTGCACCCAATCGGTCACCGCCACCGCATTGCCGCCATGCCCGGTGTGCAGCGCAATGCCGGCTCGGTCCAGTGCCGCGGTGTCGATGTGGTCTGTACCCGACGACAGGGTCGCAACACCCTGCAATTTAGGAAAAAGTCGCAGGTCCGGCGCCATCAGCTTGGTCACCGAGCGCAGCAGCAGCGCCTGCACGCGGGCATCTGGCCCGACGCTCGCCAAGTTTTTGGGCGAATACGATTGCAGTTCAAAACCTTGCAACCACTGCAGCGGCAGCGCGCGGGCCGTACCGTCTAGCACCGCAGCATCGACGAGCAAGCGAGGCTTCACGCCGGCTCGCGCGTTTGCGCCATTTCAAGAATTCGCTGCCATTCTAGGCGGTTCACTGGCACCACCGACAGCCGATTTTCGCGAAACATGCGCAGTTCGGCCAGTGGCCCGGGGCGGCCGTACTCGTCTTTTAGCTCTTGCAGCGTCACCGCGCGGGCAAGTGGGCACACCGGCGCCAAGTCGACGGCCGACCAGCGATCGCCCTCGATGGTGGGGTCGGGGTAGTGTTCGCGCACCACTTCGGCAATACCTACGGCCTCTTTGCCCACGTTGCTGTGGTAAATGAGCACGCGGTCGCCCACTTTCATGGCGCGCATAAAGTTGCGGGCCGAGTAGTTGCGCACCCCGTCCCACATGCCGCGACCCTGGGCGACGAGCATGGCCCAGCTGTAGACGTTGGGCTCCGTTTTCATTAGCCAATAGTTGCGAGTTGTTGTGGTGTCTGTCATGGCTTAGCGGATGCTCCAGATCTCTTCGCGGCCGCCAGGGGGCGTGGCCCACAGCTGTAGGCCTAGCATGGTGGCAGGGCCCTGAAAAAACTGTAGCTCGACCTGGTGATCCCCAGCTGTCAAGCTGACTTCGGTGTCGACGGTGGCAAAGGCGTGCACGCCGTCGTTGTCGGCCACCACCTTGCCGTCGATGAGCCAGCGCGCGCCATCGTCGGCGCCCAGGCGAAATTTCCAAGTACCTTCGCTGGGTACCGACCATGTGCCCGTGTACCGCAAGGCGAACCACTCGGTGCGGTGGGTGACGCCGGGGAACCCCTCGGTATAGTCGCGGGGCGCGATGTCGAATTTGGTCGCCCACACACTGCCGACGGGGCTTAAGGTTGCAAAATTAGGAAGGTTGTCGCTGCCCTCGGCGATATAGTAGAGCTTGCCCTCGAGCGCGCCGTCGAGCCTTTCGCTGCTGCCAAAGCTGCCCACGCCCGTGTTGGTCGAACCTTGGGTGGCCTGGAGGACGGCAGAGCAGCCACTTCCGATTAGGGTGACCAAGAAGGTCAACACAAGTAGGTATTTATGCATGGGCTTCCTCAATCGCTAGCGCGAAGGGGCCATTTTGCCCGAAATACTGGCGCAGGTTCAAGTGCCAAGGCCCAGCGCGGTGTTGTTGAAAACCCAGCGTACGCCGCGTACTGTGCCGCCCTTGGCCAGCCCCCAGTGCGCGGGGCGAGCGCCACCGGAGGATGCCATGTGCGGAGTCGTTGGTCTGATCTTTGAGCGAAACCGTCCTGATTTTGGGCAGATCGCTGGTGAGCTGCTGCGTACCTTGGAGTACCGCGGCTACGACTCGACGGGCGCGGCGATCCAGGGCGAGGGCGACGAGGTCGATCTGCGCAAAGGGGTGGGTGCCCCCTCGAACCTAGTGCATCGCTTGGGGATTACCTCGCTGCCGGGGCAAATTCTATGCGGGCAGGTGCGCTGGGCGACTTTTGGTGCGGTCGACGCGATCAACGCCCAGCCCCACGTGGTGCGCTGCAAGACCTATATGTACGGCGCGCACAACGGCAATGTGACCAACTGCGACCCGCTCAAGGCCTGGCTGACGGCGCAGGGCCACGACGTCAAGTCGGATAACGACGGCGAGATGGTGGTGCACGCGGTCGAGCATGGCTTTGCCGCCCGTCTTGAAGTCGCGTCGCCCGAGCAGCGCAAAGACCCCGAAGTGCGGCGCAAATTGATGCGCGGGGCGATCCTAGAGGCGGCGTCGCGGCTGCACGGATCCTACGCAGCAGTGCTGGTCGACCCGATCAGTCGTACGCTGTGGGCTGTTAAGCAGGGCTCCAGCCTGTATTTTGGCACGGGCGCGGACTCGACGGGCGGGCAGTTCCGTGTCGCCTCGTCCGACCTGTCGAGCGTGCTGAAGCTGACCCGCACCCTGGTGCCGCTGGGCGAGGGTGAATTCGCCGAATTTACAGCAACCTATCACCAGGTCTATCGCATTACCCACCACGCGGACCGGCCTGACGATGCGGTGCCGCTCGAGCGCAAGTCGGTCCGCAGTTTTCTTCGCACGGCCGATACGGGGCTGGTGGCGCCGTATACCACCTTTATGCAACAAGAGATTTTTGCAGAAGAAGACACCTGTCGCAGCGTGGTCCGGCTGTTCAGTGGCGGCAGTCGCCTGGCCCACAGCCTGGGGCCGCTTTTGCAGCAACTTGGCGAGGATCCCAAGGCGCAACTAGTTAATTCAATTGCGGATTTATTCGATGCGACGAGCGATGTCGCCTTGCGGGGTACGCTCGAGCGCTTGCACCGGCTGCCCGTGGTCGAGGGCCTGGTCGCGGGTCTGTCGGCGCAACTGGGCGGCATGGACCGCCAAGACCATGCGCTGTGCTCGGCCGAACAGGGCTTGCTGGCTGATCTTTTGGGCTTGGCGAGCAGCGCGGCCCAGCGGCAGTCGGTGCGGCTCATCGACGGGGTCTTGGAGCACGACGAGGTGCAAGCCTATGGCCGCGCGGTCGAAGAGCTTACGCAGCGCTGTGCCCAGGCGGTGGCGAACCATCGGCGCATCTTTGTGCTGTGTTGCGGCACATCGTTTCACGCGGCCAAGACGGCGGCACTTTTCTACAACGAAATCGCGGGTTGCGAGATCACGCCGCTGCTGCCCGGCGAATTCCGCGCCCAAGCGGCCCGCAGTTTGCGCGACGGCGACGTGGTAATTGCGGTGAGTCAAAGCGGCGAAACCAAAGACCTTATCGACGTACTGAACGACATCATCCGCAGCGGCCGCAATGTGTCGAGGGTGGCGGTGGTGAACAACGTCAACTCGACGTTGGCGCAAGAAAAGAGCCACTTGGTGCTGCCGCTGCGCTGCGGGCCCGAGATTGCGGTGGCGGCGACCAAGAGTTTTACCAATCAGCTCGCGGTGTTCTATTGCCTGGCACTGCGGCTGGGCGAGGTGTTGGCCGAGCAGGGTGGCGATATCTCCATCGATCGCGCCATGCTGGCCGAGCGGCGCCAGCGGTTGCCCGAGCTGCCCGAGCTGATTCGCACGACGCTGGCCACAACCAACACGGGGCTCGACGCGGCGGCCGAAATCCTTTACCTGGTGCCCAGTTTGCACATCTTGGCGACGCGGCTGGTGGCGGTGGCCAAAGAAGGCGCGCTCAAGGTGCGCGAGGTGGTTCTGAACCACACCGAAGGGTTCGAAGCCAGCGAATTTAAACACGGACCCAACACGATCCTGGGCGTGAACACGGTCTATGGTATCGGCCAAGTTCGTCGCGCGCTCGAGGCGGCGGCCAAGCTGGCGGCAGAGCTGGGCGAGGCTGAGTCGCAGCAGGGACTGGCTCGGCAGGTTGGCCGCGAGCTGGCGCACTTGCTGCACGCCAATGACAATCGAAGTGTGGACCGCAGCTCGATTTTTGAGGCGCTCTACGCCGACTATCCGCTGTTGTTTGTGACCGGGCCCGACCAGCGCGACGTTGACCTGACGATTTCGCAGATTAATACCCACAAGATTCGTGGGGCTACGTGCATTGTGATCGCCGAAGAAGACGCACGGTTGCGGCAGGCGGCGACCAAGCCCCCGGCCGATAACCCGAATTACACGGCGTTGGTGGTGCCGCTGCCTACCACGGGCGACACGCTGATGACTGCGTTTACCGCGAGCGTGGCGCTGCAGCACCTGGCACTCAAGATGAGCCTGCGCAAGATGCAGTACTTAGATGCCCTGGGGATGCGCGACCAC
This sequence comes from uncultured Myxococcales bacterium, assembly GCA_903883645.1. GTDB lineage: Bacteria > Myxococcota_A > UBA9042 > UBA9042 > UBA9042 > SXRM01. The sequence goes on along the minus strand of CAISBR010000002.1, from coordinate 55,172 downwards.
GGCGTGCACCCCGATGTGCCGAAGAACGTGTCGAAGTCGATCACCGTCGATTAGGGCGCGGGCGCCGATCTAGCTTGAAAAACCCGACTTGTGCGGTGGCTTGCTCGGATTGTCGCGGCTTGGTCACACCCTGGCTGCGGCGCCTTGATCTGCCTGGTGGGCGAGCGTACCGTCCCAAAACAGCCCGAGTTGGCGTGTGCCCGCGGGCTGCTGGCCGTACAGTCACGCCTGCACCGGCCCCACGCTGTCGCCAAATCGCTCGAACTTCTAGCCCTCCCGAACTTGGGCAGGGCCTGATTTTCTTAGGGGGAATCGTGCCTACCAAGAATCTAGCCTCACCCCGTGTTGCAGCTCTACTCGGCCCCTATCTCGCTGGCAAGACTTCGCTTCTCGAGGCCTTGCTGCTCCAAGCCGGTGCGCTCGCCAAGAAGGGTAGCGTCAAGCAGCGCGACACGGTCGGCGACGCCAGCGTTGAGGCCCGCGCGCGCGGCATGAGCACGGAAGTGACGGTCGCCTCTTGCGAATACCTGGGCGAGAGCTGGACGTTTCTCGATTGCCCGGGCTCGGTCGAGTTCCAGCAAGACGGCCTGAACGCCATGCAGATCGCCGACATCGCTATCGTGGTAGTCGAGCCGGATGCCAACAAGGCAACAACGGTCAGTCCGCTGCTTAAGGTCCTGGATCAACGCAAGATTCCGCATATTCTGTTTATCAACAAGTGCGAGCAGTCGGGTGTGGGTGGCAAGCTGCCCGAGGTGCTGGCCGCGCTGCAGGCGGTGAGCGATCGGCCATTGGTGTTGCGCGAGATTCCGATTACCGAAGGCGACGCGATTGGTGGCTTTGTCGACTTAGTCTCCGAGCGCGCCTGGGGTTACAAGCCCCATGCCGATGCGCAGTTGACCAAGATGCCCGAAGCCGTGGTGCCCGCCGAGGGCGATGCTCGCCGCGAAATGCTCGAGCACCTGGCGGATTTTGACGATCACCTGATGGAAGAGCTGCTAGAGGACGTAACGCCGGCTGCAGACGAGGTTTACCAGAACATGGCCCGCGACCTGGCTGCGGACCTTATCGTGCCGGTTTTCTTTGGTAGCGCCGAAGAGGATCACGGTATCTTGCGGCTTTTCAAGGCACTGCGGCACGAGGCGCCGGGTGTGGCGGCGACCGCGGCGCGCCTGGGTATCCCCGACGAACCTGTGGTGGCGCAGGTGTGGAAGACCGTGCACGCCCAGCACGTGGGCAAGCAGAGCTTTGTGCGGGTATGGCACGGCGATGTGATGGACGGTGCCACCTATGGCAGCAGCCGTAGTAGCGGAATGCTAAAGCTTTTTGGCGCAAACCAGACCAAGATCACCAAGGCGACGGCGGGCGATGTGGTGTCGATGGGCCGGATGGACGACGCCAAGACCGGCCAGTGCCTAGCGCCGAACCGCCAGCTTGAGCTGCCATGGCCCGAGGCCCTGCAACCCTGCATGAGCTTTGCGCTGCGGGCCGGCAAGCAGGGCGACGACGTCAAGCTGGGCGCGGCGCTAGCGCGGGTGTGCGAAGAAGATGGCTCGCTCAAGTACGTGCAGACCGCCGACACGCACGAGCTGGTGCTGTGGGGGCAGGGCGAGATTCACCTGCGCAATGCCTTGGATCGCTTGAAGAATCGCTATGCGGTCGACGTCAAGGCGGAGCGAGCCCAAGTGCCGTACAAAGAGACGCTGCGCAAGCCCGTTGTCAATCAGCACGGTCGCTACAAGCACCAGACCGGTGGCCACGGCGCGTTTGGCGACATCTACATCGATATCAAACCCTTGGATCGCGGTGCCGGCTTTGCCTTTAGCGAGTCGGTGGTCGGCGGCGCGGTGCCGCGCAACTTCTTCTCGTCGGTCGAGAACGGCTGCCGCGACTTCTTGAAGCAAGGCCCGCTCGGCTTTGAACTCGTCGATATCGGCGTTACGTTGACGAACGGCAGCTACCACCCCGTCGACTCGAGCGACATGGCGTTCAAGGCTGCGGCGCGCGTCGCCATGACCGAGGGCACGCCGCTGGGCTCGCCCGTGCTGCTCGAACCCATCGTGTCGGTTGAGATTAGCGTGCCGGCCGAGTTCACTAGCAAGGCCCAGCGGATCGTGACCGGGCGCCGTGCCGGCCAGATTCTGGGCTACGACGGCAAAGACGGCTGGAACGGCTGGGACGTTGTCAGCGCCTCGTTGCCGCTCAGCGAGATGCAAGACCTCATCCTCGAGCTCCGCTCGCTCACCATGGGCGTGGGTACGTTTACATGGAAGTTTTCGCATCTTGCCGAGCTCGACGGACGCGACGGCGAGGGCGTGGTCAAGGCGCGCAAGGCCGCGATCGCTGCCAGCTGAACCTCGCTTGTTGCGGCGCGCGGGCCTGGTTGCAGACGAAGGCACCCAAGTAGAAAATGGCCAAGTAGAAAATGGCCAAGTAGAAAATGGCCAAGTAGAAAATGGCCAAGTAGAAAATGGCCAAGTAGAAAATGGCCAAGCAGAAAATGGCTGCTAGTCGATCTTCCGCAGCAGCAGCACATCCAGCAGGTACTCGACCGTCATGCGCCCGTGCACAGGCAGCCGCCAGGTTACCCCCAGCTCGCGCCGATCGATGCGCAGCTCGGCGCCAAGGCCGGGAATCATGCAGCCGGTCAGCAGCTTCGCCACCCCATCGTCTAAGTCGCTGCCATCCACAAACCGCTCAAGCTGGCGATTCTGCGGCGTCACCGCCTCTTGCCAGTTCCACGGCGTCGCCAGCAGCCACACGCCGCCTGGGGCGAGAAGTGCCTCAACTTGCTGAATTAAAGCAATCGGATCGGCAACCGAGTCGATTAGCCCGACCGTAATGACCGCCGCCAGTGACGCCGCGGGCCAGGGTGGTCGCAGGGCGTCGCAGCATAGCCAGTGCGCACGGCTAAGAACGTGCTGACAAGATTGGGGAATTTGGGCAGTGCTCCACCCCAGTCGCGTCGCACTTTCGCGGTACGGCAGGGGTATAAGCCCTTGAATGGCCAGCATCTTGCCCCAAGCCAGCGCGGCAAGATTGGCGTCGGCGAGCCACACACTCCGGTTATCGGGCAAATCAGCTTCAATTGCGAGCAGTTCACCCCCGGTTCCGCAGCCCAGCAAGGCGATGTCGCCGTCGGGCAGGTTGCGGGGGAGCCAGCCACGCAGCCAGCCTAGGTCGGCACTGGGCAGCGGCGGCTCGGCGAATTGGCCATAATGCGCCTGGGCATAGGTGACTAGTCCGCCAGCCATGGCGCGCTGCAGCGGGTCGTCGCCCTCGAGCCACGCGCGCAGTTGCTGCGGGTCGGCAAAGAGCTGCTCGCCCAGCTGGGCCAATTGCCGCGAAAACGTCGCATCGCCATTGATCACGGGCACTTGTGCGCCACCAACGTCGAGCGTGCTGAACTGCTGTTCGCAAGTCGTACAGGCCAGATTCGCTGTCAGCAGGCCCATTTGCGGGCCATGAGTCGGACCGCAAGCGGGGCACAGCAGCGCGGCCGGGCTCAAGGCAAGCGCAAGCGGCGCACGACCAGCCACACGCCACCGACTAGGGCGAGGAGCCACCAGCCGCCCATGTTTGCGGTGGGGGTGGCAGTGCAACCGCTTGATTTTGCAGTACCTGCCGCATAGCCGGTCGAGGTGCCGCCCGGGGTGCCGCCCGGGGTGCCGCCCGTGCTGATCGAGCCCGCGTCGCTGGCCGAGCTGGTGTCCGTGCCGGCTGGCGCATCGCCCAAGAAGCAAGCACCCAGGCCCACATACAGCGAGTTACACGCGAAGCCGGGGCCACATACGGGGGCCGCCGGGTCGCACGGCTTGATGCAGTGGAACTCGTTGTTTTGTGAAATGTCTTTGTCGCAGAACAGCGAGGAGCAGTCGCCGTCGCCCACGCACGCACCGCTCAGAGGCACGGAGCCAGCGGTGGTACAATAGCCTTGGCGATTACCGGCTTCGATGCGGGCACAGCCTTCTTTCTGGCCGCAGCCCTCCGCGGTGACCACGTCGCAGCCGGCGCGGCACGCGCTGTCGATGCATAGGCCGCCCGGGGTGCACTCGCCCGTGGTTGCGCACTCACTGCCGATATCGACACAGGCCTGCTTGGTACCCGGTAGGCACAAGTTGCCAGCCGTCGAGGCTTCGCAACCCATGCCGCAGGGGCAGCTCGCCGTATCTTGCAAGTCGCATGATTTGCTGCAGAACTGCGAGCCGCCGTAGGCAACGCACGGGCCTGTGGCGCACTGCTCGGGGCCAGTGCAGGCGCTGCCAGGGGGGAGTTTGTCGCTGCCGGGCAGGCACGCCTGCTTGCCGTTGCTTTGCGGTACGCACGCGAATCCGCTGGGGCAAGTGAACTTGCCGGTGCAGAGTTGCCGGCAAGTGGCGCCGCTCGTACCGCCATCGTCCGACAGGCAAATCCCCGACACGCATTGGCCGGCGACCGTGCAGGGCGCGCCAGTGGGCAGCAATTTGGGGGTGGTATCGGGCATGCACGCACCGACGCCGGCCGACGGTATGTTGGCGCATTTTTCGGTTTTACTGTTGCATTCTACGGGGTTGCTTAGTGTGCACTTGGTGCGGCACACGCCCGACACACACATCAGCGAAAGGCACTGCGACGATGCAGTACAGGTCTCGCCAGGGTTCTTGGTGGGGGCGGGCTGCGTTTGGCCGGCGATGCACGCGCCCTGATTTGGCGTGTTTTGATAGGCATAGCAGGCAAAGCCGCTGGGGCAGTCTTTCAGCTGGGGCGTGCACTTTTGCGAACAGACCGACGAGCTGCCGTAGGGTTGGCAGAACATGCCCGGCTTGCAGTCGACGTCGTCGGTGCAGCCGCCACCCAAAGCCGTTGTGCCGCCAGGGGGTTGCGTGCTGGCGCCGCTGGCGAAGATGCACGAACCGTTCGAGCAGGTCAGCTTCGATTCGTAGTACTCTGCGCCGGTCTGTGCGTTGTTTTGCAGCACATATGGGCAGTCAGCGTCGCCGGCGCAGCCATATTTGCCGTTGGGATTCAAGAAGCAGATCGCCTTCTTGTCGTCGGCATTTAGGGTTGCCGTGGCGCCATAGGGGTCGACTGCGGGCGCCATGGTTGGCACATCGGAGTTGCCGTAGTAGCCCGGCAACGAGTGTTGCACACCAAAGAAGTGCCCCTCTTCGTGGATCGCGACGCTCAAGATGTCCATTGCGCTAGAGCCGATCTTGCTTGGGTCTGCAAACCACTTGTAGTTGTAGCCATTAAATGCAATATCGGCCTCAAAAATTGCACCGTTGTTGTAGAAAATTGGCGAGGTTACGCCCAACACGTACTGGCCAAAGCTCCACGAACTCGACTCGATGAACACGAGTTCGTTGCGGCCATTGCTGTTGTAACCCATTGGAATTACTTTTAGATTGCTTGCCGAGGCGCAGTCGCTGTCTTGGCTGCACGCCGTCTTGTCAATGGTGCACTTGCCACTCGAAGTGTTGCAGAATGAGCTCTGGCTAAACTTGAGCGCTCCGCAAGGTGCCGCCATCCAGCCGTCGAAGCCCTTGCTGAGCGCGGCTTGGCACGCGGCGCTGGCCATGTCGGCCGAGCACGCCGGGTTGATGTAGTAGGTCACATTGTTGCTGGCCCACCGCACGATGGTGCTCGAGCCCACGCCGACAGTCTGGATGGCAAAGGGCAGGGCGGGCTGCGGCCAACCAAGCACAATCAAAGCAATAATGCCCACAAAGAACGACCGCAGGGTGCGCGGGCCGGCCAGGTCCAAGATGCGTGCGATGTTTTGCATGTATTCGAGTCCGGGGGCGCCGCGTACGGCGGTTTGGCTTACGGAGCGCGCCGTTCAGACGCGTGTCACTTTACGGAGCCGGTCTTGGCTGCGGGCGGAGTTGGCACACCGATCTTCTTGGCAGTAGCCACATAACCTTGGATTTCAGCTCGCATTTCGTCGAGAGAGCGCAGGATGCTCACGGCCTTGCCCGCCGACTCGAGCCGGCCACTGGCATCGCGCTGCACAAAGTTCACGTCGGGCAGGTCGCGCTTGACGATGCGTGTGCCATTGGGCCGCACCTGCACACTAAACTTGCCCTGCGGACCGCCTGAAACTACGTACGAATCGTTAGTCTTTTCTAAGACGACGATCACTTCCTCGCCGGCCGCAAAGGTCGGCATTCCGGGCACCGCGACCGTCATCCCATCCGCGGTGGTACCGCCGATATGGCGCCAGGCAAAGGGCTTGCCAGCGAGCTTGGCGTCACCCTTCCATACCTCGCGAACGTCCAGGGTAAATTCGGTCCACACGCCCCGGCCGGCTTTGCGCTCGTCGAGCACGCGGGTCTTGGCAATCGGCCCATAAAGCACCACATTCGCAGTTGCGACCAGGGCCTTTAGATCGACCTGCAACACCGTCATGGCGTGCGCCGGTGTCGAAATCGCCGCCACACCGCTCAGCGCGAGTGCGAGCAACGCCGCCATATGGGCAGTAGCCCGCCGCCAGTTTTGCCACGTTAGCCCAGGCAACATCATGCAACCTCCCGCGATTTGCCGCCGCCGTTTCCGGGCGACACCGCGCCACGATACTAGCAGATGCCCGCGCCGGTGGTCACGCAAAAAACCGCACATCTTGTGCTGAATTGTAGTGGTTGGGGCAGTGCAGTACGGGTTTTCGACAGCGCGGTCAAAGCGGTCTACGCTACCGCCCATGAACTTCCTCGCCCTTCTTGTCGACCTTGCTGTAGCTGCTGCCCCTCAACCCTCTGCGCCGGTGTCGCTGCCGCCGCCAGCCGCCGCTGCTGCCGGTGCTCAGGCCGCCGCTTGCGAGGGGGCGCCGGCTGGCATGGCGTGCATCCCTGGCGGGCCATTTTACCGGGGTACGGACACGGGCCCCAAGAACGCCCATCCGCTCGCAAGTATTTGGATGCAGACCTATTTTATGGATATCTACGAGGTCACGTACGGTGACTACCTGGCTTGCTCGAAGGCCAAGAAGTGCGTGCGCTCGCACCCCGCGTACAACGACTACGACCGCCCCAAGCAGCCGATGGTCGGAATGAGTTGGTTCGATGCCGCGCAGTTCTGCAAAGCGCAGGGCAAGCACCTGCCCAGCGAGGCCGAGTGGGAAAAGGCGGCGCGCGGCCCCGACGGCAACACCCACCCGTGGGGTAACGAGCCGGCAGACTGTAAACGTGCTGTAATCATGGATAAAACGGGTCGAGGGTGCGGTACTCCCAAACTGCCGCCCAACCCCGAAAAAGGTCGCACGCTCGAAGTCGGCACGCGCCCAGCCGGCGTCTACGGCCTGTACGACATGAGCGGCAACGCCTGGGAATGGGTCGCCGACTGGTACACCACCAGCTTCGCCAACTGCGGCAAGGACTGCTTAGGCCCAGATCCCAAAGGCCCTTGTGGCGGCAAGGCCGAGTGCCCCGGCCACGAGCAAAAGCTGGTCAAAGGCGGCTCGTGGTATTGGCCGCCGCACATGGCCACCGCGGTCTGGCGCCGCCCCCACTTCCCCGCCAACAAGCCGTACCACCACTTTGGCTTTCGCTGTGCCGCCAGCGTCGCCGAAGTCAAGGCGATGAAGAAGTAATGGTGAAGAAGTAATGGCAGCCATTTTCTACTAGCTGACTTTACTAGATTTTCTGTTGCTTCATCGTCAGCGCGATACGCTTGCGGGCCAGATCGACCTCGACCACCGTGACCTCGACGCGCTGCCCCACCGTAACAACCTCGCGCGGATCTTTGACGAAGCGGTCGGCCAGCTGCGATACGTGCACCAGCCCGTCTTGGTGCACACCCAAGTCGACAAAGGCACCGAACGCGGCGACATTCGTAACAATTCCAGGCAGACGCATCCCCGGCGTCAGGTCGGCCATGGTGCGCACGTCGTCGCGAAACTGCACCACCTCAAACTGCTGGCGCGGGTCGCGGCCCGGCTTGTCGAGCTCGCTCACAATGTCGCGCACGGTTGGCTCGCCCACATCGCCAGCGACATAGTGCTTGGTATCAATCTGCTGTAGAACCCCGTGGTTGCCGATCAGGTGCGCCACATCCGTCTTCAAGTCGCGGGCCATCTGTCGTACCACGGCGTAGCGCTCGGGGTGCACGGCTGAAGCATCGAGTGGCTCATTGCCACCCCGAATCCGCAAGAAGCCCGCCGCCTGCTCAAAGGCTTTGGGCCCTAACCCCTTGACCTTCAAAAGAGCTTGTCTGCTAGCAAACGGCCCCGCTTCGTCGCGGTGGGCTACGATCTTCTTGGCCAGGCTGGGCCCAATGCCGGCCACGTGCTGCAGGAGCGACGCGCTGGCGGTATTGAGCTCGACCCCCACGCGATTTACGCACGACTCCACGACTTCACTCAGCTTTTGCTCTAGTTGGGCCTGGTCCACGTCGTGCTGGTACTGGCCCACGCCAATGGCCTTGGCCTCGATCTGCACCAGCTCGGCCAGCGGATCTTGCAGTCGCCTGGCGATCGACAGCGAACCCCGCACGGTCACATCCAACTCGGGGTGCTGCGCCCGCGCCAACTCCGACGCGCTGTAGACGCTCGCGCCCGCCTCGCTGACCATCACCACCGGCAGCTTGGCTAAGTTCGCGTCGCGCAAGGCTTGTTTGGCGAACGCCTCGGCCTCGCGCCCGCCCGTGCCATTGCCCACTGCGATCGCCACCGGCTTATACTTGTCGATCGCCCGCAAAAGGTCTTGCTGTGCCCGCGCTTGCGACGCCTCGCCCTGAACCAAGTACAGCACCGTGTTGTGCAGATGCCGGCCCTGGGCGTCGACCGCCACCAGCTTGCAGCCCGTGCGCAGCCCTGGATCCAGCCCCAGCACCGGCTGCGGACCCAGCGGCGCTGCCAGCAGCAAATCGCCCAGATTCTGAGCAAATACAGAGATAGCCTCGCGATCCGCGCGCTCTTTCAGCTCGCCGCGCACGGCCGATGTGATGGCCGGCCACAGCAGCCGCTCCCAGCCATCGGCCACTGCTTCGCGCAGCAAATCGCCAAACGGCGAGCGAGGTTGATGGCCAATGCGCCGCAGTACTTCGGCCTGCCAGGCCTGGTCTTCGCCTTGCAGGTCTACGGCAAGTGCACCCTCCGTCTCGCCACGGCACATCGCCAGGTAGCGGTGCGACGGCAGCTGCGCCACGGCTTCGGTATGGTCAAAATAGTCACGAAATTTCTGGGCTTCGGCGGGCAGTTCCCCGCGCTTCTTTTTGCACGCCACCCGCCCATGGCGCAGCGCGGCGGCCCGCAGATCGGCACGGATCTCCGCGCGTTCACTCACGTTTTCGGCCACAATATCGCGGGCACCCGCCAACGCCGCCTCGGTGTCGCCTACCCCCTTGTCGGCATCGACGAATGCCTGCGCCTCGCGCTGAGGCTGCCCGTTCAGCGGCTGACTTAGGATACGCAACGCTAGGGGCTCCAAGCCTTTTTCGCGCGCCACCTGTGCCCGCGTGCGCCGCTTGGGCCGATAGGGCAGGTACACGTCTTCGAGCGTGGCGCGATCGGCCGCCGCTCGCACCGCCGTCTCGAGCGCGGGGGTGAGTACACCCAACTCCGCTAGACTATTTAGGATAGCCGTGCGCCGATCGGCCAAAGCCTTGGCCTCGGCATGGGCCGTCTGCACGTCGCGCAGCTGCTGCTCGTCGAGCCCCCCAGTGGCTTCTTTACGGTAGCGCGCCACAAACGGCACCGTCGCGCCGCCGCCAAACAGACCTACGGCCGCCGCAACCGCGGGCGCAGTCAAGTGTAGCTGCCGGGCAACTTGCTCAATCAATGTCTGGGTTTGCGGATCAATGGGCTGGGGCGCACTCATGGGCTCTCGCTCGGGCCTAGGGCCCCTGGTACTTCTCGATGGGCACGTATGCGTCGTTAATCACGTCGTAGGCCAGCACACTGCGGTCCTTGCGCATAACCCGCAGCGCACCGATCTTGGGGGCCACACCCGGGTCGCCGGCACAGCCACCTCCATGTTTTTCGCGCAGATCGCCCTCCGCGTGGTCGCCGTCGATTTTAAAGTCGACCAGCGACACACAGACCCGCCTTAGCCCCGCCCGCACGGCCGGAAACTGCGCGAGCGCGTTCATCGCCACATCGCTCAGCTCGTCGAGCTCGGACTTGGGCCCCGCGGCAAACTTAGGCGTCTCGCCCGGGCGCAGCACTTGCATCGTCGGCGCCGCGGGCCGAGGGGGCGCTTGCGGCGGATTCACGACGGCAGATGGGGGCGATTGTTGTGGCGCAACAGCAGGTTGCGAGGCAACAGGACCCGCGGCGTGCGGCTGCGGTCGCTGGCAGGCACCCAGCAGGGTGAGGCTATAGAGTACCAATCCAATCAGCGAGATGTGCAGCTTCATCGGCAAAATCCTGCGCGCATAGGCCAGCGCGTGGCGCGCAGCGAGAATCGGTCATGGCGGCCCCAGAAACAAGGGGCGCGGCGGTCATAGCTTGAGCCACGCCGCCTCTTGCTCCTCAAGTAGCCGCCGCTCCGCACTCGCAAGTCGTTGGAAATTGGGCTGCCAACCGGATCCCAGCGCCCCCGCAGGTGCCGCCGGCAGCAATGTGCCCAGCAGTTGCTTGCGTGCCACCAGCGTGGCCTCGACCCCTGCCCGCTGTTGCACCGCCGGATGCGCCGAGCCGAGTTGGGTGGCCGCCTGCCGCGCTACTCGAACATCGCGCGACGCCACACGCTCAAGCAGCCCAGGTAGTGCGGGCCAGCTCGGAGCGCCCATGGCCACCGCCGCCCGCCGCAATGCCTCGTCGCCGCCCTGTGCCAAGCTGGGTTCAAGATTTAGGATCAATGCCAGTAATCCATTTGTATAATCGGCATGTAGATCCTCTCCGCCCGCTCTCCACGCTGCCAGCACCTGCGGCAAGGCCGCCGCACCCCGCACATGGCACAGGCCCTGCACCGCCGACCAGCGAGCAATGGCATCAAGGCCCTGATCGGCGCTCGCCACCGCCTCGAGCAGCTCGGCCGCTTGTTGCGGGTCGCGCTCAAGCCACTGCGCCGCTGCCTGAATGACCTCGAGATGGGCACTCCCACTATGCGCCATCGCCAGCAGCCAACCGGGCACGCGCGCGTCGTCAAAGCGCCCAAGGCCGGCCAGTGCCAGCAGCCGGTCGTCCGCGTCTTCGGGCCCCTGGCGAAAGGCGGTAAGTGCCACCGTCGCCAGCGACTCGCCAGGCCCATACCGCGCCAAGAACGCAGCTGCCTCAATATCGGGCACGGGCTGACTGCGCTGGGCGTGCGCCACCAAGCCAACTTGGCACCATTGCTGGGGATCTAGACCATTGCCCTCGCCAAGAGTCCGCAGAGCCGCGTTGGCCGAGCGCGCATCGCCCTGCGCCACACTGACCATCATCGCGCTGGTAAGTTGCGGCCCCGGTTGCAGTTCGTCGCACAGTGGCGCCAACAGCGTCGCGCGCACCGTAGGTGTGGCATTTTGCCACAGTTCCGCAAGCACACGGTCGCAACCGTCGGCGTGGTCGGGGTAAAGGGTACGCAAGCCAGCGCGCAGGCTCGAAAAATGCTGGGTAGTGTGCTGCGGCTCGGTGCACACGGCGGCTAGCCGCGCTTGCCAACTGCGAACTTCGGCGTGCATTCGACTCCTTTGCGATTGGGGGGTTCGACTAAATCGCCGGCAACGTCGACTTTCGCCGGCGGCGCCACACAAAGCCAACCGCCACCAGCATAAATAGCGCGAACGCCGTGCCCAGCTCGGCCGGCCAAACCCACGCCACCACCTCGGTCGTGCTCGTTCGCGCGCCCGGATGCTTCAAGTAGGCGGCCACACGCGCCTCTTCGGCCTCCATCCGGTCGAGGCCCATGTGCCGCAGCCGTCGCGCCGCCGCATCGCCACTACCCTGATGAAAAGCTTGCCAATACAACCGGGTCGCCGTTACCGCCCGCCGCATCGCCTTGGCGTGCAGATGATCGAGCGTGCCCAGTGCCTCAGCCACCTTGCCGTTCGCCACGTCGCCCATATCGCCGGGCCGCGCCGGCTTTTCGTCGTCGATCTTGCTGCCCACTGCGGTGGCGTTCGGCCCGGCGGCGTGCAAAGTGGCCTCGTACAGCGCGGCACCGTCGCGCGAACCCAGCTTGGCCAGGGCGTGCACCAGATGCAGCGCCGCCCCCTCGCCATTGCGCCACGGCTGCACCTTGAACGGCCCGGCCATGTGCGGCTTTAGCTTGTCGCCCAGCTCGGCCAGCAGCGCCGGGTCATCGGTATCCGCCGCCGTCCACGCTGCCACAAGCTCGGCCGGGGCGGGCCGGCGGTTGCGCACATCGTCGAGCCGGTCCTGCAGCCAGCGCTCCGACAGCAAATGCAGGTTACTCAGCAGGTTTAGACCAATGTCGTAGAACGTAGGCAACGGCGCAAACTTGCCGCCACCCGTGCGCAATGCCTGCAAATACCACGTAATCTTAGCCTGTTTAAAGAGCTCGTAGCTGCCCACCTGCACATTGTGGAGTGGCCCCGCCGCGTCTTGCACGTAGTGTAGCCCGGCTGACGCCCACATGAGCGAGATGTACTCACCCCCCGAATTTGGGTACATATCGGCCCAACTCCAGGCCAGCACGGCCATATCGAGGTGCACTTGCGCCATCTCCGCCGCGCTGGTGATGACCGGGCCGTCAAAGCCTGCGGCCACCACAAAGTTCCAGGGCTCGCTCTGCAGCACTGCCGGGTCGCTGCTGGGGTGGTCGGCCGCCAGTTGGTAGTGCGCGTGCGCCTGGCTCGACAGACCATCTAAGCCGCCCATATTCAAGATGATCGGGTCAGCCGGCACCAGGCGCCCGTCGGGCAGATGCAGCAGCTTGCGCTCGGCGTCGTAGGCTAGGCGCTGCTGGTTGCGCCGGTCCAGGTCGGGCTGGGCGCTGCCTTGCACCACCAGATTAAAGCGCTCGGGCGCGCCTTCGCGGTCAAACTCCTCTAGACCCCACACCGCCGGCGTCGGCTCGCGCGATAGGCCCAAAAAGCTACGAATTCCAAAGGCATCAAAGGCGCGCGGACTGGGGAAGCGTTTCTGAAATCGCTCTGGATCGCCGGCATCTTGGTCTGCCGAGCTCGACGAGGTGGCGAGCGTACGGCCCAGCCACAGGTAGAACTCGACCAGTTGGTCTTCGGTAGGGGGCGTAAGTTGGCCATTAGGAAGGTGTTTGCGCAGCGCAGCCTCGGTCAGCCAGCGGTGCACGGCGGCGGTACTGGCCAGCGCCGGGGTGGGCATCGCCAAGGGCAGCAAGGTCGCTGCGACCACGGCGGCCAGCAAACGGAACAACGGAAGCGAACGGAGACGGTGCAACATGGTAGCCAGCATAGCGCCCCGCTGCGTCGCTGAAAACCGCTTGTTTGTGGGCCGCGTCGTTATAGCATTATTCAGTAGTTTCAGGTCTCTGACACGAGGGTGCTTTGTGCCGGACTACGGCCGCGGCAGCTCAAAGACCACGGTGCGCCCCAGCTCGGCAGAAATCGTCTCGCCCAGCAGATCTTGCAGGTCGCCGCCGTGGTGCGCATCGCGCCAGCGCCCGTCTAGCAGCGCAAAGTGCCATGCCCGGTCGCCCGCCGCGTACCACAGCTCGCGCAAGGGCGCTTGGTGATTCAGGATAAATACCTTGCCGCCCTCGGCCTTGCCGTGGCCCAGGCGAATGCGCACTACGCCGGCCTGCAGCTCGGCCTCGACCTCATCGGGGTCTTCTAGGTCGAGCCGCGCCAGTACATTGCGGTAGACGGCATCGGCTAACTTGCGAAAAGTAGCTTCGTCAATCATGGCTTACCTCCTCTACTCGCCCTCGGCGATGGCGTTGCGGTTCCACGCCGGGATCAGCACCTCGACGTCTTCGCTCCCGTTCGGCACGCACTGGCACGCCAGCCGCGATTGCCCCGTTAGCCCGGGCGCCGTGTCGAGCATGTCCTCTTCGCCCTCATCGGCCGGATTGCACGACTTTAGGCCCTTTTTTACGACCACATGGCACGTGGAGCACGAGCACACGCCGCCGCAAGCATGATCGACGCGCACGCCATGGTGCAGCAAGATGTCGAGAAGCGACCCAGGCCGGCCGTCGCGCCCATGCGGCAGCTGCGCCGGGTCGACCGCGATGCTCTGGCCACTATTGGCAATCCGCAGGGTAAATGCCTGCTTGGCCACTGCAATTGCCTGTTGCCCCAGGTAGGGATTGAGTCCGCCCATCGCTTCACCGTAGCTAGTGCCTCGACGTGCCTGTCGAGCGCGGACCATTTTGGTCCGACTTAACCGCCGATGCAAGTCTGGCGCGGCATGTATCCGAAATAGCTGCCGAAATGTGCGTTGAATCTAGAACTTGGCCGACAGCGCGCCGTAGAACTGCGACGACGTACGCCAGAACAGGTAGCTGTGGGTAATGCCGTCGTGCAGGCTCGAAGTATAGCCAAGCGTGCTATCGCCCTGGGCATAGGCTGCCGTCAGATCGCTCGAAATGCCATCCATATCAGGTAGTTCCCAGCGCAAGAAGGTCTGAAATCCGTAGCTGCCCTGCATCGGCTGGTTGGCAAACTGCGGGTCGCTGACCGCGCCGTTAAAGGGCTCACTGCTCACCGGCGGCGCGCCCGCTTGGTAGTACCAAAAACGATGGGTTACGCCCGTTACGCCGACCGCCAAGGGCAGGGTACCCAGCTTGGCCTCTAGGTTTATCATCGCCATCAGGTGCGTCTTGGGGTTCGGATTGCCGCCCACCATCTGCCCGTATTTGACCCAAAACGCTTCGCCCAGGCCGATGATTTCAGCGCGAAAGCCGTGGCGGCTCCAGCTCGCGGCCCCACCCAGTCGCGGCGCGGTGTACAGGCTCATCTTCTGTGCAGTAAACGACGTCGGCGCAGTTAGCGCAGCAAAGACACGGGTTTTTACCCCATGCGTCTCGTCAAAATAGTGGGCGAAGTACAGCGAGGTGTCGTCGCTGCGCACCCCAGTCTCGCCGGGGTCGGCCAAGAAGCGCTCGTACAGGTAGGTCCGCAGCTCGATGGCATCGTGGGCGGTCGGCTCGTAGCGGCCATACAAGTACAAGAAGTTCATGAACTTGTTGTTGGCTGCACCCTGCAAGTCATTGCGCACTAGCAGACCGTGCGACTCCAGCGCCGCGCCCACTTCCCACGGCTTCTTGGCCAGCGTTGGCGCTGCGGCGGCGACCACAGGCGTAGCCGTGGCGGGCGGCGCGGTCACCGGGGTCACATCTGCGCCAACTGCGGCAGGTTGTTCATCGGCACTTGCCGGGCGCATCTCGGCCCACGCCGCTGCCACAGCAACGAGCGCAAAAGCCCATGCGGTGCGCTTAGTTGTAGTAGGTGAACGCATCGAGGATGTACTTCATTTCGAGTTCGTAGCCAAACGCACCGCCCGGGTAGGCGCCGTCGTCTTGCTGGTTGACGATATCGGCGTTGAACGCGCGGACCACCAAATAGCTGGCGATGTTGCGGTCGCGGTCGACGGCGATCCACTGGTTGCGGCTGGGGATGTAGGCCCACGACCAGCGCTTGCCGTCAGGTGCCACAAATTCGTTATAGGTATCGGAGTGGTACACATCCTGCGAGTCGGTCTGCGGCACTTGCGGGTTGTAGTCGCAGCCGGCCAGGGTGTCGCAACCTACAAAGTTGTGCTTGACCGCGATCGCGCGGAAGTAGTCCAAGAAATCCTGTTCGCGGTTAAAGACTTGCCCGCCGATCCAGTCGCGAATCTCTACGCGGCCGCCAAAAGCCGGGTCGTGGGTGTCCATGGCGAATTGCGACACGGCCAGCGGCTTAAAGTAAGGGAAAACATCGTATTGGCCGCCGATCATCGAGGCGACTGTGTCCTCGGCCACTGTGGCGTAGCTGCCGTCGGGCGCATAGGCATAGCTGGTCAGCCACGCGCCGGCCTGGTTCACGTCGTAATTGTCACTGGGCCACAGACCCACAAAGCTTTGCATTGCAAAGAGTTTATCAAGAATAATGCCCTGTTGCGTCACATCGCCGTAGTACTTGTCGTAGGTGGTGCGGAAGGGGCGCTCGCCCGCCGACTGCTGAATCACCGCCTTGTGGAACGCCGCCATCATCTGGTTCGCGGTCGACATTTCCTTGCTGAATTTGTTGGTCAACTGGTCGTAGTAGTCGACATCCGAGCCCTTGGAATCGGGGTTGGTGATGCCGATGCGGCGCAGGCCGTCGACCAAGTCGCCCTGGTCCCAGTCGAATTCCCACATCGAGAAGAAGCGCCGCATGTCAGTGATCATCGCTGCCGGCGTGTCGGCGTAGGCATGAATGTCCCAGAACTTGCGGTAAACACGGTAGTTTGTCCACTTGTACTGCCACTCGTAGCGGTCGATGTCGTTGGCCATGATCTCGGACGGCGTGGTGCCCGAGTCGCCCATCCGGCACAGCGGCGTGTAGCGCAAGTGCTGATGCGAACAATACAAAAACTGCGTCTCTTTGCCGTCGCTCGCAAAGCCCAGCGGGTCATTCCACGGCGCACTCACCGTCGCCTGGCCCGAGATCGAGGTACCCGCCGCGCCGCTCGGCTTGTCGTTCGCGTAAATCCACGCAATCGCGCCCGCATCGTACGGACCCCAGCCCGGCTGCCAAAATACGCGGTCAGGCGCGGCGTTGTACTCCATTACTGACGACGAATACATGCCGACATGGCTAGCTTCTTGGCCGTCTTTGTACACGGGGAAGTTGTTGCGATCGACCGACGCCATGAAGTTGTGCTCAAGGCCCAGCACGTGGCCGAACTCGTGCCACATCACCTGGCTCCAGTAGCTGGTGATCAAGTTGTCGGTCCACTCCTCCTTCGTTTCCCAGTGGCTTTTCCCAGACTTAGCATCGACGATGCAGTGCCGGGCGTCGTGCTTCATCATCTCTAAGAACGAGAACGCAATCGGCGCATCCTTCTTGCGGCTGGCGTGGGCGCGCTGCAGACGAAAATCCAGGTCGCGGTGGTTCATGGTCAGCTTGCGCCAATTCGCCATAAATTCAGCACTTTTATTCAGACCATCCTTGCCCATCATGCCGGCCACGGGCTCAAAGCCGCGGTCGATCTGGCCGGCCTGCTTATGAAATTCGGCCTCGCTGCTCAGCGACTTCCACAGCTCGCCCGGGCCGTACACACCCTGCTGACCCTCGGGCGTCACGTACATGTTCATATCGGGGTCGGCATAGACCCAGTAGGGTAGCAAGGCATAGTAAGCATTGAAGAAGTCGGCGTCTTGCTTGACGATGAAGTCTTGCGTGCCCAGCGCGCCATAGCTCGCCACTGGCTTTTGCAAGTAGTCTTGCATCTTGGCGATTAGCGTTGAATTGCTGTTGTGTTTCGCCGCCACCACCTCGTCGACAATCGGCATCACATCGCCGTCTTTGCACGTCGCACCGCTGGCCGGGTCGGACCAAGGCACGGGCGAATTGATGTCGAGGCTCGCGCCCACCGACTTCAAGTAGAAATCGATACGCTGCACATAATAGTCTTTGATCGCGAAATCATTGATGTTAATCGACGCCGACAACGTCTCGCCGGTGCGCGGGTCGGTCACAAACTGGGCGATACCGGCAAACGAGTCCTGGCTGTCCTTGTCGCTCAGCCAGCGCACAAAGTTGTAGCGCACATCGCCGTACTGCCGCGGTGTCTCGCCCTTGGCCAAGTCCTGATCATAGTTCTTAAATTCGATACGCATCGGCACGCCGGCGCTCTTGGCATCCTTGGCCTTCGCCGCCTGATCCGCCGCCGCCAGCAGTTGGTTGGTGCCTTCGGCCACGCCGCCTGGGCCCGCAAAAATGGCCTTGTACTTCTCTGGGAAGCCTTGGGCGAAATACCAAGTAATCTTTGGCTTCTTGGGGTCAAAGCGCATCACCAGTTCGCGACCGGCCAGCAGGCCCGTGTTCTGGTCGCGGCCCACGCTCAGGTAGGTAATCGGTCCATACTTATGGTGAATCGGGTCCTTTTCGTCGAGCTGCAGCGGCTGGTACGTCGGCGCCGGATTCGCCCGCGTCAGCGAGTACATCATGCGGTAGGTCACGTTATTCTTGCCGATCAGCCCCGCCGTCGTGCCCATCGGACCAAAGCTCTCGACACAGGCCGCGTCGTCCCACTTGAGCGCGACGGTCGTTTCGGTGGTCCACTGCAGGTAACCCTTGGTTTCGTCTTTGACAATGGAGCCGGGCACCAACGTCACCGCCGCATTGCCAAAATCGGTGCACTTTTGCAGGCCGTAGGTGGTGTACGGGCCAAAAATCGCCGCGTCCGAGCCGTCGCTTTTGTCGAAATTGACCTTGACCCACTGGCGCACTTGCCAATCAAGCTCTTGATTCTCTTCGTAAAAGTTAGTGTTCTCGCCGTCCAAATTCACACGGAACTTCAGGTCGACGTGCATCGCCGGCCAGCTGTCGAGCACCTCTTCGACCTTGCCCACCGTCGTCGACGAGATATCGTGCAGGTTCACCATCTCAAGCTTGTCTTGCGTGGTACGGAAGCGCACATATTGACTACCACTTTCCATGCCCGCAAACAGGCCGATGGCATCGCCGCCCAGCGGATTCGGTGTCGACGTCTCGACCACGGTCGCTTTTAGGAACCAGCCCGGGTCCGCGCCGGCCTTGTCGCCCGGGCGAATCAAGAACGACTTCTTCAAGTACTGGTTTTCGTTAAAGACGCCGTTGCGCGCCGGGCGGTCTTGCACGCAGCCGACCAAGGGCAGGGCCGCGGTCAACGTAGCGAGCAGGGCAAGTGCGGTAAAGTTCAGGCGATTCATTCGGTTACCTGCTGTTCGGGTCGTCAGTGCCAAGTTCCAGGAGCGCTGCGGGCGGGCTAGTACTGGCCGGGTACCCAAAGCGAAGCGTCGTTGACGCGACCGTAGCCGCCGCCCTGGGTCACTCCGACCTTGACGCCGCTCACCGTAGAGATGATGTAATCCGGGAAGTTGGCGTATGGGCTGTAGCGGACGATCAAGCCGCACGCGGCCTGCGCGCCGGGATGCTTGTCGATCCAGTCGACGATACCTTGCACCGAGTCGTACATGCGCGCTCGCAAAAAGTCTTTGGTATAGGGGTCTTGGCACAAGAACACGTCGCCCAAGTAGTCGATCGAGTCCACTGCGACCACGTTCACCCGGCCCGTGCCGTCCGCGGTGGTGTCTTGTCCATACTGGTAGTAGATGTTGAAGCTGGTGGTCGTGCCGGTAAAGTCGAGCACACCCGCTTGCACCAGCTTGTCTTGCTGACCGTTGACAGGCCAATAGAAACCGATACCCGGCTGCGGCGGCGCCCACGGCTCGACCAGGACTTCGAGCGGTGTTCCCGGCGACGAGGTGGGGTCATAAGGGTCGCTCTGCGTGTGAATCTTGACCTTGGCGGCCTGCAAAGCGGCGTACTGCGCCTCGATCTCAAGATTGCCCGACCCCAGCGCAAACGTGCTGGCTTTGCCGGCAAAAGCGCCCTTGTACGGCGTCAGCATCGGCTTGCCACCTTCGCGCAGCGGCAGCACGGCCGGCGCCTTGGGGTTGGCCGGATCGGCCACATAGTACATATCCAGCGGCGGCAGCTGCACAATTCCATCTGCCGTGGTGCAATCTGCCTCGACCTTGGCCAGCTCGGCATCGCTGGTCCAGTCCGCGCTGGCGCACTGGTACGCCGTGCGGGCCGCAGTGTCTTGGTACGCCGCCGCCAGCACCGGGCTGCCAAACACGTTGGTCAGGGTCAAGTCGTTCTCTTTGCCGGCCGGGTCGCCCGTCTTCTCGGTCACGGCTAGGTACATCGCCTTCTCGTCGCGGTTCAGCAACCGGTCGAAGTTGTAGTCGTACAAGGTGCCGTTCAAAATGTCGGCCTTCATCACGAAATCGAGCGGCTCTTTATCTGCGGCCACGAAGCGGCGGTCAATGTACTCGGCAAGTTCGTACTGGCCCGAACCCTCTGAATCAAAGAATAAATTGTTCGGATCGACCGGCACGTTGGCAAGGTCGAGCGTTTGTCCATCCGAGCTGCCCATCAAGTACTTCAGCATGGCCAACACGTACATCTTAAAGAAGAAACGCCGGTCACGAATCTCGGGCGGCAAGTTGTGCACGTCGCCCTTGCCCAGCACTTCGCGCACCCGGTCAAATGCCGTATCCCACAGGGCACCGCTGCGGCCATAGGGGTCGGCGCTGCCACAGTTGTAGTAGCCAGTCTGGATGTTGGCGTTGGCGTCCATGCAGAAGGCCGCCAATGGTTTTCCGGGCTTAAGGCCCAGCGAGCCGATGAGGTACTGCGCGTCGGGGCCCAAGCGCACTCGGTTCAGGTCGGTCTGGGTCGCTGCGGCCGGCATGGCCGTGACAAAGCCTTCAAAGCCCGTGCAATTGCTCGCATAACTAAAGGTGGTCGGGTCAAAGCCGCTCAGGTCATCGGGCCATAGGCATACCGGGTCGCCCAGCTCGTGGGTCGGCGCGGCGGGGTCGATGATCTTGAGCTGCTTATTAATTTCGGCCTGTACCATCCGCGCAAACTCGTAGTACACCGCGCCCGAGCCGTGCAGATCGTTCAACTGGTCGTCCGCGCTCCAGTCGTTGGCAAAATGGCCCAGGGTATTGGCGTCAAACGTCAGCCGCGCCGCTTTGTCGCCGGGCACGGGCCGATCCTGGTCGCGCACCACATCAAACTGTGCAACTTGGCTCGACAAAAAGTCGACATCCACGCCCGACGAGTCAAAAATGAACGTCTCGGCATCGTGGCTGATGTTGCCCGTCAACTTGTTGTAATTCAGCTTGTCTTTGGTGGCGTCGCCCGTCACATTCACGCACGTGTCGAGCATGGTCTGCCAGGTCATGCCCAGCGAAATCACGCAGTCTTTCCCGGGGTTACTGCCCGTGGCCCCCAGACCCTTAATCGAAGTCCTCGGCCCCTGCGCGTCGAGCTTCAGCTCCGGCCGGCCCAGGGTAAACGGCATCACCCGCGGCAGGCGCAGATCGATACGCTGGAACACCGACGGCGTGGGCTGTGGCGCGGTGGGGTTACTGACCCATAAGTGCAGGCCCAGCGGCCAGATTCGCAGCGCGCCCTCTTCGGGGAAGACCGTTTGCGTGCAATGGCCGTTGGCGATGCAACTACCGCTAGCGATGTCTTCGGGCGGCAATTCCGGCGCAAAAGTGGCAAAAAGCGCGTCCGCAATCTCGGTGGCTGCGACGGCGAACTTGTCGGTATTGGTCCAGTCGAGTGTGTATTTCTTGCCGTTCTTGCTGATCTGCGTGCCGATCTGCACCACGAACTTGTCTTTCTTGTCGCGCGAGGTGAATTCGAGCGTGCCCACGTAGCCCGGAAAGAGCGAAATCCACTGAATCTTATTGTGATTCGCGATATCGTACTTGATCCAGACCTCGCCGTTGTCGCCCCAGGCGTTGACCAGCGTGCCGTCGCCAAATTCGTCGCCATAGGTCTCGCTTTGGCAGTTAATTTGCTCAGCTTGTTCTACAGTTAGGCCCTTCCACTCGTCGCCGCCCACGCCGTCGATACCCGCGGCCTTGGTCGGCGGCACAATCGGCTCCGCCACCATCTTGGCCCAGCGCGCCGCACGTTGCTCGCCCGTGCAGATCTCTTGCTTGTTGGCGCCGCCGGCGAAGTCCGACGCAAACCCTTGCGCTGCCTGCTGATCTGTGGCGGCGGGCGTCTTGCCGTCGTTCCACCGATTGGCCGCGCCGCTCGGCGCCGGAGTTAGCGATTGATTCGGTCCGTCCTCGCACGCCATCGCCAATACGCCCAGGCACGCTAAGATAATTCCACGCAGTTTCATGGTTTTGCTGGCCCCCAGTTCCTGCATTGCCGCGCCCGCTCAGGCCTTGCTGCGTCCCCTGCATTCGGAGGAATGCGGGCACCTTGCACTGAGTAGGGCAATACGACGCGATACATACCACCACCGCACGGCAGACGGCAAGTCGCATCGTACAAGCAGGTTATTCTGCAGCGGATTAGCGATTTTTTGGGGAGCGGCTTAGCGGCCCAGCGCCTTGCGCAGCTTGTCGCGCTGGCTCTCAAAGGTCAGCGAGGCCAGCACCGTGGGCAAATTCTGCGGGTCAACCACGCGCGGCCACATCAGCGTCGCGGCCTCAACCTGCGGCTCGGCAAAAGTGACAATCTTCATAACTGCAATCACTTGCTGGCAGTTGAACAGCGCGCCGGCGCTCACCTCGTCGCGTACTGCGGCCAGCTGGGCCTTGGCAAAGGTGGCCTGGCGAATGCGGGCCTCAAACTGCTCAAAACGCTCGTGACTCAGTGCCTGCGGCGGCGGTGGCGGCGGCGGCGTCACTTGGGCCGGCGGGTCAGCCGTGCGGCGCTCGTCATCGCCGTGGTGGTGGTGACCGCGGTGGGCAATCACCTCTACGCTCGAGGTGAGGTCGTTCCACTCCCGCCCAACAAATGGAGTATCGGCGCGCACTTCTAGACTACGGCCGGCAAACCCCGGGTGCTCGTACAGCACCACCACGGTCCCGGGCTGCACCCGCAGCGAGCTGACCGTATCGTTGCCCACCGTCAAGTTGCCCACATCGTAGCGACCCGGCTGCAATTCTTGGCGGCGCCCACCAAAGTCATTGTGCTCAAACAGCACCGCGCACGGCAGCGGACCTGGCTCGGGCGGCAGCGGCGGCGGCACGGGTAGGGGCGGCGGAGTCGGCTGGCGCGGCGGCTGCGGGCCCGGGCGCTGCGGGGGCGGCGGTGCCGGTGGACCGGGCTCAGGCGGCTGCGGCGCGTGCTGGGCCACGGCCACCATCTCGACCACGATACTCGACGTCACATCGTTGAAGTTGGGCGGCAAGTTGGGCGCATCGCTCTTTAGCTCAAGGGTTCGACCTTGAAATCCTGCGTTTTCAAACAAGATAACCTTGAATCCTGGCGGCACGCGCACCGAGCTCAGCGCGTCGTTGCCGATGGTGAGCGCCGGCATGTCGTACGCACCCACGCGCAACACCTGCATACGCCCCACAAAACTGCCGTGCTCGTAGATGGCAACCGTCGCTTCGGTGGGCGGTGGCGGCGCGGGCGGTTGCGGCTGCCCGCCGTGGTGGCCGGGATTCGCCCAGGCAGGCAGCGCAGTTAGCGTCAGTGCGGCAGTCAGCCACAGCGGGAACATGGGTCGAAACATAGTAACCTCCAGACGAATTACGCGCTAGCGATACCGTTGATTCAGGTACATCGCCGCCTGCTTGCGCCACGCCGGCCAGTTGTGATCCGTGTCGCGGCCCCACAGGTCCACGTGGCACGAAATGCCCTTCTTGTGCAGCAAATCGCCAAGTTTCTGGGTCTCTTGCCAATTGCCGTCCTCCCACGGACCGCGGCCGCACACCAAGTCGAGGTGCACCTTTTGGCGAATCTGGTCCAGCGCCGTGCCGTCGAGCCCCCACACATAGGCCAGCGGATTGTTGAAATACACGTCGGAATTTTGCAGCGCATTGAAGTCGCGCACATCGTAGCGGCCGCTCATACAGAGGGCATAGCGAAACAACTCGGGATGTTTGAGCACGGCGTTCGCGGCATAGAGCGCGCCCAAGCTGGTCCCGGTCGCGCCAATGGCGATGTCGGGAGTGCGGCAGTCTTGGCGAATCCAGGGCACCAACTCCTCGTATACAAAGCGTTCGTAGGCCAAGTGCCGCTGGATGCGCCAGGCCGGATCCGCCTCTTTCTTGGTCCACGCCTCCGACACGTTCGACTCGACGCAATACAGCTTGATCTTCGTGCCGATGAGGTGGCTGATACCGGCGAGCATGCCCTGGTTCTCCCACTCATGCGCCATGCCAGCCGCAGATGGAAAGACCAGCACCGGCTTGCCGAATTCGCCATATTGCCAGAGCCAGATCGAGCGGCCCATGTGCTGGCTGGGCAGTTGGTGGGGCTTCTTGAACATGGCGACTCCTGCAAAAGTGGAGCTGCAAAGCTAGACGGGTTCGCTTGTGTGCGCAATCCCCGGTGTACTCGGCGCCATGTCGGCGCTTTGGGGAGCCTTGTTCGCCCACCGCGGGCCTCGCCGCGCACTTGGCGTTTGGGTAACGAGAAGCTACGCTCGCCGCAGACCGGGAGCCAGACCACCATGCCGCGCCTGAACTCGCACTTGAACCCACGCTCGTCGGAATTCCAACGCAATCGCGAGCATATGCAGGCTCTGCTGGCCGAACTGAGCGAGCGCCACGCCAACGCGCGCCATGCCGGTGGGCCCAAGGCGGCGGCTCGGTTGGCGCAGCGGGGCAAGCTCAGTCCGCGCGAGCGCATTGAGCGACTGCTGGATCGCGACGGTGATTTTCTAGAATTCAGCCCCTTGGCTGCCTTTGGCCACTACGACGACGAGGCGCCGGGAGCGGGCGTCATCACAGGAATTGGCCGTGTTTCTGGGCGGTTGGTGGTCATCAGTGCCAACGACACGCGCATTAAAGGTGGCGCGATTTACCCCTTGGGCGCCGACAAGATGATCCGCGCCCAGCAAGTTGCCCGCGAAAATGGTTTGCCTACCGTAGCTTTGGTCGAGTCGGCCGGCGCCAACTTGCTGTACCAGGCCGAGCTCTTTGCGCCGGGCAACCGCGGTGGTCGCGGCTTTTGCAACCAGGCGCGCATGAGCGCCATGGGCCTGCCGCAGATCGCGCTGGTGTTTGGCAATGCAACTGCGGGTGGCGCTTACGTTCCTGGCATGAGCGACTATACAGTGATGGTCAAGGGCCAGGCCAAGGTGTTCCTAGCGGGGCCGCCGCTCGTCAAGGCTGCGACGGGGGCCGATACCGACGACGAGACCCTGGGCGGCGCCGAAATGCACCATACCGTCTCGGGGCTTTGCGACTATTTGGCCGACGACGATGCCCACGCCGTGGCGATTGGCCGGCAGATCGTGGCGAATTTGGGGCGGCCGGGCCACACTGTTCCTCGCGATAATCCAGTTGATCCGCTTTATGATCAAGAAGATTTGCTGGGTATCGTGCCAAATGACTTGAAGATTCCGTTCGATATCCGCGAAGTCATGGCGCGTTTGCTCGATGGATCAGAGCTAGACGAATTTCGCCCTGGCTACGGCCCCACACTAGTCTGCGGATTTGCACGCATTTCTGGTTTCTTGGTGGGCGTGCTGGGCAACAATGGCCCGCTTTTCAGCGAGAGCGCGCAAAAGGCCGCCCACTTCATCCAGCTATGCTGCCAAAAATGCTGTCCTATCGTGTACTTGCAAAACATCACCGGTTTTATGGTCGGCGTCGAGGCCGAGCGCGCGGGCATTGTCAAAGATGGCGCCAAGATGGTGCACGCCGTGGCCACCGCAAGCGTGCCGCAGTTTACCGTGCTGGTGGGCGGCTCGTTTGGCGCGGGGAATTACGGAATGTGCGGAAGGGCTTACGACCCACGCCTGCTGCTGACGTGGCCCTCGTCGCGCATCGCGGTGATGGGGGGCGAGCAGGCGGCGCGGGTGATGCGCATCGTGCAAGAAGATGCCATTCGCAAGCTGGGTGGCGAGCCCGATGCCGCCGAGTTGGCTGAGATGGAAGATATTGTAAAGGGAGAGTTTTTGCGGCAAAGCGACCCGTACTTCGCCACCTCGCAGCTGTGGGACGATGGCATCATCGACCCGCGCGACACCCGGGCGGCGCTGACGCTGGGGCTCGAGGCGGCTTGGCAGCGCGATGTGGCCGCCCAGGCACCCGCCTTTGGCGTATTTCGTATGTAGATGAATCGAAAGGTGAATGTGATGAGCCAGCCAATCCGCCGCCTGCTGATCGCCAACCGTGGCGAGATCGCCTGCCGCATCGCCCGCACCGCGCGCCAGCTGGGTATCGCCAGCATTGCCGTGTATACCGATGTCGATCGCGGGGCGCTGCATACGCAAGTCTGCGACGAGGCGCTGTTTTTGGGCAACGAGGGCCACGGCAGCCCCTACCTCGACATCGCGGCGGTGGTGCAGGCGGCGCTGCGCGCCAAGGTCGATGCGGTCCATCCCGGTTACGGTTTCTTGAGTGAGCGCGCCGAGTTTGCCGAGGCCGTGCAAGCGGCGGGGCTAACTTGGGTGGGGCCGCCGCCGGCGGCGATGCGGGCGGTGGGGCGCAAAGACGCGGCCAAGCAGCTGGCGCGGTCGCTGGGTGTGCCGGTGGTGCCGGGCATCGAGGCGAAAGATGGCCCTCGGCAACGGAACGAACTGGCAGAGACGGCTAGTAACTTGCAGTATCCCCTGCTGATTAAGGCGGCGGGCGGCGGTGGTGGTCGCGGCATGCGGCTGGTGCGCGAGCCGGCCCTGCTGGCCGAACAGCTCGAACTGGCGAGTCGCGAGGCGAAAAGTGCTTTTGGCGACGAAGCGTTGCTCATCGAATACTTTGTCGAGCGCGGTCGCCATATCGAAGTGCAGATTTTGGGCGACCAGCTTGGGCACGTGGTGCATCTGGGCGAGCGCGAGTGCTCGATTCAGCGGCGACATCAAAAGATCGTTGAAGAATCGCCGTCGCCTCGCGTCACCCCCGAGCTGAGGCAGCGGCTAACCGATGCGGCCCTCACGATCGCCCGCGGCGTTGGGTATGTGGGTGCGGGGACAGTCGAATTCTTGCTCGACGACGCCACCGGCGAGTTCTTCTTCTTAGAGGTCAATGCGCGCCTGCAAGTCGAGCACCCGGTGACCGAGCTGGTGACGGGCCTCGACCTGGTCGCGTTGCAACTCGCGGTGGCCGAGGGGCAGCCGCTGCCGATGCAGCAAAGCGATGTACAGCTGCGCGGCCATGCCATCGAAGTCCGCTTGTGTGCTGAGGATCCGCACCGCGACTTTGTGCCGCAGGCCGGCGCCGTGCACCTGTGGCAGCCGCCCGTGGCGGAGCATGTGCGCGTTGATCACGGACTAAAGCCGAGCGATCACGTGCCCTTGCATTACGACGCGATGGTGGCCAAGGTGATCGCCTGGGCGCCGCAGCGCAGCACCGCCATCGCCCGCCTCGAGCGCGCCTTGGCCGACCTGCGTCTATGGGGCGTGGGGCATAACCGCGATTACTTGCAGCAGATTTTGGCCACGCCGGCCTTTCGCTCGGGGCAGTTCGACACGCGCTTTGTCGCGCTGCACCCGCCGCAACCTACTGAGCCTCCAAGTGATATGCACCTGTTGGCCGCCGCCCTCGCCCACCACGGCAAGGGCCTGCGCCAGCGTCTGCGCAGCAACCCGTGGCGGCCCGATGTGACGTTGTTCGGTACCTATGCCGACCCGCCCGCCGCGCCGAGTGCCGTGCTGCTGCGGCCCACGCCCACCGGCGAGTTTGCCTGGGCGATTGACCGCGCGCCGGACCCGCTGCTGGCTCGCCTGCCGCCTCTGACGGGCCATCTGACACAAAGCACCCTCGTGTTAGATCATCGAAATTATTGGGAAATTGAGCTTGAAGTGGCTGGTCAGCGTCAGCGCCTCACGGGTCTGCGCGTGGGCGATCAGCTGTTCGCGCAGCATCAGTCCGGCGCGTTCGCCCACTTGGTCGAGCGGTCGCTGCTGCCCCAGGCGCGGCAGGTCGAGGCGCCGCCCGGCTCGGTGCTGGCCCCGTCGGCGGCGGTGATTACCCAGGTGTGGGCGCAAGTTGGGCAGCTAGTCGAGGCCGACGCGCCGCTGCTGTCGATGGAAGCCATGAAGATGATTACGGTGATTCGCGCGCCGATGGCCGGCGTGGTGGCCGGCGTGTTTGCCCAGGTGGGCGACGCGGTTGCGGCGGGTACCCCCTTGGTCGAGCTGACCGAGCAGTAGAGGTTGCAAGTGCGCGACAATACACAGCAAGTGTGCGAAAATACACAGCAAGTGAACGACAATGCACAGCAAGTGGGCGCCGCTCGCGGCAAGGTGGTGGTGACCTGTGCGCTGACCGGGGTGCTGACGGATCCGAACGTGCATCAAGTGCCGGTAACGCCCGAGCAAATGGCCGACCACGCCGAGCAGGCCTTTAACGCCGGCGCGACCATCGTGCACCTGCATTTTCGCGATCAGCGGCCGGGCATGGGGCGGCTGCCGTCGTGGGACCCGGCGGTTGCCAAGGCGATCAGCGACGCGATTCGTCAGCGCTGTCCCCAGCTTGTGCAGAATTTCTCGACGGGTATCTTTGGCGCCGACATCTCGGGTCCGCTCAGCTGCCTAGAGGCGGGCCGGCCCGAGATGGCCGCGCTCAACGCGGGTACGCTGAACTACCTGAAATTGCGTGCAGGTGGCGAGTGGGCGTGGCCGCCGCTGCTGTTCGACAATCCGGTCGGCAAGATCGAAGCGTTTTTGAGTGCCATGCAACAGTTCAATATTATACCAGAATGCGAGTGCTTCGACACCGGCATTGTCCGCAGCGTGGCCCTGTTCGCGCAAAAGGGCATGTTGCACGCGCCGGTGCACTTGTCGCTGGTGATGGGCGTCGACTCGGGGATGCCCGCCGACCCGCGCTGGCTGCCGCTGCTGTGCGACGAGATGCCTAAGGGCGCGCTTTGGCAGGTGATTGGCATCGGCCGCGACGAGGTGTGGGCGCTGCATCGGCGTGCGGTCGAATTGGGTGGCCACGTGCGCACCGGCCTAGAAGACACCTTCTACTTGCCTGACGGCAGCAAAACCTCGAGCAATGGCGCATTGGTCGAAGCCCTGGTTCGCACGGTGCACGAAGCCGGTGGCCAGGTCGCCAGCCCCGCAGATACACGCGCCTTACTGGGCCTCGACTCCTAAGCGGCCCGCGGGCAGGGCACCCATTCATGCGATTTGTGCATAAAACGACAAGAACTGTCGCATTAGCGCTGCTGCTGGCGTGTTCGCGCGAGAATGAGCTGCTAGAAACGGGCACGCTGCCCCCAGAGCTGCAGGCGCCGGTCGCTTTGCCGCAGCCGGTGACGGACGATGGCGACGAGGCCCTGTGGGCGCACCTGGCGCGGCGCAGGCGAGAGCCCCTAACCAACGGACCTCACGTTGCTTTTGACATGGCTGCGACCGGATCTCCGACGAGCTTGCCGGCTGCCCCGACCGCCACGGCGACGCGCGATGCCCTGGTATGGCGGTCGCGGGGTAGCGAACAGCACACCTGGTGGCTGCGCTGCCAAACCGGTGAGCCGTGCCAAAAGCTCGCAGAACGCAACGGCTTATGGCTAGCGGGTGCCGGCGAGATCTACGGCTGGCTGGTCGAGCGCCGCATGGTCCGCGTGTGCGACATGGCCGATTGCGCCGAGCCCGACGGTGTGTGCAATCCCGGATCGGCGCGCGGTGGGCCGCTGGCTGGGCGCCTCGACGAGGTGTTTTGGCTGGCGCTCACCACGGGCAAGGCGACGCGCTTGGGGCCGCGGCTGGCCGATCAGGTCGCAACGGACCTAGGTTCGCCCGGTTTGCACCACTATACCGAGCCCCTTTTGGCGGCGGGCGGCGGGTTGCTGGTCCGCGTCGTGACCGAGACGATGGCCTGCGGCGCGATGAATGGTGGCACTGCCGGCGAGGTGGCGCTGGTGCGGCCGGGGGCCAGTTTGCTCAGCGTGCCGTGGCTGGCGACCGACGAGGCGGCCCGGCTGCAGACCGACCACGACGAATTGACCCAGCTGGCCGAGTCGCAAAAACTGCTGCCTTTCTTGCACTTGGCAGCGGTGTACCTTGATCTTGACGACGCCGGGCACTGGCACGCCGAAGTGGAGTGGCGCGCGGAGCCCACGGGCAGCCAGCGGCCAGACCTGGCTCAGCGCACGCGCCTAGTTCCCATCGAAATCAAGCCCGATAGTGCATTGAATATAGGCATGATTGATCTGAGCGACCCGCCTCGGCTCCCGGCGCAAGTCGCAGTCTGGCCCAGCGTCGAGGCCGAGCCTAGCGCCCACCTTGCCGGCTGGACATGGCTGGCGCCGAGCGCCCATATTACTGAATTAGTGCGGAAATTTAAGGACAGCGCCGAGCCGCCGGCGAGCAAGCTACGCCACGCGCAGCCGCACAAACCCTAGGGGCATCGCTGCGGTGCCGCGCAACTGCAACCACAGATCATCACAGCGCTCTTGGCCCGCAACTAGGTGGCCCACCGCGTATTGCAGCCGCGCCGGTTGCGGTCCCTTGCGCCAGCTAGCCAACTCGCGCCACGCGCCGCCCGAGTCGCGCAGCCACAGGTGCACACGGTTGTCGCGCTCGTTGGCGCCGCCTTCGCACCCCGTGCTGACCGCCACGCGCCCGCCGGGCAGACTCGCAACGCTGTGCACAGGGCCCTGTACGGCCTGCTCGACCGTCAGATCGCCCGTAGCGCGCGTCCACCGCACCAGCACGTTGTCGAAATGCGGCGCGTCGAGGCCTGCATCCGTGCCCCACACCACCGCGTCGTCGGTAAAGCCAAGGCCCATCGCCCGCCACTGCTGCGAGCCGCCGCCTATCTGCTCCCAGTTGTCGCCATCGCGCGAACGCCACAGCGCCGACTCGCTATCGCGGTCACCGGTGCCGAGCCAAAGGGCGCCATCTATTGGATCTTGCTGAATAAAGTGGATATGCCGCACCTCGCCCGCACCAAACGTGCGCACGGGTACAAAACTCTTGCCGTCGTCGTCACTGCGCCAGAGGCGGATGCTCTGGCTGCGATCGCGGTTCAGCGCGTACTGTGCCAGCCAGGCCCGGCCCAGTTTGTCGACGAGGAGGCCATTGCGGGTGGGCTTGCGAAAACCGTCGTAGCGAAGCGTGGTTTGCCACCAGCCCTGGCGTTCGCGCCGCAGCAGCCGGCGGCTCACGCCCACCAGCAATGTACCCGAAGGTAGCTGCGTTGCCTGGTGCACGCCCAAGCGCGCGGCCATCGCTAGCCAGTCTTGGGGTCGCGTCCACGCTAGCAGGGTGGGAGGTATTGGCGTGTGATCACTGGCAGTTTGCAGCACCCGTCGCGCTGGCCTGGCCGTTAGCCGCACTGCCAGCGATGCGGGCACGGTGTCAACGGGTTGCCAAGCATCGCTGGGGCCGCGCAAGTCCATGTCGCGCGCAGCCAAGAAACTGCCTTGCGAGGCCAAAAGGCGCCCGCGCCCGGCAGTTTCAGCTGCATCGCCACCGTCCCACAGCAGGGCCAGCAGGTTCCAGCCGACACCGCGTTCTAGGACTTCGACACCGGGAGCCAAGCGCTCGCCAAGCAAGTGGGCGATCCGCCTGTCGATTTCGCCGGCAATACCGAGCCCCGAAGTCAGCCCTGCCGACCACACGGCCTGTTGCAGGCGCTCTAGGTTGGGCAAGAACACGCCAGCCACCTCGCGAAGCGGAGGCGTCCGGAATCGCAAACGCGCACCAAAGCGGGCGTGTTGCTGCCGTCGCCAGACCGTACGACGGTGCCGGGCGCTAAGGGGTAAGAATGCGCCTAATTAGGCCTTCTTGCTGGCCAGAAACGCGCGCAGGCCGATGTGCTTTTCAGCGCGGGCGCGGCGCAGTTTGTTGCGCTGGTCGTGGGTCAGACCGGCGTCAACCGCCTTCAGACGCTTGCGCTGGGCGCGCTTGAGCGACTTGCGGAGGTTGCGATCAGCTTTGATAGACAGGGTGTTGGCCATTTGCAAAACTCGCACGATAGAAAGGTTGTGGGCCGCCGTGTTGCGCTCGCTCCGGTGGCGGGGCAGGTCGGGGCGGCGCAGTATACGCATGGTTTCGCCTGTCGGCAACCCTATTTCGCGCACGCCGCCGCAGTCTGGGCGAACCGCAGCGGCTTTGACGGGGAAGGCTGCGAACAGGTAAACTGCGCTGGTCGCACACCGCGCTAGATTTGGGGGATTTGCATGTTTGCGAGTGTTTTTGGCCGCGCCACCTGCCGAGTTGACCACTCCGCCGGCCCCCTAGGCACCCGGAGTTTCGCCAATCTGTGGGCCGTGTGCCTATTTACGGCCCTATTGGCTAGCTGCGGCCAAGTCGCCGTACAAGAGCCGATCGCAGCCATTGGCGATGTGGGCGACAACGACCTCGGCGGCCAAGACGCGAGCGGCGACAGCACGCCCACCACCGACACCCTGGCGGCCGACGTGCAGGGCGAGTGCGCCACCGACTTCGACTGCGCCAGCATGAAGGGCAAGACCCCTTGCAATGTGCCCAAGTGCGACCTGCAAGCCGGCAAGTGCGTGCTCAAGCCGCGCAGCAAGGGCGAGGCCTGCGTCAATCCGTTCGACGAAGCGGGCGAGTGCGAGCAGGCGCTCTGCGACGATAGCGCGCAATGCATCAAGTCGCCAAAAGTCGACAAAGACAGCCTGGGCAACCTGACAGCGTGCGGCCTGACGGCGTGTGGCAAGATCTGCAAGGCCGGCAGCTGCGTTACCGCCGGCGCGGTGGACTATTCCGATAGCAACCCATGTACCCAGGACTATTGCGATCAGGGCAAGGAAATCAAGCACGACCCCATCACCGACGTGGGGGTAATCTGCGACGATGGCACCAAGTGCACCGAAAACGACAGCTGCCAGGGCGGCAAGTGCGTGGGCACCGCGCTCGTGTGCAACGACGGCATCCCCTGCACAGAAGACAGCTGCGATAAGAGCAATGGCTGCAAATTCACGCCCTTGAACAAGCTTTGTGTCGATAGTGACCCATGCGTCAAGATCGAGTGCGACTTGGCCGAGGGCTGCACGGCCACGGGCAACGAGTTCAACGTGTGCGACGACAACAACCCCTGCACCACCAGCGACATCTGCAAAGAGGGCAAGTGCACCGGCAAGGCCAGCACGACGGGCAGCTGCGGCTGCAAGACCGACGACGACTGCGCGATCAACAACACCAAGTGCGGCGGCAAGTTCACCTGCAACAAGACCACCCTCGCCTGCGAGTTGCAGCTCAGCACCGTCGTCAAGTGCCCAGTTTTAGGCGATATCTGTGCGGTCAGCGCGTGCGACGACGCCAGCGGCGAGTGCCTGCTCAAGGCGCAAAACGAAGGCAAAAGCTGCGAAGACAGCGACGCGTGCACGGTCAGCACCCTCTGCGTGGCCGGCAAGTGCAGCGGTACCTCCGTCGTTTGCGATGATAAAAATCCATGCACTCTAGATAGTTGTGGCGCAATCGACGGCTGTCTGTATACGGTGACCACCGGTGAGTGCAGCGACGGACTCAAATGCACCACCGGCGATATCTGCGCCGCGGCGGGCGTGTGCTTGGGCGCCAAGAAAAGCTGCGACGACGGCATCCCGTGCACCTACGACAGCTGCGACGAGGCCAGCGGCACCTGCACGCACCAAGTGGGCGACGCGGGCTGCGACGACAAGAATCCTTGCACTAAAGACACTTGCGATGCATCCAAGGGGTGCACCACCAGCCCCGACGACAGTGCCAAGTGCGACGACGGCAACAGCTGCACGAGCGACATTTGCCAAAACGGCGTCTGCAAGTCGGCGAACCAGTGTCAGTGCACTACAAATGCGGAATGTGACGACAAGAACCCTTGTACGGTCGATACTTGCAACGCTGGCAAGTGCGGCTACACCGCTGCGCCCACGACGCAAACCTGCGACGTCGGCAACAAGTGCGTGATCGCGGGCACCGGCACTTGCCAGGCCGGCGCGTGCGTGGGCGGCAAGCCCGTCGATTGTGCTGGCAGCAGCGACGCGTGCAACAACGCCCAATGCAACCCCACCACCGGCAAGTGCGAAGCGGTCAGCAAGGCCGACGGCACCGGCTGCGACGCCGATGGCACCGGCTGCACGGTTAGCGACACCTGCAAAGGCGGCAAGTGCGTCGCTGGCGCGGCGGCGAACTGCCCGCCCAGCTTGTGCAATCAGGTGTTCTGCAAGTCGACGAGCCCGAGCACCTATGCCTGCCAGTCCACGCCGATCGGCCAGGGAATCGCTTGCGACGATGGCAAGAACTGCACCGTTGGCGACACCTGCGACGGCGCCGGCAAGTGTGTGGCCACCCCCGTGGCGTGCGGCATCAGCGGCAATCCCTGCGCGCCCATGGTCTGCGATGAGGCGCAAGGGTGTGTTATTAAACCTAAAGTAGCCGGTGATGCCTGCGACGACGGCAAGTACTGCACCGCCAGCGACACGTGCTCGAGCACCGGCCAGTGCGTCGGCGGCCCGCCACCCTCCTGCGCGCCCATCAAGCTCGGCGTATGCGACTTGCAGGTCTGCAACGAGTCGATCAAGGCCTGCTCCGTGACCAACAAGCCCGAGTGCTGCGACGCCCCCACCGACTGCAACTTTGGCTGGTCGTGCCTGGGCGCGAGCTACTGCGACTACGCGACCAATCAGTGCGTGCCCAAGCTCGATACCGGTTGCTGCGACCAGAACATGTACCTCAATGGCTTCGACGAGAATTTGCTCAAGCGGCTGACGCTAAAGAACAGTTCCGGGCCGTTCCAGGGCTGGCAGCTCGCCCAGCGCCCGCAACCGTGCCCGCTCAACGGCCCGGGCTGCGACAAGATCGACAGCAAGTTTGTGCTGTATTACGGCGACACCAAGCTCTGGAGCTTTGACTTCGGCCAGTCGTCTGGCGTGGTCACGCTGCCCATCGCTACCGTGCCCAAGGATTTTGGCTGGGCGTTCCTCGACTTCGACCTGTACATGGCGACCGAGGCCGGCGGCGCGTTCGACATCCTGAGCGTGTCTGTGCAACCGCTGCCCCCAACGTCCACCGGGCCGCAACCGGACCCGTGGGTCATTTGGCAAAAAGAGCAGGGGCCGCCGCTCGGCCAGCCTGTGGCCATCAACCAGTGGCAAAATATCAAGATTGACCTGCAGCAGACGCTTTTGAAGCTGGGTGCGGGCACCAAGTACCAGCTGATGATCAAATTCGACACCGTAGATTCCGCCGTGAATCAGACTATGGGCGTCATGATCGACAACTTGAACCTGGCGGTCGGCTACACGCTTGGCGTCGGCTGGTGCTCGCCGGTTCCGTAGCCTAGAGGCGCACATGGCCAAGCCCGATGATTTTCGCTGGAATTTAGGCGAGCTGCTACCCGGCGATCGCGCTGTGGCGGCGACTTCGCAACGGCTGCACGGCAAGCACATTGGCCTGCTGATCACGGGTGGGATTGCGGCCTATCGCACGCCTGGCTTGGTGCGCGAGCTGCGGCGGGCCGGTGCCGAGGTGTTCGTGTTCTTGACGCCGACTGCCCAGCAGTTTGTGGCCAAGGATGCGCTGGAGTGGACGAGCCTGCATCCGCTAGTGACCGCGCTCGATGGTCGCGCCCAACATGTCGAAACTCCCCTGGATGCTTACCTAATCGCGCCAGCGAGCTATTCGACCATCAACAAGGTGGCGGCGGGCGTGGCCGATAATGCGGTGACCACGGCGCTGGCGAGTGCGCTTGGGCTGCTGGAGCAGGGCAGGGTCAAGGTGCTGATTGCCCCGACCATGCACGGCTCGATGGTGAACCCCATCTTGCGAGAATCATTGGCAAAGTTGACCAATCTGGGCTGCATGATCGTGGCGCCGCGTGCCCAAGACGGCAAAGCGGCGCTTCCCGACGATGCGGTGCTGGTCGACGCCGTGGCGACTGCGCTGAACGTGTAAGAATTACGCAGTTTTCCGTTTCGTCGTCTCGGGCGCGGCCTCGATGTCGAACTGCAGCATCTGCGGCGGTTCCTCTTGCCCTTCGCCCACTTCGATGCGGTCTACGTGCACCGTGCCGCCCTTCTGCAACTTGCCGAACAGCAGCTCGTCGGCCAGCGGTTTGCGCAGCTGCTCGTGGATGAGTCGCGCCAGCGGTCGGGCGCCCATCTTGGGGTCAAAGCCCTTGCCAGCCAACCACTTGCGCGCTGTCTCGTCGACTTCGAGCACCACCTTGCGCTCCGCCAGCTGCCCCTCAAGCTCGCTCAAGAACTTGTCGACAATTCTCAGCATCGTCTCGGGCGATAGGCGGCCAAAGCGCACCCGCGCATCTAAGCGATTGCGAAATTCGGGCGAAAACAGGGTCTTAAATTCCTTGTCGTCGTCGCCGTTGGTGCCTAGGCCAAAATCGCCAAACCCTACGCGGCCTTTCTCGAGCTCGCGCGCGCCGACATTGCTGGTCATGATCAGGATCACGTGGCGGAAGTCGGCCTGCTTGCCGTTGTTGTCCGTGAGGGTGCCGTGGTCCATCACCTGCAAAAGCACATTAAATACATCGGGATGCGCCTTCTCGATCTCGTCGAGCAGCAGCACGGCGTGCGGGCTTTTGGTCACCGCTTCCGTCAAAAGACCGCCCTGATCAAAGCCGACATAGCCCGGCGGTGCTCCAATTAGGCGGGCCACCGTGTGCCGCTCCATGTACTCGCTCATGTCGAAGCGGAGGAACTGTAGACCCAGAATCTGCCCGAGTTGCTTCGCTAATTCGGTCTTGCCCACGCCCGTCGGCCCAGTAAACAAGAAGCAGCCCATCGGCTTGTGCGGGCTACCCAGACCGGCGCGGGCCACCTTGATCGCCGTCGCAATCTGCGCCACAGCCAGCTCTTGGCCAAAAACCGTTTGTGAAAGCCTAGTTTCTAGGTCTTGCAGCGCCGACTTGTCGTCTTGCGACACCTGCCGCTCGGGGATCTGCGCCATCTTGGCGAGCACCTTTTCGATGTCGCGCGCCGTAACCCGCAGCTTGGGCTTGACCGGTTCCGGCTTGTCTACCGCATCATCACCCACGGGCAGCGGTGGCGGCTCTTCTAGGTTTTTTGGTGTCTTCTTCTGGGCTTTCTTGGCCGCGAGCAGTCGTACCGCCGCGCCAGCTTCGTCGACGAGGTCGATCGCTTTGTCGGGCAGCTTGCGATCAACCAGGTAGCGGTTCGACAGCTGGGCCGCCGCCACCAGCGCTGAATCACTATAGGTTACACCATGATGCTCTTCGTACGCGCTCTTTAGGCCGCGCAGCACGGCCACCGTATCGTCGACGCTCAGTTCGCCCACATCCACTTTCTGGAAGCGCCGGGCAAACGCCTTGTCGCGCAGAATATGCGTGCGGTGCTCTTCCCAGGTCGTCGAGCCGATGCAGCGCAAAACCCCTGATGCCAGCGCCGGTTTCAGCAGGTTCGACGCATCCATCGAGCCGCCGTTGGTGGCCCCAGCGCCGATAATGGTGTGCAGTTCGTCGATAAATAGGATCGTGTCGTCTTGCTCGCTTAGCGCCGCCAAGACGCCTTTTAGGCGCTTCTCAAAGTCGCCGCGGTACTTGGAACCGGCTAGCAAGTTGCCAAGATCTAACGAGTAAATCGTCGTTCCTGCGAGAGGCGGCGGCGCCGTGCCTTCTACGATCTGCCGCGCCAAGCCCGCGACGATGGCCGTCTTGCCGGTGCCCGAGTCGCCCACCAGCAGCGGATTATTTTTCTTACGCCGCATCAGCACTTGCGCCATGCGGTTCAGCTCAAGATCGCGGCCGACGAGCGGATCGATGCGCCCTTGCCGCGCCTCGTCGTTCAGGTTGACGCAATAGGCCGCAAGCGCTCCCTCGCGCTCCCCTTCCTCGCCATCCTCGTCGAAATCGCCGCCATCCTCGCCAAAATCTTCGTCATCTTCGCCATCGCGCCCTACGGGGGTAATCGCCCCCGACTCGTCGTCGTCTTTGCCGTGGGCCAGGTACGACACCACATCGAGCCGTGTAATCCCTTGTTGTTGCAAGAAATAAACGGCAAACGAGTCGTCCTCAGCAAACATCGCCACCAGCACATTGGCGCCGTTGACTTTTTGCTTGCCCGCGCCGCGTACATGCAGGGCAGCTCGCTGAATTACCCTTTGTAGACCCAGTGTTGGTTGGGGTTGCACCTCGGCCGTGCCTTCGGGCAGCACCTGCACCTCGGTCGCCAGGTAGTCCGCCACTAGCTTGCGCAGCGCCTGCACATCGCCGTGGCAATGCGAGATTACGCTCGCCGTCGCCGCATCGTGTAACAACGCGTACAGCATGTGCTCTAGGCCAAAAAATTCGTGCCGTCGCGCCTGGGCTTCGGTCGCCGCCACTTGAATGGCAATCTCGAGTTCAATCGACAGCATTGGCCGGCCTCACGTCGCAGGTTCCATGGTGAGCTTGAGCGGAGCGCCCTGAGCTCGTGCATAATCGGTCACTTGCGCCACTTTGGACTCGGCGGTATCGCGCGGATAGGTGCCCGCCACCCCCTTGCCCTTGTTGTGCACGGTAAGCATCACATGGCGCGCTTCAATATCAGTTTTATGGAAGAAATTCCGCAGGATATCCACAACGAGCTCTTGGGTCGTGTAGTCGTCGTTGTGCAGAATCACGTTAAAAAGCGTGGGCCGCTTGGCCCGGCTGCGGGTCGCCAGGGCGAGGCCCTGTTCGTCGTGGTGTTGATCTTTGGGCGTTGACATGCGGCCTTGGTAGCGTGCCTGGGGGCGGAAAAGCTCAGCCTAGGGCGCCAGCGCCGCCCCGCTTGGCCAGTGTAGGATCTTTGCCGCCGCAGGCAAGCTAACGCTGGGCAACTCCCTCGCCTGCGTGGGTTGTCACGGCGCGAGCAGTTGGGCAGGCTGGCGGCTGTGGCGCCGCTCCGGTGCCCGTGCAGGCTGCCCATGACCGACATCGACCCCGCCCACCTGGCTCGCCTGCGCCTGCACTTGGGTCGCAAGGGTATGGAAGTTAACCAGAAGCTGACCGATGTGCTGGCCGGCATGAACGCGACACTGGCGACGATGAAATTGCCGGGCGAAGGCAAGCCGGGCGAGAAGCCCCACGAGCGACTGCGGCGGTTTCTCGATCAGATCGTGCGTGCGCAGCGCCGCCTGGGCACCCCGGCGTTTGGGCTTTGCCAAGATTGTGGTCAGCCGCTGCCCGAGCTGGCACTCGACGAGGCGCCGTGGACCGAGCAGTGCCGCGACTGTGCGTTGCGCGAGGCGAGCCGCTAGCGATGGAGAGGCGCTACCCGACCACTTGGCGAATGATGCGGCGTAAATCTTTAATATTAAATGGTTTTGTGATCAGGGGCCGACCGCTGTCGACGAGGGCCGCTTCGGCATCATCTGCAAAGGCCCCGCCCGTCACAAAGACGAGGCGATCTGCTTGCGCCGGCGCGGCATGGCGCAACTCGCGGTACAGGTCGATGCCAGAAAGTTCCGGCATCATCACGTCGCAAAGCACGGCGTCGAAGCGCTCGCCCGCCCGCAGCCGCTGCAGCGCGCGCCGCGCATCGTGCTCCACCTCGACCATATGTTCGCTGGCCAGCGCCGTGTACAGAATCTTGGCCACTGTTGGATCGTCGTCGATTACGAGCACGCGGCCGCGTCGCAAGCCGGTGGGCACAAGAAAGGTTCCTGAGTCAGGGTCAGCGTTTGCGACCCCTGCCACGACTGGCAACACCAAGCAGATGCCGCTCAAGTCGCCTTCGCGCACGGCTCGCACGTCGCCGCCGTTGGCGCGCATCACATCGACACAGAGCTGCGCACCCGCCAGACCGGTCGCCTCGCTCGCATCGAGCAAGCGCGCTTCGAGACCGAGCGAAGTGTTGGCCAAGAGGCGCAACTGCACTTCGGTCGGCGTCGCGCTTCCGCGCAAATACACGGGTAAGGCCCTGTCGCCGCTGCGCTCGATCATCGTGGCCAAGTCGGTTAGCAGCGACACAAAGCCGAGGCACAGCCGCGTCTCGCTCGTCTTGGCGCTCGGCATCTCCGTCAACTCGTCGTGGATGACGATGCTACGGCTCACCTGATGCGCGCTCAGATGCAGCGCCGACCGCAGCGTCGCCACGGGGTCGACCGGATGCGTCTCGCTATGCGACGTGGTCCACCAATCGTCGAGCCCGCGCATGACCCCCAGCACTTGCCGGGCACTTTGCTGGGCCGCGCGCGTGTGGCGCCGCACAGTGTCTAACCCCTGTTGCAGGTTCGTTAACATGGGGACGAGGTCCGCCCGGTCGCCAACGCTCGCCGTCAGCTCGGCGACTTGGGCGACCAGCGTGGGCAGTGCCTCGCGCGCCAGGTCCATGTGCCCCAGCGTGGCCGCCAGCGGATTGTTCAGGTCGTGCGCCAAGCCTGCAGCCATGCGGCCCAGCAGCGCCATGCGGTCAGACATAGCCAGCTTGGCCTCGATCGCCCGTCGCTCCGTCAGGTCGCGAAAGATGGTCATTTGCGCCGGCTCGCCGCCAAAAGGCACGGTCAGCGTCGTCATTTCGGCAACCATGAGCTGGCCATCGTGCCGGCGGATGATGCGTTCCGTCGGCGGCAACACTTGGCCCGTCACCGCCTCAGCAAGTCGCCTGCGCACTTCTGGTTGCTCTTCGGGGCCAAAGGCCTTTGCCATGAGCGCAAGCACCGGCTGTCCAATGCAGTCGTCCGCGCTCACGCCCAGGTAATCCAGCATCGTTTGGTTGGCGTACAGCAAGCGGTCGCGGTAGACGAGCACGCCCTGGGGCAAGCACTCGAGCAAGTTGCGCATGTGCCTGGCATCGCGCTCAATCCGCTCGCTGGTCGCGCGCCGGTCCGTCACATCCTCGACCAAGGCCACTAGGCGCACCGGTTGGGCATGGTCGTCGAGCACTGTCCAGGCACTCGAGCGCATCCAGCGCAAGCCGCGGTGGGGGTGGTGCAGGCGATACTCCACGCTCACGGAGCCTGTCAGCAGCTGCTGCTGCGCCGCCAGCACCAACGGCAGGTCGTCGCGCTCAACCAAGCTCTGCCACGCCCACGGGTCAGCATCCAGCACGCTCTGCTTAATGCCAAAGATTTCTTCGCCGGCCGGGCTGCCGTACAGAGGCGCTCCGGTGGCGTAATCCGCCACGCAAATGAACTGGGTGAGGCGGCTGGCCACCTCGCGCAAGGGCTCAAGCTGATCGTGCCAATAGCTCATCGGCCACACTCGCCGAGTCTGCGGCTGGACGGTCGCTGGCTGTGCATGATGGGCACCATCGCTTGCACCAAGTCGCTGCGTGCGCTGAACTCTGCGCTGGCCCGTTGGGGTCGTCAAGCGCACCCTACGCCGCAACCTCGGCTGCCGCGCCGTGGGTGGGGCCTTTTTACTCCACTCGGCACGCGGAAGGGGCGTTGTTTGGGGCCGAAGCGGTCGCTGCCGCACGCCACCGCACGTCGCGATTTGAGTTAAATTATACGTTGCTGCAAGAAGTTGCGAGCTCTTGGCGCCCGCTGTGAGCTAACTAGCCCGCAGCTCGGGCGGCGCTACGGCCCCCGCATCGAGCACTACGCGCTGCACCGGGTAGGCAAACGTCAGCCCCGCCTGCTTGAAGTCGGCGAGAATGGCCAGGTTGACCGCGTGGGCCACATCCGCATAGCGGTCGGCTTGCGGTACCCGGTAGATTACGCGCAGTTGCAGCGACGAGGCGTCGAAGGACCAGAAATGCACCATCACTTCGGGGTGAATGTCTGGATTTGCCGACATGATCTGTCGTAGCAGGGCGACGGCCTCTTGGACCCGCTCCGCCGTGGTCTCATAGGTGAGCGCAAGCGTAAATTCGCGAACTTGCCCTTGCTCGGCCATGAAGTTCTCGATGGTCGTCTCCGCCACGTGCTTGTTGGGAATGACCACCACCTCGCCCGAAGCGCGCCGCAGCCGCGTCGACCGCAGCCCTACGCTGAGCACCCGCCCCGAGAACCGGTCGATCTGCACAGAATCGCCCACGGCAAACGGCCGGTCG
The DNA here is from genome assembly GCA_903883645.1 of uncultured Myxococcales bacterium. Lineage (GTDB taxonomy): Bacteria > Myxococcota_A > UBA9042 > UBA9042 > UBA9042 > SXRM01. The sequence continues at coordinate 13,778 of CAISBR010000002.1, read as the reverse complement.
GTCATCACCTGCACCGAGCCGAACAGGTTGCCCAAGGTCTGCTGCGCCGCCAGCGCCACGGCCACGCCGCCGATACCGAGGCCGGTGATCACGCTCCACACGTCAAAGCCCGCGCGCTGCATGACGGTTACGGTGGCGAACGACCCACACACCACCTTGAGGGCGATGCGGCCCACATCGAGCACCAGCGGATTGAGCGGCGGCTGTTGGCGCGCGGCCCAGGGCTGCATCAGCTCTTCGAACACCGCGTCTATGCTGCGCATTACGATAACAGCAGCTGTAATGGCGATCGCTGCGACCACAGCGCCTTCGATGATGTGTCGGGTCGGCTCGGCTACGGTCAGCATCGCCAGCGCCACGTGCACCGAGGCAAAGGCCACAATCAGGCTCACGGGCCGGGCCGACCGCGTCAAAATCTTGTCGTCGAGCTGCGTGCCCGTCGCCGCGGTCAGCTTGACCACCCACCGCGTCAGCACAAACCGCACCAGTCGGCCCAAAAGCCAGCCCAGCGCGACCACCAGCGCAGCCACCAGCCAGGTCTGCACGGAGTTGTTCAAGAACGTCCGCTCCATCGATTAGCTCCGGCGCTGCGCTTGCATCAGCTCGAGCGCGGCAATGCGCACCATCTGTGGAATCACGGCCTTGTAGACCATGCAATAGGGCGAGCGACCGTCGACATGGCCCTCGCGGCGGTAGAGCTGCAGCGGGCAACCTCCGGCGCACGACGGCTTGTGCTGGCAGCGCGCACAGTCAGGATTGCCATGAGTCCTTGTAAATAGAGGAAATTGTGTTTGGCCTTTGGCGAGTTGCAGCAGCGACAAGCCTGCCACCGGCTGGGTGCCCGGATGATGTAGCGCCGCTTGGCACGGGCTCACCTGACCATCTTCGCCAATGGCCACGTAAGTCCGCCCGGCGCCACAGGCATGCTGTAGCGGGCGCCACAGGTCCAGATCGCAAAACCGATGCGTACGGCGAAACCAACTCGGGTCGGCACCGTCGCTGGCGCGCACGTGCTGCTCGATGCGCCGGTAGCACTGCCCGAGCACCTTTTGCAGGCGGAAAAGCGGCTCTCCACTCAGGATATCCGTGGGCGCGGCTTGGCGACCGTCGGCGTGTTCTGGCCCGTGCCTGTCGTCGAGCACGCTGGCGCCCCACTCGAGATCGCGGACCAGACTGTAGCGAAAACCCAGGCCGCGATTCAGCAAAAACTCGGTTAGCTCGGGCAGCCCATCCAGGTTGCTGTCGCCCACCGTGATGAGCATGTAGGGTTGTATCCCCGCCTGCTGATAGCGATCTAGGCCCTGCTGCACCCGCGCAAACGACGAGCCGCCACCCACCACCGGCCGCATCACATCTTGCATCGCGCCCACGCCGTCTATCGACATGGAAATCGAGACCTTGTGGGCCTTTAGCCAGTCGATCGCCCCATCGGGCACCACCGCGCCGTTGGTCAGCACTGCGGCCGAGAACTTGACCCCATGCTGGGCACAGAGCTCGGTGGCCTGGGCATGGAACGCCTGCATCGCCGCGAAGCGCAGCATCGGCTCGCCGCCCGCGTAGCGCACATGGATGCGGTCAACCTGGCCGGATTGGGCGGTCGTGGCAATACTCGCCAGCACATCGCTGACCACGTGATCGGCCATATGGCGTTTATCTTTGTGGATATAGCAGTAGGGGCAGGCCAGATTGCAGGCGTTGGTCAGGTGGATCCAGGTGTTGAACACCCGCTCGCTCGTGCCTTTGGGGGCCCGCGGCTGAATCCCCGGCGAGCGCACAAAGCCATTTTGCCACAGCAGCGGTAGCTCGCTTAGAAACGCTTCGTGTTCATGGGGTTGGGCGAGATCGGCCAGCACCTCGCCCAGCGCCCGCCCGTCAGCGGCTAGACTCAGCTGCCACGCGGGCGGCGTCAGCACCGCAAGGGCATCGTAGCCATCGGGATCATGGGCAAAAGGCCGCCCGTCGAGCCACGAGGTATACAAGCGTGGCGCCCGCCGCACCGGCAGCTCGAGCCAGCGCTCGCGCGGCGGCAGGCCCAGTGGCGCGCCAGGTCTGTGTTTCGGAGTCTTCAAATTCGTAAAAGGAACGCGTGCTACCAATCGGACCCGCCGCAATCGCTGCTGCAGTCGGACGAGCAATCCCACGAGCAGTCGCTCGAGGCGCAATCGGCACTGCAATCGGAGCTGCAATCAAAGCTGCAGTCGCTGCTGCCGCCACCGCCAGCATTGCCCGAATCGCCCGCACAGTCCCAGCTTCCGCCCGAAGTGCCTGTATCAAAGCTAGAATTGCTGGCATCGTAGCTAGACATCCAGCCGTCGTTAAAGCTGGCCGACGACCAGTCTTGGTTGACCACGCCACCTACATCGCCAAGTTGATTGCTAAAACTGTCGTAGTGATCGGCAGTGCCGTACGGCTGGCCGTTGTAGTTGACGATGGTGACGGGCGCGCCGTAGCTGCCCCAGCTGGTGCCCAAGTAGCCGGGACCGTAGCCCCAATGATGCCTTGGCGAGGCAATCGCATCCAAGACCATCAAGTTCACAAATGTATCCATCGGATCGTAATAGTATGTTCCCCATGGGTCATAGTAAGCGCCGTAGCGGAAGCCCGGGTAGTACATGGGAGCGCTGCGCAGGCTGGCGTCGCGCTGATCCGACGATTGCGTCATATTCTTCACGTCATCGCGGCTTGGCTTGACCACTTGCACATCGGCGTGATCGACCTCGACGCGCGCGCCGGCAAACACCCGCGACAGCGCGGTCTCGATGCGCCCGACCAGCGCGTCGAGCATCGCCTTGCTGGCCGGCACCAAGTGCGGGTCGCCCAGCGCCTTGCCGATGCGGTCTTTGGCCGCCTCGATGTCTTCGCCCTCTTGCGGCCGCAGCGCCGTGATGCGGCTGCCGATAGCAATGATCACGCCAGGTTCTGTGGGCTTGTAGCTGCTGCGCACGGTCGCCTCGATCAGGCTGTGCAAACCGGCGTTCTCGTGCTCGAACACGATGCGAATTACTGAAAACGGCTGCGAAAACCGCGAGGCCGACGCGCGGGTCGCCCGCAGCAGCATGTCGGCATCGTTGTCGCGGTCCTCTAGGTCTTGGAACACAATATCGCGGTCGACGCCCAGGCTTACCGCGTTGGTGATCTTGGCGAGCGCGAAGGCCTGCTGCACCTGCTCGCATACCGCCAGGGCGTTGCCGGCTAGGCTCAATTCGCCCGTGCGCAGATCCACATCGGAGCCCAGCATCCCCTTGAATTTGTCCCAGAAACTCGGCTTACGAAACACTTCTTCGCCGGCTTGAAAAAACACGCGGGCTTGGGCGGTCAGGCGCATGGTCGTCTCCTGTTGATCGTGTTGAATCTTAAGCGGTTAACGTTGCATCTTGGCGTCATCGAAGGCGCGGCGCACGCGATTGGCCTCGTCGTTCAGCGCCCGAGCCTTCGACACGGCTTCGCGGCTGGCCGGACCATTCTTGAGCTCGTCAAGCTTGGCTTGGCAAGCATTGGCCGCCTCGAGCAACTGCCCAAAACGCGGATGGTTTTCGACCCCGTCCATCGTCATGTACACGTCGGTGATCACTTGCTCGGGGCCCTGCAGTGCGTTCTTGAGCTCTTGGCCCAGGTTGGCATCGCGCTGCTTGCGCCGCCACAGCACTACGCCCAGGATCGCCAGCACTAGCGCGCCAAATACCGCCCAAGCCCCTGTATGCGAAGTAGAACTGTGCTCCACTGGCACTGACGCGGTCGTCGACGCTGAGGTGGTGGTCATGGCGTGGCTGTTGCCACCTCCGGGCGTCATCCCTGTTTGCTTGTAACGGCTAAATTCGTCTGACATTCGCTGGCTTGACCAGCCCTTGCCCGCATTGGCCGCTTCGAATTGGTTCCAGCTCATCCGCCCCGCACCCGTGCTCGCCACCGTCAACGTCTGCTGATTGATCGCGGTGGTCATCTGCGTGGTCAACTCGCGCAAACGGCCAATCGGATTGTTCTCAAATCCAGGCATCTTCAGCGCGCGGTCGACCAGTGCTTCTTTGGCGTCGTGCGACAGACCAGCGCACGTCACACGCCATTGAGTCCCATTCGAGGCAACTAGCAGGTCTTTCCCCTGCATATTCAACTGAGTATATAGCTCGCCGTACGGCTCTGGACTCTCGTCGCGAGCCAGCATCACCACATAGACCTTGGCGCCCGTCTTCTGCGCCGCCTCGCGGGCGATCTGATTGACGGTATCTTTCTTGGCCTGGTCGAGCCCAAGGTGTTGTGCAAGCCCGCTCTGGCCCGCGCTGCGCAGAATATTGAGCGCGTCGGTCGGCGAGGCTATAGCCTGAGAACTCGTTGTAACTAGGGCGATTAGGCTGGCAAGCAGCGCCAGCAAGCGCAAGGGCAGGGGGCTCAGGGTCGGCTGCAGCGTCTTCATGCTCGGCTCCATTTCAGGGTCGGCGAAGCGTAGGCCCGCTGTCGCGCTTTTTCAACGTGGGAAAGGTCGAATCCTACTCAATGCACTGGGTATGCCGCTAGGGCCGCAGCGCCGGGCTCAGCCGGGCCACCTTTGCCTGCCCCAGCGTCAGCGAGGTCGCGGCAGGCGCCCAAAACATCAGGTACTTCGCCTGTACTGGGCAGGTCTCTTTGGTCTTTTCGATCGATTCGTCTAGGTTGCACGGCGGCGTGTCGTCGACCGTGTCGTGCTGGCCCCCCGCCTTTTCGTCGGTATGCCACAGACCCAAGAAGTGGCCGATCTCGTGGGCAATTACCACGCCCCACACATCTCCCGCGTACGACACATCCGGCCCCTCGTCGACCACGATCTGCCACTTGTCGGGGTCAATGGCCACCGCTAGGCCCGACGTACGCCGCCCAGGCCAGCCCGGCACGCCACCCAGCGCTGACAGGCCCGCCGCGACACCAAGGCCGTTGTCATTCAGCCCCGCCACCAGTACCAGCGTCGCCGCGGTCGACTGCGGCCGCTTCTTCGCTGTGGCCTGATACACGCCGAAGAGCTCGTTCTGCGGTTGCCCTTCGAGCACGTTGTCGATGTACTTGTATTTCGTACCATCGTCGCCATCCAGGTCGGTAAAAGTCACCGTGCCCAGCTGAATCGACGCCGTTTTCCAGATCGCATTGATGCGGTCGGCCATGATCTGCCATTGCGGGCTGGTGGCGAGCTGAGCGCACGGCATCGGCACGCCGCCCACGCAAAACACATCTAGGTCGAAGTATGCGATTTGATTGGCAGCAATCTCCGGCCGTGCGTACACGCCCAGGTGCAGCTTGGCGGCCGTGGTCTGACCGTCCCAGCTACTAGCGATTTGCGCCGCGTGGGTAAACGCCACCTTCCACGGCCCGGCAATCACCGAAATTGTTGGACTCATGCCCACTTGCAGCGTGCTCGCCGCCTCGCCCACCTGGCCGCGGTTGGGCGACGTCTGCCATTCGCCCGCTGCCAAATCGACCACGCCGGACGGCGAAATCAGCTGCTCGGCCCACACATACTGCGGATAGGTGCCAACGGGTCGCACCATAACGTCTTCTGCGGTCACCACCATGCCTTCGTTCTTCAGCGCGGCGCCAAACGTGCGCATCCCGGCCTTTTCTTTGCCCACACCGATCGCCACCACCCCCAGGTCGAGCCACTCGCTGCCCACGCGCAAGTTGGGGCCGGGGTAGCAGTTGGCTTCGTCGATGTAGCCGTCGCCATCATCGTCAAGGTCGTTGCCACACTGTTCGGGCGGCGCCGCCACATCTTTGGCGATATCGGCCTTGGCGTCGGGCGCCACATCGGGCTTGGTAATATCTACTGTAGTTGCAGTATCTTTGATGATCTTTGCGTCGCTGATGGCGTCCGCAGCGTCGTCTTCGGCCACGCGCTGGCAGGCGGCGAGGACCAGCAAGACCACAAGCACCGTCGTTTGGATCATAAGGGGCAGGGTGGGGCGGACCAGCTTCATGGCGCCAGTATACCCATGTATGTGCGCGAGCTAAAGACTAACCTCGCCGGCCAGATCGGTAGCAAACCACTCGGCCACGCTGCGCTCGGGGTGCGCAAGCGCCCACATCGCCTTGGTCGAAGCGGCCTCAAAGCTCATGTCGCCCGCCGAGATCGCCCCAGCATCGCGAAGTGCCCGGCCTGCGGCATACAGATCGAGCTGCGCACTACCGCGCAGACACTGGGTGGCGATCAGCACTGCAACCCCGCGTGCTGACATACGTTCGATGCTGGGCAGCAGGCTCCACTGCCCCACGATCGGCACGTTGCCGGCGCCAAAAGCGCGCACGATCAGCGCCTGCACCCGCATCCCCGCGCCTGAGTCGATCACCCCGTCGAGCAGGGCCGGGTCGAAACCAGGAAATACTGTAACTCCGAGTACTTGACGGCCAAGTCCCTCCGCCAGCTCAAACTTACCCTGTGGCCGACGAATCCGTGGCAAATCCAAGTCGATACCCACCCCAATCCGGCCAATCGGCGGATCATTGGGGGTATCAAAAGCCAAGTAGTCGCTCGCATCCACCTTGGTGGCGCGGCAGCCGCGCAGCACACGATCACCGAAAACAATTGCTACTTCAGGAAGATCGAGCGTCGCTGCCTCGACTGCCGCCGCCAGATTGGCCCGCGCGTCGGTGCGCCAGGCCTGCAGCGGCCGTTGCGAGCCGGTCAAAATCACCGGCCGATCCAGATTGCGCAACATGAACGCGAGCGCTGAGGCGGTATACGCCAGCGTATCGGTGCCGTGGATGACGACGATGCCACTGTAACCATTGGCCGTTCCGGCGCCGCCATGCTCAACCACCGCCCGTGCCAGCTGCTGCCAGTGCTCGGGCCCTACGTCCGACGAGTCAAGATTCCACGGCGCGACCAGGTCGCAATCCGCGATCTCGCTCAGCTCGGGCACGCGCTCAAGCAGCCGCTGCAGGTGCACCGCGGGCTCAAGGTCCAAGCGCCTCAGCTCCGGCTCGCCCATGCCCAGGGTGCCACCCGTGTGGATGATGAGAACAGACTTCTTTTTCAAAGGGTTCTTGATCAGAGCTGCAAGCCGATTGTCAGGCGGGGCTCAAAGCGCAAGGTGGTAATGGCCGAGCTCGGCGCAGAAAATTGGTCCTTGTCCCAGTTGTAGTACCACTTCTCGTACGACGCATGCACCCAGCGCAGATCGAGACCCAGCGTAAAGATGCTATCGGGAAGGGGTTTCCACTGGCCCATCATGCCGAACGGAATCGAAGTGCCTGTCCAGCCTTTGCCCTTGTATTCCGTCTGCCACTCGTTTTCGTTGTAGCCGAGCACCTCAAAGGGCGCGTAACCACCGTACAATTTCACGTCGGCTGGCAGGTTCGAGCGCCAGAAACGCAGCGGGTGCACGCCCGCCATCACCGCAATCGCGCCGCTGCCCGCCAAGTCCGACTTGGTCGCGCTGGGGTTGCCGTGGCCGAAGATATCGAGCCACAAGCTAGCGTAGCCCTTGATATTGTAGCCGATCTGGAAGTTGATCGCCGCGCCCGAGCCCACATCGGTCGTCACGAACTTGTTGTAGTTCGCCACAGCGTGCAGTGGGATCGTGGTGTTGTACGTCACATTGCCAAAGGTAGCGCTGCCCTTGGCGTTGGGAATCTCGGGCCCGCCCTGGCCGCCCGTGGTGGCATAGCCCAGCCCGAAGTGGAAGAAGAAGCCTTCGAACGTCGGGTTGGTTCGCACTAGGCGCGGAGCATAACCGCTCGGAACTGGCACGCCATCCGGGGGCGCTTCGGTAGCCAAAGCGATACTGCCCGCCGCCAGCAGCGACGCGAGCGACGTAAGCACCAACAGGGTCTTAAGATTGCGCACAAGGGCCATATCGGCCTCCGAGGTCGGGCCAGGGTGGCGCCATGTGATTCGCGTTCGCTGCAACGAGCCCAAGTGGACTCAGCAGCAGGCTGCGAAGGGTGCGATCTTGATGCGGCTAGGCGTGCAGATCCGGCGCGAACGCCTAGATCTTCTCGCGCGAGGCACGCACCGCTTTCTTGCGGCGACGCTCGGCTTCGCGATTGCGGCGCTTCTTCTCTTCGCTGGGCTTCTCGAAGAAACGGCGCTTGCGCAGCTCCTTGTAGATGCCTTCAGCCGCCATTTTGCGCTTCAGCATCGACAGGGCGCGGTTGACGTTGCCGTCTTGCACCGTGACTTCGATCGGGCGGAATTCGACCGAGCGGGCCGATGCGCGGTGCGGGCGTTCGCCTTTGGGCTTGTCGAGGGCATTGGTATCGTTCAGCAAATCGCTCATCGTCTTGCGGGTCTCCGTGCTCAAGAAGTCGTTCTGGTGCGTTCCGCTCAAACCGGGCAGCAGTGCTGGCGGCTGAGGCGCGAAAGTTTGCCACGCTCGCCGCCGTTCTGCAAGGCCATTTTCTGTCTGGTCGCCGTGGGCGGGCTGCACCTGCGCGCTTTTGACGAGTCCGCCGGGCAATGCCATGCTCCGCGCGCCCCTAGATGGGCCATTCGAGGTCAAAGGATGTCGTTCGCAGAGCTCAATCGCCAGGACCCGACCATTGGCGCGCTGATCGCCCAAGAAGAGTCGCGGCAATTCTATACCGCCAAGCTGATTCCGTCGGAGAACTATGCGTCGTTGGCCGTGCTCGAGGCCTCGGGGTCGGTGCTCACCAATAAGTATAGCGAGGGCTACCCGCGCAAGCGCTACTACGAAGGGCAGCAACTGATTGATCCAATTGAAGAACTGGCGATTGCTCGGGCCAAGACCGTGTTCGGCGCCGACCATGCCAATGTGCAGCCGTACTCGGGCTCGCCGGCCAATCTGGCGATGTATACGGCGCTGATCCCGCGCGATGCCCAGAACAAACGCATCTTGGGCCTGGGTCTGCCGGCCGGCGGCCACTTGACGCATGGCTGGAAAGTGTCGGCCACTTCTCGGTTTTTCGACTTTGCCCACTACGGTGTCGACGCGCAGACCCATCGGCTCGACTACGGTGCGATCGCGGCCCAAGCGCGCGAGTTCAAGCCGGCGCTGATCGTGGCGGGCGCCACGGCCTATCCGCGCACCATCGACTTCAGCAAGTTCGCCGAAATTGCCAGTGAAGTCGGGGCATTGCTGGTTACCGACATGGCGCACATCGCTGGCCTCGTGGCGGGGGGCGCGCATCCTAGCCCGATTCCGCACTCGGCGGCGGTGTCGACCACGACGCACAAGACCCTGCGCGGCCCGCGTGGCGGCATGTTGCTGTGTCGATCGGAGTACGCGCAAGCCATTGATAAAGCAGTATTTCCTGGGCTGCAGGGCGGTCCGCATAACCAGACTACTGCCGCAATTGCTGTGGCGCTTCAAGAGGCTGCGACCCCTGAGTTCCGTGCGTACGCCCACGCTGTGGTCGCCAATAGCCGCGCCCTGGCTGAGGCGTTGATGAGTCGCGGTTTGCAAGTGATTACAGGCGGTAGCGATAACCACTTGGTGCTTTTCTCGACAATGCCGCTGGGCGCGACGGGCAAGGTGGCCGCCAAGGCGATGGACGCGGCCGGGCTCGAGGCCAACTTCAACAGCATTCCGTTCGATCCGCAGCCGCCGATGAATCCCTCGGGCGTGCGCATTGGTACCCCGGCGCTCACGTCGCGCGGTTTGGGTCTGGCGCACATGCCGCTGCTGGCGGGCTGGATCGCGCGGGCGATTGCCGGCCGCGATGACCCTGCTGAGATTGCACGTGTGCGTGGCGAAGTCTATGAGCTGATGGCGCAATTTCCGCCTCCCGGCTTCGCTCAGCCCTATCCGCCGCGTCCCGCAGCTTGAAACACCCCTGCAAACCGTGTTAACTTCGCTTTTGCGTGGCGCCCCTTGTGGACGCTGCGCGGGAGGAAGTCCGGTGCAAATCCGGCGCTGACCCGCAACCGTGAGCTCTGTCGCCGCTGGACCGCTGGCGCGTGGGCAAGTCGGGAACTCCCTGTGCAAGTGTCCCTCGAGGCGTAGGGACCGGCAAAGCCAGCGCGGCAGGCGGCATTCGCCCTTGCTGCGTCGCAACATTGCCCAACACGCCTGCTTTTGTGCGCTGCGGTTTTTCGCGGTGGCGGCACCAGCAGGCTTGTCAGGCAGCGCGGCTCCAAACGGAGCTTGGCCTGTGCACGAGCGGGCAACCGGTGCGGTCCTTTGCGCAGGTTTGCTATGAACAAGATAATGAATATTTTCAGCCGGTTCGCGGTGCTAGGCCTCGTGGGCTTGGCGGTTTCGGCCACAGGGTGCGACTCCGGCACGAGCACATCGACGAGCAGCGCGGCCAAGTCCGATGCGGGCGATACCAGCAGTGCGGGCGATACCAGCAGTGCGGGCGATTCCACTAGTGCGGGCGCTTTCGAGCTGATTGGCACCTGGGCGACCCCGTACGGCACCGACGACGTCATCACCCAAACCACCTGGAATGGGGCAAAACTCGCCGAGTACGACAACGCCGGCAACGTGGCGTATACCCAAGAACCGGCCACGGACCCGTACAACCCCAACAAGTTCAATAAGATCATCTGGACCGAGCCCAAGAACAACGCGTTCTACTACTGCATGGTCGACTACGGCAAAGATACTCTCGATTTGGCAAAGGCTTCGACCCTCACTGCCGATGCCAGCGCCCCGGACACCGCCGGTTGCGGTGGCGCATTTGCCTGGACCAAAGTCACCAAGAAGTAGTCGCGAGGTCGCCATGAGACTGCTTCCGTATCAATGGCTTATGTTTGGTGCGCTCGCACTCGCTCCGGCGCTGCTGACCAGTTGCGAGTCTGGAAGTGGCGACGCGGTAGGCGATGCGGGCGCCACCGATTCGCACACCACGGCCGCCGCGCTCGGTTTGACGGGTAGCGGACCGCAGCATCCCGCAGATCCATTTGCCGACCGCGTGGTTGCGTTCCATCCTGGCCAAGCTGCGGGCTTCGGCCAAGCCGGGATGCCAGGCGTCGTGCTCGGTGCACCCAAGGGGTCAGGGCACAAGGCCGGCAGCTTAGACGTCGTCTCATTGGGCGAAAGTGGCGAAATCGTTCTAGCGTTCGACGATTGGGTCGCGATCGACGGCCAAGGGCCCGACTTGCTCGTGTTCGAGAACGCCTTCGATGGCTTTATCGAGACCGGTGAGGTGGCGGTCAGCGCCGACGGCAGTACTTGGCACACTTGGCCTTGTAATGCCTCGGATACGAAAGGGATCTTTGCCGGTTGCGCCGGTGTCCATGCGGTGATGAGCGCCCCAGGCAACGGGGTGTCGCCCGTCGATCCGGAGCAAGCCGGTGGCGATGGCTTTGATCTTGCCGACTTGGGCCTAAAGGCCATTCGCTACGTGCGGGTGCGCGACTCGGGGCTGAATCAATACCTCATGCCCAGCGGCGGTTTTGACCTGGATGCGGTGGCGGTGCTGCATCCGGCCGAGTTAACGGCCACCCAACTGCCATAAGTGCAGCCACTTAGGGGGCAACTACCGGGTCCTCTGTAAGCAAAAGCCTGTACGTCCCAAAGTTATAGTCGACCACGCCGCGCACCTTGCTCAACTTGGTGCCAGCTGGGTATTTGGGCGTGTACGTCCCGTCGGGTTGCTTGGTGCTGGTATACACGCCAGGGAAGGTGGCTCCGACGCGCAACCCCTGATCGCCGTTCGTCATGCCGACCCAGAAGTCGCCATGGGGCTTGCCGTCCGTGCCTAGCGCATCGCCGCTTGCCACAAGGTTCTTGAGTTCGACGATCGTTCCTTCCCACGGCTCACTCTGCGTAGCGCCGGCACCATCGCCCACCTGGTACAGCGTGACCGTGCTCGCCTTGGGGATAGACCCGGTCGAAATCGTTGTCGCGGCCGTGACATACATCTCCGTCAGGCAGTAGTAGTCCTTCACGTCGCCGGTCAGGGTCACCACGTCGCCGAGCTGCAGCGTCGCGAGCGGGCCGTCTTTGCTACCCATCACCATCATGCCGGACCATTGCCCTGCGCCCTGCTGCACATACAGCCCGATCGTCGAGCCGTCCGCGGCGAGCTTGCGCGCTGCCGATACCACGAGCGCGTCGGTAATCGTTACTTGCGGCAGCGAATTCCACGTTTGCGGGTCGGGCGACGGGCAATTCACCGAGCCCTTCTGGATATCCGCAATGGTCATCGCACCGGTGGGCGGAGCACCTGTGTCGCTTGGTTCGACCACATCGGGGCCCGGATCAACCGCAGTATCCTTGGGGGCAGTGATGTCTTTGGCCACGTCGGCCGGCGCGACATCGGTCTGGCTGCCGCCGCTGTCTTTGATCGTGCTACCCGTGTCGCTGCCACTGGCATCGCTGCCGGTCGACGAGGTGGTGTCGGCCGCCACGGCGGTACAATAGGTGGTCGTTGCCGTGGTAAACACGCACGAGCTGCCCTGGGGGCACACCGCGAGCTGGGTCCAGACTGTCAGATTGGGGTCGCACTGCATCCGAGCAGAGCCCAGGCAAACCTCGCCGCTGGTGGTGGGGTTGCAGGCTGTGCCCGGTGCGCCGATCGAGCCGCCGATACCGCCACCGCCGCCGCTGGTGCCACACGCGCTAACCGTCTGCGATAATACGGTCAGGACCATGATCACTAGTATGTTTCTGCCGATTGAAGAGCTCGCCTGTGCCATACTTCGCCTCATTTTTTCGTCTGCGGGCTCGTTGCGCGTGCCGTCGCGCCGCGCTCCACAGGCCGCTCGCAGCGTACACGATCTGCCGCGCGGCCGCACCTACAACTCGCGCCGGTCGCCCCATGCGAGCTTGCGGCGCGGCCGTGGTGCGCTATTCTCGGCGCGCGGGCATCGACCCGCGAGGCAATACCCAATGTCGCCAAGTCCGCGTTTCGCCACCATCGCTGCGGCCTGCTTGACCCTGGCCTCCCTTGTGGCTGTGGGCTGCGCGGGGGCGCCGACTGTGCGTGACCGCAATGGCACCGCCGAGGCCGCGCTAAGGGCTCTGACACCGCAGCAATTGTGGTCGCGCATGCATGATGCTCGTAAGCTTATGATTTTTGACAATAATCGCCCAGAGACTTATGCGCTGGGCCGGGTTCCTGGCGCGGTCGCGCTGGCTCTAAGCGGCGATATTGCCGCGCGCTTGCCTGCTGACAAGGATGTAACACTGGTCTTTTATTGCAGTAATGAGCACTGACTGGCGTGTCATATGGCTGCCCGTGTGGCGGTTAACCTCGGCTACAGCGACGTTTGGATCATGCCCGCTGGCATCGATGGCTGGCGGAGCTCAGGACTTGAAGTTGATATATCGAAATAAATACAAGCAGCTTGCTTGAGCTCAATGCCAGCAGTGGCCCCTGCAATTCAACCTCACATGCATCCTAGCCCCTGAACGCTTTGGCTTGCGCACAGTGGCCATGCTAGACTCCGTCGCGGGAATCGTGGCCGGCCTGGTCGCGAATAGATCGAAAAAGGGGGGAACATGCCCAAGAAAACAGGAACGGCGCGCGAGTACATTTTGGCGACGCTGAAGCAGTATCCGGACCGTGAGCTGCAAGTGGCTGATTTTCATGGTTGGTGCGATGAGCGATTTAGTAAGGCCAACCTGCAGGAAGCGTTGAGCCGGCTATTCGCCGAGGGTGTGGTCACCAAGGTCAGCGAGGCCAATCGCGCGACGTGGTGGGCCATCAAGGCCTAGAAGCTGTTCCTGCCGCCCTTGATAAAGGCGCAACAACGGCATGAGTGGACTGCGCTTCGCCGGTTTGCAGGCAGGCGTAGCCGCAACGCGCCGCGGTACATCCTAGTAGGCTGAGGCTTGTGCTTGGTGTCGCATCGCTTGCGACGGCGGTGCGCATGGCCCGTCAGGAAGATGCTGAGCGTGCCGAGCCTT
>CAISBR010000001.1 GCA_903883645.1 uncultured Myxococcales bacterium | reverse complement strand
TTCCGTCTGGTGGTGCGTGGTGTGGTTGCATTGTATCGCGCCTCGTGGTCGTCTTGCAGGAACAACGGCTCAAATCGGCACATCAGACATGATTCTTACATTTCTACACAGAATCCTAGCCGCTAGACTGGTTGGCGCTGGGCGGTTGCGGCGACTTCAGCCCCGCGCAGCCAATCACGTCGAAGCGCACCGCCACGTCTAGCCACATGAACTGCGGATTCTTGCTATTCATCGCCGAGCGCCACGTCACGGCCGGCGCACTTCGGCCGCGAAACCCGTCGAAACATCGTGCAACTGCTTCAGACACTCGGCCAGGTCCATGGCGTGCAGACCCAGTACGGACTCGGGATGGTCGTCGCGGTAGCCGCCAAACAGGGCCAGCGTCAGCGGAACGGGCCTTACTTCGCGAACTTCGCGCACCATTTTGTAGATGCGCCGGGCCGCTTCGAGCCATTGCTCGGTGGTGCATTGGTAGCCAAGTTGGTCCCATTCGTGCGAATCGGCACCGTGGGCAAACGCCAAGTAGTCCAGCTCGCCGCGAAGCAAAAGCTGCCGAATTTTGTGGATATGCTGGTCCAAGTCGCGCAGATAGCTCGCACCATGGCCGGTCGGATTGACGTTGCAGTCCTGCGCGATGGCCTTTCTCAGGTCGGGAGCAAACTCGCGCGAATCTTCAATTGAATTGCCAAAGTGCCCATCCAAGTCGAACCATGCTCCGCGCAAGCCCTGTTCGCGGTATAGCCGCAGCGCCGCCACGACTTGACCACTAAATGTGCAAAAACCACCACCGCTGTCTGGCGTTGCGTGGTGAAAGCCCGACACAGGTGCCAAGGTCACTTGCTCGGGTGCGGCGATAGCGGTCTGTAATGCCGCAAGTAGGGAACCGCTGGTGTAGAGCACCGAGTCTCGAAACTCGGGCGACCAGTATAAGCCATTGCTTTCGCTTAGAGGTCCGCGCCCATCAAGCATCGCGTCAACGTATTCCTGCGCGTGCGCCACGAGCAGGTCATCGCGGGTAACAGGCTGAAAGTCCCCAACTAGCTTGACATGCGGCCACAGCGGCGTCGTTTGCAAATACTCGATGAAGCGGCGCGGCTTGCTGGGCGATTTCGAGTAGTTGCCCCCGGCATCCTGCGGCGCCAGCTCGGGGCGGTAGAATATCGCAACTTGTCGCAATGGCTGATTGGTCATTGGTGTTCCCCTGGTGTTTGGGTTCAGGTGGTTCGGGCTGGGCCTTGGGGATTGCAGTCCCGGCTGAGGCAATACTGGACACGATTGAGACGAAATCAGCGACATTGTCTAGGGTACGCTGCGGGCGAGGTGTGTGCCCGATGGCGGGCTGCGCATATTTCCCATGGACTGCAAGAACATAGCGGGCGGCTCTGGCGCTCAAACGCAAAATCAGGCCGCTAACTAACCAGAACAACTAGCTGGGAGCCTGTCGCGAAAACCATGTGAATGGCGCAGTGAAGCAGCGCAATTCCGGTGAGCTCAGCCCATCCGCCAAATCCCGCGGCGAGCGCAGCAAGCCGTGCTCCTTTGTCTGATCCTCGTTTCGAATCCATTACATGGCAGCGGCTGTCGCTGTGGGCAGTGTGGTCAGCGCCGCGGCCACCGCCGCATCCTGAAGAGCCGTCGGCGGCGCTGTCCAAGCCCTGTGGTCAAGTCGTCGCGAACTGTCGCCAATAAGTGTGGCTCCACAACGACTTGTCCATGGGGCGGCACTGTCCACAGCCCGGGGGGGGGGCGCCGCCAGCGCGACCGGCGCCAACAGGACACAACCGGCGTATTCAGCCATTTTCGCGTAGTTTTTAGGAACTGGCGCCGCGGGGCAGCCGTGTGGCGCGTGAAGCTGAGCACGGGGCCCGCTATTCTCCCAATAATAATCGTTGAACATCCTTGCATATCTGGGGCGGACGATGGGGCGGGTTGGGAACGGACCGCGATGAAGGATGTGGACGTACAGCTATTTCAGCGACCACACCACAGTCCGCTGCAGGACGTACGCTGACATTCGTCATAAGACCATTCGACAAGCGCTAAGTATCGGCGAAACAAGGCCATATGTGGGAATGTGAACTGCCCCAGCCCTGGCGAGTGGCGTCAAACGCCAAGCGGGCGCGGTCATTGGGCTCGTCCGTAACCGCCCAAACAGCCCCGCCCGCAAACGCTTGAGCTCGCCCGTTACGATAGTCGACGCTGGCAGAGGTCTACCCTAACCGTGAGCCCGCCGCGACCCAATTCTTCGGCGAGCAACCGAGGGGGCCATTCAACTCGCAGTCTGTGGCCAGTGGGCCGCCAAGCGACCGGCCAGCAGGTGCGCCATGGTGATCACCGGCGCCATGGTGTGGCTCGACGAGGTGGTCGGAAATACAGAGGTGTCCATGACAAAAATGTCGCGCCCACCGCGCACCCGCCCGTCCAAATCGCAGACACTGGTCTCGGCATCCGGCCCCATGCGCGCGCCGCCCTGCTGATGGGCACTAATGAGCGGCAGCGTTGCGGGATCTAGGCTGATTTTGTCGATCTGGGCCAGGTCGCGCTCACTGCGGATGGTCAGCGCCGGACAGGTCGGCACCGCCACAACCTGAGCTCCCGCCTGTAGATACACGCGCGCGGCCGCCTGAATCGCTTGGCGGGCGCGGCTGCGATAATCCTCGGTAAACTGATACTCGATGCGCAGCTGTTGGCGCCAATTTCTGCGGATTTGCGCCAGGGGTTCGTCGGGCAGCAGCAGCAGCGCCGCGGCAAAATGCGGCAGCTGGGCCATCAGCGCCTTGCCCGCCGCACCGGGTTCCGAAACCAGTGAGCCAATCACCCCCGGCGTGCCAAAAATCGGCTCGATGCGAAAGCCGGTCAAGCCGCGCTGGTCGTCGTGGCGCTCAAATTCGGTCACCGCGTAAGCCTGTGGAATCCCGTCAAAAGCGTTGACCACCTCGGGCATAACGGCGGTGATAGGAATCTGTGGCTGCAAACTGACAAACCGCCCCAGAGCCGCGCTGCCCAGGCCAGAAGTCTTTAGAATCGTTGTGGTACCGACCGGACCTGCCGCGAGAATCACCACATCCGCGATCACGCGAAAGGTGGCGCCTTCGCGGTAGCCTTTGGCATCCAGACAGCGCACCGTCACGGTTTTCTGCCGGCCGCGCACGTCGCGAATCTGCTCGGCCCGCGCGCGGGTCAAAATTTGCGCACCGGCCTGCAGCGCCAACGGAATCGAGACCATCCGCGGGTTGCGCTTGGCACCCACGGGGCAGCCGATGAGGCACGAGCCTAAGCCCTTGCAATCCACACGGTTGTGGCGCATCAGCTCGCCGCGCCAGCCCAGGGCCTGCGAGCCACGACGCAATATCTGGTTGTTTTTGTTGACTTGTTCTTCGGCGATCGGGTTGGCCGACAGGTCGGTCAGTGCCCGCTGCGTCGCTGCGGCAATGTCGCTAGCCGAAAATGCGTCGATTCCAAAGTATTTGCGCCAAGTTGCCCAAGTCTCGTCGGCGATGGGCACCACGTCGCAGGCGTTGATTACGCCGCCGCCACCCAGCACGCGCCCCGACAGGACCGAGATCGAGCGACACGCCGTGGTGCGCCCGCCGCGGTCGGCATACACTTGGTCGTACATGGCTAGATCGCGCTGGGTTAGGCGGCCGGGACCCACAAAATCGCCGCCCTCTTCGAGCACGATGACCCTGCGCCCGGCCTGCGCCAACACCCGCGCCGCCGTCGCGCCACCGCAGCCCGAGCCGATGACCAGCACTTCGCAGCGCATGTCGGGTGGCTGGGCAGCGGCGCCCCACTGCGAACAGTCAACGATTTCGCTCATTTTTGCAGCCTCGCCAGACTTGGCCCTGGGTAGCCGATCGCCGGCCACACCCGCTCTTGGTCATAAAACGCCAAGCCAAAGAAGCGCGCGAACGACCAATAGATCTCGCGGCGGGTGGCGTTGCTCGACCGCGACCAGCCGGTCCAGTGCGCCAGCTGCTGATCAGCCGAAAGATTACTAAAGGTTACCAAGCGATGGTCGAAAAGCAGGGGGCCGTACTCGACCAACTGCAAGGCAAGCTGGGCTTCGCTTTGATCGGCCGGCGGCTGATCGAAAAGGTACGTGTCAAACAGGCGCGCAAGGTCTAAGTCGACGCCACTAATGGCAATACTTGGGCACGGCGGCAGATGAACCTGCGACAGCGCCGCCAAGGTGCGGTACTGCGCCGCCGACAGCACGCCAAGCCCTTGCACCTCGGGCGCCGTGCCACGCAGCCACCACAGGCCCAGACCGGCGCTCGCACCCAGCACGCCCGCGCCCAGGCCAAGGCGCACAAACGCCCGACGCGACAAGTACTTACTGGCCATTGAGTTTCCACTCGGGCGAAACAACGGCGGCTACCGGTGCCGTAAACTCGGCCAGCGGGTCGTGCCCGGCCTGAATCTGGCTGTCGAGCTCAGCGTGGCGCTTGGCCAGGCGCTGGTCCCGCACTTTCCCCAGCTCGCGGGCCACCTTGAGCCCCTTGTCGAGCACCGCGTGCACCGCCACCCGCGTGGGTGTACCGCGGTAAAAGCAATGGCCGTGCCGCCACAAGGCCCCCTGATCGATGTCAAAGCCCAGCCCCGGCGCGGTGGGCAGGTCGAGCCAGCCGCGGTCGTGCAGCCATGGCCGAACCAGCAGCCCGTCGCGCCCCTGTGGCACCCAGCCCGGCTCGGCAATCGGGTACTCAAGCTTGGTGCCATGGCGCCACGGCGATGCCCCAAAAAGCTGCAGATTTACTGCAAAACCAATACCGTTGGTCCAGGTGTGCGGAGTGTAGCGCGCGCCCTTTGCCGCCACCGCGCGGGCGATGCGCCATGTCTCGGCAATACCGCCCGCAAAAATCGCATCGGGCTGGTAGATGTCAAGGCACTGCTTGCCTAGCATTACCCCCACCTCGGGCAGGCCAATATGATTCAACTCTGCGCCAGCAATCGGCATTTTAGTCGAGCCGCGCAGGGCGGCCATGCCGTCGTAGTCGTCGTTGGGCAGCGGCTCTTCGAGCCAGCGGTAGCCGAGCTCGTGAGCGCGGTCGGCAAAGGCGCGCGCACGCTGCAGATCCCAGACCGGCGCATCGGCAACCACGGCCACGCGCCAGCCCTGGTTGGCATCGATACCCATCTCAAACTCGGCGCCCATCGCCGCGCGCACCGTCTCGATTTGCTCAAGGTCCTCAGCCATTTCCATGGCGTGCACGCGCAATTTGGCGGCCTCAAAGCCCTCGCTGCGCCGCTTCTCGAGCTCTTTGACCCGAGTCGCCCCGTCGCACACCTCGCCGGTCGACGCGTACAGCTGCACCCGCCCGGGCTGCCCGCCCAAAAGCTGCCAAATCGGCATGTTGCGCGCCTTGCCCACAATGTCCCACAGCGCCGGCTCGAGCCAGCCCACGTGCCAGCCCAGGTACGTCATCTCGCGCAGGCGCTGGCGCAGTGAGGCCAGGTCGTCGGCGCGCTCGCCCAGCAAGTACGGCCCGAGCAGCGAGCCTAGCCCTTGCCGTTCGCGGTCCATCGCCGGCCCAGCCGACCAGCCCACTAGGCCCGAGGCCGTGCCCACGCGCACCAGGGTAAAACGGTTCTCGGTCTGGGCAAGTCCCGGAATCCACGACGGATAAAACGGCGCTGGCAGGGGGACAGACACGTGCCACAGCGTAACGTCGGTAATGCGCATCGGAATACCGCCTAGGGGCAGGGCGCATGTGGGGCTCGACTCACGACCTGCGGATCGAGCCTTGAAGACAGCTGCCTGCCCCAAAAGACCTGCTGGCGAGAATGCTCCCGGCACCGGTGGCGGTCAAGCGAGAGCGCCGACCTGCGTGGCCAGCGGCGCGGGCACAAACACGAGCGGCCGGACGTACCGGGGCCGCACAGTGTCAAGGTATACTGGGAGTTGCGCTTTTTCCCCCCAAACGCCGCGGCGCGGATCGGTGCGGATCGGTGCGGTAGCGAAACACCGTGGTGCATGCACTAGAGGCCTTGGCCAACACCTCGCCACTCTTTGCATTTTGCAGCATTAGCCCATGCGGCGGCCGGCCGGGCTGCAAGGGGCAGTAGGGGTCAGGCTCGCCCAGTCGCCCTGCCAGCGCACGCCGACTGGCGCAGCCGCCACCGCAAGTTGGCAATTGCGGGCAATCGTGGCAGCTAGCTGGCCGCCCGCTGTCGCGCCCAAGCCTGGAATCATCGAGCACCTCTGCGCCGCTTTGCCGCAAGTCGCTGAGGCGCAGCTCGCCATCGCTCTGGTACACGCAGGCCACCAGCGCCCCTCGCGGCGTAATTCGCAAGGTGTCGCTGCCGCAGCCGGCGCCGGGTGAGCGCGCGATGCCTAACATGGCGCGGACGATGGGCTCGCCACAGGTCTCGAGGTCTGCGACCGCCAAAAGATCGCGATAACCCTGCCAAAACTGCGCGTAGCTGAGCGCGCAATCGGCCGTGGTTACCGCCTGAAACGCGTTGACGCGCAGTAGAGCACCGCGCGCGCCCGCCACCGCCGCCACGGCCGGCAACTGCGCAAAATTGGTCGACATCATCACGGACAGAACGGTGGTGCGGATGCCCAAGCGCGTGCACCGCGCCATTTGCTCCTCAATGAGCAGCCAGTTGCCCGGGCCGCGCGCACGATCGTGGTCCGCGGGCGTAGGGTAGTCGATCGAGAACTCCACTTCGGCGAACAGCTGCAGGCGCGCATCGCTCAGCACCTGCGCGCTATAGCCGTTGGTGGTCATGGTGATGCGAATGCCCCGCCGCGCAAGCTCGTCAATCACGGTGCCAAAATCGGGATGCAGCGCATTTTCGCCGGTGCCAAAGTTGACCGAGCGCACGGGCAAAAGGTAGATCGCAGCCAGCAGCTCGGCGGCGTCGAGCGCCTGGGTGCCCTCGGCGCGGTAACAGTGCGAGCAAGCCAAGTTGCAGGCGTTGGTCAGCCCTACGCCCAGCGACACACTGCGACTCGATACGGCGCTGCGACTCGGTACGACGCTGCGACTCGGTACGACGCTGCGACTCGGAAAACGACTTGTGGTCATGGGTAGCTCACGGCTTGACCGCGATCAGCTCGACCAGCCCCGCCTGGGTGGTCAAATGGCGGAGGACAAACCCAGCGCTGGTCAGCTCTTGCGCCACTTGATCGGCCGCAAGGCGCAGCTTGAGGTAGCTGCTTTTGGCCACGCTCCACTCGCCACCCTGCCCCGTTCGGCTGTGCACCACGTCGTGCACTTGCACGCGATCGGCAAGAAACTCCAAGAAGCACGTAAAGATGCGGTCGTCGCTCGTGCGCACCGGCACGATACGGTCGGTACCCGTCAGCGCACGGCTAAGGTCGCGAAAGCCGAGCACCAGCGCGCCACCGGGCAGCAGCGCCGCAAACGCCGCGGCCGCAAGCTCGCGCACTTGCTCAGGCGCGGCCAGATGGCTAAGGGTGTCGCCCATGCACACCACAAGGTGCGGCGACTTGGGGCAGTGGGCGGCAAAGGTCAGCAGATCCGCGCACACCGCCGCTACCGGCAGCCCTGCGGTTCGCTCCGCCAGCTCGCCAAGGAGCTGCGCGCTGGTGTCGAGCGCCACCACGTGGTAGCCAAGCTGGGCGAGCGCCAGAGTTTGCAGCCCAGAGCCCGCCCCCAGATCGACCGCAAACCCAGGGCCGCGCAGGTCATGGCGCGCAAAGAACTGCCGGGCCGCCTCGCTGCGTGCGGCAAAATCGCCAAGCATCCACGTGTAGTGCTCGGCCAGTAAGCCGTCGTAATGCTCTTGAACGGTTGGCATTGTGCGATGCCGCCAGGGCAGCGAATGCTGCGCGCAAAAATCCTACGCGAGCCGCCGCCGCTGCGCCAGCCTGCCTTGCCGAGCACTGCATAACCGACCGCGATTGACCGGGCGCTGGCGCAGCCCTTAAACTTCGCGACCCCGCGCGGCTGTGATTGCCCGTCGGGCTATAACACCGAGGATTTATGCAACAATTGCCAACAGAAGTCCGCGCACTCGCCGACCGCAGCGTCATCGTGTTGCACGCCCCCACGCTGGGCCGCGGCGACGACGACTTGGGTGCGCGCCTAATGGGCAGCTTTTTGCGCACCCTGGTTAGCGTCGAACCCAAGCCCGAGTCGATGGTTTTTTACAACGCCGCCGTGCAACTGCTCGGGCGCGACTCGCCGCATTTGGACGCCTTGCGCGCCCTAGACGACGCCGGTGTCGACATGGTTGCCTGCGTAACTTGCTTGGAGCACTACGCTTTGGTCGACGCCATGGCCCTTGGCTTTGTGAGCAACATGCGCGACATCTTGGAGCTCACGCTGCGGGCCGACAAGGTGATTACGCCTTGATCGCGCGGCCAAGTGCGCCCCCGGCCGCGAACATTTGGGTGCTGGCCGCCGGCTACTTTGCCGCCTATGTTCCCTATACGCTGCTGGCCAAGGGGCTGAGCAAGGGTCTGCTGACCGCCGGCGGTCGCCCTGCCAATGGCCCGATTCTGCTGCCGATCTCGATGTTTGCTTCGGTCGCGGCTTTGCTGGCGTTTTGGATCGCCGTGGGCTGGTGGCGCGAGGCGGCCGAGGCAAGCCCTTGGCGCGTGGGCAGTTGGCGCATTCCGCGGCCGCGCCCCGGGACGTGGCTGTCGGGACTGTGCGTCGCCGGGATCAGCGCCACCACTACGCTGGCTTTTACTTTTGACGGCGTCAGCATCGTAATGGCGCTTTTGCTCATGCGCGGCGGGGTGCTGCTGCTCGCGCCGCTGCTCGATGCCCTGCTGGGGCGGCAGGTGGCGCTGGCCTCGTGGGGTGGCCTGGCGCTGACCGCGGCGGCGCTGGCGACCTCGCTGCTGGGGGCGCGCGACTTGCAGATTCCCACAGCATGCCGCTGGGTTTTGGCTATCTACCTGGCCTGCTATGCCGTGCGCTTTTGGCTGATGGGCCGGCTGGCCAAGTCGAGCGACACCCACCGCAACCGCACCTTCTTTGTAGAAGAGCAGCTGGTCGGCAACGGCCTGCTGCTGCTGTGGCTGGCGGGCACCGCTGCGCTGGGGCAGGGCAGCTTGGCGGCCGACTTGCGTCAGGGTTTCAATGGGCTATGGGGCGACACTGGGCAGGTGATGGCGCTGGTAGCGATGGGGCTGTGCTCGGCGGCCACGGGCATGTTTGGCAGCTTGGTGCTCTTAGACCGCCGCGAAAACACCTACTGCGTGCCGATCAACCGCGCGTCGAGCCTCCTTGCCGGGCTCTGCGCAACCTGGGCCATGGCGTGGTTTTTTGGCAGCGCGGCGCCGGCGGCGAGCGAGCTGGCGGCGGCGGGCCTGCTAGCGGCGGCGCTGGTGGTGGTGGCGTGGCCGGCGGTGCGGGCGCGGTAGCTTGCTTGGGCTGTGCGCGATGCTAGCGGCTTGGGGTCGCCGCCGGCGCACCTGTGGTTAGCGGTGACTGGGCCACCGGGATGCCGCGCGCCCGCGCCCGCCGCAGCGCCCACTGCCCCAAGAACAGGCCCAAAGGCAGGGCATCGTCTTGGCTCTCTAGCCGGTGGTGCATGCGGTGGGCGTTGCGCACCACCCGCAGCCAGCGGATCTTGGCCAAGAATTGCAGCGGCAGCCGGCCGTGGACCAGACCATCGTGCGCTACGAAATAGGCCATGCCAAACGCGGTCATCCCCGCGCTTACCCGCCAGAATCGCCGGCAGCGTACTATCGCTCAGCTTATAGACCTGCGCCGTCGACCACGTGACGCCGTCGTTCGAGAACAGCACATCCACCTGCGTAGGCTCGTGCACGCCGCTGCTGATGTAGTTGTCGAGGCCAGTCGCACCAGCTTCGTCAGCCGCGCCTTGGGGAATTTGAAGTCAACTTCTGCGGCCTTACCCGCCCAGCCGACCCACTCGTAGGCGTTGCCTTTGCCCAAGTTCAGCGTCCAGTCGTCGCCAGGTTGGTCCAGATTCTGCGAGGGTTGTGCGCGGTTGGATAACAAGTTGCCCCGTCACAACTTCTTGGCAGCTAGCGTACCTTCAGCTTTTTGCGCAGCAAGTGGCGCAGGTGGGGCGCACCGTCGGGCCCGGGCTGCAGCAGCAGGCGGCAAGTGGTCTCTACGTCGCCCTGCGCGCGGTGCGCGGTGCCAGTGGCAATCCGCAGCGCTCGCGCCAGCTCGGGCAGCGACGTGCTCCACAGCTGCGGATAGATGGCCTTCCACGGAATACCGCGGCACGAACAGCCCCACAGCAGCTCGTCACAAGTTGGCACGTGTTGCCGGACAAACCCTTTGTCAAAACCAGAGTTATGCGCCACCACGAGGTGTGCTCCGGCCAGAACCTCGCCCAGTGCCCGGTCGTCGATGCGATGCCCGCGCACCATGGCGGTGGTGATGCCGTGCACCTGGGTGGCCTCGCGCGGAATGGGCCGGCCGGGGTCGTGCAGGCTGTGGTAGTGGCCGGCAAAGTCGACGAAGTGGCCGTCGCTGTCGACCAGTAACCGCTGCACAAATACTTCGACTACGCGGTCGTAGCTGGGCGAAAGTCCTGTGGTTTCGGTGTCGAGGATGGCGATCGTGTAGGTGGTGGGCACGGTGGTCTCGCGGTAACAGGCGCGGCGAGGATGCGCGGGTGGAGGGGTTTGTGCAAGGTGGCTGGCGTCGATCGTGGGCACGCCCCACAACAGCACCTCGCCGCGAACTTGGCATTGAATCGGAATAAATAGAAATGAGTCGAGCACTTGCCTGCCAATCGCCGCCCGCATCAGCAAATTGCCGCGGACGCGTAGAAGGGTCTGCAAAGCCTTTCCCCCGCCAAGAGCCGCATTTGACTGCTGCTCCCGAGGCATACCAGTCACGGCTGTGGCCGGGGGCAAGACAGGACCGCAATCCACAATGCCGCTTGAGCCTTTGCCGTTGGTGGTCACCGTGTCCGATACAGCACCCTGATCGTCGCCGCCGCCTTCATCGACAGCGCGCGATTGCCGGGACTGGGGCGAGTACCTCTGCTCGGAGCGGACCATGTACCGGATTCTTGACGACAACGAGCAAGTCCGCGAAAGGCGTGATCAACTGCGTCACCCGGAGTACAAAAAGCCCGAGCTGCTGGCCAACATGGGCATCACCAAGACCCATAGCCGGCCGTACGTGTCCGACGACAACCCGTACTCCGAGAGTCATTTCAAGACCTTGAAAACCCGGCCAGAGTTTCCCAAACAGTTTGGCTCGATCGAGGACGCTCGCGCCTTCTGCCGCGGATTCTTTCGCTGGTACAACCACGAGCACCGGCACGCCGGGATCGCCATGCTGACGCCGGTCATGCTGCACTGCGGCCACGGCCAGGCCGTGCTCGACGCAAGAATGCATGTGCGTCTCGCGGCTTATGCGGCCAACCCGCGGCGATTTGTCAACGGGCCGCCAGTGCGCCTGATGGTGCCAAAGGCCGCTTGGATCAACCCGCTGCCGCGACTTAAACCGGATCCGGTTGGAGGGTAAATTTTGTGGTTTCGTGTCTCAAAAAGGTTGACAGGTTTCGGGCAAGCAACGACTCGCGGAGGTCTTGGGCGGGATGGAAAAGAGCGTGCT
Organism: uncultured Myxococcales bacterium; assembly: GCA_903883645.1. Classification (GTDB taxonomy): domain Bacteria; phylum Myxococcota_A; class UBA9042; order UBA9042; family UBA9042; genus SXRM01. The sequence continues at coordinate 23,043 of CAISBR010000001.1, read as the reverse complement.
GTCGGGATGCGACAAGTGGCGTCGCATGGCCGTCCGAATGGCTCCAAGAGCCATCGCTGTCCACCTTCGCGCCGCCCAAACCTGTACTTGGCATCGCGCCACATGCGGCGCCGAAGCGAGTCCAAATGCCGCCCACACCCGTCTACGCGTTCACTTGCCGGTCCTTGGGCTTGGCCTGTTCGTGGTCCGCGACCAACTCGGTTCAAGCCCGACTGCGCCGGACCGCGGCCGAGCACCTGCGCGAACGCCATCCCGGTCAGTCGCTTGGGCAATCCGGCCCGTTCGGTTCCGTTCTTACCGTTGTCCAGCCGCCGAAGCACCACTGCGCGTTCCACATCGGCGGCTTTGACGACGACGGCGTGGCTTCGCTGTGCGGCCGGGAGCTGTCGCCAGAGCCCGTCGAAGTGCCTGAAGTGCTTACCATCGCGCGTTTTGAGCCGGTCTGGACGGCGATGACCTACGGCAACGACCGCATGGCCCGCAGCATCTGCCCGCAGCATCAGGCCGAGCTTGTCCAACGTTACGTCCAACACTTTCTGCCTCTGCGAAACCGGCGCTTCGCCCGCGACGAGGTGTTGCCCCGGATCGCTTGCGAGGTTTGTTGGAAGCCGCTTGCGGGCAGCCCGGTCTTCTCCTGCGCAGGTGGCTCCGCCCCCGACGGCATCGGCCGCGGCTTCTTCTGCAGCGCCGCGTGTCGCGAACACGGCAAGAATCACTTGGGCCAGCAAGCATTTTACGGCGCCATGCACAGCGCGCTGGGCGTGGGCGACAAAGTGCACGCGTGGCCGAACACGTTTCACCTTCGCGCAGAGGGGGGCGGTTCGCACGAACAGGAATTCACGCCAAAAGTGGTCGCCACCGTCATCTGTGGAACGTACGCGCGTATCGACCCAGAAGAATGGCTGCAGCTCTTTGGCGCACCGCGCCTGATCGACGGTGAAGGCGGCGGGCCGTCTGTCGAGGCGAGGGGGCCGTATTACTGCGTGGACATCGAGTGCGGCGGACGCGTGTACCGGAGTTGCTACACGGGCTGGGTGAGGAAGGCGAAGGGCTGGCGGTGGTGGGGCTGATCGTTTCCGGACCGGGTCGACGCGACTCGCGACACTGCCCCGGGCTGGCTGACTGGCCAAGCGGCAGACGCCGGTTGACCAGCTCACGCAGGAACTGGCGGAGTTGGGGGCGCTGGTGGTGGAGGGGTGAGTGTTTGACCACAGCCAGTTCCAGGTTTCTCGCGGCTCTAGACCGGCTGGGCGTTCTCGGCTAGTCCGACGCCGGTTGCTGCACTAACCGGTGGTACGGTCAAGTTGGTGACTGTCAAAACTGCCGATGGAGAAATCTATGGACCTTCACCAAATCGCGGACTTGCTCAATCAGCTCTTGATTCAGAACGGCGAGGAACTCGCGATCGCGACTGCCTTCGGCGGATACGAGAAGACCGAAAGAGAAGCATTCGTCCGCTTTCTGCCCAACGTGTGGGTGCGCGACAGCAATCCATCCGCGGTTTGGCAGGGCCGCGAGGGGAACGGTCAAAGGCCTCACGCAACTGTTGGTCGGCCTCCTTGTTGGGCGGCCGCTCATTCATCAGGCCGGGCCTACGGCGAGGGCAAGACGATTCGCCAGGTGGTGTTGGAAGCGAATCTTCTCACACTGGCGCCCGAAACTCTGGATACCAGACGAGATCTACGTCGCGGCGCGGCGAGTCGGCCGAAAGGAAGCGAGCTTGCGCCCCACGCAAAGGACAGGGTCGCCCACAGAAAACCCAATGCGATCGGATCGTTCGTTCTGGGCGGCGCTGTTTCCCTGGGCGGACGCCAGCGCCTATTTGCTCAGACTCGCTCGCCCGCGCAGCCAGTCGGCCATCGCCACCAGGGCCGGTTCAAGCGTGTCGCCTTGGCAGATGTTCGAGACAAAACCGTTGTCGCCAAAGGCCTTGGCGGTGCGGATGTAGCGCGAGCCGTAGCCGGCCGGGCCGCGCGGACCGTTGCAGATGTAGGGGGCCTGCATACTCGCTTGATTGCGCAGAAATGACCGGTAGTAGCTGGCGCGATCCGCGTCGATTTGCTGGGCGAGCGTGCGGCCGTTCGCGCCGGCGCTGGCCAAGGTGTCGCCGGTAATGGTGGCGAAAAGCACCCGGCTGGGGTCGGTCTTGAGCGAGCGGAAGCGGTCGACAAACTGCGGCACGGTGGCGAACAGCGGATTCTTCATAAATCCACCGGTGTTGTCGGCAATGATCTTGGCGATGTTGGCGTCGGCCTCGGTCTGGCAGGTGGCATGGTCGGCGGGCGCGACCGTATCGCAGTCGCCAGGGCAGATACGCGGCGGCGTGCCGGCTTGTTTGTCCTTAAACTTCAAGTATTCGCAGTAACCGCGGGCCAAGTCGAAATTCCCGGCCTCGGCGTCGCCGTACTCTTGGCAGTAGGTCTGCAGCTCGCTTGGAAAGCTAGACGGGGCAACAGGCTCGGCGTCGAGCGCGTACGAGCAGTCGTCGTCGTCCGACACGGCGATGAGCACCAACAGCGCGCCCGGGCGCACCAGCTCGTCGTACTGGCAAGTGCCGATTTTCTTACCGTCTTTGTCGTGCGGGCAGTTGTTGCCCATGGGGTCGAGGGCCTGCCACAGCGAGCGCAAGCCGCCTTCGAACTTGGCCTCTTTGGTCTGCATCGCGCCGATGTTGGCGTTGCAGCGGAACCAGTCGAGCTGGGTGCCGATCGGCTTGCCCGTGCTGTCGTTGATGGCCACGCTCTGCTTGAGCACGCCGGGCAATTGGTCCGAGGCGGGGCAGTCTTGCGTGTCGGGCGGGAACATGCAGCCGCTGACGGTGGTCGCCTTGTTGCACTTGATGCGGTGCTGGCCTTCGGGCACGCCTTTTTCGTACATCGCCCAGCAGTCGGCGTCGGTCGTGCAGCGAAACTGGCAGCTGGCGTTGACCGAGCAGTTGTCGTTGTTGTTGAACTGCGGGTTCTCGGTGTTGGCCTTGCAGTAGTACGCGCCGGCGCTCAGCGGGCCGGGTGTGACCTGGCCGTCGGCCGTGCACATGCTTGAATTAGCGTCGTAATTGTAGAACTTGAACGAAGGCGGCTGGGTGCAGTCGGCGTCTTTCATGCACGGCTGCTTGACGCGCTCGATGGTGGCCGGTGGATAGTCGGTCGCCGGCTTGTGCACAAACTGGCCGATCTTCTTGATCTCGGCCGCGTCGGGCAGCTGCTGCACGGTGACTACGGCCATCTGCGCATCGATAGCCACTGCGCCCGGTAGAGCTAGCTGCTTTTGAAACGCGGCAAAAGCCAGCGACAGCTGCCGCTGCGATTGCACCATCGAGCTCGAGTGATCAATCATCCACAAGAAATCGACTTGCACCGCCTGGGTTTGGCCCCCTTTTGAGTCGCCCGATCCACCCGTGTCGGCGCCAGGCGTGTCGCTTTTGCTCGCGTCGACCGTGACTGTGCCAAGCGGGACGCTGGCGGAACCACACGCCGCCAAGATCACGCTAACTAAAGACAGCCCATAAATACTCTGCATGTGACCTCCTGTGCCCCCGAGCCACGCTCTGCCAGTTCTGGCCAGGCCCGAGTCAGCACTTGCTTGCCAGAGTACTCTTGTCTCGGGCGTTGTGCCAGAGCCGCCTAGAACGAGCGATCCGGCCGCATTGGCTATTCTTTGGGCGTTCCTGGTTTGGGCGTTCCTGGTTTGAGAGTTTCTGGTTCCTGGCCTGCGGGGTCCGCTCCTCCGGCGGTACTGTCTTCATATTTGTCGCGCTGGCCGGCTCTGGCGGTGATGTCGCGACGGGGCGGGGCACTGCCATGCATAGGCGAACCACCCGCGCGATGGAATGCCAGACATTGTGTGCCGCAGGGGCCCCTCGACATCGAACCAGCTCTGCAAGGTCAGCGTGACCTTGGTCTTGCCCGTGGCGTCGAAGGTGCCATTGCGGGTGGCATTGCCCAACACCAACCCCTTTATCCTACCCCTAATCAAACGCCACTTCGTCCAAGAACGTCCACGAGCTGTTGTAGAAGCGCACCTTGAGCCACTGGGCGGTAACAGCACTAAAGTTAAGCGTAATATCCCCGCGCTTACCCGCCAGAATCGCCGGCAGCGTACTATCGCTCAGCTTATAGACCTGCGCCGTCGACCACGTGACGCCGTCGTTCGAGAACAGCACATCCACCTGCGTAGGCTCGTACACGCCGCCGCTGATGTAGTTGTCGAGGCCCAGTCGCACCAGCTTCGTCAGCCGCGCCTTGGGGAATTTGAAGTCAACTTCTGCGGTCTTACCCGCCCAGCCGACCCACTCGTAGGCGTTGCCTTTGCCCAAGTTCAGCGTCCAGTCGTCGCCGCCCTTGACCCCGTCGAGCAGCTGGCCGAGCTCGAGCGTGTTGTAGCCGCCGTTGTTGCTGCCCACGCCGTTGATGACGACGTTGTGGGGCTCGTCGTAGTAGCAGTACGAGCCACAATCCCCTGCATAATTGAAGCGATACGTGGCCACGCCGCACACCGCGCTGTCGTTGGTCTTGCCGTTGCAGTCGTCGTCGACGGGGGTCGCGCAGTCTTCGCTCGCCGCGTTGACTACCTCGCCGCTGCAGGGGCCGGTCCAGCCGGTGCCCTGGGCGTTGCAGGTGCGCGAGCCGGCTTTGCACGGGCCGACGCCCACGGTGCCCGGGCCGCCGTCGTAGCAGCTGACCGGGGCGTTGGGGATGCAAACGATGGGCGTGCACTGGGCTTTTAGGCACAACTCGCCCGAGTTGCAAGCCTTGCCGCATTGGCCGCAGTTGCCGGCGTCGTTCTGCAAGTCCACGCATTTGCTGCTGCATGCCCCCCAGCCGTCGGGCGCGGTGTGGCTGCAGCCCGCGGTGGCGTCGCAAGCGTCGACCGTGCAGGGGTTGGCGTCGTCGCAGCTGACCGACTTGCCCGCGCAGCCGCCTTTGCTGCAGGCGTCGGGGCCGGTGCAGGCGTTGCCATCGTTGCAAGTCGCTGTATTGGCAGCTGAAGTACAGCCGTCGATCGCATCGCAGCTGTCGTCGGTGCAGGCATTGCCGTCGTTGCACACCATCGACTTGCCGGGTTTGCAGGCTGTGGCCGCGCAGACGTCGCCCATGGTGCACACGCTGCCATCGTCACAAGGCATTGTATTGGCAATGAATTTGCATCCAGCGCCGGGGTCGCAGCTGTCGGTCGTGCAGGGGTTGCTGTCGTCGCAGACCTGGCTGGCCCCGGCGATGCACGCGCCATTTAGGCAGGCGTCGCTGGTGGTGCACACGTTGCCGTCGCTGCAGGCGCTGGTGGTGCTGACGAAGACGCAGCCGTTGTCGATGTCGCAGCTATCCGAAGTGCATGAATTGCCATCGTTACACGCCATGGCCTTGCCCGGCACGCACACACCCAGCGCGCACTTGTCGCCCTGGGTGCACACGCTGCCGTCGTCGCAGGGCAACGTATTCGCTTTGCTCGAGCAGCCTTGCGCGGGCGAGCATGTGTCGGTGGTGCACGGATTGTCGTCGTCGCACGCGGTGGGCGCGCCGGGCAAGCACGCGCCACCCTTGCATATATCTATGATTGTACACGCATTTTGGTCATCACAGGGCGCGCTATTGGCGCTGGTGGTGCAGCCGATCTTGGGGTTGCACGCGTCGTCGGTGCACGGGTTGCCGTCGTTGCACAGGGTGGCCTTGCCGGGGACGCACTGGGTCGCGGCGCACGCGTCGCCCTGGGTGCAGGCGTCGCCGTCGTCGCAGGGCAGCGTGTTGGGCACGTTCTTGCAGCCTTGGCCGGGGTCGCACGTCTCTGTTGTGCAAGGATTATTGTCGCCGCACACGGGCGGGATACCGGGAACACAAGCGCCCTGCTTGCAGCCATCGCTCTGGGTGCAGGCGTTGTTGTCGTCGCACGTGGCAGTGTTGTTTGTGAACTTGCAGCCCGTCTTGGTATCGCACGCGTCGTCGGTGCACGGGTTGCCGTCGCTGCACACAACGACCTTGCCGGGCGCGCACTTGCTGCTGGCACAGATGTCGCCGCTGGTGCAGGCGTCGCCGTCGTCGCAGGCCACGCTGCTGGGCGTGTGGGTGCAGCCGGTGCTGCCGTCGCAGGCATCGGCGGTGCACAAGTTGCCGTCTTCGCAGGCGATTGGGCTGCCGGCCTGGCAGTCGCCGCCGCTACATACATCGCCGGCGGTGCACGCGTTGCTGTCGCTGCACGGGGCGCTGTTGGGGCTGAAGACGCAGCCGCCGGGGCCGCAGCCGTCGTCGGTGCACAAGTTGCCGTCGCTGCAGGCTTTTACTGGGCCGGGCACGCACGCGCCCTTGCCGCAGAGGTCGCCGTCGGTGCATACGTTGCCGTCGGTACACGGCAGGCTGTTGTTCGCGTTCACGCAGCCGGCCTTGGGGTCACAACTGTCTGTGGTGCATGGGTTATCGTCGTTGCAATTGAGCTGTGCGCCCGCCTTGCACGCGCCGCTCGCGCAGACATCGCCGATCGTGCAGGCCGAGCCGTCGGCATCGCAGGCCCCGCCGTCGTTCTTGGCTTTGCTGCCACACTTGCCGGTGGTGGGCTCGCACACGCTTTCGCTGCAAGGCCCGTCTAGCCCGGCGTCGCAGACCACGATCATCTTGGGGTCGACCTTGCACTCGCCGCAGGCCGATTTGTCGCAGTACAAGGTGCCGTTGCAGAAGTTGCCGTCTTCGCTGCCCGCGCAGTCGGCGTCGCTGGCACAGGACCCGATGTTCGTGCCCGACTTGCACTGGCCGCCCACGCACGCGTCGCCCGCGGTGCAGGGGTTGCCGTCGTCGCAACTGGCCGAGTTCGGCTGGTAGGCACAGCCGCTGCTCGTCACGCAACTATCTTCGGTGCATGGGTTTTTGTCGTCACAACTGGCAACCAAGCCGGGCACGCACGCCCCCGCCACGCACGCGTCGCCCACGGTGCAAGCGTCGCTGTCGGTGCAGGTGGCGCCGTCGGCCAGGGCGATCGCGGTGCAAGCGCCGGCTAGGCAGACGGCGTTTTGGCACGGCAGGGTGGCGCCGGGGCAGTCGCCATCCACCAAGCATTCCGGTTTCAGATCATCATTGGGCAGCACATCTTGTGCGTCGTCTGCATCGGGCTCGACCGTGTCAGGTTCGGCTGTATCAGGTTCGGCTGTGTCGGCCACGGCTGTGTCGGCCACGGCTGTGTCGGGTTCGGCTGTATCAGGTTCGGCTGTGTCAGGTTCGGCTGTGTCGGCCACGGCAACATCGACTAGCGCAATATCATCTACCAAAACATCAGGTTGCGATGCATCTACTTCGTTCGCATTGGCATCCGGAGCAACGTCGAGTACGGCGTCGGGGGCCGCAACCTCGGCAGGGGCATCGGCGGCCACGCTGTCGCTGATCACGCCATCGGCCACAGGCGTATCGCCATAGGTAGTCAAGTCTGCGCCGCTGCTATCCAATCCAGCATCGCCGGCGACCGACGAACCGATTACGGCGCTGTCGTCGCCACAGCCGCTCAGCGCCACACTCATCGCCAACAGACTCGCCGCTAGCCACACAAACCCATGATTCTGCTTCATCTCGCTCTCCCTCACGGCCCCAGGCCCTGCACTAGCCCGCCAGCATCATCGCTTATCGAGCAGCAAGCGTGCGGCGGCAAGCAGCGAAAGTCAAGGCGGAAATGGCCGAGTTTACAAGGAAACAGCGACCAGCGGCGCGGCTACTGCGCGCGATCCGGGTTGGTTTCAGGGGTGTGCGAGCCGACTGTGAGTCCGGCACAAAGTTGCCGCGCCGGGCGGGGAGTGGGACAATGCCGCCGCGACCTCCCGCCGTCGCCCCAAGGACATTGGCCTAATGGAGCCCCTTCATCTCTCTGATTTTACGATCGAATCCCTTGGTCCCAGCCGTTTTTCGTCGCCCCTGCAGCTCGCCCACGCCGCGCATGGCGGCCAGGCCGAGTTCACCGCCGACACCGACCGCCTGCTCTTTCACGAGAATTGGGAAACGATTCGCGCCATTATCGAACGCGGCGAGCAACCCCCCACCGTCGAGCTGGCGGGGCCGCGCGAGCGCCTCTACTTTCGCCCGGCCGATGTGCGCGCCGCGATTGTGTCGGCCGGCGGTCTGTGCCCCGGCATCAACGACGTGGTGCGTTCGCTGGTGATGACCCTGTCGCACCATTACGGCGTGCAGCAAATTCTGGGTATTCGCTATGGTTTGCGCGGGTTTGTCAGCGAAGACTGCGCACCGCTGCGTCTGGGCCCCGACTCGGTCAAAAGCATCCATCGCGAGGGCGGCTCGCTGCTCGGCTCGTCGCGCGGCACGCCCCCGGTCGACGACATCGTGCGGTTTATCCAGCGCGAGGCGATCAACGTCTTGTTCATGGTGGGCGGCGACGGCACCCAGCGCGCGGCGCAGGCCATCTCGAACGCGGTGCGCGAGGCCAAGCTCGAGACGGCGGTCATCGGCATCCCCAAGACCATCGACAACGACATCTTGTTTGTAGACCAAACCTTTGGCTTTTCGACCGCGGTCAGCCTCGCGCGCCAGGCCATCGATGCCGCCCATGCCGAGGCCCACGGCGCGTTTCACGGTGTGGGGCTGGTGCGGTTGATGGGGCGCGACGCCGGCTTTATCGCGGCGCAGGCGGCGCTGGCGTCGGGCGAGGCGAATTTCGTGCTGGTGCCCGAGGTTCCGTTCGAGCTCGATGGCCCGAACGGCGTGCTGGCCCACATCCACCGCCGCCTGATGGATCGCCGCCACGCGCTGGTGGTGGTGGCCGAGGGCGCGGGCCAAGAGTACCTGGCCGAAGAGATGCGGGTGGCCGGCAAGGACCCCTCGGGCAATGTAAAACTTGGTGATATCGGACGACTTTTGCGCGGTCGCATCGAGAAATTCTTTGCCGAGCGCTCGGTGGCCGTGGCGGTGCGCTACATCGATCCGGGCTATACCATCCGCAGCGCGCCGGCCGACGCTTCCGACGCCGTGTATTGCCAAGAGATGGGCCAAAATGCGGTGCACGCGGCGCTGGCAGGCAAGACGGCGATGCTAGTGGGTCGGGTGCGCGGCCGCCAAGTTCACGTGCCAATTGGTGCAGTTACCGCCGGACGCAAGCGCCTCGACCCCACCCATCCGCTGTGGCGTGCGGTGCTGCAGTCGACCGGGCAGCCCGAGCGCATGGTCAACAGCTAGCCCAGCGCCGCAGCAAGTCAGCACTTTACTTTACGATCGACGGCCTTATTGGCGATTGACGCGACCGGCAACTGCTCGTAGCCTGGGCAAGCGGTGTCGCATTGTCTCGACGCGGGCACCGCGCGTTTCTGCCTGTACGTGACCGAAGGCTTGGCTCACAAAGCCTTGTAAGGCAACATGAAAAACCCAGCTAGCCGCACCCCGGCGATCGCGAGCGCAGACCGCAGCGCGACCGCCGTGCCTGCCGTTTTGGCCCCTGAAACCCAGTCTAGCCCGCTTGGCATGGACCGCCGCCGCTTCTTGCAAACCGGCGCTGCGGCTCTGGCCGGCGGATTCGCCCTGTTGCGCAGCGGCGACAGTCGCGCCACCGACGCGCCGAAATGGGGCGATTACCCAGACGAGTTCAAGGGTTTTCAGCTACCCACCCAGCTGCAGGCCAAGCGCGTGCTCGAGGTGTTTGTACTGGGCGGCCTGTGCCCGTGGGAGACGTTTTATGCGAGCGACGACCCCGCTTACGGGCAAAAGACCGGTTCGCAGTGGTGGACGTTTCAGCAAGGTGCCGACAATATCCCCACCCTTGCGGCGCAAGTGCCGCAGTGCAAGGGGCCTGCGCTCGTTGATTTTGCTGTAGATTCTCTGGGCCACCCCGTCAAATTTGGCATCTTGGCCGAGCCTTTGCGCAGCCGCACCGACATTGTGGGCCGCATGCGCCTGCATGTGCTGTCGCACGGCGTGTATCCGCACCCGTTTGCGCGGCCGCTGGCGGCGACGGGTCTGTCGGGCGGCTCGCCGCGGCTTGCGGGCCTGGGCACGGCCATTTCGCACTACCAACTCGAGCACTCGCCCGGGGTTATCGGTGCGGCGGCGTATGTGCTGACCGAAGGGCCGACGCTGCTGCCGGGCGCGAGCCGCGTAGGCATGCATCCGGTGGGCGCGCGGCCGCTCGAATTGCGGGTCGACGGCAATCCTTCTGCGCTGTTTCAGACCATCGTGCCCGAGCCCGCGCCGGTGCATCAGCTGTCGCAGGCGATGGGGGCGAGTTTCTTGGCGCGCCACACCTGGCCGGGCAAGTACGGGCATGTGCGCTCGGCGTCGCTGGCCAATCTCGACAGCATCGACACGCAACTAGGCGGACTGAAAGAGCTAGGCCTAGTCCTGAGCCCCAGCGATTTTGTGTCGCCGCCCGGCAGCAGCTTGTACGGCGCCTTTGCCTACGACCTGACGCAGACCAAGCTGAAGCTGGCGGCCAAGATCTTAAACAATACTGCGGGGGCGGCCAAGCACGTCACCGTGGTCGATACGGGCTATTCGGCAGGCGCTGACTTTTTTGGCGTGCAGGGCTACGACTTCCACACCGCCTATGCCAAGAAGGCCGTCGACCGCTACCCGATGCTGTGGCAGCGCCTGTGCAATATCATTAATAGTCCCGGCGAGTTCGACCCCAACAAGCTCGACTTGGCCGATACGCTGGTCGTCATCAATTCCGAGTTTGGCCGCTCGCCACTGCCGCAAGACTACCAGCTGGGCCGCAACCACCACCCCAATGCCTATGTGACGGCTATGTTTGGCGGGCCGGTGGGCACCAAGCAAAAGGGCATTGTGGGTGCGATCGACGCGAATTCGTTGCCCGTTAATCCGCTGACGCCGGCCGAGACGCGCATGGCGACGCTGGTGGCGCTGGGCATCTACCCATTCTCGAAAGAGACGTTTGAATTCACGGATGTGCCAGGGGCCAAGACGGTGCAAGAGGCACTGATTAAGCTGAATCAGGTCGTGCTGGGGGTGCAGGCATGAACACCCGCTACACACAAAAGCTTGTCGCCGTCTTAGCTTGCGTGGCATGGCTCGCCGCATGTAGCGATGGCGCTACGTCTACGCCTGCCGCCAAGGTCGATGCGGTCGCCGATGCACCCGTAGCGGACACCGCCGCCCCCGATACCGCGCCACCTGCGGATGGGGTCGATGCTGCCGTGGCCGATACCACAGATCCTGTTGATACTGCAGGCGAAGATGCCGACGCGGCCGGGCCAGCAGATGCCGCCGATAGCGCCGATGCGACCCCCGAGCCACCTCTGCCGCCCAGCGTGTGCGATGCCGGCGACGAGGCCTGGGCGATCCGCGCCATACAGGTGCTACTCGGGCGAAAACCTTGGAGTATGGCTGAGGTCGATGTGCTGGTGCAGTTCGTCAAGGTCGCCGGCCGCGAAAAGGTGGCGCAGGGCCTGCTGCAGACGCCCGAAGCGCAGCAGCGCTGGGTCGAGGTGCTGTACCAGCTGTCGCACATTACGCGCTCGGGCCATACGGTAAACCCAAACTGCTACGGCACTTTTACCGCCGCGACCGAGACGACCGCGCTGGCCGAGCACATCCGCGACCAGGGCCCCGATACGCCAATGCCCAAGCCGGGGGCGACGATGGGCGACTTGGCGCACTCGGCGGTGGCGCTCGACGATGTGTCGCCGTGGTTCGACGCCCAGCTGTTCGCGATGCTGGGGCGGCCCGGCTCGTTTTGCCAAAATGTGGATGCGGTCGAGATGGATCGCCTGCGGCGCATGGCCAACGGCGAGCGCTTTATGGCCCTGTACATGAACCGCAGCCTGGGCTGCATGAACTGCCACAACAGCAACTACTCAACGACCTGGACCGACGACCCGGCCACCAACCGCTTCTACGCCATCCCCGGCTCGTTCGAAAAGACATTGCTGGGTGTCGATCAAGGCCCAACCGAAGTGGTGGCCTACCAGGCGCTGCGGGCGCGCGGCGTGCTGTCGAAAAACGCCATTGTCGAGGCGCCAGAAATCCCCGTGTGGCCCGACGACAAGACCGCGTCGGTGCGACCGTGGCAGTGGGCACCGGCGTGCGGGCAATTCTTGGCCAAGGGCGACGTGTTGCCGGCCCTAGATGGCACCGAGGGCTTCTTGGGCGGGCCACTGGGCGCAAAGGGCAGCATCTGGGACGTAGAAGCGCGGCTGCGCGCCGGCCTCAACAAGTTCAAGGGGGCCACAAAGCCCTTGGACACAGTTGCAATTGCCGCCGACCCCGACACCGCCCTGGCCTACTTGCTGGGCAATCGCCTGGCGAGCGACCTGTGGGCGCTGGTGTACGGCTCGCCGCTGACACTCGCCCATCGTTTTCCGCGCAATAGCCACGAGCGCGATGTGATGGCCGACCTGACGCAGACGCTGATTACCCACCACTGGTCGCTGCGGGCGGTGGCGACGGCGCTGGTGCTCGAGCCCACGTTTAACGAGCTGCCGGCGAGCGCGGGCTGTGGTCCGGCGGGGCCCTATAGCTTGGTGCCGATTTTTGACCCGTTTACGACGAACATTGACGACCCCACCCAAAAGGCCAATGGCCCGGCCGACGGTCTGCACCGCGAGCAACCGCTGACCCTGGTGCGCATGGCGGCCAAGGCGGCGGGCTGGGTGCCGCCCGAGCCGATGCCGATTATCGACGGCGAGATTGCGCTCGACGACTCGATCGGCTTTCCGCAGCCCAAGAACCTGAACGAAGTGGCGTTTCGCATCGGCGGCTTCTTAGACGACGCGCGGCCGGGCACCGAAGACATGGACCCCTCTGGCTTTGCCCTGTGGCGTTCGCTGGTGGCGAGTTGCCGCGTCGAGCTGCCCGATGGCACCAAGCTGAGCACGCCCGCCACGGCCGACGGCGACTATGTGGACCAAATGATTACTAAAGTGGTGCAGCAACAGGGCACGGTGGGCGATATCGTGACGGCACTGCGCGACCGGCTGATCACCGAACCCGACCTGCCGGCTGGCGAACTGCAAGTGACGCTTGCACTTTTTGGCGCAGGCGGCCTGGGCACCCCGGCGATCATGGTGACCAACAACCTTGAGAAAGCGACGCGCGCCTACTGCGGTGCCCTGCTCGCGTCGCCGCAGTTCTGGCTTACCGGTGTGCCAGGGGCCAAGCAGAAGGCGCGCGCCAAGCTAGCGGTGCAGCCAACGGCGACGTTCTTGTACAATTGTCAGATGCTTGCGCCCAGTGTGTTCAAGTCGACGGACTACGATGTGGCGTGTACCGCCACGGGCGTAACAGTGACGGCCAAGGGCACACCGTAAGTGGTTTTGCTATGCCGGCCCCAGTGCCGCCGGGTCGACCCGAGAAATGGCGATGCTCAAGCCAATCAAGGCGTTTTGCGCCAGCATTACCGCAACAAAGCCAGCTGCTTCTCAACCTCGGCATACTCGGCGGCGGTAAACAGGTGCGAGCGGGTCAAAAAACGCAGCCCCTCGGGCCCGTCGAGCGAAAACATGCCGCCGCGGCCCGGCACCACGTCGATAATGAGCTGGGTGTGCTGCCAATAGGCGTATTGCGCCCGGCCGATAAAGAAGGGGCAACCGCCGATGCTGCCCAGCTCGATGTCCGCGTCGCCGGTCAGGAATTCGCCGAGCGGGTAACACATGGGGGCACTGCCGTCGCAACAGCCGCCCGATTGGTGAAACATCAGCGGCCCGTGCTTGGCGCTCAGCACCGCGATCAGCTCTAGCGCCGCCGGCGTGGCGAGAACTCGGTCGATCATACGCCCTCCATGCCGGCCAGCACTCTGGCGGGGCTGACTTTGCCACCGCCAGAGGTGCCGGAGCCGATTCGCGATAACTTTCTAGAAGAAACCCAACGCCTTGGGGCTATAGCTAACCAGCAAGTTCTTGGTCTGCTGGTAGTGGTCGAGCATCATCTTGTGGGTCTCGCGGCCGATGCCCGACTGCTTGTAACCGCCAAACGCGGCGTGGGCGGGGTAGGCGTGGTAGCAGTTGGTCCAGACGCGGCCGGCCTTGATGCCGCGGCCCATGCGGTACGCGCGGCTGCCGTCGCGGGTCCAGACGCCGGCGCCCAGGCCGTACAGGGTGTCGTTGGCCAGCTCTAGGGCCTCGGCCTCGTCTTTGAACGTGGTGACCGAGACCACCGGCCCAAAGATTTCTTCTTGGAAGATCCGCATCTTGTTGTGGCCAGCGAATACCGTGGGCTTGACGTAGTAGCCGCCTTCGAGGCCCGGCACCACCGCCGCTTCGCCGCCGATCAGGCACTTGGCCCCCTCTTGGCGACCGATATCGAGGTAGCTGAGGATCTTCTCGACCTGCTCCGTAGAGGCCTGGGCGCCCAGCATGGTGGTCGTATCCAGCGGATTACCCTGGATAATCGCCGCCACGCGCTGGATCACGCGCGCCATGAAGGGCTCGTAAATCGACTCCTCGATAAGCGCCCGCGACGGACAGGTGCAAACCTCGCCCTGATTAAAGGCAAACAGCACCAACCCCTCGATCGCCTTATCGAAAAAGTCGTCGTCGGCGTCCATGATGTCGGCAAAGAAGACGTTGGGCGACTTGCCGCCGAGCTCGAGCGTCACCGGGATCAGATTCTGGCTGGCGTACTGCATAATCAGCCGGCCCGTGCTGGTCTCGCCGGTAAACGCGATCTTGGCGATGCGCTTGTTCGATGCCAGCGGCTTGCCCGCCTCAAGACCAAAGCCGTTGACAACATTGAGCACACCGGCCGGCAGCAAGTCGGCGATCAGCTCCATCAGCACCAGGATGCTCGTCGGCGTCTGCTCGGCCGGCTTGAGCACCACGCAGTTGCCCGCGGCCAGCGCCGGCGCGACTTTCCACGCCGCCATCAAGATCGGGAAATTCCACGGGATAATCTGCCCCACCACGCCCAGCGGCTCGTGGAAGTGGTAGGCCACCGTGGTCTCGTCGAGCTCGGCCAGCGAGCCCTCTTGGGCGCGAATGCAGCCGGCAAAATAGCGGAAGTGGTCGGCCGACAACGGAATATCGGCGTTCAGGGTCTCGCGAATCGGCTTGCCGTTGTCGACTGTCTCGGCGTACGCCAGCACCTCGAGATTCGCCTCGATGCGGTCCGCGATCTTGTTCAGCACAGCGGCGCGGGCCGTAACCGAGGTCTTGCCCCAAGCATCGGCGGCAGCATGGGCAGCATCTAGAGCCAATTCAATGTCTTCGGCCGAAGAGCGCGCCACCTGGCAGTATACCTTGCCGCTCGTGGGCGTTACGTTGTCGAAATACTGGCCCTTGACCGGCGCGACCCAGCGGCCGCCGATGAAGTTGTCGTATTTAGCCTTGAATTGCACCTTGGCACCGGCAGTTCCGGGAGCGGCATAAATCATGAGTTATCTCCAAATCGAAATGGCCTAGCGGCCGATTAGAAGCGCAGTGCCGGCAGCTGCGTGCTGTGGTTGTCCCGGCATCCATTAGACAAAGCACGAATCGTGCCAGGCATGCAGATGCTTGAAATTAGGAGTAAATGCTGAATCTTCGTCGCGTCGCGGTGATTGTCACCTGTGCCAACCTGTTGCATCGGCTGTGACACCATCTGTCCCGTTTTGACACAGGTATCGCCGCCGCGAACGTTGCAACTTGCCCAGGCCAGCAGCAGCCCCTAGGATGGCTGGCGGCGGTGCGGCAGCCGCTGACTTGCCATGATGGTCGGAGGCTTGCATGACCCTTTCGCAAACGGCACTGGCGCGCGCGCGACGCCTGCTGCACGACCACGGCCAAGTCGCCGCGGACCTGCTCGACCCGTTTGTGGCGCGTTCGTGGCTGCGCAGTCGCACGGCAGGGCTGGCTCCCGACGAGCCGCGCCGCGATGCGCCCCACCTGTCGGCCTTTGAGCTGCAGCAAGCCCTAGAGCGCCAGCGCGAGCTGCTGAACCACGCGGCGCCGGTCATGGACTACCTGCACGCGCAAACCCGCGACACGGGCAGCCTAGTGGTGCTGGCCGACCACCGTGGCCTGCTGCTGCGCTCGCTGGGCGATGCCAAATTCTTGAACCGCGCCGAGCAGATCGCCCTTGCGCCGGGCGCGTCTTGGCACGAGCAGGACCGGGGTACCAACGCCATCGGCACTGCGCTGGCCGAGCAGGTGGCCGTATCGGTGCACGGCAACGAGCACTATCTGGATCGCAATGGCTTTTTGACCTGTGCGGCGGCCCCGGTGGTGGCGCCCGACGGCCGGCTGGTGGGCGTGCTCGATGTGTCGGGCGAGCAGCATAGCCGCCGCCTGCAGACGCCGGGGCTGGTGCGCGCCGCCGCGCAAATGGTCGAAAATGGGCTCTTTCAGGCTCGCCATGGCCACCAACTGGTGGTGCGTTTTCATGTGCTTGCGCAAGCGCTGGGCACCGGCGTCGAGGGCCACCTCGCCTTGACCGAAAGTGGCCAAATCGCCGGCGCCAACATGGCCGCCATCGCACTGCTGGGCAGTGATCATCCCGATATTTACGGACAACCCATCGAAAAGTGGCTGGATGTGCGACTGGCCAAGCTGCACGCGTGGGGCCGCGAGCAACCCCCTGGCGTGCATACCGTAGAGGTGCGCGGCGGCACCTTGGTCCAGCTGCGCGTCGATCGCCCTGCCCCCATCACCCTGGTCGCGCCCAGCCGGGGTACGCCGGCGCCGGCCCGCGATGCCCTGGCCGAGCTCGATACCGGCGACCCGCGCTTGGCCGAAGCCGTCGATCGGGCCCGGCGGGTGGCGAGCAAGCCGATCGCACTGCTGATTCAGGGCGAAACGGGTGTGGGTAAAGAGCTGTTTGCGCGCGCGGTGCACGACTCGGGGCCACGGCGCACCCGGCCGTTCGTGGCCCTCAATTGCGCGGCGCTGCCCGAGCCGCTCATCGAGGCCGAGCTGTTTGGCTACGCGGCCGGGGCGTTTACCGGTGCCCGCAAGGCCGGCTCGCTGGGGCACATTCGCCAAGCCGATGGTGGCACGCTGTTTCTCGACGAAATCGGCGACATGCCGCTGGGCCTGCAGGCCCGTCTGCTGCGGGTGCTGCAAGAGCGACAGGTGACGCCGCTGGGTGGCGCGCGCCCCATTGCCGTCGAGTTTTCGCTGATTTGCGCGACACATCGCCAGCTCAAGCAGCAAGTGGCCGCTGGGCTGTTTCGCGCCGACCTGTACTACCGCATCCAGGGTCTGCCGCTGACGCTGCCACCCCTGCGCGAACGCACCGACCTAGCGGCGCTGATGGCGCGAATTCTGGCTGAAGCGTCGCCTAAACGGGTGGTACATGTGGACCCCGCGGTGACATTGGCGCTCGCCGGGTATGGCTGGCCCGGCAATGTGCGCGAGCTGGCCGGGGCGCTGCATACCGCCTGCGCGCTGCTCGACGACGACGAGTTTGTCATCAGCTGGCAGCATCTTCCCGACGAATTACGCAGTGATCTTAGCCCTTCGCACCCCATTGCAGCGCCGGCCACTGTGCCTTTGCGCGCCGAGGTGCCCAACAACTTGCGCAGCCTATCCGACGGCGCCATTCGGCGGGTGGTGGCGACCGTGCAAGGCAACATGAGCGAAGCGGCGCGGCGGCTGGGCATTAGCCGCAACACCTTGTACCGGCGACTGAAGGGCATTGAAGGGGGCGCGCCGCCCAGCTAGCCCGCAGGATCTCCCGCAGTATCAAAATTTACCACAGTATCAAAGGTTTCGCGCGCCAGCTGCATCGCCGCCCGGTTCTCGCGCGCCCACTGCACCAGCGCCAGCACCGGCACCAGCAGCGCCTGGCCCAGCGGCGTCAGCGCGTAGTCGACCCGCGGCGGAATCGACGGCGTCACGGTGCGCGTGACCAGGCCGTCGCGCTCGAGCCCGCGCACCGTCAGCGTAAGCATTCGCTGCGAAATGCCCTCGATGCCGCGGCGCAACTCGCTGAAACGTTTTGGCCCTTGTTCAAGCATCACAATCACGAGCGCGCTCCACTTGTCGCCAACCCGGTTCAGCACCTCGCGCACCGCCAAGCAGCCGCTGTGGTCGCCATGCAGCCCGTTTGCTATGTGACTCAGTGACATCGATGTGCCTCCTTGCGCGCCGCGCCGCCAGTACCTATTCTAGCATAGGTTCCGATTTGTAACCAAGTCGAAGTTCGTAACCGCAATTGACAACCGGCCCGCACGGGCGCCCAAAGGAAGTACGCATGAACCCGAACAGCAAGGCCTTTTTGTGGGCCGGCCGCATCCTGACCGCACTACCGATCCTGATTTTTGCCATGAGCGCGGCGATGAAGCTGAGCGCCGACGCCAAGTTCATGAGTCAGTGGGCCGGTTTTGGCTTCAAGCCCGAGCAGGCTACCACCATTGGCATCTTGGAGCTTCTCTGCGTGATCGTGTACGCCATTCCGCGCACGGCCAGCTTGGGCGCCGTGTTGCTGACGGGCTACCTGGGCGGCGCAGTCGTCACCCATCTGCGCAGCGGCGAGCCGGTGTTTGCACCCGTGCTGATCGGCGCAATCGTGTGGGGCGGCCTGTACTTCCGCGATGCGCGGGTGCGCGACTTGCTGCCGCTGCGCAAGGCATAGCACCGGCGCACTACTTCACCCACGCCCACGCCAGCTGCCGCGCCACAAAGTCGTCGAAGGTGAGCCCCACCGTCGGCAGCGCCCGCACCAGCCCGGCATCGGGCGACATGTCGGGATTGGGGTTGACGTCGATGACCCATGGCCGGCCGTCGCCATCGACCCGCAGATCGAGGCGCGCGTAGCCCGACAGCCCCAGCGCCACGTACGCGCGGTCGCCGATGCGGCGGATTTCGGCCGCTAGCGCCGGATCCAGCCGGGCCGGATAGTGGACGGGCGTGGCCTGGTAAGCCGGGCTGTCTTCTTGCCATTTGGCCGCCCAGGTCAAGATGGCCGGCTCGCCCGGGGGCAGCCCAACAAAGCTCACTTCGCCAAAGGCGACGTAGTGCAGCGGCCCTGCCACTGGCCCCAGCAGCAGCGAATTCAGCTCGCGACCGGCCACAAAATGCTCGATCAGCGCAGGGCCTAGGCCCGCTTGCACCAGCCGCCGCACGGCATTTTGCGCAGCCTCGGGCGTGTCGACGAACGAGTCGCGGTCAATCCCCGTGCTGCCGTCTTGACTGGTCGGCTTGACCACCGCGGGCAACGGCAGATCCAACGGCATTTGCTCGGGATCGTCGACCCGCACGCCCGCCGGCACCGGCACACCCTCAGCCGCCAGCAGGTGCCTGCAGCGCGACTTGTCGAGGCACAGCGCCAGCGCCAGCGACGAGGCCCCCGTCACCGGCACATCGATCAGCTCGCAAAGGGCGGCAGCGTGCGGCTCGCGACCCGGCCGACCGCCCAACTCTTCGCAAAGGTTCCAGATTACATCGGGTTGCGCCGCATTGAGTGCTTGTACAAAGGCCGGCACATCCAGCTGCAGCGGCACCGTGACCACCGTGTGGCCCAGCCGAAGCAACGCGGCAGACAGGTGCTCTACCGCCTCGCCCAAATCGGTATCGGGCGCGTCGCGCTGCTGCGAAAAGGCAATGGCTACGCGCATTTTACGGTCCTTAGGCGGGCACGGGGTGGGGCAGTCCGGCGCGATTTTCCGCTTCGCGCACGATGCGGGCAATCAGCGACGCGTGGGTCCAACCGCCGCCCACCGACAAAATCACCAGGTCGCTGGTCACCGGATCGAGCCCAGGCAGCGGATTGGCCTCGATAAACCACGGCTGACCATCGGCATCGATACGCAGGTCGACACGGGCCACATCCCGGCAACCTAGCAGGCGAAACACGGCACGGGCCGCCTGCGCAGCGCGCTCACACACCCCGTCGGGCAGCTCGGGCGGCACGGCATAGCGCACCCGCTCGCGCCAGTCGCGCTTGACCTGCAGCGAGTAGATAAAATCGGGATTCGGCCCTTCGGCCGGCAGCATCTGCATCATGCCCGTGATCTGCGGCTCGCCGTTGCCCACCAAACCCACCGACACCTCGGTCCCAGCGATGAATTGCTCAACCAGCACAGGCCCATAGGCCGCCAGCAGCCGCCGCACATCGCGCAGCAACTGGTCGAGATCACTGCACCGCGAGCTATCGTCGATGCCCTTAGACGACCCCTCGGCATTGGGCTTGGTAATGAGCGGAAACGGCAGTTGCACGCGCTGCAGGGCCGCGATATCGGCCTCGCCCTCGATAAGCCAGCCGAGCGGCGCCCTGACCTCGTGCGCAACCAAGCGCTTCGCGACGGTTTTATCGAGCGCGGCCGCCAGCGTCAGGGCGTCGGAGCCGGTATAGGCAATGCCCAGCAGCTCGCACAGACCCGGCACCAGCGCTTCGCGGCAGCGCCCGCTATGGCCTTCTGCAATGTTAAACACCAGCTGTGGCGCCAGGTGGCTGAGCTCGACCGGCAGCGTCTTGTCCGCTTCGAGCACCGTGACGGCATAGCCACAGGCCTGCAACGCATTGCGCAGGGCGGCGATCGTCTCGGGCCGGTCAAATTCTTCCCATTGATCGTCGGGGCCGACCTGGCCAGCGACCGCGAGCGGCTTCTGGTTGCAGACAAGGGCCAGCAAGGGGGGGGCAGATGCGGGTGCAGACACGGGAATCCTCGCGATGGCTCTGGCTGCGCAAGCCAGACTCGCGGCACACGCCACAGGTCGGCGGGCGGATGCTGGACGATTAGCCGGCGAAGTCAAGACCTACCCAGCACGTTGGCCTGCAGCTTGGTCTGCAGGTTGGTCTGCGCGCCTGCCCTGCCAAGCCGCCGCCAAACATTGACCTTGGCGGTAGGGCCGACTACCGTCGCGGCGCACGGGCGGTTGCCCCATTAGGTACCCGTTCGCATGGCCGATGTCGCCCCCGCAGCCCCGATGTCGCGCGCCGTCAAGGCGGTGGTGGGCGCCCAAACCTTCTTGGCCCTAGGCAACCTAGCCACCTCGCTGCTCGCCCTGTACATGACGCAGCGGCTGGGGATGAGCGAGGTCAACTCGGGTCTGTTTCTGGGTGCTTGTGCGATCGCGAGCGCGCTGGCGGCGCTGCTGGCGGTGCAGTTGTCCGACCGCTGGGGCGCGCGCCTGGTGGCGGTGCGGGCGCTGGTAGTGGCGGGCCTCGGCTGGATCCTGACGCCCTATTGCGGTCCATTATGGGCGATCTTGGGCGTTTTGCTCATCACCCAGGCGCTCGACAATAGCACCGCCGTGCTCATCAATACCCTGGTGGCCGATGCCGACGACGATCGCGCCGACCGCAAGCGCTCGTTTTCGCTGCTGTACGCCGCTTCGAGCGTGGGCCACGCGGTGTCGCCCCTCAGCGCCGGCCTGCTATTTGAGTACGCGCCCGATATGGCGTTTGTGGGCACCGGTCTCGCGACCTTGGCCGCGGCTTGGCTGATCAGTCTGCTCGATCCGCACCAACATCGCCCCAGCACCGAAGCGGCCGCGGCAGAGGGCGAAAGTGCGCCGTCGCTGCGCCTGTTGCCGCTGCCGTTGCTGCTGTTTTCGGTGCTTTTTATCGCCCACGGCCTGACCTACTCGCAGACCGGTTTTGCCCTGCCGCTGTGGCTGGCGAGCGAGCTAGGCGACCACGCGCCGCGCATGTACGGCCTGCTGATGACCGCGAACGGCGTGCTGGTGCTGCTGATGCTGCCGCTGGCGACGCGTTTTACAGCGGGGCTGGCGCCCGGTAAGTGCGTGGGCATCGGTCTAGGCCTGTATGCCCTGGCTTTTGTGGGCTATGGCCACGCGCTGAACCTGGGGTGGCTGTTTGCCTCGATGGCGGTGTGGACGGCCGGCGAGGTGCTGGTGGTGCCCAACGCCAAGGTGTTTGTGGCCGAGGCGGTGCCCGAGTGGCTGCGCACGCGCGCCAATACCCTGCTCGACTTTAGTTTTGAGGCCGGCTTTGGCCTGGGCCCCGTGGCGGCGGGGTTTGTCCTCAACCGGGGCGGGCAGGGCCTGCTGTGGCCGCTAATTGCCACGACGGCGCTGGCCTGCGGCCTGGGTATCGCGACGGTCGAAAAGCGCATGCTGCGGCGGGCGAAGACCTAGGCCCTGCGATCTTAATCAGTTGCGTGTTTTTAATGGGCCTACACTCGACCCTGTTTGGCCCGGTCAAGTTCGCCTATCTGCCGCAACACCTGAGCGAGCGCGAGCTGACCGGCGGCAACGGCATGGTCAAGCCGTTTCGCCGCAGGCTGTTTAGCCGGGTGACGGTGGTGGTGGCGCCCGCCGTGCGGCCCAGCACTGTCACGCCCGAGGCGCTGCGCGATCAGGTGGCCAAACTGCTGCAGGTGCGCTGAGCCCTCCGCGGCAAATCCGCAAGTAAACTAACCCGTTCTATACCTTCTGTGGGCAGAGATTGGCCCGCTTGATATGGGCCGGTCCAGCCGCGCACACCGCGACGGCAGCGAGTCACCATGCATATTAGCTCCTTGAACTGGCTGGCGATTGTGGGCGCCACCTTGGCCGCGTTTGTCGCCGGCGCCCTGTGGTTCAACCCCAAGACCTTTTTTCCGCTGTGGTGGGCCGCCATGGGCCGCACTGCGGGCGAAGATCCCGGCAAAGGCCAGAACATGGCAGTCGTTTTCGGCTCAACCTTTGGCGCAGCGCTGGTGCAGGCCATCACCGTGGCGCTGGTGTGCCAGCTGGCGGCGGCGAGCAATCCCAGCTTTTCGACGCTAGACGGCACGCAAGTGGGCCTGCTGCTGGGCGTGGGGCTAGCCGCCGCCTCGTCGCTGTCGCACCGGCTTTTTGGCGGTTTTAGCTTTCAGGTCTGGGCGCTCGAGGTGGGCAGCGACGCGCTCAATCTGGCGATTATGGGTACGATCTTGGGTACTTGGCGCTAAACGCCCCCTAGCTCTGCTTCTCGAACACCCACCAGGTCAGGTTGTCGAGGCCGGTGATGCGCTTCCACAAGAAGCCGTAATCCACGACCCGCAGGTCGGCGAAGTGGTCGAGCCAAAACCCGCCAAAATCGCGCTTGAACAGGCGGTCCATGTGGCCGCGGTACGGAATCACCTCGGGCTTGTCGGCGAAGTACTCGACACACACAATGTAACGCTTTGAAACACGGTGGATTTCGCTGCACGACGCCAGCAAGTCGTCGGGGTGGATGTGGATCAGCACGCCGCTGGTAAAGGCCAAGTCGA